>NZ_JFWP02000035.1:0-567 GCF_000588715.1 Acinetobacter sp. 1000160 | reverse complement strand
ATTTTTCTTTCTTGAACTTCGGCTGGGCGCTCATGAATAGTTTTAATATCCTGTAATATAGAATCTTTTTTAGGTTCACCGTTAGCTTTTCGCTTTTTATTTTCATGACGCAGACAGGATAATAAGTCTTTTTTCAACTCACCCTTTGGTAATGCGCGTATCGTTGAATAAATCGTTGTATGGCTTACATTCATTGTTTGATCCAAATCAGGAAATGTCTTTAAACGCTTTGCTATTTGCTGAGGAGACCATAAACAACGGATCGCTTCAACAATAAATTTCCAGAGGATTGAATCGATTTTGAGTTTTCTGTGACCACGTCTACGTCTAGCGAAGGTGTTATCAGAAGCATATCGAGCTTGATAAACGTCATTGATGCTATTTCTTTTAAGCTCACGATAGATCGTACTAGGATGTCTTTTAATGAGTTCAGCAAATTTTCTGGCTGAAAAGCCTTCTTTTCTTGACTCAAGCATTAATGCAGTACGATCTTCAAAGTTAAGATGATGGTATGACAATTTTATATACTCCATAAACCCTTTAAATTAATTAGGTGGTTTATGTCGC
>NZ_JFWP02000034.1:0-572 GCF_000588715.1 Acinetobacter sp. 1000160 | reverse complement strand
GACGGGGCTCGAACCCGCGACCCTCGGCGTGACAGGCCGATATTCTAACCAACTGAACTACCGCTGCACTGTATTACTTCCATAGAGAAGTAAATGTCACAAATTATGGTGGGCGCTGACGGGATCGAACCGCCGACATTCTGCTTGTAAGGCAGACGCTCTACCAACTGAGCTAAGCGCCCTGAGGAATAAAAATTGATTGAATATCAATTTTTATGACGCAAGACAAACGGAGTGCGTAGTGTCTTACATTATCACCCTCTTGAACAGGGAATCAAGAGAATGGCGCAGCGGACGGGGCTCGAACCCGCGACCCTCGGCGTGACAGGCCGATATTCTAACCAACTGAACTACCGCTGCACGATAATTTTGCAATCATAGCAAACGACTATTAAAACTTAAGTGGCGCAGCGGACGGGGCTCGAACCCGCGACCCCCGGCGTGACAGGCCGGTATTCTAACCAACTGAACTACCGCTGCACTTGAGTCTTAACGTAAAGGCTTGGTGGGCGCTGACGGGATCGAACCGCCGACATTCTGCTTGTAAGGCAGACGCTCTACCAACTGAGCTA
>NZ_JFWP02000033.1:0-625 GCF_000588715.1 Acinetobacter sp. 1000160 | reverse complement strand
ATCCACGTTATAGACTTGGGTGTCAGTCACGCTGCTGCTGTTACCTGCTGCATCGGTGAAGGTCGCTGTGGCATCAATGGTTTTATCGCCATCGGCCAACAGGTCACTACCTGCCACATCAGCTGTCCAGTTACCTGTCGCTGCATCTACGGTTGCAGTGTAAGTCACGCCATTGATGAGGAGTGTCACCACTGTGGTGGCTGCATCTGCAGGGATACCGGTTAAGGTACCTGTTACTGTTACTGTGCCAGTAGATTCTGCTGCGTTAATAACGTTGTCTGCTGTTACTGGCGCAACAGTCAGTGTGCTACCCGTCGTATCTGGTGCAGTGGTATCCACAACATAGCTGTGATCTGCACTGACCGGACCTGTACCCGTTACATTCACGGTCACTTCAATGGTGCTGTCTGCATCTGCAGTCAAATCGCTACCTGGAACGGTCACGCTCCATGTACCATCCGCCTGTACGGTGGTGTTGTAATTGTTGCCGTTGACCACAACTGTCACTGCATCACCTGCAGTGAAGTCACCTACAACCGCACCACTGACCGTTTGATCCACACCCGCTTCTGCTGCGTTAACGGTGTTATCGCCTGCAATCGGGTTGATCACCACCACTGGTGTG
>NZ_JFWP02000032.1:0-670 GCF_000588715.1 Acinetobacter sp. 1000160 | reverse complement strand
GGTGATTGGATCGGTACCATTGACCGGATCAATCTCTGGGGCATTCGGTGCAGTGACATCCACGTTATAGACTTGGGTGTCAGTCACGCTGCTGCTGTTACCTGCTGCATCGGTGAAGGTCGCTGTGGCATCAATGGTTTTATCGCCATCGGCCAACAGGTCGCTACCTGCCACATCAGCTGTCCAGTTACCTGTCGCTGCATCTACGGTTGCAGTGTAAGTCACGCCATTGATGACTAAAGTCACCACTGTGCTTGCTGCATCTGCAGGGATACCAGTCAAGGTACCTGTCACTGTCACGGTGCCAGTAGATTCTGCTGCATTCAACACGTTGTCCGCAGTCACTGCATCAATCGCAAGGGTTGCACCCGCTGGATTTGGTGGAGTGATGTCTACAGTCTCTGTACCTGGTACAGACGGGTTACCTGCAGGGTCGGTTGCAATCGCAGTGATGGTATCCCCATCCACCAGACCGCCCGGGTTTGGTACAGTCCATTCGCCTGTTACTGGATCAGTCACCACATCAACGGTGCTGCCATCCGGGAAGGTCACAGTCACGGTTGAACCTGGTTCTGCCGTACCGGTGATTGGATCGGTACCATTGACCGGATCAATCTCTGGGGCATTCGGTGCAGTGACATCCACGTTATAGACTTGGGTGTCAGTCACA
>NZ_JFWP02000031.1:0-678 GCF_000588715.1 Acinetobacter sp. 1000160 | reverse complement strand
CCAGAAACACCCCCCGGTGTGCTCAAAAAAAAAAAAAAAACACCCCGCCGATAATCATGTAAATAAACAGAATCGATGGGCCTGCCAGTGAAATAGTTTTTCCTGAGCCCATGAACAGGCCCGTACCGATGGCACCGCCAATTGCAATCAGTTGCAAATGGCGATTGGAGAGTTTGCGCTGCAAGTCATGGGGCGACTGTTCGCCTTCTGACTGTTGATGTGTAACCGTCATAACCAAAAGTTCCTTTTTACGTTTCCCTCATGAGCCAGCCTGTTATTGTTGTGCTATTACTAGCCGTCCATTCCTGCGGGCTGACTCATTTTTAATTGCAAGAAAATACGTATCTCACTACGTTTTATCTACTGCAAATACGTTACTTTTCTTCTTTTTTTATATTTTTTAAGCAAAAATAAAGCGGATCGCTTTATTTTTGTGCTGCAACAACCGCAATTTCGATCAACCACTTTGGATTGACCAGATCTGCCTGAATAGTGGCACGTGAAGGCGCAACATAACCTTTTAACCAGTCAATCCAGATAGTATTCACCACAGGGAAGTCTGAAAGATTTTTTAAAAACAGTTGCGCAGAGAGCAAGCGAGATTTATCGGTTCCTGCTGAAGCCAGTAACTGTTCGATGGTGGCAAGCACTTCACGGGTTTGTCCTTCAATATCCAGA
>NZ_JFWP02000030.1:0-774 GCF_000588715.1 Acinetobacter sp. 1000160 | reverse complement strand
CGGTGGTGACGGCGGCCCTCTAGGCGCAATTACAGGCATCATCGGTGGCATCACGGGTGGTATCGGTGGCGGTGAAGGCGGTCCGTTAGGTGCTATCACAGGCATTATCGGTGGCATTACGGGTGGTATCGGTGGTGGTGAAGGCGGTCCTTTAGGTTCGATCACTGACATCATCGGTGGCATTACCGGTGGTATCGGTGGTGGCGAAGGCGGTCCTTTAGGTTCGATCACTGACATCATCGGTGGCATTACCGGTGGTATCGGTGGTGGCGAAGGCGGTCCTTTAGGTTCGATCACTGACATCATCGGTGGCATTACCGGTGGTATCGGTGGTGGCGAAGGCGGTCCTTTAGGTTCGATCACTGACATCATCGGTGGCATTACCGGTGGTATCGGTGGTGGCGAAGGCGGTCCTTTAGGTTCGATCACTGACATCATCGGTGGCATTACCGGTGGTATCGGTGGTGGCGAAGGCGGTCCTTTAGGTTCGATCACTGACATCATCGGTGGCATTACCGGTGGTATCGGTGGTGGCGAAGGCGGTCCTTTAGGTGCAATCACTGACATTATCGGTGGCATTACTGGTGGTATCGGTGGTGGTGAAGGCGGTCCTTTAGGTGCAATCACAGGCATCATCGGTGGCATTACCGGTGGTATCGGTGGTGGTGAAGGCAGTCCTCTCGGTTCAATCACAGACATCATCGGCGGTATTACGGGCGGTATCGGTGGCGGTGACGGCGGGCCTTTAGGCTCAATCACTGACATTATCGGTGG
>NZ_JFWP02000029.1:0-1181 GCF_000588715.1 Acinetobacter sp. 1000160 | reverse complement strand
TCTCTGTACACGATAAAAATAGATAACTCATTGAAATAATGTCATAATAATTGTTTTCTAACGACGAATACTATGACACATCTCAATGAGTTATATCTTATCTTAAACAAATATCTAAAATGGAACAAGTCACATTTAAAGTGCTTTGCGCTCATCATGCTTGTGATTATTTTAAAGCAAACATGTAATCTTTCTTCTGCATCTAAAGCCTTGCCCATCAAGTGCTTACCACAATCATTTTATCGACGTATGCAGCGCTTCTTTGCAGGTCAGTATTTTGATTATCGTCAAATTTCTCAGTTGATTTTCAATATGTTTTCATTCGACCAAGTGCAACTGACTTTAGATAGAACCAATTGGAAATGGGGAAAACGAAATATTAATATCCTGATGCTCGCAATCGTTTATCGTGGAATAGCGATACCTATCCTTTGGACATTGCTTAATAAACGTGGAAATTCAGATACGAAAGAGCGTATTGCTTTGATTCAACGCTTTATAGCCATTTTTGGTAAAGACCGTATTGTGAATGTGTTCGCAGACAGAGAGTTTATCGGTGAGCAGTGGTTTACATGGTTAATTGAACAAGACATCAACTTCTGCATTCGTGTTAAAAAAACTTCATTGTCACCAATCATTTAGGAAAGAATCATAAAATTAGTGATTTATTTCGCCATCTTAAAGTTGGTCAAATTGAATGTCGTAAACGACGGATTTTGGTTGGTCGGGTGAAACTATATATAAGTGCACTACAGTTAGAAAATGGAGAGCTTTTACTCGTCGTTTCTCCTCAGTTTAATGCCAATGCTATTCAGGATTATGCATTACGCTGGGAAATTGAAACCTTATTCAGTTGTCTCAAAGGACGCGGGTTTAATCTTGAAAATACGCGCTTGACAGACCCTAGACGAGTGAAAAAATTGATTGCGGTGTTAGCTATAAGCTTCTGTTGGTGTTACTTAACGGGTGAATGGCAACATGATCAAAAAAAAGCGATAAAAATAAAGAAGCATGGACGACTCTCAATGAGTTTATTTCGCTATGGTTTAGACTATGTTCAAATGGCGATTCAGCGTTTAATTGGTTTTGGGAAAAAAGAAGAGTTTAAGGAAATTTTGGCAATTTTAAGAAGGCAGAACCCTGATAGGATAAGGGTTCTGTGAAATTTGTCGTGTACAGAG
>NZ_JFWP02000028.1:0-1241 GCF_000588715.1 Acinetobacter sp. 1000160 | reverse complement strand
GTGGTGATCAACCCGATTGCAGGCGATAACACCGTTAACGCAGCAGAAGCGGGTGTGGACCAAACGGTCAGTGGTGCGGTTGTAGGCGACTTCACTGCAGGTGATGCAGTGACGGTTGTGGTCAACGGCAACAATTACAACACCACGGTACAGGCGGATGGTACATGGAGCGTGACCGTTCCAGGTAGCGAGTTGACTGCAGATGCAGACAGCACCATTGAAGTGACCGTGAATGTAACAGGTACAGGTCCGGTCAGTGCAGATCACAGCTATGTTGTGGATACCACTGCACCAGATACCACTGGTAGCACACTGACTGTTGCGCCAGTAACAGCAGACAACGTTATTAACGCAGCAGAATCAGCTGGCACAGTGACCATCACAGGTACCTTAACCGGTATCCCAGCAGACGCAGCAAGCACAGTGGTGACTTTAGTTATCAATGGCGTGACTTACACTGCAACTGTAGATGCAGCAACAGGTAACTGGACAGCCGATGTCGCAGGTAGCGACCTGTTGGCCGATGGCGATAAAACCATTGATGCCACAGCGACCTTCACCGATGCAGCAGGTAACAGCAGCAGCGTGACTGACACCCAAGTCTATAACGTGGATGTCACTGCACCGAATGCCCCAGAGATTGATCCGGTCAATGGTACCGATCCAATCACCGGTACGGCAGAACCAGGTTCAACCGTGACTGTGACCTTCCCGGATGGCAGCACCGTTGATGTGGTGACTGATCCGGTAACAGGCGAATGGACTGTACCAAACCCAGGCGGTCTGGTGGATGGTGATACCATCACTGCGATTGCAACCGACCCTGCAGGCAACCCGTCTGTACCAGGTACAGAAACCGTCGATGCGACCCCACCAAATCCAGCGGGTGCAACCCTTGCGATTGATGCGGTAACTGCGGACAACGTCCTCAACGCAGCAGAATCAGCTGGCACAGTGACAGTGACAGGTACCTTGACCGGTATCCCTGCAGATGCAGCTACCACAGTGGTGACTTTAGTTATCAATGGCGTGACTTACACTGCAACTGTAGATGCAGCAACAGGTAACTGGACAGCCGATGTCGCAGGTAGCGACCTGTTGGCCGATGGCGATAAAACCATTGATGCCACAGCGACCTTCACCGATGCAGCAGGTAACAGCAGCACAATCACTGATACCCAAAGCTTCACTGTTGACGTGACTGCACCGAATGCCCCAGAGATTGATCCGGTCAATGGTAC
>NZ_JFWP02000027.1:0-1532 GCF_000588715.1 Acinetobacter sp. 1000160 | reverse complement strand
AAGTTCCCCTTCTTAATTATTATATTTAAATAGGATTTTTTAAAAAAATAAAAAAGCCGTATTTTTAATTGATCTCTTTGTCCTATTATATAAATAAAGCTGGTTTATGGATTGGAGAGGATAATGAATAATATACAAAAGCTTGAACAGAGTATAACCCGGCTGGGTATAGGTGAGTTTTTATTCATCGGATACGGCTATGGCATCGATGAGATGCAAAATATTCTTCATTTTCTAAAAAATTTAGAAAGTCAGCAAATATTACAAATTGTTTATCAACATAAAGAACAGGAAAGCGGAAATAACCTAACCGATATCATAAAGATCCAAAAGTGTTAAAAGAGTCACTGTTTAAAGTGTGGTTCTAGCCGAATCCTGAGTCAGCCGCTCAGGATTTTCCTTATACATTACAGTTACATAGTAAAAATAAAACTAAACAATCATTACAAATGATAACTAGGATATCTCCATAATTTACCCTGTGTAGAAAATATGGAGGAGATAACAAATGCCACAATATTTGCGTATAGCGGAAAAAGTGTATAACAAGTTTAAAGATGAAAAAAAATTTACGCAAAAACCTGTTGAGTATTTAAATTTTTTAATTAAAGAAGTGCGCGAGGAAATCAAGGGGACAGAAATGAAATTGCTGTACCAGTATATCGATTTTCAGGAAGGTTTCCAAAAGCCGCTACGTGAAGATGCCCTGAATATTGATGTTAGCCTAGTGCCACATCATCAACATCGGGATGAATTCATTTTATGGTTAGCAGGTTTTATTGAAAGAATCACCATTGGCGGTAAGAAAAAACTTCCTCCAATTCTGGAAAATATTCCACCTGAATTTACGGTTCATTATGAAATTCAGAAACCGGTTCGTCCGCAGCCAGAGGATTGCTATGACGAATTGGTCTCCTATTTTAAAAGCGAAGAGTTCAAACAACATTCAATGAGTTAAACAAGTTGTGCTAAAGAAGTATGAGGCTCCGAACCCCTCATACTTCTGCAATCGCTGGACTGCAGCGTACCGTCTTTATAGGCGGTATTTTTTTGCTTAAATAGACGGAAGGTGGTCATTGAAGGACGTGAAGATACGGTTAGACATCATTTTATCCCTATGTTAGGCTAGCGCCACAATTCATTCTGATCTGTTCATTCATCTTATGCAGCTTACGCCACCCTAGTTGATTTCTCTTGCTTGAAAATTAACTCATCACTTTGACTAGTGATGTGGTGTAGTCGTGTGCATGTATATATCACATCACTGGCCTTTATTTAAAAATATACCAATAGGCTATTTCTATGTTATCCAATGTTCGGGAACAGTGGTTCTCCAATATTCGCGGGGATATTTTGTCCGGGCTTGTGGTCGGTCTGGCACTTATTCCAGAAGCGATTGCATTTTCCATTATTGCGGGTGTCGATCCAAAAATTGGCCTGTATGCTTCTTTCTGTATTGCGGTGGTGATTTCATTTGTCGGCGGTCGTCCGGCCATGATTTCTGCTGCAACAGGTGCCATGGCTTTACTGAT
>NZ_JFWP02000026.1:0-1762 GCF_000588715.1 Acinetobacter sp. 1000160 | reverse complement strand
CGAATGCCCCAGAGATTGATCCGGTCAATGGTACCGATCCAATCACCGGTACGGCAGAACCAGGTTCAACCGTGACTGTGACCTTCCCGGATGGCAGCACCGTTGATGTGGTGACTGATCCTGTAACAGGTGAATGGACTGTACCAAACCCAGGCGGTCTGGTGGATGGTGATACCATCACTGCGATTGCAACCGACCCTGCAGGTAACCCGTCTGTACCAGGTACAGAGACTGTAGACATCACTCCACCAAATCCAGCGGGTGCAACCCTTGCGATTGATGCGGTGACTGCGGACAACGTGTTGAATGTAGCTGAATCAACCACAACCATTACGGTGACAGGTACCTTAACTGGTATCCCTGCAGATGCAGCCACCACAGTGGTGACACTGCTTATCAATGGCGTGACGTATACTGCAACTGTAGATGCAGCAACAGGTAACTGGACAGCGGATGTGGCAGGTAGTGACCTGTTGGCCGATGGCGACAAGACCATTGATGCCACAGCGACCTTCACCGATGCAGCAGGTAACAGCAGCAGCGTGACTGACACCCAAGTCTATAACGTGGATGTGACTGCACCGAATGCCCCAGAGATTGATCCGGTCAATGGTACCGATCCAATCACCGGTACGGCAGAACCAGGTTCAACCGTGACGGTGACCTTCCCGGATGGCAGCACCGTTGATGTGGTGACTGATCCTGTAACAGGTGAATGGACTGTACCAAACCCAGGCGGTCTGGTGGATGGTGATACCATCACTGCGATTGCCACCGACCCTGCAGGTAACCCGTCTGTACCAGGTACAGAAACCGTCGATGCGACCCCACCAAATCCAGCGGGTGCAACCCTTGCGATTGATGCGGTGACTGCGGACAACGTCCTTAACGCAGCAGAATCAGCTGGCACAGTAACAGTGACAGGTACCTTAACCGGTATCCCAGCAGACGCAGCAAGCACAGTGGTGACTTTAGTTATCAATGGCGTGACTTACACTGCAACTGTAGATGCAGCAACAGGTAACTGGACAGCCGATGTAGCAGGTAGTGACCTGTTGGCCGATGGCGATAAAACCATCGATGCTACAGCCACCTTCACTGATGCAGCAGGTAACAGCAGCAGCGTGACTGACACCCAAGTCTATAACGTGGATGTCACTGCACCGAATGCTCCAGAGATTGATCCGGTCAATGGTACTGATCCAATCACCGGTACGGCAGAACCAGGTTCAACCGTGACTGTGACCTTCCCGGATGGCAGCACCGTTGATGTGGTGACTGATCCGGTGACAGGCGAGTGGACTGTACCAAACCCAGGCGGTCTGGTGGATGGTGATACCATCACTGCGATTGCCACCGACCCTGCAGGCAACCCGTCTGTACCAGGTACAGAAACCGTCGATGCGACCCCACCAAATCCAGCGGGTGCAACCCTTGCGATTGATGCGGTGACTGCGGACAACGTCCTCAACGCAGCAGAATCAGCGGGCACAGTAACAGTAACAGGTACCTTAACTGGTATCCCGGCAGATGCAGCAAGCACAGTGGTGACTTTAGTTATCAATGGTGTGACTTACACTGCAACTGTAGATGCAGCAACTGGTAACTGGACAGCTGATGTGGCAGGTAGTGACCTGTTGGCCGATGGTGATAAAACCATTGATGCCACAGCGACCTTCACCGATGCAGCAGGTAACAGCAGCACAGTGACTGACACGCAAGTCTATACAGTCGATACCACTGGTCCGGACAACAGCACGAC
>NZ_JFWP02000025.1:0-2047 GCF_000588715.1 Acinetobacter sp. 1000160 | reverse complement strand
ACAATGCTTCGTCTAAAGGTGAATAAAAATGACCATAACGACGTAAGCCTTTCTTATCACCTAAGGCTTGCGCAAAGGCCTGTCCTAATGTGATGCCGCAGTCTTCGACGGTATGATGGTCATCGATTTCCAGATCGCCATCGCAATGAATATCGATATCAAATAGACCATGACGCTTGATTTGATCAATCATATGGTCTAAAAATGGAACTCCAGTGTTGAGTGTGCCTTGACCAGTACCATCGAGATTGAGACGAACTCGAATTTTTGTTTCGTTGGTATTTCTTACCACTTCACTGATACGTTGCGTCATGGACACGTTCCTCAAAAAACGTCAAAAATGATTGAATTAAAAACCAATAGTTTCGCTGTGACGAAAAAGTGACAGCATCATAGTTTGCTCAGGAGGGTTAATCAATGCCTATTACCGTACATGCTTACAGTTCTCTGGAAGATTCAGGAATTCGTACTCAGCTCGAGCGACTTTACGATACCAGCCCAGAGTTTGGCGACGGGCAAGATGCAATGGAACAACTTGAACAAAATCTACAGCAATATACCACAGTTTACACTGCTGAATTTAACACCAAAATTATAGGTGCAATTTGGGCGACAGGACAAGGTGAAAGCCGTGTTCTGGAATATATTGTGGTGCATCCCGCCAATCGTGGCCGCGGTGTGGCAGAACGTCTGGTTGAAGAGGTCTGCCGCATGGAAGAAGCGCAGGGCGTACAACAGTTTGAACCGGGTTGCGGGGCGATCCATCGTTGCCTGTCGCATCTCGGTAAAATCTAAACAGCTGGTCTTAAAACCATACTTTGCAGCAAAATTAAGCGCTTAAACGAAAAATCCACAAATTTGCTTGACGGGCTTAGACAAACATTGTTTAATACGCCCACTTTGGCGTGATAGCTCAGTAGGTAGAGCAACGGATTGAAAATCCGTGTGTCCCCAGTTCGATCCTGGGTCTCGCCACCATAAATTTGTATTTTCAATCCCTGATCCCATCAGGGATTTTTTTTGCCTTAAAATTGATTGCGTGAAAAATGGGCAATCAAATCAAAAGCTCATGATAATTATTGACTATTGCGCCGAGATACGGCTTAATACACCCCATTGGCGTGATAGCTCAGTAGGTAGAGCAACGGATTGAAAATCCGTGTGTCCCCAGTTCGATCCTGGGTCTCGCCACCATATTCAAAAAGCCTCAAACGAAAGTTTGGGGCTTTTTTTATTGCACCAATAGTTTGTTATATTGAAACCAAGTAGAAGAATTGAAGAATAACATTGCATGAAAGATCTGTTTTCGGCGCAAAGTGAACTTTATCAACAGGCACGACCGACTTATCCACAATCGCTTATAGACAGCTTAATTCAGCAGCTCAAGGGTTTCGACCGTGCATGGGACTGTGGCGCAGGTTCAGGGCAATTAACCCGCCTGATTGCGCCGTATTTTCAACAGGTGATCGCAACTGACCTGAGTCAGAACCAGCTTGATCAGGCGCCAGCCTTGCGTAATGTCAGCTATTTACAGCAAGCCGCGGAACAATGCAGTTTCCCCGATCAGTATTTTGACCTGATTACCGTTGCGCAGGCGATTCACTGGTTTGACTTTGAAAAATTCTACGCACAAGTGAAACGAACCCTCAAACCAGAAGGCGTGATTGCAGTGATTGGTTATGGCCTGTTAACGCTTGAGGATGCGTTGTTAAATGACCGGCTGCAACAGCTCTACCACCAGACCTTAAACGGCTTCTGGGATGCAGAGCGGCGCTATATTGATGAGCTTTATCAAACGATCCCATTTCCTTTTCAAGACATTCCGATGCCGCAGTTTCAGATTGAATTATGCTGGACAGGACAGCAGTTGTGGGATTATCTCAATACTTGGTCTGCAGTCCAACATTATCAAGTTCAAATGCAGATCAGTGCTTTATCCGATTTACAGGATATCCTGCTGATCCGGCAGCCGATGCGGGTGACCTTTCCAGTCTTGCTGAGAGTAGGGCGGCAAATCGTTTAAAAGCCCGAAAAATAAAAAAGCATG
>NZ_JFWP02000024.1:0-2047 GCF_000588715.1 Acinetobacter sp. 1000160 | reverse complement strand
TATACATCTACAAGTCTCTTTGCTTCATATTCTACTGTTAGCATTAGTTGACTATCTTGGTCAAGTTTCAAAACAAAGTATTGTTGTAAAAATTCAATTACAAAGTGGATAAAACCCACCAATTTGATTAAATATTCAGCAAATATGATAATTTACTTAATAAATATCAGAATAATGTAGTTAAAGTGAATTTTTCAAATGTTAATTAGGGTTCATAAAAATCAAGCCAATATGATTTAACAATTTAAGGATGAATACTAAATCTCAATATAATCATCATGCGCGAAATTCCTGAGAAGCATAGAGACTTCTCAAGAGTTTTTGCTAGGGATTTTATAGAATAAGAATTAGTTTTAATGCTTTGATTCACAGTATATGAGCCATAATGGCAAGGTCTTGCACTCGGAACAAAGCTTCGCTTTTCTTAGCGCTTTCACTCGCAACATATGAGCCATAACATGGCGCAAGGCCTTGCGCATGAGGAATGGAATTCCGCAAGTGCTTCGCTTTTCTTAACGCCTTCACTCACAGCATAGCTGTTCGTCTTGCGCAGCTAAAAAGCGTTGCTTTTCTTAACGCTGCTCAGGTTCGATCTGGCATAACAATGGATGACCTTGCGCGCGGGCATAGTTATTCACCTGATTGGCTTTGGTTTCAGCGATATCTCTTGGATAAATGCCTGCTGTTCCCTTACCTTCATAATGAACAGTCAGCATCACCTGACTGGCCTGATCAAAGTCCATACCAAAATAACTTTGTAGAACTTCAATGACAAAATCCATTGGAGTGTAATCATCATTCATTAAAACCACCGCATATAATGGCGGACGCTTTAATTCAGGTGGGGCTGTCTGTACAACCACTTCACCTTCATGATCTTCCTGCGAATCACTTAAACGTGGATTTAAGTGCCAATCGACATAACCTGATTGATGAAAAGAGTTTTTCACTTCACTTAAATTCATTTGACGCTTGTATCTTCGCATATCCAGTTCTTAATCTAAAAAATTATTGAGCATTCGCTTCGGCTTGAGGAATTTCTGACACAAAGGCAGAACTTACATCCACAGGCTTACCACGTTGCCAGCTAAAACGTTTAATGATCGGTGTACCTGATCCAGTTAAGCGCACTTCAATAAATTGCGGCGTAAAGCCTTTTGGCATGGTCCAGCGGCCAGTTAAACGCTCAAAATCCTCAAAGTTGAAGTTTTTATCTTCTAAAGGTACGATTAGAACTTCAGTATCCTTAATTAGACGTAATTCGACTGAACCTGAAGCACGGCGTTTGTTCGGGCTGACCTGAACAAGATCAATCTGATATTCATACGCATTTTCAGGTAATGACTTAATTGCCATATTTTGAATCGTTAAACTTACACCACCACGTTGTCTGAGGATTTCACGATAAATCGCATTCATTCCCTCAAACTGGGCTTTGTCCGCATTGGCCTGATTCACAGATTTGAATAGATCATCTGCGTTGCCTACTGCCATATCACGCTCTTGTACAGCCGCATTTAAGCTCTTACTCACAGCATCCAAAGCGGTCTTCTGTTTCTGGACAACATCGACCAATTGTTCCGCATCAGCATCGTAACCAACAACGGTTAAACCCTGACGGTGTCCGACAGTATAACCCAGCATAAAACTACTACCGATCAGAACGGTAGCACCAATAATCAAAGGTAAATTCGTTTTTAAAAACTTATTTTTTTCAACGGAACTGTCTGGTGAAGTAGTCGGTTCAACGTTTTCCATCATCATCTCTATCGTTATGATTTGCATCAAAGCACACATTAAAATCGAAATTTAAATGTGTGTGAAGTAAAAAAGCGTTTTTTATGGTAATAAACCAATGCCTTCTAAGCCAGCAGCCTCATCGAAACCGAACATGAGATTCATATTTTGAATCGCCTGACCCGCTGCCCCCTTCACTAAATTGTCCTGAGCCACCAACACAATCAGCTTATTCGGCTGTGGGCGATAAAGTGCAATTCTGAGCTCATTCGCACCGCGAACACTACGAGTTTCTGGTGAGCTATTTGCA
>NZ_JFWP02000023.1:0-2047 GCF_000588715.1 Acinetobacter sp. 1000160 | reverse complement strand
CGCAAGATGAGGTCCTAGAGCAGATTCAGGAGAAAGGTGAGGCGTATTTAAAAGCCAATGGTTATGTCAATTATGAAGTTTCGGCCTGGCGTAAGGAAAAGCCATCGGCACATAATCTGAATTATTGGCAATTTGGTGATTATCTGGCGATTGGAGCCGGTGCGCATGGCAAGGTCACGCGTCCTGACGGGATTTACCGTTTCCAGAAAACCCGTTTACCTAAAGATTATTTAGCCAAAGTCCCTGCTGAACATGTGCAAATGAAACGCATTGAAGCAGATGAATTGCCTTTTGAATTTATGATGAACGCATTGCGTTTAAATGAAGGTGTAGCGACCGAGTCGTATACCCAGCGCACAGGACTTGCGTTGCAAGATTTGAATGAGACATTGCATGACTTGCGTGAGAAAAAACTTCTCATTGCTGATCAGAACAGAATTGCCTGTACCGAGCAGGGACATATCTTTTTAAATTCGGTGCTGGAAAGATTTTTATAATTTAAAAATTATGTGTGCTTTGAGCAGGGAGGCTTAAAGCACTAGTTTTGGTTTTTGTCATCGTTTGGAAAGATATCGATGACAAAATAAAAAAGCCTCATCAAATGATGAGGCTTTTTCGAATCTGGTGGGTCGTCCGCGACTCGAACGCGGGACCAACGGATTAAAAGTCCGCTGCTCTACCAACTGAGCTAACGACCCTGAGCGAGGAGAAGTAAAACAACGTTTTACCTGAGCGTAAGAGAAAATCTATGATTTTCTGTAGCTTAACCTCTTACAGGCGTTTGTAAAATACATTTCACAAACTCTCAAAACATTAGATGGTGGGTCGTCCGCGACTCGAACGCGGGACCAACGGATTAAAAGTCCGCTGCTCTACCAACTGAGCTAACGACCCTAAGCAAGTATTTCAACTGGCTTCGCAAGAAAAACTAATGAGTTCTAAATGCGTCTTCGTTTTGATGTTGCGTATTCTAGCAAGTTATTCAGCTAACACAAGAGGAAATTTAAAAACATGTGCATGATTGTTTATAAAAAGCACGATTTCCTCTTATTTAGCTAAAAAATAAACTAGAAACGGTATTTATAGCTTTGAATATTGTCAAAGATCTCAGTATTTACATCACAATAGCTGCTTGCACCAGGCAATAACACCAGTAAACGTTCAGAGGTTTTGCTCGGATCGAACGAATCTTCTTTCAGTTTATTTTTCTGGTATTTGAATGTACCGGTGGTTTCAACCTTTTCCTGAACGCGCAAGAACACCGGAATGGCATAGGAAGGTAAACATTTTTTAAATACATTCACCATTTCGCTTAAATCTGCATCATTCAGCGCTGCACCATCCACCAAGGTGATGGCTGCCATACCAGCACGGCCATTGGTATTTGGAATTTCTACGCCATAAACCACGGCTTCTGCGATTTTTTCATACTCACAGACCATGTTTTCAACTTCAGTGGTCGATACGTTTTCACCTTTCCAGCGGAAGGTGTCGCCGAGGCGGTCCACAAACTGGGCATGACGGAAGCCGATATCACGGACCAGGTCACCGGTATTGAAGTATGAGTCGCCTTGAGTGAACACATCTTTCATGATCACAGACTTGTTCTTTTCAGGGTCGGTATAACCATCAAAAGGTGAGCGGCTGGTGATCTTGCCAATTAACAGGCCAACTTCACCGGTTTTGACTTTCTTGCAATAGCCTTTTTTGTCGCGGACCAGTTCGTTCTTTTCTTTATCGAACTCAACGATGGCATAAGGCGTAGGAGAGAAGCCGACGGTATTGTCAAAGTTAAAGATATTGCTGAAACCGACATTACCTTCGCTTGACGCATACAGTTCAAGCACTTCTTCAACCCCGAAACGCTCTTTAAACTTGCCCCAGATATTTGGGCGCATGCCATTGCCAATCATTTTAGTCACGCGATGCGCACGGTCCAGTTCAGTTGCTGGTGCATCAATCAGGTAACGGCATAGTTCACCGACATAACCGATCGCAGAAGCATTGAATTTCTGTACATCTTTCCAGAAGGCACTGGTTGAATATT
>NZ_JFWP02000022.1:0-2047 GCF_000588715.1 Acinetobacter sp. 1000160 | reverse complement strand
CGTTCGTGACCGTGTTTAATTACATCGGTATTCCTTATGCCGACGATATTATCCGCTTCGTGATTATCACCGCACTGCTTTCAGCGGCCAACTCAGGCCTGTATGCGGCATCACGTATGATGTGGTCTTTGTCCGATCAGCGTCAGCTACCCAGCGTTTTCTCTCGCTTGTCAAAGAGTGGTACGCCTATCATTGCACTGGTCGTCACCATGTTTGGTGCAATTCCAGGGTTGTTATCAGAACACTTTGCACCTGAGACTATTTTCAAGAATTTACTTGGGGTGGCTGCATTCACCATGGTGATCGTGTGGATGAGTATCTGCTGGAGTCAATTTAACTTCAGACGTCAATGGTACAAGGCCGGACATACTGCAAAAGATTTAAAATTTGCTGCGCCGCTTTACCCGATCGTCCCAATCTTGGGTTTTATCTTCTGTTTGATTACAGGGCTGAGTATGGCAGCCGATCCGGAAATGCAAGCAGGTTTTATTGGTTGCTTGCTGTTTATTGCCGCATGTTATGTGAGCCATTACATTTTCTATCGTCATCGCCAATAATTCGTTCCTATAAAAAATGCAGCTTAAGCTGCATTTTTTATATCTGGAGTAAAGCCCTTTTTTTCATATTTTGAGCTTAACTGCTTATTTTTGATTATTTATTCCTCGATATGTTTTATTTTTAAACACTTGTTTGGTTTTTTTAATTTTTCTTGAGAAAAGTGTTTGACACCCCACCCGATTCACCCTAATATACGCCCACCTCTGAAACGTCCCTATCGTCTAGAGGCCTAGGACATCGCCCTTTCACGGCGGTAACCGGGGTTCGAATCCCCGTAGGGACGCCACTAAATTCGAGGAAAGGCAAAGATGAATCATCCTTGCTGAGAATTTAGGCTTACACGCGATATGTTTCATATTCTGTAAGTAAATCTCCTCCGATAAGTCCCTATCGTCTAGAGGCCTAGGACATCGCCCTTTCACGGCGGTAACCGGGGTTCGAATCCCCGTAGGGACGCCAAATTCTAAAAAGCCACTGCATTGACAGTGGCTTTTTTCTTATCTGCTTTTATTTTCGTAATCCGTGCCAATCCCGACCTGCACTTCCAGACGGCCCGATTGCACGCGTAAACCACGAATCTCAAACTGATCCACCAGTTGCTGTACCAGTTCACGACTTTCCTGCAAGATATTCAAACCCGGCAAAATACTAAAATCAGTCAGGCTTAACAGTTTATCGACCATCCATGAGCGGTTATTGATGAAGTCGATAAAACCCGCTTCTTCCAGATCGATATACCATAAGCGATGCCCTTCTTTCTGGATGCCCGGCACATCACGAATCAGGTGATTAATCAGAAAAGGAATTGGTAAGGAATTGATCAGTTCAAAACTGGCATTGCCCACACGACGCGCTGCCCAGTTGGTCAGGGTTCCACCATGACGAATCTGTAAATCCAGATGTTCATCGACCTGACGTAAGCGTAAATATTTTTCCTGACCGATCCGACATTCCAACACATTAAATTCCAGTGAAAGCCGGTATAAAAAGCGACGGTAATGCCCATCCAGTTCAATATGAAAACGGTCATTGCCGCATTCAATTTTAATATCATCAATTTCAGAGCGATCCATGCGCTTGCGTATCTGGTTATTCAGCAGCATTTCCGGCAAATACAGGGTCAGACTACTTTTGCCCAAAGAAGCCCTTGCCATCGCCAACGCCACCTGACGTGCCGCTTCACTGGTTTCCGAGACCATGTCCCGAACCGTATTGCGCATGCCTTCCACACCACGCTTGGTATGATGCGTTACCTGATCCAGTGCATCCAGCGCCGCATCCGCCACACCGGCAATATTGCGTGAGGTATCACTGGCAAATTCCACTGCATCTTGTGCATGTTGCAAGGTCTTATTAATGAGCCGACGTGATAATGATGGTTTCACAGCAGAGAATTCTGTATCTGCCGGCATAATATCGAACATCGCCTTTTTATCATCTTGTCGATTCAAGATGCTCTCCCTCTTCCCTTTGCTACTGGCTCACTTCT
>NZ_JFWP02000021.1:0-2047 GCF_000588715.1 Acinetobacter sp. 1000160 | reverse complement strand
CCAAAATTACACCGCCAACTGGCTGATCTTTGGTGAACGTCAACGCGAACATGATTTCTTCTATCAGGAAACTATTGAAGCGTGGAAAAATATGGGCACATTGCAACGACTTGATCTGGCCTTCTCTCGTGATCAGCAACAGCGTATCTATGTACAAGATATTCTGCGCAATAATGCCGACGAGTTAGTAAAATGGGTCGAGCAAGGTGCGGTGATTTATGTCTGTGGTAGCATCGAAGGCATGGCCTCAGGTGTAGACCAAGCTTTAACAGATATTCTCGGTGAACAAAAACTGGATGAATTACGTCAAGCAGGCCGTTATCGTCGAGATGTGTATTAAGCCTTCTCATTAAAAAAAACGAGTGCCAGTCACTCATTTTTTTATAAGACAATCGCAGTGTTGCCTTTCTTTTAATTTTGCATACACTTAGCACGGTTCAAATCGACACAATTAAGATTATGCAAATAAGTTTATGGATTCGTCTTGCTTTAGCCCTTATCGGTTCAGTTCTGTTCTTAGATGGCGCAATTCTGATTGCCTTTAAAAAGATTCATATTGGTACTGTACTCCCGCTACTGCTCGGACTGTTTTTCTGTCTTTATGCCTATTTTTATTATCATGTTGAACGTTTCTTTTTCTACCACTTCCGTCTGCATAGCCTCTGGCGTTTTGGCTGGCTGTGTTTCTGGGCATGGTTGGTCAGCTTAGGCTATTTCTTTGATTACCTTGCGGATAATCGTACGGAAACACAACCTGTTGCACCGGTAAAAGCCATTATTGTTTTGGGCAGTGGCGTAGAAAATGGACAACCTTCTGCGACGCTGGCAAAACGATTGGATCGTGCGGCTCCTGTAGCTTTAGCGCAGCCTGATGCAAAACTGGTGCTGACAGGTGGGATAGATTATGGTGAAACCGAAAGCGAAGCTGTGGTGATGTCTGGTTATTTACAGCAGCACTACCATATTCCTAAGTCACAAATCATTCTGGAAGATAAAAGCACCAGCACTGAACTAAACCTTAAAAATAGTCAAACTTTATTACAAGCCCAACACATCAATATCCAGCAACCGATTGCAATTGTCACCAGTGATTTCCACACCTTAAGAGCTGCTGCCATTGCTAGAAAACAAGGCTATCGTAATATTACCCTGCTCGGAGCGACTACACCATTGGCAACACGCTATAACGCCTGGTTAAGAGAATATTTTGCTTATGCCAGTGGCTGGCTGCTGAATGAATATTGATTGAGCCCTTTACTATTCCAATGAGGATGAAGCTGGCTGATGTAAACGAATATCACGCGGTAACGGCAGTTTTAACTCAGCAAATACATCGGGTCGTTGTAAGTAAATCTGGTATAAAAAGTTCTTAATATCTAATAATAAAGCATCGGGGCTAACCAGCAGGTTATTCCCTTCAGGGGTTAAATCCAAAGATAAGATGGTATTATTTTCTTTTAAAAATGGAATCATCTTCTCAATAAAAGCCAACAAGGGTACTTCCTGAATTTCGTATTGTGCCCAATTGTCTTTAATCAGTAATTTCGCCAAGCTTTTATTTTGCCATACCGATAATGCATGCTGACCTGATGGTGTTGAACATAAAGCCCAGCCGTCATGATAGAGCGCTATCACGTGACGTTGCATAATAATGTTTTGAATAAACTGACGGTAAGTGTCTTTAAGTGAAGAATTGGCAGATGTAGCTTGAGATTTCGACGCAGCCTTGCGTTGATAAGGATTTCTCATAAAGTACTTCGTATTAGAATCATTATTGATGCTAATCATAAAATAACTTTGTATTGATTACAATGATATGAGATTGGGGAAGATATATGGTGGGCGCTGACGGGATCGAACCGCCGACATTCTGCTTGTAAGGCAGACGCTCTACCAACTGAGCTAAGCGCCCTGAGCGAGGTAACAAATCTAAAGCATCGCTTTAAAACTTGTTTAAATATAAAAGAAATAAATTCTAATCTATTTAACTCTAGCTATTCTTGCAATCTTAAAGTGGCGCAGCGGACGGGGCTCGAACCCGCGACCC
>NZ_JFWP02000020.1:0-2047 GCF_000588715.1 Acinetobacter sp. 1000160 | reverse complement strand
GTAAAATATGCAGCATTTTTGAAAATTAACAGTAGGCGGGCGAAGGATGTCGAATTCGACCATTACCCCTTGGGTTGTTGGCAATTGGAAGATGAATCCAATGCATGCGAATGCTTTCCAACTAATAGAAGAATTTAAGCAGTTATTACAGCAGGACAATATTGCTGCTGAGCAATGCCATATTGGTGTCGCACCAACCAGCATTGCCTTGACTGGGGTTCAGGCTCAGTTAAAAGATGCAGCCAGAGCCGTATATACCGTGGCTCAAGATCTTTCACGTGTAGCTGGCACGGGTGCCTACACAGGTGAAGTCAGTGCGGAACTGTTAAAAGACAGCCAGATTGAATATGTATTGATTGGACATTCTGAGCGCCGTGAGTTATTCGGTGACAATGTCGAAATATTAAAAGCCAAGCTGCAAAATGCCTTGAGTGCAGGTTTAAACGTGATTTATTGTGTCGGTGAAACTCTGGAACAGCGTGAGCAGGGTGCAGCAGAGCAGGTGGTATTACAACAGATTTGTGACATTGCAGCGGTGGTAAAAGCTGAACAATGGCAAAATATTGTGGTAGCGTATGAACCGATCTGGGCTATCGGGACGGGTAAAACCGCGTCACCCGCAGATGCTCAGGCGATGCATGCAAAAATCCGTGAAGGCTTAAAGCAGATTACGGCATTTGGCGCCACGACTGCGATCTTGTACGGTGGTAGTGTGAAGGCTGAAAATGCGGTTGAATTGGCGGCATGTCCAGATATTAATGGTGCTTTGGTAGGCGGTGCGTCTTTAAATGCACAATCTTTTTACCAAATCGCAAAAGCATTTGCGCAAAGCAAATAACGAGGAATAGAGATGTATAGTTTTATACTCGTTGTCCACATCATTCTAGCAATTTTGATTATTGCTTTGGTTCTGGTACAACAAGGTAAAGGTGCAGAAGCAGGCGCATCCTTTGGTGGTGGCGGTGCTGCAACCGTATTTGGTGCGTCAGGCGCAGGCAACTTTTTAACTCGTATGACTGCGATTTTTACAGCGCTGTTTTTTGTCACCAGTTTGACACTCGCTGTGTTTGCCAAGAAACAAACTACAGATGCCTATAGTTTGAAATCTGTTCAAACGACGACATCTGCGCCAGCAACATCGCCTGAAACTTCATCAAATGCACCTAAAACGGCTGAATAAGTCGATTTAGGACTTTCCTTTTTGTATTGAAAGGAATAGAATGCGTCCCACAAACTGCGGTGGTGGTGGAATTGGTAGACACGCTACCTTGAGGTGGTAGTGCTTTCGGGCGTGGGGGTTCAAGTCCCCCCTTCCGCACCAAACTTAATAACCAGTTAAGTTCGGTGTATGCAGTGTTTGTGTTGATGCGGGATGGAGCAGTCTGGTAGCTCGTCGGGCTCATAACCCGAAGGTCGTTGGTTCAAATCCAGCTCCCGCTACCAAGTTTCTAAAAAGAGGCTCACAATAAGGTGGGCCTTTTTGCACAGTGGGCTAAGCTTTTCTGTGTAACATAGGGGCGATTTACGCCCTTTTTTATTGGTTGTTTAGCTATCGTGTAGTTGTTCGACATCAATTGGTCAAATAGTCGTGCTTCACTATACGGTTAAGATTGATTGGCTCGTATAAGAGCGACGAGAGTACATGAAATTATCAAATAAATCACAAGCATTGCATGATCTTATTGCGCCAGCTGTAGCTGCGTGTGGTGTAGATCTGTGGGGGATTGAATTCCTGCCACAAGGTAAGCGTTCTTTACTACGTATTTATATCGATAAAGCGGTAGATGAGAGTGCTGAACCTGTCCTCAATGAAGATGGTGAAGTTGAACTCGGGCGTGGTATTGGCGTTCAGGATTGTGTTCTGGTAACACAACAAGTGGGTGCAATGCTTGATGTCCATGATCCAATTTCCGGTGAGTATGCTTTAGAAGTGTCATCACCAGGTTGGGATCGTCCATTTTTCCAACTTAATCAATTCCCTGCCTATATCGGGCAACAAGTGGCTTTACGATTAATTGCTGCTGTCGAGAACCGTCGCAAATTTCAG
>NZ_JFWP02000019.1:0-2146 GCF_000588715.1 Acinetobacter sp. 1000160 | reverse complement strand
ACTTTATTACCTGCATTGATGCCGTCTTTAGTGATGCTTGCACCATCTTTGATGGTTAAACCGTTGTTGTTCAATACGCTGTCGCCAGTGGTGATGCTGTCAAACTTCGCATCTTTCAACAATTCGATCTTGATGCCATCTGCCGTTGTACGGGTAATGACATTTTCACCGCTAGTCTTGTCTTCTGCTGTTGCAGCATCCGCTCCACCTACGATGTTGAGCTTGTCACCCAACTTACGATGAACGTCTTTACCTGCATTGCCAGCAAAGTTGAGACCTTTATTGGTTAGGTCATTGACACCATTGGTCACCTTGTCATCGACTGACTTGATCGCATCATTGATGTTGTTTTTACCTGTGCCACCAATGTTATTCGTGGTAATGCTACCATCCGGATTCACCGTGGTGTTACCACCGATGCTGTTCTTGATGCTGTCAGAAATATGCTTGATCTGACCGCCATTCACGGCATCTTTAGAGCCATTGGCAATTGAACCATCAGCAACATTGGTAATGACTTTATTACCTGCATTGATGCCATCTTTAGTGATGCTTGGGCCATCTTTGATGGTTAAGCCATTGTTGTTCAATACGCTGTCGCCAGTCGTTACGCTGTCTAAGGTCAGGTCTTTCTTTGTCGATACTTCGTAGTTGGTACTGCCATCTTTATTGGTCGTTTCTTTAACAACAATGTTGTCGCCTTCAGTCACTGTGGTTTTCGCTTTGGTTGCTGCGTCTTTCACATTGCTGATTGCATCATTGATGTTGTTTTTACCTGTACCACCAATGTTATTCGTCGTGATGCTACCGTCCGGATTCACCGTGGTGTTACCACCGATGCTGTTCTTGATGCTGTCAGAAATATGCTTGATCTGACCGCCATTCACGGCATCTTTAGAACCATTGGCAATTGAACCGTCAGCAACGTTAGTAATAACTTTATTACCTGCATTGATGCCATCTTTAGTGATGCTTGGACCATCTTTGATGGTCAAGCCATTGTTGTTCAATACGCTGTCGCCAGTGGTGATGCTGTCGAACTTCGCATCTTTCAACAACTCGATCTTGATGCCATCTGCTGTGGTACGGGTAATGACATTTCCACCGCTGGTCTTGTCTTCTGCTGTTGCAGCATCAGCACCGCCCACGATATTGAGCTTGTCACCCAAATTACGGTGAACGTCTGCACCTGCATTACCAGCAAAGTTCAAGCCCTTGTTTTGCAACTCGGTCTTGGTGTTGTCAATCTTGCTGTTTAGCTCAGTCTTGGTGTTATTGATCGTGTTATTTAACTCAGTTTTAGTATCAGTAATCTTGTTATCCAGACCATCTTTGGTTTTGGTTAACTGGTCAACATTGACTGCATCTTTACCATTTACGCCGTCAGCAACGTTAGTAATAACTTTATTACCTGCATTGATGCCGTCTTTAGTGATGCTTGCACCATCTTTGATGGTTAAACCGTTGTTGTTCAATACGCTGTCGCCAGTGGTGATGCTGTCGAACTTCGCATCTTTCAACAATTCGATCTTGATGCCATCTGCCGTTGTACGGGTAATGACATTTTCACCGCTAGTCTTGTCTTCTGCTGTTGCAGCATCCGCTCCACCTACGATGTTGAGCTTGTCACCCAACTTACGATGAACGTCTTTACCTGCATTGCCAGCAAAGTTGAGACCTTTATTGGTTAGGTCATTGACACCATTGGTCACCTTGTCATCGACTGACTTGATCGCATCATTGATGTTGTTTTTACCTGTGCCACCAATGTTATTCGTGGTAATGCTACCATCCGGATTCACCGTGGTGTTACCACCGATGCTGTTCTTGATGCTGTCAGAAATATGCTTGATCTGACCGCCATTCACGGCATCTTTAGAGCCATTGGCAATTGAACCATCAGCAACATTGGTAATGACTTTATTACCTGCATTGATGCCATCTTTAGTGATGCTTGGGCCATCTTTGATGGTTAAGCCATTGTTGTTCAATACGCTGTCGCCAGTCGTTACGCTGTCTAAGGTCAGGTCTTTCTTTGTCGATACTTCGTAGTTGGTACTGCCATCTTTATTGGTCGTTTCTTTAACAACAATGTTGTCGCCTTCAGTCACTGTGGTTTTCGCTTTGGTTGCTGCGTCTTTCACAT
>NZ_JFWP02000018.1:0-2471 GCF_000588715.1 Acinetobacter sp. 1000160 | reverse complement strand
GCTGATCCAATTGCTTTAAACGTGATTCATAATTTTGATAATGGGTTTGCCAGACCGGGTCCGGATGTAATTCAAAATGATTTTTCAGGCTGAGATCGTCTGGAATGTCTGCCAGAATATTGGGGCTTGCAATACAGAAGGCCAAATGCCGTACGATCGGATTGTTAAACTGTAACCACGGCTCAAAAAAACAAGGGGTGGTAAGCATTTTAGACATCAAGCCACTCAATCATGGAAATAATAGGTTAAGTTTAAGAAACCACAATAAAAACACTTTATACTAGCACGGTTGTAAACAGGTGTTGGTTAATTGCTCAATGAAAACTTTATTCTGGCGTAGTCTGGTCGTGATTTTTATTACGTTGGGAATCATCGGGGCAATTTTACCAGGCATGCCCACTACGGTTTTTCTGATTCTGGCTGCATGGGCGGCTTCCAAAGGCTGGCCGGAAATGGATGCTTGGTTACTGAACCATCCCAAATATGGCCCGACCTTACGCAACTGGCGTGAACATGGCACAGTGCCGCGGAAGGCGAAATGGATTGCCAGTATCATGATGTTGCTTAGCGGTATCCTGATGCTGTTCACCAACGCACCGTTTTGGGTGAAAGTCTTTACTGATGTCACCATGTTTATCGTGGCTGTGTGGTTATGGTTAAGACCCGAGCCTGAGCAGCGTTAAGAAAAGCAACGCTCTTGCGGAATATATTCCTCATGCGCAAGACCTTGCGCCAATATGGCTCAAATGCAGCGAGTGGCGAGTTAAGCAAAGTCAAATAAGCTTTGCCCTGAGGAGTGATTAAAGCTCCGTAAGAAGACGAAAACTTTATTCGAGTAAATACATTAAGCAATCTTTGTCTTAAACCCCATCCACAACATATCCGAATAACATGAACAAAGAACGAAGATCATGTCTACAACTCTAATTTATTTTCCTCGTCAGCTCTAACACCTATCACCCACGAAAACTACTGAAAACTACAAGAAAAAAGACTTCATCTATGTTGAAATGAAGATGTTCTATCATCTATCGAGATAACAATGACCTATACCCTTGATCAGGCAGACATCATCATAGACTTGGCACAGCAAACACTACGTTTGCCGAAACAGAATAAATTCTATGTGATCTCTTCGGGCAAAAACGGTATTGGTGAACAGGAAAATAGTGGAAAGACCCCAAGAGGCTGGCATCAGGTTGCCCAAAAGATCGGCGGCGATGCACCAAAGAATGCTGTATTTATTGCACGCCAACCGACGGGTGAGGTGTATGACCTACAATTAGCCCAGCAATTTCCTCAACGAGACTGGATCTTGTCGCGGATTTTATGGCTGGATGGTCTTGAAGAAGGCTTCAATCATGGGGAAGGGCACGATACCTTTAAGCGTTATATCTATATTCATGGTACGCCGGATACAGAGCCAATGGGTGTTCCGATGTCGCATGGTTGTATTCGAATGAAAAATGATGAAATTATCGAGCTATTTGAACTCGTTTCCGAACAGGCGCTGGTGTATATATCCGAACAAGCCTTGGAAAACGATATGTGAAAATGCAAATAAGTGCTTAAATAAAATACGAAAATATCAGTTTTTGCATGGAATCACTTATTTTTTAATCATTCGTACGGTTTTTTCAGAAAAGAATGGCAAAAGCGTTTGACAGGCTGTAAAGATTCTCTATAATGCACCTCACAAACGATGAAGACGTTAAGGGCGCTTAGCTCAGTTGGTAGAGCGTCTGCCTTACAAGCAGAATGTCGGCGGTTCGATCCCGTCAGCGCCCACCAAGCCTTTACGTTAAGACTCAAGTGCAGCGGTAGTTCAGTTGGTTAGAATACCGGCCTGTCACGCCGGGGGTCGCGGGTTCGAGCCCCGTCCGCTGCGCCACTTAAGTTTTAATAGTCGTTTGCTATGATTGCAAAATTATCGTGCAGCGGTAGTTCAGTTGGTTAGAATATCGGCCTGTCACGCCGAGGGTCGCGGGTTCGAGCCCCGTCCGCTGCGCCACTTTAAGATTGCAAGAATAGCTAGAGTTAAATAGATTAGAATTTATTTCTTTTATATTTAAACAAGTTTTAAAGCGATGCTTTAGATTTGTTACCTCGCTCAGGGCGCTTAGCTCAGTTGGTAGAGCGTCTGCCTTACAAGCAGAATGTCGGCGGTTCGATCCCGTCAGCGCCCACCATAATTTGTGACATTTACTTCTCTATGGAAGTAATACAGTGCAGCGGTAGTTCAGTTGGTTAGAATATCGGCCTGTCACGCCGAGGGTCGCGGGTTCGAGCCCCGTCCGCTGCGCCATTCTCTTGATTCCCTGTTCAAGAGGGTGATAATGTAAGACACTACGCACTCCGTTTGTCTTGCGTCATAAAAATTGATATTCAATCAATTTTTATTCCTCAGGGCGCTTAGCTCAGTTGGTAGAGCGTCTGCCTTACAAGCAGAATGTCGGCGGTTCGATCCCGTC
>NZ_JFWP02000017.1:0-2980 GCF_000588715.1 Acinetobacter sp. 1000160 | reverse complement strand
GTATTCACCAGCCAGCTATTACCCTCTCCACCGGCTTCTAATAAACATACCGAAATATTCGGGTTCTCGGTTAAGCGTCCAGCCAGCACCGAACCTGCCGAACCACCACCTATAATTACAAAATCAAAAGCTGTTTGTGTCATCTCAATACTCTGTTTTTTCTTTTTAAAAAGCGGCAATAGTATGCCGAACATGGCATTTCAATACTGTTGTATTTATCTAACCATTTTACTTCATCAAAATTAACTTAACTGGAACGCAATCAAACTACAAGCGCTAAATCTTTCAGTCGATATGCAATAAATCGCAAGTATGCAGAATCAGGAAACAGAGTCTTTCTCCAGTTTTTTCTGTTTTAAATATTCAACATGCTATCGGTCTGTTTTCTAAGATGGCTCCAGTACTTCTTTTTCTATACGATAACGAACTCTTTTTTGTTTCATCGGACTAATCACTTCTTGGTTAAAACCTTTTATATAGTTTAACCAGAATTTACCACGGCATACATTTTCAGGCATTACTGTTTTAAATTCACTCCGTGCGGTAAATACAATAACTGAATGGATATGTTCAAGCGCCAAAACATCATTTAAAACCATTTCCAGTACTTTGCTATGTTTATAGTTCTGATGCAAAGGATTCTGAAACTTATAGCTTTTTTTATAAATTTTCTGTGTCCACTGTTTTTGTCGTGCATTACCAAAAATCCAGCCTGTATAATTTTTGGTTTCGATAATAAATATCCCGTATGGGCTTATCAGAATATGATCAATTTGTGTGGTACCTTGTTCCTGATCTGGCAGCGTACAGTTATTTAATAAGATATATTCCTCACCTAGGTTCTTATTCACATCGGCTGAAACCTGCATCTCACCAACTTTACCTTTAAAATGCGGTGATTTTAAATAAGCAATCAGAATAAATAGAATAAACATCAAAATAAAATAGAAAAACATATCCCCGATCCTACTTATAATTTTTAAACGTTTAAGAAAATAATTTTAATAAGATTTATAAATATCATATTTTAGGTTAGGAAAAAATCCAGACGTAAAAAAACCGCTAAATTAGCGGTATTTTATCTCATCTTTAAGATGATGGTCGGAGCAGTAGGATTCGAACCTACGACCCCCTGGTCCCAAACCAGGTGCACTACCAGGCTGTGCTATGCTCCGATTTCTCAGCTTTTAGTGTATCGCACATCGTGCGGTACGGTGTGCATTCTAGGCGCGACGCCCTAGAACGTCAACACCTATTTTTCAAAAATATTAAAAATCCTTACCAAATGTATATTTAACAAGCATCTTGATGCTTTTTAACGCTTTAATGAGGCACTAAAGTTCAACATTCGATCTAAAGGCAATTTAGCGCGTTCCGCCAAGGCCGGATCAACGTGTATTTCTTGATCGGCATGCTGCAAGACATGCAAAATTCCATCCAGTTCGTTCATTGCCATCCACGGACAATGTGCACATGAACGGCAAGTTGCCCCCTCACCTGCAGTTGGTGCTTCAAATAATTCTTTATCAGGCACCGCTTGCTGCATTTTATAGAAAATACCCCGATCGGTTGCCACGATCATTTGCTGATGCGGTAAAGTCTGGGCAGCTTTGATCAGTTGCGAGGTACTTCCCACGGCATCGGCAATATCGACCACCGATTCAGGTGACTCTGGGTGCACCAATACCGCTGCATCTGGATAAAGCGCTTTCATTTGCGCAATGCCGCGGGCACGGAATTCTTCATGCACGATACAGGCACCATCCCACAACAACATATCAGCGCCAGTTTTCTTCTGAATATAGCGGCCTAAATGCTGATCTGGTGCCCAAATAATTTTTTCACCCAAACTGTCCAGATGCTCAATGATCTCAACCGCACAACTTGAAGTCACCACCCAGTCAGCACGTGCTTTCACTGCTGCTGAAGTATTGGCATACACCACCACGGTATGATCAGGATGCTGATCACAGAATGCCGCGAACTCATCCACAGGGCAACCCAAATCCAGTGAGCAGGTTGCTTCCAGTGTCGGCATCAATACCGTTTTTTCCGGTGACAAGATTTTGGAGGTTTCACCCATAAACTTTACACCCGCTACCACCAGCGTCGTTGCAGGATGATCGCGACCAAAACGCGCCATTTCCAATGAATCAGAAACACAGCCACCCGTCAGTTCTGCAAGCTCTTGCACTTCCGGATCACAGTAATAGTGCGCCACAAGCACAGCATTACGTTTTTTAAGCTCTGCTGCGATTTGAGCGAACTTTTCTTGTTTCACTTCTGGGCTGAGGCTATTGTCCTTTGGCTCGCCCAAACGATCTAAATGCGCCTGCACAATATTTTTGGCTTCGTTCGCAATTAAATTCGCATCATTCATAAAACGTCTTCTCTATCCTGCGTGCTTGCATCATTGCAAAGCTATAACGTGGGTGTCGGGGTGATCATTTATTAAGAATCACACTGTCCACAAACCAGCTTATAAAAAAAGCCCCACTGTGGAGGCTTCATTATAACGCAAATTTATGAGCGATAATCGGCATTAATTTTCACATAGTCGTAAGAAAAATCACAGGTATAAACCGTGTCTTTTGCCGTACCACGACCAAGATCAATCCGGATGGTAATTTCTTTTTCAGCCATCACCGCAGCACCTGCTGCTTCGGTATAGTCTGGGTTTGCACCACCATCCAGGCAAATTTGCACGTCACCCAACCAGACTTGAACCTTGCTACTGTCGAGATTTGGCACGCCCGCCTTACCAATCGCCATCACAATACGGCCCCAGTTTGGATCTGACGCAAATAATGCAGTTTTAATGAGTGGTGACTCGGCAACGCTATACGCCACATCACAACATTCTTGCGTATTTGCACCGCCCTCAACCTGAACCGTGATGAATTTGGTTGCACCCTCACCATCACGTACGATTAATTGCGCCAGACGATCCATAATACGTGCAAGTACATCGAGCACGTGT
>NZ_JFWP02000016.1:0-3319 GCF_000588715.1 Acinetobacter sp. 1000160 | reverse complement strand
GTATTCACCAGCCAGCTATTACCCTCTCCACCGGCTTCTAATAAACATACCGAAATATTCGGGTTCTCGGTTAAGCGTCCAGCCAGCACCGAACCTGCCGAACCACCACCTATAATTACAAAATCAAAAGCTGTTTGTGTCATCTCAATACTCTGTTTTTTCTTTTTAAAAAGCGGCAATAGTATGCCGAACATGGCATTTCAATACTGTTGTATTTATCTAACCATTTTACTTCATCAAAATTAACTTAACTGGAACGCAATCAAACTACAAGCGCTAAATCTTTCAGTCGATATGCAATAAATCGCAAGTATGCAGAATCAGGAAACAGAGTCTTTCTCCAGTTTTTTCTGTTTTAAATATTCAACATGCTATCGGTCTGTTTTCTAAGATGGCTCCAGTACTTCTTTTTCTATACGATAACGAACTCTTTTTTGTTTCATCGGACTAATCACTTCTTGGTTAAAACCTTTTATATAGTTTAACCAGAATTTACCACGGCATACATTTTCAGGCATTACTGTTTTAAATTCACTCCGTGCGGTAAATACAATAACTGAATGGATATGTTCAAGCGCCAAAACATCATTTAAAACCATTTCCAGTACTTTGCTATGTTTATAGTTCTGATGCAAAGGATTCTGAAACTTATAGCTTTTTTTATAAATTTTCTGTGTCCACTGTTTTTGTCGTGCATTACCAAAAATCCAGCCTGTATAATTTTTGGTTTCGATAATAAATATCCCGTATGGGCTTATCAGAATATGATCAATTTGTGTGGTACCTTGTTCCTGATCTGGCAGCGTACAGTTATTTAATAAGATATATTCCTCACCTAGGTTCTTATTCACATCGGCTGAAACCTGCATCTCACCAACTTTACCTTTAAAATGCGGTGATTTTAAATAAGCAATCAGAATAAATAGAATAAACATCAAAATAAAATAGAAAAACATATCCCCGATCCTACTTATAATTTTTAAACGTTTAAGAAAATAATTTTAATAAGATTTATAAATATCATATTTTAGGTTAGGAAAAAATCCAGACGTAAAAAAACCGCTAAATTAGCGGTATTTTATCTCATCTTTAAGATGATGGTCGGAGCAGTAGGATTCGAACCTACGACCCCCTGGTCCCAAACCAGGTGCACTACCAGGCTGTGCTATGCTCCGAAATTGGGGTGAATGACGGGATTCGAACCCGCGACAACTGGAATCACAATCCAGGGCTCTACCAACTGAGCTACATCCACCATCAAAATTTAGTTCTATGTACCAAGCGACCAAATGGCGCGCCTGACAGGATTCGAACCTGTGACCATCCGCTTAGAAGGCGGATGCTCTATCCAACTGAGCTACAGGCGCATAACGATGATAATAATATCAAGCGATACTTCGCCGATCTTAAACTAATGTTTTAAAACATTATTTTAAATGGTCGGAGCAGTAGGATTCGAACCTACGACCCCCTGGTCCCAAACCAGGTGCACTACCAGGCTGTGCTATGCTCCGATTTCTCAGCTTTTAGTGTATCGCACATCGTGCGGTACGGTGTGCATTCTAGGCGCGACGCCCTAGAACGTCAACACCTATTTTTCAAAAATATTAAAAATCCTTACCAAATGTATATTTAACAAGCATCTTGATGCTTTTTAACGCTTTAATGAGGCACTAAAGTTCAACATTCGATCTAAAGGCAATTTAGCGCGTTCCGCCAAGGCCGGATCAACGTGTATTTCTTGATCGGCATGCTGCAAGACATGCAAAATTCCATCCAGTTCGTTCATTGCCATCCACGGACAATGTGCACATGAACGGCAAGTTGCCCCCTCACCTGCAGTTGGTGCTTCAAATAATTCTTTATCAGGCACCGCTTGCTGCATTTTATAGAAAATACCCCGATCGGTTGCCACGATCATTTGCTGATGCGGTAAAGTCTGGGCAGCTTTGATCAGTTGCGAGGTACTTCCCACGGCATCGGCAATATCGACCACCGATTCAGGTGACTCTGGGTGCACCAATACCGCTGCATCTGGATAAAGCGCTTTCATTTGCGCAATGCCGCGGGCACGGAATTCTTCATGCACGATACAGGCACCATCCCACAACAACATATCAGCGCCAGTTTTCTTCTGAATATAGCGGCCTAAATGCTGATCTGGTGCCCAAATAATTTTTTCACCCAAACTGTCCAGATGCTCAATGATCTCAACCGCACAACTTGAAGTCACCACCCAGTCAGCACGTGCTTTCACTGCTGCTGAAGTATTGGCATACACCACCACGGTATGATCAGGATGCTGATCACAGAATGCCGCGAACTCATCCACAGGGCAACCCAAATCCAGTGAGCAGGTTGCTTCCAGTGTCGGCATCAATACCGTTTTTTCCGGTGACAAGATTTTGGAGGTTTCACCCATAAACTTTACACCCGCTACCACCAGCGTCGTTGCAGGATGATCGCGACCAAAACGCGCCATTTCCAATGAATCAGAAACACAGCCACCCGTCAGTTCTGCAAGCTCTTGCACTTCCGGATCACAGTAATAGTGCGCCACAAGCACAGCATTACGTTTTTTAAGCTCTGCTGCGATTTGAGCGAACTTTTCTTGTTTCACTTCTGGGCTGAGGCTATTGTCCTTTGGCTCGCCCAAACGATCTAAATGCGCCTGCACAATATTTTTGGCTTCGTTCGCAATTAAATTCGCATCATTCATAAAACGTCTTCTCTATCCTGCGTGCTTGCATCATTGCAAAGCTATAACGTGGGTGTCGGGGTGATCATTTATTAAGAATCACACTGTCCACAAACCAGCTTATAAAAAAAGCCCCACTGTGGAGGCTTCATTATAACGCAAATTTATGAGCGATAATCGGCATTAATTTTCACATAGTCGTAAGAAAAATCACAGGTATAAACCGTGTCTTTTGCCGTACCACGACCAAGATCAATCCGGATGGTAATTTCTTTTTCAGCCATCACCGCAGCACCTGCTGCTTCGGTATAGTCTGGGTTTGCACCACCATCCAGGCAAATTTGCACGTCACCCAACCAGACTTGAACCTTGCTACTGTCGAGATTTGGCACGCCCGCCTTACCAATCGCCATCACAATACGGCCCCAGTTTGGATCTGACGCAAATAATGCAGTTTTAATGAGTGGTGACTCGGCAACGCTATACGCCACATCACAACATTCTTGCGTATTTGCACCGCCCTCAACCTGAACCGTGATGAATTTGGTTGCACCCTCACCATCACGTACGATTAATTGCGCCAGACGATCCATAATACGTGCAAGTACATCGAGCACGTGT
>NZ_JFWP02000015.1:0-27297 GCF_000588715.1 Acinetobacter sp. 1000160 | reverse complement strand
CAGTCGTATAAATCAATCAACTGAAAAATGGTCTGTAATTCATGATAACCATTGTCACGACGACCGGTGATATGCAGAAACAAATTCAGCTTGGCGGGGGAAGGCACTCTAATCATAAAAAATAATCTAAAAAATTATCGGTTTTGAATCACCATTGTAATACGGTTTTCTTTACCGTCTGCAAGAGCTTGCTTCAACAAAAGCTTATTCGGAAGCGTTTGTGCATCGTTATAACTGAAATCTACAGTCCAGCCATCTTCAACTAGCTGTTTAAGACGATTTTGCTCATCTTTACTCACCTGAGCATTCTGGGTTGCGGGTTTGGCTTGTATCCAGTAGGCAAGATGCATAATCGGCGCTTGCCAACCGGTTGCTTTTTCTAGTAATTCTTCTGGTGTTGCGGCCGTAATCAAGCCTGTTTTAGCGCTATTTAAGGTGACTTGACCAGGTTTGCCTTCAATCTGGGTTTTACCTACGCCGAGGATACCGGTCAGCTCAATATCAAACTGATCCTGTTGTTGTACCCATGTAAAAAATGCACTGCCAGATTGTTGCGGTGTGCGGACACCGATTTTGCCTTGCAGGTTAAAATTATTTTCGTCTTGTAGTTGTGGTGAAGCAATCACTTTATTGGGCTGGCTCAGACTCTGACAACCGGTTAAAAACAAAATGCTACTGCTACACACGGCGAAGCATAATTTTGAAAACACGCGCATGGGTTTAACTCTTTTTTACAGTGATGGGTAAGATTAAGCTATCAAGCTGTTGTAATTGTGGGGCATTGGCATGTTTTTGTTTCAATTGCTGTAACACCTCGCTAAATTGCGTGAGTGCGCCTTGCATATACAAGGCTTTGGCATAGCGAATACCAATATTGACATTTTGACTGAGCGAATAGGCCTGACCAAGCACTTTGGCAGCTGTGTCAAAATCATTTTGTAAGAAAGCGATATAACCCAGAGTATCCAGAATCGATGCCTGTTCAGGTGCAAAATCCAGTGCCATTTCGGCGTATTTACGCGCCTCCTTGAGGCGGCGGTTTTGCAAGGCCAGGGTGTAGGCATATGCATTTAGATAGGTTGGGCTATTCGGCTCAAGCACCAGCAATTGCTTTAAGGTTTTGTCTAATTTTTCCCGATCTGTGTATGGGTCGAGTAACAGCACTTCGGCATAAATCAGTTCCGGATCATCCGGCAAATTCTTGATGGCTTCATCCAGCAACGCCAAAGCGGCCTTTTTGTTATCCATTTTCTTGAGAATATCGGCCTGTGCCTGATAGAGGAAACTGGCATGTTGCGGATAGTTAACACGTTCCTGTGTCAGGAAGCGTAAGGCATCATTGAGCTGTTCCTGTTTCTCGAAAATCGCAATCATGTTGCGTCGGGAAACGATATACAGGCTACCATCGACCAGACGATAATAAGCCTTGGCTGTTTCATAATGCTGTTTGCGCTGGGCATTGATCGCCAGATAGTAATAGGCTTCATTTTGATATTTGGCCGATGACCGTAATTCCACCAGATATTGCTCGGCTTTTTCATATTGCTTCAGGTCAATACTGGTCAAACCTGCAATAAACAGGGCTTCTTCGGCTTTGGGATGATCTTTAATGATATCTTCAAGTTTGTCTAAAGCTTGCTGCTGCTGGTTGATCTGAATGTAATAGCGTGCTTCGGCCAGACGAATATCAATATTGTTTTTATTCTTGCGACTTGCCTTGGCAAACCATTTCTGTGTTTCTTCATCATCTTGCAAAGCCATGAGCAGATTGGCTTTCATTAAAATGAAACTGGTGGTTTTCGAGCGTTTTCGTAATGCCCGATTAATATTTTTAAGCGCTTGTTCATACAAACCATCTTGCGCTTCTAAACCTGCAATCAAGGCCAGAATAGAGGGATTGTTACGCTCTTCACTGGCACGCAGGGCATTTAACAGCACTTCGCGGTCTTGTGCCTGTTCGGGGGCAATCCCGGCTAAAATTTCTTCCAGATCGGCAGTCGGATCAATATTTAAAATTTTATCTAGTGTTTTTGCAGCAAGCTCGTACTCATGCGTTTTGAGCGCGATATGCGATAAATAGAATAACGCTGGTACATCTTTGGGTTCTTGCTCTACCCAATGGGTTGCAATGTCTAAGGCAGACTGTAAGTCATTATATTCTAAGGCAACATCTAGGGCGCGCTGCTTGATGGTGGTTGAATTACTACGAATTGCAAGCACGGTATAATTGTGTAGAGCGGTTGCAATATCATCATAAGCAAGAGAAAATTCAGCAATCATGCTTTGTTGTAAAGCATTTTCAAAGCTGTTATCTGCATACATGTCGTGTATTGCTTGTGCAGAGACATAAGAGCTCATGCTACCTAACAACAAGATTGTGGTAGAATACCGTCTAATCGTCTTGCCGCTAAAAAGGGTACGGCGATATAGCTGACGCAATTTTTATTGATCCAAAGTAATGCTTTTTATGACACCGATGTTGCACAATAACATAAATTTAGCGAAATGATGATCTGATATGTCTTTCTTTGCATTGGGTGTCAACCATCAAACAGCTTCTGTTGAACTTCGTGAACAAATTGCTTTCAATGCAGAGCGATTAGCTGCGCTATTGCTTGAACAAAACCAGAAGTCATCCTTGAATGACCTTGTGGTGGTGTCGACCTGCAACCGCACCGAAGTCTATGCCATGACAGAAGATGCGGAAAGTGTCCTGAACTGGCTGGCCCAAGTGAATAATATTGATGTAAAACAGTTAATTCATCATGTTTATCGTTACGAGAATGCTCAGGCTGTTACACATTTGATGCGGGTTGCCAGTGGTCTGGATTCGCTGATGCTGGGTGAACCACAGATTTTGGGACAGGTAAAAAGTGCCTTGGCGCTGTCAAAAGAGGCAGAAACCGTTTCACCTGAACTGAACAGTGTCTTTGAATATGCCTTTTATGCCGCCAAGCGGGTCCGTTCTGAAACCTCTGTCGGAAGTCATGCCGTTTCAATGGGTTATGCCGTTGCTCAGTTGGCATTACAAGTATTTAGCCGTCCAGAAAAACTGACCGTAATGGTGGTGGCTGCGGGCGAGATGAACAGTTTAGTCGCCAAACATCTGGCTGAAATGGGGGTGGCAAAGATCCTGATTTGTAACCGTAGCCGTGAACGTGCCGATGTTCTGGCACAGGAAATTGCCCATCAGGTCGATGTTGAAATTATTCCTTTTACGGAACTTGCACAGAATTTGCATCGAGCAGATGTCATCTCGAGTTGTACAGGTAGTTTGCATCAAGTGATTGAATATTCAGATGTCAAAGCGGCATTGAAAAAACGTCGCTATCAACAGATGCTGATGGTCGATTTAGCGGTGCCACGTGATATTGATCCTAAAGTTGAATCACTGGATAACGTGTATTTGTATGGCGTTGATGATTTGCAAAGCGTAATTGATGAAAATCTGGCACAACGTCGTCAGGCAGCGGTTGAAGCCGAGGTTATGGTCAATCAATTGGCCACCCAGTTGATGACCCAGCAAAAAGTCAAAGAGGCGAGTGGTACCATTCAGGCCTATCGTCAGCATAGTGAAGAAATCAGTCAGAAAGAATTGACGCATGCCTTAGAGTCATTACAGCATGGTCATGCCGCAGAGCAGGTCTTACAAGAGTTCGCGCATCGTTTAACCCAGAAGTTAATGCATCCGACCTCAATCTTGCTAAGAGAAGCCGCCAAAGCTGAAAATCCAGATTATTTCGAATGGCTACAGCAGCATTTACAAGACGTATTTGAGCATGAGCGTAAGCCGAGACGGTAAGAATACTTTTTAGTTGGATTTAAGAATTTATTTTAACTTATAAGTAAACAGTGATTTGCCTAAGAATGATATTAACTAAATAATTTTTTTAGAGTAAATAACGATTTATATATTTGCATAGCAGATAGAATAGAAGTATTTTATGCATCTGAAAAAATCACTTTAAGAAAGAACTATATAATGAAATTAAAACATCAAATATTAACCCTGTCGCTAATCTCAATTTTAAATACACATATTCGTGCTGAAGATGTTGTAACAGAGAATCTGCAAGTTAAAAGTCCGTATGGTGCAGTGGTAGCTTCAATTTCAGCAGGGGCTGCTGAAGATGCTTATTTCTATATGCACGGAGAGAGCTATATTTATGGTACATCTACCGTTGTCGGAGAATTAAAAGCAACAGAATTGAATGCTGATAATATACGTATGACGGATAACAATAACAACACGCTGTTAGAAATTTCAGAGCAGAACACCGGTAAGGCTAATTTATATTTAAAAGGCTATGGTTATATAAGTGATGATTTAGTTGTTGATGAAAAAATTATTACGAAAGATTTGGAAGTTAAAGGCACAATAAGAGGAAATGTTACAGGGAATATTGTGAGTAATGATATCTATGCAAAGTTCTTAGAGAGTGAAAAGCAGAGGACTCAGTCTTTAGAAGTAACGGGGCATTTAAATGCAAAAAATATAGATTTACAAGGAACGAATATCTCTTCTTTAGCTGATGCTACACAGGATAATCAGGCGGTTAATTTAAGACAATTGAACGCAGCTTCAACAAAAAATTTAGCTGATGCGAAAACTTATACTGATAATACTGCAAAAACTTTACGTGATGAGAATAAAGCAGAATTTGTAAAAGTAAATAAAGCGATGCAGGATGGTGATAAAGAAACTTTAGCCTTAGCAAATAAAGCCATACAGGATGGTGATCAAAAAACTTTAGCGCTGGCGTATAAAAATACCACTGAAACAGCTACAACGATTCGTTCTGAAATGGAAAGAGCGAGTATCAATGTTTTAAATAATTCTAAATCTTATACTGATTTCCGTGTTGATCGTTTAAATGAAGATTTGCAATCTTTTAAAAAAGACTCTTATGCAGCTACAGCAGCGAGTCTTGCAACAGCATCTTTACCACAGCCTAGTAATGCTGGCTATAGCATGGTGAGTGCAGGTACTGGTACTTGGAAAGGTCAACAAGGATTTGCAGTTGGAATGAGTGGAATCTCAGAAGATAATAAAGTTATTTATAAGTTGGCAGGAACAGGGAATACTCAAGGTGATTTTGGGGGTTCTGCTGCTATTGGATATCAATGGTAATCCAAAAATAGATCGGGATATAAAAAATCTCTCGTGAAACGAGAGATTTTTCTTAAGACAGCAAGCGCAAACTAATTTGCTTGGTTAACTCATTCAGCTGTTGACGCAAATTGCGTGATTCAATCAAGGAAATCGGCGATTTAAGTTTTAAGCGCAGATATTTTTCTTGTAAACCCAATGCATATTCTTTGGCAAGTTTATCTGCAATTTCAGGTGCTTGAGTTAAAGATTGAATATTAGTGCGTTGCATAATATCAGCCAGCTCATGACTATAACTACTACATGCACCTAGCACATAATAGGTTGCCAGTTCCTGATCATCAGGCAATTCATCAAACACGATATTCAATACGGCTAAAATTTTTGCCAGTAATTCATCCTGATCAATCACCGCGCGTAATTCTTCAAAATGAATGTACAAGAAGGGATGGTGCATCAAAATCGCTACCGCAAAATCTTCATCTTTGGTCTGGATGTTAAAAGACAATGAGGCATCGTGACTGACTTGGGGGGTAAAACGTTTGCCTAAACCCAGCTTTTCACGGAAAGACTGACTCAGCAAATAGCGGAAAGAACCGTGCTTAGGCAACAATTCAGTCAGTTCGCGCAGTTCACCCATCACCAGACTTTTACCCTCAGGCGTGCTGACGTCATGTTGTCCGGTTAAATGGGCAAACACAAAGTCGGATAACAGCGGCGCCTGTTGCAGTAATTTCTGGAAGTTTTCCAGACCCTCACGGCGGATCAGCGAGTCAGGATCATGTTCATTGGGTAAAACAAAGAATTTTAATTCACGGCCATCATTCAGTAGCGGTAGTGCAATTTCCAAGGTACGGCGCGCGGCCTTTTGTCCTGCGGCATCCCCGTCAAAGGCAATGGTAATTCTAGAGTTTTGTTTAAATAACGTGGTTAAGTGATCGGCATTACTGGCTGTTCCAAGTGTTGCGACGGCGCCATTGATACCGTATTGCTGTAGCGCAATTACGTCCATATAGCCTTCCACCATCAACCAGTCATTGGCTTTCAGTTTACGGCCTTCATAGAGACCGTAAAGCAACTGGTTTTTATGGAACACTTCCGAGTCGGGTGAGTTGATATATTTCGGTTTAATCTCGTCATTCAGTGCACGACCACCAAAACCGACCACACGACCTTTATGATCGCGAATCGGGAAAATCACCCGTTCACGTAACAAGTCAAAATCCCGGCCACTGTCGCTTGAGCGAATCAGGCCGAGCTGTTTTAAGCCTTCAATATCTTGTGGAAAGGCTTTTTCAAGATGCTGCCAGTCTTCTGGTGCATAACCTAAACGCCAAAACTGGATGGTTTGTGCCGAGAGGCCACGTTGTCTGAAATAGTGTTGGGCTTTTTGACTATTCGGTAACTGGCGTTCATAAAACTGCGCCACATTCTCCAGCAGATCATACAGATTACCTTCCTGTACCTGTTCATCCATGTTGAATGAGGGATCAAACTGGGCAAACGGATCATCCATCACCCGATCCATATCGACAAAATGTCCATCGATAAATTCGTCGACTACAGGTGGTGCGACTGGATTTTCTTGTACAGGTTTTACCGGTTGAGGAGCAGCAGCTTGTTGCGGACTGCGTTTATAAGAGAGTTTCTTATTGTCATGGTTATCTTTGGGGAGGTCGACACCGGTCTTGTTAGACAGCTCTTTCATCACATCGACAAAGTTACGGCCGTCGATATCCATCAGGAAACGGATGGCATTGCCATTGGCCTGACAACCAAAGCAGTGATAATACTGCTTGTCACGATAGACATGGAAAGACGGTGATTTTTCCTGATGAAATGGACAACAGCCGGAGTAGGTACGCCCCGTCTTTTTTAACTTCACACGCTGACCGATCAAATCGACAATGTCGGTTCGATCCAGAATTTGATCAATCGTATGCTGTGGAATTGCCATGTGCGTTAAACCATTTCAGACAGGGAGTAAAACATTGTTGCAGCGCAAAAATGTTAGGAATCATTGTTGCATAAAATAAAAAACAGGCAAGGGAGACTTGCCTGTTTGCTGTATCAGATGATTGCAAATTAGTTTGCAGCATCGTCCTCAGTCGTGGTTTTTGCTTCAGGCTTGTCTAACAGGCCAAAGCTTAAACGGTTTTTCCAGCTTGGTTTGTCTGTACTTGCTGCGGGTGCTTCCGGAGCAGCCACAGGCGCTGGCGCAACGTTTGCTTCAGTTTCAGGTTTATCCAGTAGGCCAAAACTTAAGCGGTTGGTTAAGCTGCGTTGTTCCGTATCGCTTTTGGCTTGTTCTTTCACTTGTACGGTTTTTGATTCACGTCCTAACAGACCTAAAGTGGCACGGTTGACCCAACTACCTTCTTTACGTGCTGCACGTAAATTCACTTCACCATTCGATTTAACTAAATTCGGATAGTTCAGCTTGAGAATTTCAACATATTGTTGAGAGGTCGCCTGATCACCTAATTTTTGATAGCTATATGCCAAAGTGGCTAAAGCTTCAGGGGTTTGCGGAGTTTGTGGGTAATGTTCAATCCCCCATTGTGCGCGTTCAGCGGCAGCCAGCCATGCTTTACGTTCAATGTTGAAACGCGCTGCATTCATTTCACTTTCAGCCAGTTCCTGACCAATAAATTTCATGCGCTGTGCGGCATCTACAGAATACTGGCTACTTGGGAAACGACGGATCAGGTCAACAAAGTTCTGATACGCCACTTTTACATAGCTGACATCACGGTGTGATTGCTGCAATGAAGTGTAACGAATCAGGCTGTCGTAATTCATTTCCATGTTGGCAACGCCACGCACGTAGTAAGCATAGTCAGCATTCGGGTGTTGCGGGTTTAAACGAATAAAACGCTCTGCAAGCGCAATCGTCCCTTCATAATCTTTCTGTTTGAATTTCGCGTAGAGAAGTTCAAGCTGTGCCTGTTGGGTATATTGTCCCGTTGGATAGTAGGTATCTAACGCTTCAAGTGATTTGACCGCATCGGTATATTGATTGCGTTCAAGTGATTTCTGCGCTTTTTCGAAATAAACTTGTTCACTTGATTGTGGTCCTTTATCAACCACTTCTTTCTTACTTGGATTGCTGCTACAGCCCACAAATGCAGACGCTACACCTAAAGATAGTGCAAGCACCGTAATTTTATAACGTGGTAGCGACATAAAAACTCCTCTGTTATTCTGGGCAATGAGCTACAATGGTGCTATTAAACCATTTTTGTACCGATCATCAAATGACTTCAGCACAATCTTCCAATTCAAACATCTCTGAAACAGATTTCTTACTCGAAGATTCTGTCGATGCAGATAATCATAATTCTGACTCAACTGCAACACGTTTATCGTTGCAAATTCAACTCGATGAAAACTATTTAGGGCAACGTATTGATCAGGTTGCCGCAATGGTGTGGAGCGAGTTTTCACGGGAAAAACTCAAGCAATGGATGAAAGACGGCCATCTGTTGGTAAATGGTAACATTGTGAAGCCGAAGTACCGCTGTGAAGGAAATGAGCTCTTGACACTTGAAGTTGAGCTTGAAGCGCAAACCTCAAGCCAGCCAGAAAACATTCCGTTAAATATTGTCTACGAAGATGACGATATCATCGTGATCAATAAAGAAGTCGGCATGGTGGTGCACCCGGGTGCAGGTAATCCATCTGGAACTTTGGTAAATGCATTGCTTTATCATGAACCAAAACTGGCCGAACTTTCTCGTGCCGGTCTGGTGCATCGTATTGATAAAGACACCAGTGGTTTACTGGTGGTGGCTAAAAACCTGGAAGCTCAGTTTTCACTGAGTAAGCAACTGGCAAAGAAAACGGTTTATCGCGTTTATGATCTGATTGCCTACGGCAATATCATCGCAGGTGGGACCATTGATGAGCCGATCAAACGTCATCCAGTGGATCGTGTCAAAATGGCAATCTTGCCGGGCGGTCGTGATGCGGTGACTCACTATAATGTGAAAGAGCGCTTCCGTGACTTTACCCGTGTCCAGGCCCAGCTTGAAACAGGACGTACTCACCAGATTCGCGTCCATTTTAGTTATTTAGGTCATGGTCTGGTTGGAGATCCGGTATATATCAACCGTGTGCGTTTTCCTGCAGGTGCTTCAGAAAAGTTAAGTAATATGTTGCGTAACTTTAAACGTCAGGCCTTACATGCAGCCAAACTGGGTCTGGTGCATCCGCGCACAGGCGAAGAAATGATGTTTGAAGCGCCGTGGCCAGAAGACTTCACGCAATTGGTAGAAGTGCTACGCAGTGAAAATGAAGCCTATTAACTGAAGCGCTAGCTCCCTCTAAACCTTCCTCCTTAAAGGATACTTTGGTGAATTTAATGCCTTACAGTGCTTTAAATTTCCTTCTCTTTGAGGAGATGAGGAACGATTATAGTTCCGCAAGGGAGAGGTTGAGGGTAGAAAAGAGAGCTCTGGAGATATTTATGGAATTTGTACAAGGTCTGCCCCAAGGTGTTTTTGTCGGCCAAACACGCATTGACCATCCAGACACAGTCGCAACGCCGAATCAGAGTTTGTCAGGGTTTAATCTGGCTTTGCATGTCAATGATGAGGCGCAGCGTGTTCAGCAACATCGTATGATCTTGCTGAATCAACTGAGTGAATTCGGCGTGGATAAAATCACCTGGATGACGCAAACCCACAGCACCATTTGTCATACCGTGAATGAACAAATTCCATTTGTTGCCCTTGAGGGCGATGGTCTGGTCACACAACGTGCCGGTCATGCCTTAATGATGATGACTGCTGATTGTCTGCCTGTGGTCTTGGGCAATGCTGAAGGGACTGAAGTTGCCAATCTGCATGCCGGCTGGCGCGGTTTGGCGGCAGGCATTGTGGAAAATACAATCGCTGAAATGCAGTCTCAGCCGAGTTGGGCATGGTTAGGCGCCGCCATTAGCCAGCCATGCTTTGAAGTCGGGGCAGAAGTCAAGGCTGCTTTCTGTGAGAAATATCCTGAACTGGCATCTGCATTTATGGCAGGGCAGGTCGAGGGGAAATATCAGGCAGATCTGTATGCAATCGCTCGTTTTATCTTAAAGCGTTTGGGCGTGGAAAAGGTGCTGGGGGGTGATCAGTGTTCGTATCAGCAAGCTGAAGATTACTTTTCCTATCGCCGTGATGCCAAAACGGGTCGCATGGCCAGCTTTGTATTTATGCAATAAATTGCCGGCATTGCATTGCCGATTGGCCTAGTCGCGTTTAAAAATGTTAAACTTGATCTAATTCCTTGGTTTTTTAAATTTTCCATGTCTGTTATTGAGTTGAATTCTTCCCAGGTCAAAGTGTGTGTGGTTTATCACAGTCCTTATGGGCACACGGCCAAAGTTGCGCAATACATTGCTCAGGGCGCAGAGCAGGCAGGTGCCGAAGTGCATCTGTTATCTGTGGCTGCACCGCAATGGGACTTGCTCGATCAGGCGGATGTGATTGTCATGGGCTGCCCAACCTATATGGGAAGCTTAACTTCTGCCTTGAAACAGTTTATGGAAGATTCCTCCAAACGCTGGTTGGCGCGTACCTGGCAAGGCAAACTGGCTGCCGGTTTTACCAATGGCGGTGGACTCAGCGGTGATAAGCTGGCCGTATTGCAGCAGATTAATTTATTTGCAATGCAGCATGGCATGTTATGGGCAGGTTTGCCGTTTATGCCAACTGGGCGTGGTCAATCGGATATTAACCGGATGTCGAGCTTTCTCGGTTTAATGACGCAATCAGACAATGCCAGTGTTGAAGTAACGCCGCCAGAAGGTGATCTGGAAACAGCACGCAAGTTTGGCCAATATCTGACTGAATTAAGACTCAAACATGTGTAAGTTGAAGATCGAAATAAAAAAAACCTCCATAAATTGGAGGTTTTTTTTATTTATGCAGGATACGTGCTTTATCACGCTGCCAGTCACGGTCTTTTTCGGTCGCACGCTTGTCATGTAATTGCTTACCTTTTACCAGGGCAATTTCAAGCTTGACCAGATGACCTTTCCAGTAACATGCCAATGGTACACATGAATAACCTTTTTGATTGACTGCACCGAGTAGTTTTTCCAGCTCACGGCGAGACAATAGCAACTTGCGGGTGCGGGTTGCTTCTGGAACCACATGTGTTGATGCAGACAGTAACGGCTGAATTTGTGAACCAAATAAATAAGCTTCACCATTTTTAAAAATGACATAGCTTTCCGTCAGGCTCATACGCCCAGCGCGTAGGGATTTTACTTCCCAGCCTTGGAGAGACATGCCTGCTTCAAATTTTTCTTCGATAAAGTAATCGTGGCGCGCTCTTTTGTTTTGAGCAATCGTGCCACCATTATGTTTTTTTACAACTGTTGCTTGCGCCATAATTCAAACTTCCACAATTGCTTCTATTGTGCCGCAAAACGCAATCTTTTTCCAATGTTTAGGAATTTCGCGTTTAGGCTGAAGATTTGTTAAAATACGCACCTTATCTCATTCACTAGAGTACACCGCATGTCTAAAACACGTGTGATTTATCCGGGGACTTTTGATCCAATAACCAATGGACATGTTGATTTGGTTGCAAGAGCATCAAAAATGTTTGATGAAGTTGTGGTTGCCATTGCGATTGGTCATCATAAAAATCCGGTATTTAGTTTAGAAGAGCGTGTTGAATTGGCAAAAGCCTCACTCAGTCATTTGAACAATGTTGAGTTTGTCGGTTTTGATGGCTTACTGGTCAATTTTTTCCGTGAACAGCGTGCGACAGCAGTACTGCGTGGTTTAAGAGCAATTTCAGATTTTGAATATGAATTTCAACTGGCCAATATGAACCGTCAGCTTGATCCACATTTTGAATCGGTATTTTTAACTCCATCTGAGCAATATTCATTTATTTCATCGACACTGGTGAGAGAAATTGCCCGTTTAAAAGGTGATGTAAACAAATTTGTGCCTGCGGTTGTGGTCGAGGCCTTTGAACGTAAACATCAACAAGGTTGGTAACGTGTCTTTATATATTACAGATGAATGCATTAACTGCGATGTCTGTGAACCTGTCTGTCCCAATGACGCCATTTATATGGGTGAGCTGATTTATGAGATTGATCCTGCACTGTGTACAGAGTGCATCGGACATCATGATCAGCCACAGTGTCAGTTATTTTGCCCGGTCGACTGTATTCCGTTAGATCCTCAGCATGTGGAATCGCATGATGAGTTGATGGAGAAATATAAAAAGCTGACTGCGCAAAAAAATGCAAGCAATTAACAGCGAACTTTGGTAAGATGCGCCACGAAGTGGGCCGGACGGTCGCTGCTGTGGAGGTCTCCGTGACTGAAGCAGGGGAGGAAAGTCCGGGCTTCAAAGGGCAAGGTGCCAGGTAACGCCTGGGCGGCGAAAGCCGACGGCAAGTGCAGCAGAGAGTAGACCGCCTCATTCGTGAGGTAAGGGTGAAAGGGTGCGGTAAGAGCGCACCGCGTGTCTGGTAACAGTTCACGGCAAGGTAAACCCCACCTGAAGCAAGACCAAATAGGAATCCTGAGGCACGGCCCGTGCTGGATTCGGGTAGGTCGCTTGAGCGTATGAGTGATTGTACGCCTAGAGGAATGATCGTCCTCGACAGAACCCGGCTTATAGGCCCACTTCTTAAATTTTTTGAAAATTGTGCTTGACGTGTGTAGCGAAAGTTAAGATAATGCGCCCACAGTTTTCGGCTATGTAGCTCAGTTGGTTAGAGCACCGCACTCATAATGCGGGGGTCACAAGTTCAAGTCTCGTCATAGCCACCATTTTATAGACCACGCTCCTGCGTGGTCTCTTTTTATCTGCTGTTTTTAAATCGATAACTCTAATCCGACTTTGACCCGATCTAAAACGATCAGTGTCCGATAAGTGCTGACATCCTGATTATCTGCAAAGTGCTTGCGTACCAAGGCCTCAAAATGGGATAAGGTATCGGAAATCATAATGATAATAAAAGAAACGCCACCATTGACGAAATAACACTGCTGGATCTCATCGACATGGGCAAAATATTGTTTGGCCCGATCCATCACGATAGAACGGTCTTCTGCTAAACGCACTTCAATAATTGATGTAATTTTTTCGCCAAACTTTTTGGGGTTGAGTACAGCGCAATTTTTCTCAATCACCTGTTCTTGTTCAAGCCTGGCAATACGCCGCTGTACTGACGCTTGGGAGAGATTGACCAGTTCGGCTATTTTCCGATGTGACATTTTATTATCGTGTTGCAATTGTCTTAAAATTGCATAATCGAACTGATCCAATGAAATGTCTGACACGATTAAACCTCTCATCCTAAGAATAATAAAGCGTAATTTACTCGTATTCTTGCATAAAATTGCAGAATTAAACGGAGAGGTGTGAATTAAAATTGCATCTCTATATTACGGGGCATGGTCATGGTCGGACTGGATTCGCGACAAAGCATTGCATTTCTCGCTGCGACATTATCGTTGGTGTCTGTACAGATCGGAGCATCAGTGGCCAAAACCCTGTTTCCGGTTTTAGGCCCAGAAACAGTTGCGTTGGTTCGTCTTGGCATAGCCGCCATTCTTCTCTGTGTTATTTTCAGGCCGTGGCAATTGTTCTATCAGCAGACCAACTGGCGCAATCTGGTGATTTACGGCATGTTTATCAGTGGAATGAATGTATTGGTTTATAAGGCTTTTGCTTATATGTCGGTTGGTCTTGCAATTTCCATAGAAGTTCTCGGTCCGTTGACTGTTGCGATGTTAATGTCCAAGCGTAAGCAGGACTTGCTGTGGGCCGGATGTGCATTGATTGGAATCGTCATATTGCCATTGGGAGGCGTTAACCAGAATTTTAGTTACCAAGGCATGGGGTTGGCATTGGCGGCGGCGATCTGCTGGGGGTTGTATATCATCTATGGACGACGAGTTGCTTCTGCTGGTGGCAGTTCTGTCGCCGTCGGAATGTTGGTGGCGGCGTTATGTGCTCTTCCTGTGGGTTTTCAGCATTTAGATTTAGTGGTGAGCTCCTATAAGGTCTTCTTTACCTGCGTATTTGTTTCCTTATTCTCAAGCATGATTCCTTTTTTGCTGGATATTGTGGCGATGAAAAGACTGGCTGCACATGTGTTTGGGATGTTACTTAGCGCTTCACCTGCGATTAGCGCTGTAGCTGCATGGTGCATTTTGGGAGAAGCATTGAATCTTTATCAGATTCTGGCAATTATCATGATTATGGTGGCGTGCATTGGCTGTTCCTACGCGTCTTATCGGGAAAAACATTAAGCCGAAAAGAAGTATTCAGAGCAATATCGGCTGGAAGATGAGGGGGAAATTGCTATCAGAACAGACTTTGAGTTAAAAATATACAGTTGATAATATCTTTGTGCAAAAACCACGCATATGTCTTCTGTTTTCAAGATCATAGACTTGACCCGTTGCACGTAACGCTAGATAATGCGCACACAGTTTACGGCTATGTAGCTCAGTTGGTTAGAGCACCGCACTCATAATGCGGGGGTCACAAGTTCAAGTCTCGTCATAGCCACCATTTTAAAAACCACGCTCCTGCGTGGTTTCTTTTTATCTATATATATGATTTGAAAATAATGGATACGTATATAAGCCTGTAAATGATCTATTTACAGGCTTTATTTTTATAGGTGTTTTTCGATGGCGGCGAGCGTGTCAGCGCTGTCATAGAACGGTTTCAGGATCAGGGTAATGATCGGTTCGAGGACACCGTGCTGATCTAAAGCGGCCACAACTTTGGGATAAAAACGCACTGCCTCATTCAGCAGGTCGGCTTCTTCCAGTCCAATGGCAGCAAAGACATCGGCCAGACTTTCATCTTTATAGAAATCATAAAAGACTTTGACGCCGTAAAGGATTAAATCCTGTATGAATGCGGACTGGCGTAATTCTTTCCAGTATTCATAAATCATGACAAAGAATTCTTCCACATCCAGTGGCGTGACCTGTTTGGTATATTCTGATAAAGGTTTGGCTTTATTGTCATCCCAGACATTACGCGCCAGACTTTCCAGATCGTCATTAGACAGCAGACTAAGATCGGCCAGCTGTTCTTGAATAAACCGGGCAATACTTTCTTCAATTTTCTGTTCAATACGCTGTTGCTGGCGATGTGAAAAGCTTTTTAGTTTTTGTTGCCACTCATATTTACTTTCTGAAATTCTATCGTCATCTGACTGAGTAAATAATTTAGGTAGTTTGTTTTGTAAGGTTGTGGTCGCAATGTATTGGCATAATTGCTGAATAGAAGGGCTTTCTTTTAGAAACTGGTTTAAATAATGACGGATATTTTCAAGTTCCAGAAACTTGGACAGCCACATTTCAAACTGATGGTCTGAAAATACATCTTGTAACTGGGCTGATGACTGTAGCGAAAACACATGCAGTCTTTGGGCAATCTCGCCAATAAATTCCAGTAAGCCTGCACCCAGCTGCATTTCAAAAGCATAACGTTTGACCACAGCCTGAATCTGCGCTAATTCGACCACTTCTTTGAGTTGAATATGGGGTGCATGTTGCAGAAAGAGCTGGATAAATTGCTGGAAGAAATCAGCGGAAAGTTGTGTTGTAAGTTGATTTTTATAAAACTTAACTTGCTCAAGCAAAAGTGCTTGAGCAAGTAATTGTGACTTTTCAGAAACAATTTTTTCAGTCATTCGCGGTCCATCCGTTGACGATCGGGTAGCGTCGTTCACGACTGAAAGCACGTGAACTGATCCGCGGCCCAATCGCGCCCTGACGACGCTTGTATTCATTACGATCTACCAGACGAATTACTTTTTCGACTACATCGCTTTCATAACCTTTGGCAATGATATCGGCCTGGCTGAGATCTTCTTCTATATAAGCATACAAGATGGCATCAAGTACATCATAAGCAGGTAATGAATCCTGATCTTTTTGATCTGGACGGAGTTCTGCTGACGGTGGACGGCTAATCACACGTGCCGGGATAACGGGGGTGTCTTCCAGTGTGTTACGGTATTTTGCCAGTTCAAACACGATCGTTTTGTAGACATCTTTAAGCACCGAGAAGCCACCGACCATATCACCATAAAGTGTGCAGTAACCGACTGAAATCTCGGATTTGTTGCCTGTCGCAAGAACAAGGTTGCCAAATTTATTAGATAGGCCCATCAGCAGGGTACCACGGGTACGTGCCTGCAGGTTTTCTTCTGTCGCATCCGCAGGGGCATTGCCGAAGAACGGGAATAGGGTTTGCATGAAGCTATTCACGATTGGATGAATCTCAGCAATACCGAAAGTCACGCCCATACGACGTGCCTGCTCAGTCGCATCTTCAACACTCATTTGTGAAGTGTAGGTATACGGCATCATCACGGCCTGGACTTTGTCTGCCCCAATCGCATCAACAGCAATTGCCAAGGTTAATGCTGAATCGATCCCGCCAGATAAACCTAAAATAACCCCAGGGAAACCTGAGCGTTGTACATAGTCACGGGTTGCCATGACCAATGCTTGATAAATTTCAGCAAAGGTTTCTAAAGCTGGAACTGCTGCAGCTGTCTTGAACTGTTTTTGTTCTGCATCATATTCAGCAAAATGAACAGCTTCCTGGAAACTCGGTGCCTGTAATGCCAGCTCACCGCTATTGTTGCTGACAAAGCTGGAACCATCAAAGATCAGGTCATCTTGACCGCCAACCTGGTTGACATAAACAATATTAAGGTGCAACTGTTTCGCCAATTCATTCAGGGTCTGAATACGGTGCTGTGGTTTACCCACTTCATAAGGCGAAGCATTGAGTACCAGCACGGTTTCAACATTGAGCTGGCCAAGCTGCTTAACCGTGTTGAGTGACCAGACATCTTCACAAATCAGGACGCCAAATTTATGACCGAGATATTCAAAAACAAGGTGCTGATGGCCTTCCTGGAAGTAACGTTTCTCGTCAAACACACCGTAATTTGGCAGGTTATGTTTGTTATAAATACCCAGTACCTGACCGTCTTTCATTACCGCAGCAGAATTATAACGGTGACCATCTTCAGTCTGATGTACAAAGCCAAATACCATCACGATATCTTTGACTTCACTTAGCTGGGCAAAAGCTTTTTGAGTACGTTTTTGAAGATTTGGGCGAAGCACTAAATCTTCCGCAGGGTAACCGATGGTTGAAAGTTCTGGAAAGATGATCAAATCAGCCTGTTGTTGTTTCGCTAAATTTGCTTGCTCAATCATCTTTTGAGTATTTGAGTCAACATTGCCAATATGCGGAGAGAACTGAGCAAGGGCAATTTTAAAATTTTTCATTCAAACCTAATCCTAAGTCTTAACAAGTTTTGATACACAAGTTTTTGATTTATATAAGTATAGTTGTTAAAAACGATTGTATATCATGGCGCCAAACATTTTATATCTTAAAGAAAAATGACAAGTTTACTAATATATACTAAATGCGCATTTTTCTGCGTAAAAATAACGAGTTTTTCTGTATGAAAAAGCAACATTTCTCAATGTTTAGGTAGTTATGGTGCATGATTGTGAATAAATTGAATATAACCACATCAAGTTTTTTTCATGTCATCTTCGCCTATTGAGATGACATCCCGGTGACAAGTGCAATAAATTCTAAAATTTCTAATAAAAAGAGCGGCTTTGATAAAGCTATTAAATAATTCAAAAAAATGAGGAACAGCTGTACCTGATAAAAAATATATTTATTTCAATTGCTTGTTTAATTTTTGTATGTTTTATATACCGTTTATCGGGAATATCTTTGCTACACTTGAGTGTACATTTGTGCACTGCTATGATCCTGATTAATGTGAATGGCTATACACTTTGAGCTTACTCAAGTGTATTGCAACACTTAAATCAAGAGGTGGTTGATATGTCAGTTTTATTATTTCCAGTTATTGCGTTTGGTTTAGCGGTTGTGGTTGGTCGTATCGGTACGGTCATGTTCCGTGAACAAGAACCACAAGCTTAAATATCAGATTCTCTTTTAAATAACATGAGGTGAGAGATTATGAGTTCAACGATTTTATTGCCAGTGATCGCTTTGGGTTTAGCGATAGGCTTTGGACGTATGGGTACCATTGTTAAGGATGCAATGCGTGTAGATTTTACAACAGATATGGATGTCGATCATGAACCTGCTAATGAAACTGGCAAAGGCACAGCTGCATAACACCCGTTGCGATGCTTTAACTTAAAAAGCCCTGTATAGAATGACAGGGCTTTTTTATTTTTTCAGAATAATATTGGGAATTTTCTTGAAGAAGATATCGCGTGCAATATCTCCCTGTTGTTCGATGTTGTAGCTGGAAAAGGCTTTATCGGGTTCGAATTGATATTGATAAGGATCGTATGTTTTAAAACTGAGATAATAGCCCAATTGCAGCATTGCTCCTTTAAAAATGACATGGACCTGTTGCTGAAACTGTAAGACATGAGCCAGCTCATGAATAAAAATCCCTTGTAAGGGGGCAGAGCACTTTGAATAATCCGCACTAAAATATTTTTGATGTACAAATAAATTGCCATTTGGTGCCATAAATATATTTACGGGTTGCCAAGGCAGATAGGGAATATTAAAAACTTTGACCTGTGCATAATCAATCAGGTCACCAAACACAGGACGTGCAATTTCAATCTCGCCAGAGCTTAAGCCGCGATAGTGAAACTGATTCATTTTGAGATGTACGATCAAGTTTGCAATGAACCAGTTATTTATTTGTCTTAGCGCCTGTTGAAGTGCTTTGATCATCTGAATTTCAAGTATGAAAATTGATAGGACGTATTGAATTCTAAAATAAAAAAACCTCAGTTAGAACTGAGGTTTTACCACAACCAGAACAACCACCGCAAATAAGATCAGAGTCGGCATCTCATTAAAGAAGCGCCAGAACTTATGAGTTTTGTAGTGGGCATTGCCAATCAGTTTTTTACGATAATAACCACATACTAGGTGATAAATTACCAACAGACCGACCAGACCGACCTTGAGATAAAACCATAAGGCTTCATGATAATGCCGGGTTGCATCACCCCAGTCGACCAGAAAGTGGGCGGTAATTAATGTGGCAATCATGGACGGCCACATAATCCCGCGATACAACTTACGTTCCATCACTTCAAAGCGTTGATGACTGACGGCATCTTCACTCATGGCATGATAAACATAAAGGCGTGGTAAGTAGAACAAAGCAGCGAACCAGCAAACCACGGCAATAATATGTAATGCTTTTACCCACAAGAAAGCATCAGAAGGTGCATCCATCGATAATCCTGCTAAGCGGGATTATGCATCCCACTTCTTGAAAATAAGGCAGGCGTTTACACCGCCAAAACCAAAACTGTTACTCATGACAGTATTCAGTTTTGCATCACGTTTTTCAAGTACAATATCGAAACCTTGTGCACCTTCATCCAGCTCAGTCACGTTGATGTTCGGTGCAATAAAGTCATTTTGCATCATCAATACAGAATAAATCGCTTCCTGAACACCTGCAGCACCCAAGCTATGGCCAGTCATCGATTTGGTTGAGCTGAGTGGTGGAACCTGACCTTCACCAAATGCACGTTCCATCGCTTTCAGCTCAGTCACGTCACCTGCCGGTGTTGATGTGCCGTGAGTATTGACATAGTCAATCTGCTCGACGCCATGCTGCTTTGCTTCATCCAGTGCCATGATGATACAGCGTGTTGCGCCTTCACCACTTGGTGCAACCATGTCGGCACCATCACTATTTGCTGCATAACCAATCACTTCGGCAAGGATATTGGCACCACGTGCCTGTGCGTGTTCAAGTGATTCAAGCACGACGAAACCGCCACCGCCAGCAATAACGAAACCGTCACGGTCTTTTGAATATGGGCGTGAAGCAGTTTCCGGGGTGTCATTATATTTTGAACACAATGCACCCATCGCATCAAACAGCAAGCTTTGTGACCAGTGATCTTCTTCACCACCACCCGCAAGCATGAGATCCTGTTTACCCAATTGAATCAGGTTATAAGCATAACCAATTGCATCGGCAGAAGTTGCACATGCACTGGTAATCGAATGCGCCACACCTTGAAGTTTAAAGGCAACACCAACGTTTGCAGTAATGGTATTTGACATGTTGCGCGGCACGAAGAAAGGACCGATTTTACGTGCACCTTTTTCTTCTAGCAGTTTGATCATTTCTGCAACAGAGGCAGTTGAGTTACCACCAGAACCACCGGCAATACCGTAGCGTGGATTATTTGCCAAATCTTCTTGTTTTAGTCCCGCATGCTCAACTGCTGCGACTGCCGCGTTATAGGCATACATGGCGCAAACACCCATAAAACGTTTCAGTTTGCGGTCAATGCCATCAAAATCCTGTTCAGCTGCAGCGCTAACATGGCTCTTGAAATTCAGTTCTGCATAAGTTGGGTTTAAACGTGTGCCTGAGATTCCATTTTTTAAAGAATGAGTGACCTCTTCTAAAGAGTTACCGATACATGAGTTAATGCCCATACCAGTGATTACAACACGTTTCATTTACAGATCCCTTTTATGGTAATACTTAAGCCCTGTGCATCTCGCTATGAATACAAATCAGGAGAAAATAACGATTAGAATGGCTTATGAGTGAATGACACCATGATAGCAGAAAGGTTTTTTATTTCTTATGGCAAATCTTATGCCTATTTCCAGTTGTGTAAATATTCGTAAATATTGCAGTTCTGGTGACGAAACGTAATGAAAGTACACACATAAAAGTTGAGATAAATCTGCATTCAACCTAGTATTTACCTAGAAATTCACATATTACACAACAGAGGTTCTTGATGACAAAATCTAAAAACAAGCAATCTTCAGGTTTATTTGCACAAGCCTTTGGAGTGGCTAAAAAGCTCAGTTCTGAATTACAAAAATTTCAAGTAGCGCCGATTACATCTGGGGCGGAACTTGCAAACACTTCCAAGACGGTTGAAGGAAAAGCTCGTTTTAAAAGCCCGTTTGAAGTGGAAAAATATGAAAGTCCACAACAAATGTTACGTCAGCAATTTCCTAAACTTTCACATCAGTTTCTAGGTCGTCATTACACGCGCGTAAACAGTATCGCGTCTTTCGTATCGCCTGATCTGGGAGAAAAAGCCTCTGACTATTTATTCCAGTGGCTGAACGAGTTCAGTTCGAATAGTTCCCTGACTGAAAAAATCCTTGAAGAAGCAGGGGTCAAGGATATTATCGAACTCACCAAAGATACAGGTCGTTCCCAACGTTTAAGTCAGGCCCTGATTGAGCAGAATAAATTATTGGCAGCTGTTCAGGGTGCGGTCACAGGGGCAACAGGTGTATGGGGCGCAGCCATCGATATTCCTGCATCAATTGTTTTGACCTTGCGAACCATTTATCAGACAGGGCGTTCCCATGGCTTTGATTTGTCGGAAGAAGCCGATCAAGAGATTGTGGCGTTTATCTTTAAGGAAATTGATCTAAGTCTAGTTGCTGAAAAACAAACCCTGCTGGTGGCTTTAAAAGCCTTGAAGTCAATGCTGGAAACACACGACCTGCAACAGTTTCAGCAACTACTCGGATCGAATAATGATTTTGATTTGGTCAAGAAGTGGCTGGGAGATGAACAAGGACAATTTAAATTTGGCTGGTTAAACCGTGTTCCTCAAGTTTCCGTGGTCGGTAAGCTAACCCCTGTTGCCGGAGCTGTGTTGAGCGGTTTTTATAGCTGGAGACTGCTGGAAGATGTCGGGCACAAATCACAAGCTATTTTTGGTGCAGCGCGTTTCTATTTAAATGAGCACCCGGATGAAAACATTTCTCCACTGGAAGCCTACTATAAAGCCGAGACTTTATTGAAAAAGGCAGCACCGCGCTTATTAAATACAAGTGGGGAAGAGGTTAAGCAGGGTGTGATTTCAGATGCACCAAAAAATGATGTCATTAGCAGTGTTTCAATTCAGGCCAAAGATAGTGATGTTGCCAAAACGCCGGTTGATGAGAAGGTAGAGCAAGGAATTCAACAGCTTGCAGAACAGCATGTGGCTGAACATGAACATACTGAACAGCAACCTGCGTTGAAGACAGAACAGGATCAGACTCTGGATGGGGAGGGGGCTGAGGTTGCCACTGAACAGAAGCCGGATAATGTAGAGCCTGCTGCTACGCAGACTACAGCTTCAGATGCGCCAAAGAATGATGTGATTGCCAAGGTTTCGATCCAGGCAAAAGACACGGATGCAGTCAAACCGCCAGTGGATGAAAAAGTAGGGGAAGGAATTCAACAACTTGCAGAGCAGCATGTGGTTGAGCATGAGCATACTGAACAGCAACCCGCATTGAAGGCAGAACAGGAAGAGATTTTCGATGAAGCTGAAGCGCAAGTTGCGCCTGAGCAGAAATCAATTGATGTCGAACCTGCTTCAACAAAACATAGCTAATCATAGGCTGATGTCTTAGACATCAAAACACAACAAACCCAAGAAATGGTCAGCACTAACAATGTTGACCATTTTTACTTCTTAGCTTACAATTATGTGCCCTTAAAAAGAGGTCGTTTTCTTTTTTTAAGGTTGTTTAATAACGGGAGAATTGCCAAATGGCAACAACAAATCAGTTGATCCGTAAGGGTCGTACGACTTTGATTGAAAAATCAAAAGTTCCTGCGTTGAAGGCTTGTCCACAACGTCGTGGTGTATGTACACGTGTTTATACTACTACACCTAAAAAACCTAACTCAGCAATGCGTAAGGTTTGCCGTGTTCGCTTAACTTCAGGTTTTGAAGTATCTAGCTATATCGGTGGTGAAGGCCATAACCTACAAGAGCACAGTGTTGTTCTTATCCGTGGTGGTCGTGTTAAAGACTTACCAGGTGTACGTTACCATACCGTTCGTGGTTCTTTAGACTGTGCTGGCGTTAAAGATCGTAACCAGTCACGTTCTAAATACGGTGCTAAGCGTCCTAAGAAGTAATTCTAGGAAAATAGCCCAAGCAACCCTTTAGCGTTTCGCTTGTTTGAATTCTTCATAGATTTGTAATTCAAGCGACGTATAGTAAGGCCAGCGTCGTGTACATGACACTTGTACAAACTGCTGGATTATCCTGAAGTGTCATATTATTAGGTGTATTAAAATGCCAAGACGTCGCGTAGTCGCTGCTCGTGAGATCCTTCCAGATCCAAAATTTAGCAGCCAAACAATCGCTAAATTCATGAACCACGTAATGCAAGATGGTAAAAAATCTATTGCTGAAAGTATCGTTTACGGTGCTTTAGACCGCGTTCAAGAAAAAAACAAAGTAGACCCAGTTGAATTTTTCGAGACTACTCTTGAAAAAGTTCGTCCTATGGTTGAAGTAAAAGCACGCCGTGTTGGTGGTGCTACTTATCAAGTACCTATGGAAGTACGCCCATCCCGTCGTACTGCTCTAGCGATGCGTTGGTTAGTAGATGCTGCTGCTAAGCGTTCTGAAAAAACGATGGCTTTACGTCTTGCTGGTGAGTTGCTTGATGCAGCTGAAGGTAAAGGTGCAGCGATCAAAAAACGTGAAGACGTGCATCGTATGGCTGAAGCCAACAAAGCCTTCTCTCACTACCGTTTCTAAGCGGATAAAACAGTCCCTAATCAGGAGAATATTCATGCGTACTGCAGCTCGATTCAACATCGCTCTCTATCAAAGTGGAGGCTTTGCGGGTATTTAAGTTGCCTGCTTGGATATTCGTGCGCATCAATTTAATTGATGCGTCCTGTTTTAAATATAACATTTAGGAATGTAGACATCATGGCTCGCCAAACCCCAATTAGTAATTACCGTAACATCGGTATTTCTGCGCACATTGACGCAGGTAAAACAACTACAACAGAACGTATTTTGTTCTACACAGGTGTATCTCACAAAATCGGTGAAGTACACGACGGTGCAGCAACAATGGACTGGATGGAACAAGAGCAAGAGCGTGGTATTACAATTACCTCTGCTGCTACAACTTGTTTCTGGTCTGGTATGGCTAACCAATTCCAACAACACCGTATCAACGTAATTGATACACCGGGACACGTAGACTTCACAATCGAAGTTGAACGTTCTATGCGTGTTCTTGACGGTGCGTGCATGGTTTACTGTGCAGTTGGTGGCGTACAACCTCAGTCTGAAACTGTATGGCGTCAGGCAAACAAATATAAAGTGCCTCGTTTAGCATTCGTGAACAAGATGGACCGTACTGGTGCAAACTTCTTCCGTGCTGTTGAGCAAGTTAAAACACGTTTAGGCGGTAATCCTGTACCTATCGTTGTGCCAATCGGTGCTGAAGATACATTTACAGGTGTAGTTGACCTTATCGAAATGAAAGCGATTATCTGGGATGAAGCATCTCAAGGTATGAAGTTCGAATACGGTGATATTCCTGCTGACCTCGTTGAAACTTCAAACGAATGGCGTACTAAGATGGTTGAAGCTGCGGCTGAAGCATCTGAAGAGTTAATGGACAAGTACCTAGAAGAAGGCGATCTTTCTAAAGAAGAAATCATCGCTGGCTTACGTGCTCGTACATTGGCATCTGAAATTCAAGTTATGCTTTGTGGTTCTGCGTTCAAGAACAAAGGTGTTCAACGTATGTTGGATGCTGTAATTCAATTCTTGCCTTCTCCAACAGAAGTTAAAGCAATTGAAGGTATCCTTGACGACAAAGACGAAACTAAAGCGTCTCGTGAAGCATCTGACGAAGCTCCGTTCTCTGCGCTTGCGTTCAAAATCATGAACGACAAGTTCGTAGGTAACTTAACATTCGTACGTGTTTACTCTGGTGTTCTTAAACAAGGTGATCCGGTTTATAACCCAGTTAAATCTAAGCGTGAACGTATCGGTCGTATCGTGCAAATGCATGCGAACGAACGTCAAGATCTTGATGAAATCCGTGCAGGTGATATCGCAGCGTGTGTAGGTCTTAAAGACGTTACTACGGGTGATACATTATGTGATGAGAAAAACATCATTACACTTGAGCGTATGGAATTCCCAGAGCCAGTAATTTCATTGGCTGTTGAACCAAAAACTAAAGCTGACCAAGAAAAAATGTCAATCGCTTTAGGTCGTTTGGCGAAAGAAGATCCATCGTTCCGCGTTCGTACAGACGAAGAATCTGGTCAAACAATTATTGCTGGTATGGGTGAGCTTCACCTTGACATCATCGTTGACCGTATGAAGCGTGAGTTCAGCGTTGAAGCGAACATTGGTAAACCAATGGTTGCTTACCGTGAAACCATCAAAAAGTCTGTTGAACAAGAAGGTAAGTTTGTTCGTCAAACAGGTGGTAAAGGTAAATTCGGTCATGTATATGTTCGTTTAGAGCCTATGGATGTTGAAGAAGCTGGTAAAGAATACGAATTCGCTGAAGAAGTTGTCGGCGGTACTGTACCTAAAGAATTCTTTGGTGCGGTTGACAAAGGTATTCAAGAACGTATGAAGAATGGTGTATTGGCTGGTTACCCTGTTGTGGGTATCAAAGCGACATTATTCGACGGTTCTTACCACGATGTCGACTCTGATGAATTGTCGTTCAAAATGGCAGGTTCATACGCTTTCCGTGACGGTTTCATGAAAGCAGATCCTATCCTTCTTGAACCAATCATGAAAGTTGAAGTCGAAACTCCAGAAGACTACATGGGCGATATCATGGGTGACTTAAACCGTCGTCGTGGTATGGTTCAGGGTATGGACGATCTTCCTGGCGGAACAAAAGCAATTAAAGCAGAAGTTCCACTTGCTGAGATGTTCGGTTACGCGACTCAAATGCGTTCTATGTCTCAAGGTCGCGCGACTTACTCTATGGAATTCGCTAAATACGCTGAAACTCCACGTAACGTGGCGGAAGGCATCATCGCTAAGTTCCAAGCTGGCGGTAAAAAAGGTGACGACGAGTAATCTTTCGATTACTATATTACCCAACTAAAATTTAGTTAAAAAACCAAGTGCTCATGGGCGACCCTCATGAGCAGTTTATAAAGGAAGATCATCATGGCTAAAGCCAAGTTTGAACGTAATAAACCACACGTAAACGTGGGTACAATTGGTCACGTTGACCATGGTAAAACAACTTTAACTGCTGCGATTGCAACGATCTGTGCAAAAACTTACGGCGGTGAAGCGAAAGATTACTCACAAATCGACTCAGCTCCTGAAGAAAAAGCACGTGGTATTACAATTAATACATCACACGTAGAATACGATTCTCCAATCCGTCACTACGCTCACGTAGACTGCCCGGGCCACGCCGATTATGTTAAAAACATGATTACTGGTGCTGCTCAGATGGACGGCGCGATTCTTGTATGTGCTGCGACTGATGGTCCAATGCCACAAACTCGTGAACACATCCTTCTTTCACGTCAGGTTGGTGTACCTTACATCGTTGTATTCTTGAACAAGTGTGACCTTGTTGATGACGAAGAATTACTTGAATTGGTAGAAATGGAAGTTCGTGAACTTCTTTCTACTTATGACTTCCCAGGTGATGACACTCCAGTTATCCGTGGTTCAGCGCTTAAAGCGTTGGAAGGTGATGCTGGTCAATATGGCGAATCAGCAGTTATCGCTCTTGTTGAAGCGCTTGACTCTTACATTCCAGAACCAGAACGTGCAATCGACAAAGCATTCTTGATGCCAATCGAAGACGTATTCTCAATTTCTGGTCGTGGTACTGTAGTAACAGGCCGTGTAGAAGCTGGTATCGTTAAAGTTGGTGAAGAAGTCGAGATCGTTGGTATTAAAGATACAGTTAAAACAACTGTAACTGGCGTAGAAATGTTCCGTAAACTTCTTGACGAAGGCCGTGCAGGTGAGAACTGTGGTATCTTGCTTCGTGGTACTAAGCGTGAAGACGTACAACGTGGTCAAGTACTTGCTAAACCAGGTACAATCAAGCCGCACACTAAATTCGATGCAGAAGTATACGTACTTTCTAAAGAAGAAGGTGGTCGTCACACTCCATTCCTTAACGGTTACCGTCCACAGTTCTACTTCCGTACAACTGACGTAACTGGCGCGATCAAATTACAAGATGGCGTAGAAATGGTAATGCCTGGTGACAACGTAGAAATGTCAGTAGAGTTAATCCACCCGATCGCAATGGACCCAGGTCTACGTTTTGCGATCCGTGAAGGTGGTCGTACTGTAGGTGCTGGTGTTGTTGCTAAAGTAACTGCATAA
>NZ_JFWP02000014.1:0-40576 GCF_000588715.1 Acinetobacter sp. 1000160 | reverse complement strand
CAGTAGGATTCGAACCTACGACCCCCTGGTCCCAAACCAGGTGCACTACCAGGCTGTGCTATGCTCCGATTTCTCAGCTTTTAGTGTATCGCACATCGTGCGGTACGGTGTGCATTCTAGGCGCGACGCCCTAGAACGTCAACACCTATTTTTCAAAAATATTAAAAATCCTTACCAAATGTATATTTAACAAGCATCTTGATGCTTTTTAACGCTTTAATGAGGCACTAAAGTTCAACATTCGATCTAAAGGCAATTTAGCGCGTTCCGCCAAGGCCGGATCAACGTGTATTTCTTGATCGGCATGCTGCAAGACATGCAAAATTCCATCCAGTTCGTTCATTGCCATCCACGGACAATGTGCACATGAACGGCAAGTTGCCCCCTCACCTGCAGTTGGTGCTTCAAATAATTCTTTATCAGGCACCGCTTGCTGCATTTTATAGAAAATACCCCGATCGGTTGCCACGATCATTTGCTGATGCGGTAAAGTCTGGGCAGCTTTGATCAGTTGCGAGGTACTTCCCACGGCATCGGCAATATCGACCACCGATTCAGGTGACTCTGGGTGCACCAATACCGCTGCATCTGGATAAAGCGCTTTCATTTGCGCAATGCCGCGGGCACGGAATTCTTCATGCACGATACAGGCACCATCCCACAACAACATATCAGCGCCAGTTTTCTTCTGAATATAGCGGCCTAAATGCTGATCTGGTGCCCAAATAATTTTTTCACCCAAACTGTCCAGATGCTCAATGATCTCAACCGCACAACTTGAAGTCACCACCCAGTCAGCACGTGCTTTCACTGCTGCTGAAGTATTGGCATACACCACCACGGTATGATCAGGATGCTGATCACAGAATGCCGCGAACTCATCCACAGGGCAACCCAAATCCAGTGAGCAGGTTGCTTCCAGTGTCGGCATCAATACCGTTTTTTCCGGTGACAAGATTTTGGAGGTTTCACCCATAAACTTTACACCCGCTACCACCAGCGTCGTTGCAGGATGATCGCGACCAAAACGCGCCATTTCCAATGAATCAGAAACACAGCCACCCGTCAGTTCTGCAAGCTCTTGCACTTCCGGATCACAGTAATAGTGCGCCACAAGCACAGCATTACGTTTTTTAAGCTCTGCTGCGATTTGAGCGAACTTTTCTTGTTTCACTTCTGGGCTGAGGCTATTGTCCTTTGGCTCGCCCAAACGATCTAAATGCGCCTGCACAATATTTTTGGCTTCGTTCGCAATTAAATTCGCATCATTCATAAAACGTCTTCTCTATCCTGCGTGCTTGCATCATTGCAAAGCTATAACGTGGGTGTCGGGGTGATCATTTATTAAGAATCACACTGTCCACAAACCAGCTTATAAAAAAAGCCCCACTGTGGAGGCTTCATTATAACGCAAATTTATGAGCGATAATCGGCATTAATTTTCACATAGTCGTAAGAAAAATCACAGGTATAAACCGTGTCTTTTGCCGTACCACGACCAAGATCAATCCGGATGGTAATTTCTTTTTCAGCCATCACCGCAGCACCTGCTGCTTCGGTATAGTCTGGGTTTGCACCACCATCCAGGCAAATTTGCACGTCACCCAACCAGACTTGAACCTTGCTACTGTCGAGATTTGGCACGCCCGCCTTACCAATCGCCATCACAATACGGCCCCAGTTTGGATCTGACGCAAATAATGCAGTTTTAATGAGTGGTGACTCGGCAACGCTATACGCCACATCACAACATTCTTGCGTATTTGCACCGCCCTCAACCTGAACCGTGATGAATTTGGTTGCACCCTCACCATCACGTACGATTAATTGCGCCAGACGATCCATAATACGTGCAAGTACATCGAGCACGTGTTGATAACGTGCATCGTCTTGGTTCTGGATTTCTGCACCACCTGCCAAACCGGTTGCCACAAAGATACAGGAATCATTGGTCGAGGTATCACCATCAATGGTAATGCGGTTAAAGGAATGCTCAACCGTGGTTTGCAATAAGCGCTGTACCAGTTCTTGGCTAATCGGCGCATCGGTTGCAACGAAGCTGAGCATGGTCGCCATATTCGGACGGATCATACCTGCACCTTTACTGATTCCCGTCATGGTATAGGTCACCCCATCCAGTTCGAACTGTTCGGATGCACCTTTCGGCGTAGTGTCAGTGGTCATAATGCCAGATGCCGCTTCAGCCCAACGATCTGCATTTAACTCATTTAATGCAGGCTGAATGCCTTGCAGTAAACGCTCAATCGGGAGCTGCTCACCAATCACACCGGTTGAAAACGGTAAAATCTGGTTGGTCTGTACACCGGTTAACTCAGCTAGTTTGGCACAAGTCGCTTCTGCATTTTTATAACCGACTGTTCCTGTTGCAGCATTGGCATTACCCGTATTGATAATCAGGTAACGTGGGGTATTTTCTGTTAAATGCTTTTTACTCAATTGAACAGGCGCAGCCGCAAAAGCGCTTTGGGTAAATACCCCGGCAACCTTTGATCCTTCAGCAAATTCAAAAATGACTAGATCTCGTCGATTTGGATAACGTACATACGCCTCAGTTGAGCCAATTTTTACACCCTGCACCACATGCATAAGTGGCATAGTTACGTCACCAACAGCCATTTTTAAACTTCCATTCAATTTGTTATGAAAAAGAAAATGAATACATACCCTATATATGAGACTCGGAAAGGTCATCTACAACCTGCGTGGTATTTGTAATATCCCGTTTCTGCAATAGATAAAACAAATGCAACAAGTGAACAGGTTTTGTAGATGACAATGCCTTTGGTTACTTTGGGCGAAACCAAAGTAACTCGAACCGAAGGTTATTCCTAATATTGGATTACACTAGGCAAGACACCGCCTCGCGAATAACCGAGTTACCGTTCAAGTCATAAAATATGTGGATTCATATCTGTTAAGTAGCTTATTCCAAAAAGAAATGAAAATCGAGTATTAACACTACGGATTATGGAATTTGGCTTTGCTCTAAACTGAGTAAAATCTGCTTCTTATCCAGACCACCTGCAAAACCCACCAACGCCCCACTCGAACCAATCACCCGATGACACGGCGCAATAATCGAAATCGGATTCTTACCATTGGCAGCGCCCACCGCACGCACCGCTTTCGCGTTCCCTAGCTGTACTGCAATCTCTTTATAACTGCGCGTTTCCCCATAAGGAATATTCAATAATGCTTGCCAGACCTGTTGCTGAAAAGCCGTTCCCTGAAAGTCCAGAGGCAAGTCAAATTGCTGACGTTGCCCTGCAAAATACTCTTGTAATTGTTGCTTTACTTTATGCAATATCGGATGCTGGCGATCTTCAACTAGCTCGGCTAAACGAACCCGTTTATGGTCTTCGTTATCCCACATCACCGCAACCAGTGCCTGATCATGTGCAACCAGTTTTAATACGCCTACAGGCGAATCCATATACATATAAACCAGTTGCATCATGTTCTCCTTAAGTGGTTAATTTGATGACAGTTTCATCAACATCAAACCCGATACGATCAAGACTGCTGCAATCATTCGCATCGCGGTCATCGGTTCGTTTAACACCATGATCCCGACAATAAAAGATCCAATCGCACCAATCCCGGTCCAGATGGTATATGCCGTTCCCAGCGGAAGGGTGCGCATTGACATCGACAGCAATACCACACTTAAAACCATGAAAACAATGGTCACGATACTTGGCGTTAATTTGGTAAATCCTTCAGACAACTTCATCGAGTATGCCCAGATGACTTCAAAAATACCTGCCAAAATTAAAATTGCCCACGCCATTTTATTACGCTCAACTTTATCAAGGGTTGGGTCGTCCCAACGTGATTCTTTCGAGGGAGGTCGTCCTCCTAAGCTCAGCAGTGTACTGTAAAATAAACCATGATGTGATTTGTTATGTTTCAACTCGGTTGAAAGTTTAAGGAATAATCAATGACTGATCCTATTTCTTGCATAAGGCTTTTAACCATTGTGCGAAACGTGCAAGAAGCTTGGATAAAAACTGTTGCAGCTGATATAAAGCATTTTCATCTGAACGGTTCAATTGACCAGTAGCTGTCTTTTTCTTGGCAGTTGCAAGCTCTAAAGGCTCATAATGTGGCATGGTTTGCTGTAGCTCAGCCCCCAGATTGAGGCGCTGTAAAGCCGCAGTGACAGTCTCAATCGGGTCTTGATGATAAAGCGCCAAATGTCGGGCATCTACATCAATACAGTGTTCAAGTAACAGTGCTGAAAAAGGAATGAGGGCCTGTCTTACCCGCTGTTCATGTGCAGCGCTACACATTGCCGGAATATGATAAAAACTGACATACATGCTACCCTCAGAGAGAATGCGTTCAGATTGAGAAGTAGAGACGTGCTGAGGCTTTTCACCCGCTGGAGTAGCGTGAGTATTTTTATCTGTTATTGGATTGTGTTGTTGTTCTAAAGCCATTTATGCACCATGAATGACTCAAAAAAGATACTGTTAGTATAAACCAACAGTATCCCGAAAAAATGACATTTTAAACAAAATATCAAAACTTTAGCGTAAGACCTGCACCATAGATCCAACCTGTTTTAGAATCCGAAGCTTCTTGCCAATCAGTTGCCTTGCGTCCCTTGTTATAGCCATAAGCCACATCAATAAAAGGCATTACACGGTTCTTCACAATTTCATAGCGGGTTTTAATCCCGAGTTCCGCATCGGCAAGCCCGGTTTTGGCTGCATATTTGGATTGATCTCGTAGTACCCATTCCATTTCCAGATAAGGCTGCATAATCAACTTTTGTGTGAGCAAGAAATCACGTTCAGTTTCTAGCACAAAGCGCCATTGCTGATCCTGTCCCGCATACAGATGGGCATCGGTTTCAAAGAAATATTGCGCCATGCCGTGTAAACCCACAACACCTTCAAACTGTTCCTTATCGACTTGATGCTCAGCGTTATAACGATAATTTACGCCAGCTTGAACATCCCAAAAATCTGAAATATTACGGCTATATAAGGCCGCAATACGTTGCTCCGATTTTTCAGACTCGGCCTTGGCATAATCGGCGTTGATAAACAGTTTATTTTCATCGCTGCCCACCCAGGTTTTTAACTTAGATTTAACCGTACCCGTGCCATCTTCATCCAGCAACCATGCAGTATCCAACTGAGTCGACTGATAGATTTGTCCACCATGTTCACGGGTATGGTCGTGCTGCCCATGTTCTGTTTCAGGTCGTTGCTGAACTGTTATCTCGCGTTGATGTTGTGAATGATCCATTGGAGATGCAGCAGCCACCGGCATATGCTGCTGTGCGGGCATCTCCATTTGCATCATCTGATCATGTCCTTCATGCGCATAGGCAAATGCACTGAACGAAGAAACCAAGCCACCGATTGCCAACAATTGTGTATATCGCTTCATTTTGGAAACTTGCTTAGTGATGTGCATGGCTCGCTCCTTGAGATGATTGAACAGGGGCTTGAACTGGCGTTTTTGAATCGTCCACATTGGCAACAATCAGCTTGCTCATCATGCCTGCACTCATGTGATATAACAGATGACAATGGATTGCCCACTCCCCTAATTCATCCGCAGTCAACAAGGCCGTTACCGTCTTGCCAGGCGGCACAATTACGGTATGTTTATTCGGCATATCTTGCGGTGCCTGCCCATTTTCCAGTTGCATAAACATGCCATGTAAATGCATCGGATGCGCCATCATGCTGTCATTGACGAATTTCAGGCGGATACGCTCACCATAACGCACCGTTAAAGGCTTAAAGTCAGGATCACTAAACTTCTTGCCATCAATGGTCCAGATATAACGCTCCATGGTTCCACCCAGACGAATCACCACTTCACGCTCTGCTGGACGGCGATACTTTTCTGGCTGGGGTTGCAAGGATTGCAGATCGGCATAGGTTAAAGCTTTCTGACCTGCAGGTGTTGCTGCATTGGCCCAGCCCTGCACAGTATCCCTGCCTTCTTGTGCAGAAGAGTCTGCCATTTGATGCTGACCATGCTCCATCTCTTTCATGTTCATCTGTGCATGGGCACTATGATCCATTTGCGACATGTCCATATTTTCTTGTGAACCATGATCCATACCGACATGTTGTTTAGAGGCATCGGCCTGTTTGTCCTGAGCAGTCTGATGCTGGCTATGATCCATCTTGCTCATATTCATTTCAGCATGTGCACTATGATCCATGGCAGGTTGTGAGGATGTTGCAGCCTTCTCTTGTTGCTGTGGCATCTGGTGCTGACTATGGTTCATTTCGCCCATTTTCATTTGACCATGCGAGCCATGATCCATGCCCATGTCTTCCATGGTTAATAGGGCACGTGGACGTGCTTTTGGAATCTGGACACTGGTCGGACGGGTCAGCATTTCATTCTGCAATGAGCCGATGGCAAAACCAGAACGATCGATCGACTCTGCTTCAATTTGATAATGTGCCTGTTTTGGCTCGACCAGCACATCATAAGTTTCTGCGGTACCAATACGGAACTCACCTACAGGAATAGGCTTTACTGGCTGTCCATCAGCACTGACCACGGTCATTTTCAGGTTGGGAATACGTACATCAAAAAACGACATCGCCGATGCATTGATAAACCGTAAACGAACCTTTTCTCCCGCCTTAAAAGCACCGGTCCAGTTTTGTTGCTGGGTCTGACCATTGACCAGAAAGGTATAACCCGTGACATCGGACAAGTCCGTTTTCAGCATGCGCATCTGGTTCCACATCGAACGATCTTGCCAGGTTGCTTTCAACCCTTGTTGCTTGAACTGTTTCCAGACGTCACCGACTGTTTCACGCTGGTTCTGGTAATACTCGGCTGATTTCTTCAGATTTGCCATGATCTTGTCGCTTTCGGTGTCATGGAAATCAGACAACATCACCACATAATCACGCTCCGCTTGTTCATGGGCCGCGACAGGCTGTTTTCCTTTGGGATAAATCACCAAAGGACCATATAAACCATCCTGTTCCTGACCCTTGCTATGCGCGTGATACCAGTAAGTGCCATTTTGACGAACCTTAAAACGGTACTCAAAACTGCCATTCGGCTTAATACCTTTGAAACCGTTAAAGCCTGGTACACCATCCATGAGTCCGGGTAAAAGCAGGCCATGCCAATGTAAAGAGGTATCTTGATCTTTGAGCTGGTTATGAACATGAATGACAGCTTCATCCCCCTCCTCAAACTCAAGCAATGGGGCAATAAACCTGCCATTTACGGTGATACGTTGCACCGGTTTACCCGTCACATTGACAGTACCCTGATTAATATTGAGATGATATTCCTTGATTGCAGCCACACTATAAGATGCAAACAATAAGCTTAGGCTAGCGACAACACCAGCATATATTTTTGAGGACATGATGATTTCCTAATCTGTTAACTTTAAAAATGCTCAGCTCCCTTTTCACAAAGAGCAAGAGCCTGCAAAGACAGATCAGGTTCTAGGTGGACGTAAAATCTCTTGCCAATAGCCTGCCAGATGCCGCGCCTGATAATCCGCATGGATATGCATACTCAGCTCTAAAAATGGCGAAGCAGAAAGGCTTGGGGTATTTTGGTCTAAAGCGAAATTGATGCTTTGACAATGCGAGGTACTATTACAATCCTGACAATGCAGATGGTCCTGCATTTGCCCGTCATGACATTGACCGGGACTCATGCGATCTGCATGTGAGCTTTGTGCAGAATGATGTTGCATCATTTGCTGATCATGACAGGATAAGCTTGAAACCGTAGATGAATGATGAGAATGAAGCTCTTGAACTGCTGCAACGGCCGCACTGCTGCCCCCAATGAAAAAGATCATCAGGAATACAAACCACAGATGTCTGTATTGCTTGCGAAATTGCACTAAAGGTTCCTTGTTTCCATCAATTCAGGTGATTGAATATGCCTAGCATAATTTCTTTCTACTTTATGCACAATGATCTCACTGTTTAAATTCTTACACACCATTCAAAATCATTATGCTTTTGCTGTTTTATTGGTCACTCCAACCACTTTCATCCACTGCGCAAAAATAGTGCAAAATAAATAAGTTAGCGCATAAAAAAAGGACAAAAACTTGTCCTTTTTCCATTATTTTGCTGCCAATATAAACAACTGAAATCATTTTGTTTATTTTAACAACATCTTATCCACTTGGTTATCAACACGGTTATCCACCCAGTTATAAACAAAGTTATCCACAATCCTAGGTGAAAAATAGGATGAAAACACTAAACTTCTGTTGCACCCACTTGAGCCAGCTCTGCACGCATTTGGTCAATCACGGCTTTATAGTCTGGTTGACCAAAAATTGCTGAACCAGCAACGAACATATCCGCCCCCGCCTCGGCAATCTCACGGATATTTGCAGGACCCACACCGCCATCGACTTCCAGACGGATATCACGACCACTGGCATCAATAATCTGACGCGCCTGACGTAATTTATCCAAAGTCATAGGGATGAATTTCTGTCCGCCAAAGCCCGGGTTTACGCTCATTAATAAAATCTGGTCGACTTTATCCAACACATAATCAAGGTAATGTAAGGGTGTCGCCGGGTTAAAGACCAAGCCCGCTTTTGCACCACCCGCCTTGATCAGTTGCAAAGAACGGTCAATGTGATCGGTTGCTTCCGGATGGAAAGTAATGATTTCCGCACCTGCTTCAATAAAATCACCAATCATGCGATCCACAGGCGAAACCATCAGATGCACATCAATGGGTGCTTTAATCCCGTAGTTTTTCAGTGCTTTACACACACCTGCACCAAACGTCAGGTTGGGTACATAGTGGTTATCCATCACATCAAAATGTACAACGTCTGCACCTGCAGCTAGAACTTTTTCCACCTCTTCACCTAAACGCGCAAAATCAGCAGATAAAATCGAAGGAGCAATCAAATAAGGCTTGGACATGGATGACCTGGCAAACTCTGAGAAAAATGATAAGGCGATTATAGCAAATTCAGCCCACTTAGGGCTGTTACAAAGTCATTATTCAAGCATTGCAAACTTGCAACAACGCGTTGCATCTCAACTATTTTTATCTGCTTTATGCTTTGTTATGTTAGTCAATGAAATAAGAGGAAGAAAAGCAACATGAATAGCAGCACCAATATCACGACGACTGAAGGAAAACGCATCAGTAAGCGTTTGCTTAATCACTGGAAGCATAAGTTTGAAGTTGCAGAAACGGAAACAGAGACAAAAATCTTTATGCCTACTGCAACCGTTACCCTCACACCGCATGAACAGCATTTGGCGGTACTGATCGAAAACCAGCAAGAAGATGTCGCACATCTCGAACAGGTGGTGATCAATCACTTAAACCGTATGGCGCAGCAGGAATTTGTGGCTGAATGGCAGCACAATTAACAAGAAGCTCAACATGAGCTTCTTTTTTTATCCCGCTACTTTTTCAAGCTGAATGGCGTGAAACTGGAGATGATCATCAATAAAACTTTGAATAAAGTAATAGCCGTGATCATAGCCCTTATGCAGGCGTAAAGTGAGCGGTTGCTTCGCCTCAAGACAGGCCTGTTTGAATTTCTCGGGGTTCAACTGAGCAAAGAACTGATCATCCAGTCCCTGATCAATCAGGATTTCTTCAAATAACCCACCTTTTTGCTGTACCAGCGCGGTGGCATCATGGGCCGCCCATTGCTGCTGATCCGGTCCCAAATATTGGCCAAATGCCTTTTCGCCCCACGGGCAAATGCTGGGTGCGCAGATTGGCGCAAAAGCTGACACCGATTTGAATTGATCCGGATATTTAAAGGCTAAGGTCAATGCACCATGTCCGCCCATGGAGTGACCAAAAATTCCGACCTGATTTTCAGCGACCGGGAATTCTTGTAAAACATGTGCATAAAGCTCATCAACCAGATAAGACTCCATTTGATAATGCTCAGCCCAAGGTTGTTGGGTGGCATTAATATAAAAGCCAGCCCCTTGCCCAATATCCCAATGATCACCTTGTGCAACATTATCCCCACGCGGAGAAGTATCAGGTGTAATTAAAATCAGGCTGAGTCGGGCCGCCATGCGTTGTGCATGCGCTTTAATCGCAAAGGTGTCTTCGGTGCAGGTTAAGCCTGCAAGATAAAACAGGGCTGAACATGCTTTACCTTCCAGAGCAGCAGGCGGCAAATAGACGCCGACTTTGGTGCTACCTTTCAGATGTTGAGAATCAAGTTGATAAATACGTTGCTCACCCTCAAAACAACGGTTTTTTTGCAGTAGCTGCATGTTCATCATCCTGTGTTTTTGTAATGTCTGTTGATGCAATATTTTGTGTCGGGAACAGATACGGTTCAAGCTGTGGCAGCATCAGCTCCATATTACGGCCCATCGACCATTGCGGTTCAGAGGGTTCAACACCTTGTGCCACTTCCCACTTGGTCACGGTCTGTTTGGCCTGCTCAAAGGCTTTCTTCATTGAAGATTGTTCGCGCATTGCCAGATCAAAAAACGCCCGACCAAAATAAGTATAGTCTGCTTCGTTATTACAGCCAAAAGAAGTTTTATCTGCCGCAGAAGCAGTAATGATTAAAGTATCCGGTGATTGTAAAGCCGGAATAAAACTGCCCGAATAACAGGCTGAGATCACAATCACACGCCAGCGAATCCCAGATTTATCCAGCGTTTCTCTTAACCATTTTGGATCAACCTGATCCAGATTCAGCGGTGCATTTTCAATTTCAAAATGATTCCGCTCACCATGTGAGGTCATATACAGAAACAAGACATCGCTATCACGATTCATTTGCTGACCAATACGGCGTAACGCCAGTTCCATGCTGGTTTTCGATGCGATTGGCACTTCTAAACGCGTAGCTGGGTTATTGATGAGCATGATGGAACGCCCAAAGGTGCCAAAACGGGTATCAAACTGTTCTCTGATGCGTTCAATTTCCGACTTGAATACATCCACATAGCTATCCCCCGCCACACCCATAAAATACCAGTGGCTTTGGGCAATATCGCCATATTGAATCTGATCCAGTGCCTTATCCAGCAAATGGCTTTGCGCATAAAAGGCATCTTCGGCAAAACTTGGCGGGGTCTGCTCCACTTTCCAGATCGGCTGATCCTTCACGGAAAGCTGCCATACCACCATGGTTGCAATGGTTGCCACAAAGACCAGTGCACGTTCCCACCACGGCCAGTTGAGGGCACGTGAAAACACCCAGATCACTGCCAGACTTTGCCAGACAAATAGCCCAACAAACAGCGGTGGCAAGAAACCGTTATAGATACTGTCAGGAATAAAATTCAGATAACCGTTAGAACCCAGATACTGGATAATGCATTGTAACAGCAGAATATTGGTATCAAGCACTAGCCACAATAAGGCAGGCACCAGCATCAAACGTGGCTGATTCATCCGTTGCGAAAGAAAAATACCGACAATCAGGGCAATAAAAGGCCATAGTGCATAGCCAATCAAGCCTTGGGAATTAAACTCTCCCATTTGTCCAGCCACCAGCCAGCTATACAGCGAGTTGGTACAGCCACCGAGAATTCCCCAGAGAATCAGTTGGGTAATGGATGGATGCACAACCTGTAAGGAACGGCGAGACCCGAGGAACAACCACATTCCAGCAATTTGGTTACTTTTAAAATCATGCCAGAGATTAATGGACGGTTTGAGGTCTATCATAAAATTCTTCGGGAGTTTCTCTTTTCAAGCCTAAACTGAAAATATGCCATCCTAATATTTGAATGTGCAGTACTTTTCCTAAAAGACGCAATGCGTGACTGTAGTGTAAGCTCGACAAGAATTTTTTAGCAATCATGCTTTTGCACTATATCACAAAACTTTACCGAGCATTGACGCAAGCCAAACAATCATTTGAATCTGATTTAGAATTAACCTTTTGGAAAATATGCATCAAAACGGCAAGCATCACCTAGCCATTGGTGATCAGGGCTTTGATCTGCCAGATAAACCGCATGTCTTGGGCGTTTTACAATCACCCGTTTGCCAATCTGGCTGGCCAGATGCAAGAGTTGATCGCCAAGATCCATTTCCCCATCTTCAGGCAACAACAGATGTAACAACTGCATTTGCTTCTTGACCTGAGCCTGCTTCTTTGCCGCTTGCTGATTCTGATCCCGTTGCGGAAACATCGGATCCAGATACACCACATCGACCTGCTCACCGTGCTGGACCAGTTGTTGCAAATAGCTGTTGGAATCCGCATAGATCAGTTGAATACGCGACATGAACGACTGTAAAAACGGATCTTGCTCAGCCTGTGCTTTGGTATATTCCAGTAACACAAACAGGATGGGATGGCGCTCCACCAACCGGACTTCAGCACCCAAATAGGCTATCAGTAAACTGTCATGCCCCAAACCTGCAGTTGCATCGATCAAGCTTGGCTTTTCCCCCAGTTGGCAGGCTCTGGCAATCATCTCTGATTTTAAGCTGGCTCTTTTTAAACGGGGAATCTCGGCACGCCAGTCCGGTTGCATTTTCATGCCGTTGGCAGCCAGGCTAAGCCCATCGCTATCGATGACCAAAGCCATCTCTGGATTCAAACGTAAAAAACGGGCATTGATCTTTTCAACCGCTTGACCGTTCAACTGAACCTTCAATTCAGCCAAACGGCTTTTCAGTTGCTGAAATGCCTGTTCATATTCCGCTTGATAGTAACACTGCATCTGCATTACCAGTGCACCCAACCTGTCCACCACGTCGCCAGAATAAACAATCCAAATACGATACGATAATAGGCAAAAGCGGTGAAGTCATGCTTGGACACATAGCGAATCAAGGCACGGATCACCACCAAGGCTGAAATAAAAGCAACGATAATACCGACGGCTAACACCAGCATGTCATTGCTGTGCAAGTCATGACGCATCTTGTACATATCCAGCAAGCCAGCGCCCATCAATACAGGGATGCCCAAGAAGAATGAAAATTCGGCTGCGGCTTTACGAGATACACCCAAGAATAATGAGCCAATAATGGTTGACCCTGAACGTGAAGTTCCTGGAATCAAGGCCAGACACTGAATCAGACCAATTAAAGTCGCTTGCTTAAAACTCAGATCATCCACCTCTTTGGTGACGATCTGATGCGGGCGACGTTCCGCCCATAAAATGATAAAACCACCGACAATCAAGGCAATCGCAACAGTAATGGCATTAAATAAATAGGCTTTAACCACATCACCAAAAGTCAGGCCAATAATCACAATTGGAATAGAGGCGATGATCAGGTTCAGACTCAGACGGCGGCCCTGTTCCTGTCCTGTGAGCGCACCAATTAGCGCGCCCCACAATTTGCCCCAATACTCATAAATCACCGCAGCAATTGCACCAATCTGCACAGCGACAGCAAACATATCGCGCTTTTCAATGGTCCAGAAATCAAGCAGTTGACCTGATAAAATGAGATGACCTGTGCTTGAAATGGGCAGGAACTCGGTAATCCCCTCAACCAAGCCCATAATTGCTGCTTTAAATAGCAATAAAAGATCCATAATTAACCTTAATTCGCCTTACCTTGTTCTGGAATTTTTTTCCACGCATCATCACGCAAATACACGGGCAATGCCTGCTCAGCATCAACCCATTTTTGCTGTGCCGCATATACACGGGCAATGGTCGCAATGTCCTGTGCCGTTGCCTTAATCTGTACCCATGCTGTGTTTTCAGTGGAAGCCTCAGCGGAGTCTATTGCTGTTGGCTTAATTAATTCTGAACCCGAGCCAATCGGCGTAAATTTGCAATACGCAGCTGCTTGCTCGTAATTCATTAATTTTTCTTCATCCAGCGCCTGCATTATGCCCTGCTCATCCAGACGGAAGTTGGCGATATACACTTCCTGCATACGCGCATCCAGAACCGCGGTGACTTGCGCTAAACCTGTAACACGATAAGCGGCCTGTGCCAGAGCCTGCAAGCTGGAAACTGGAATCACCGGTAAATCCTGTGACCAAGCCAATGCCTGTGCAACAGCAGCATTAATTCGCACCCCACTAAATGAACCCGGGCCCCGGCTAAACGCAATTGCCGACAAATCAGCAAGTTGGCTTTGTGTCTGTAATAGAGCTTGTTCAATTAAGGGCAAAATGGTTTGCGTTTGTGCTTTCGGTCGGTCATCCAACTGAAAGTAGAGTTCTTGAGTATCATCAATCAATGAAACAGAACACTGCTCATTTGCAGATTCCAATGCCAGCAACTTCATGCAAAAACCTTAGCCCGAAACAGATAAAAACGTCGAGTATCATACTCCACTCAAACGCGATAGGCGAGTTATTGGCTTTTTTATCTCCATAAAAAGCCAAGCATAAACTTGGCAACATGAAGGCTTGATTTTTAAACGTCCATTAAAAAGTAAAAGCTTCCAGATTTAAAAAGTTTTTGTAATGTTCAGCATAATGCAAGGCACTTAAACGCAAGCGTGCAGCGCCCTGTTCATCCAGTGTTTTCACCACTTTTCCTGGTGAGCCCATCACCACAGAATTATCTGGAATAATCTTTCCTTCTGGAATCAAGGCATTGGCACCAATAATACAGTTCTTGCCAATCACGGCGTTATTCAAAATCACCGCATTCATGCCAATCAGTGAATTATCACCAATCGTACATCCATGTAACATCACCTTATGCCCGACCGTCACATACTCGCCAATAGTCAACTCGATGCCGGCGTCGGTATGTAAAACTGCATTTTCCTGAACATTGGAGAAATCACCAATCCGTATCACGCAATTATCGGCACGCACCACGGCGCCAAACCAGATACTCACTTGCCGACCAAGTTCTGCTTGGCCAATGACAGTAGCCGTTGGTGCAACCCAGCCATCCCAAGGTTCATGTAAAGCTTTCGGACTCAATCCCTGATAGGTATACATCATGATAAAAAACTCTTAAAAAAATTAGAACTTTGCAATCCCAAAGTGCGGTGGATTCACGAGAAAAGGCCAGCTTTTTTGATAGCCTAATCCATATTGAAATAATGACACCAGCATCCGGGCAGTCAGCCCCCAGACCACTTCACTGTCTACCTGCATGCTCGGGAAATATAACGATTGTCGAGCTAAACGCACTTCATAAGGTAAAGGGGGAGCATCAATCAGTTCTTGCAGCGGAACAAAGAAAATCCGGTCAATCTCAGTCGGCTGGGCAATCAGTTCGACCTGCGCTGGAATTAGCCCGACAATCGGCTTAACCGACAAGCCACTACGCGCCCGCTGAATCGGTAAGTCACCCAAGAGCTTTACATCAAAGGGATTCAGTGCAGTTTCTTCTTGTGCTTCACGGAGCGCCACCACGATATTACTGGTATCGCTTGGATCACGTTTCCCCCCAGGAAAGGAAACCTCCCCTGCATGTTGCGACAACTGCATCGAACGACGGGTGAGCAAAACTTTAGGCTGACTTTCCTGGGTAATCGCAATCAATACAGCAGCATCCGCCTGCTGGATTCGTTTGGAAAAACGTAACCGTTGTTGTAAAAGCGCGATTAACGATGGTTCTTCCATCTCAATTATCTCTTGTTCTCATTTTCCTTAATCAGCATCATAGCCGAATTTTTAGCAGCAATCATAGATCATGATGCGAAGTCATTAAAATTCGGTTATGCTGAGTTATCTCTACGGCTGATGATAATTATGAGCTTTTGCGTTGCGTGTGGACATCAAACTGAAGCAAAAATTCCACTGGGTGATCATAAATCACGATTGGTCTGCACACATTGCGGCAACATTCATTATGAAAATCCCAAAGTGATTTGTGGTGCATTAGCTTTATGGGATGACAAAGTTTTACTGTGCCGCCGTGCCATTGAGCCCCGCTATGGCCTCTGGACTTTACCTGCAGGTTACATGGAATTATTTGAAACCATGGAACAAGGCGCTGCACGCGAAACCCGAGAAGAAGCTGAAGCCGAAGTTGAAATCGAACAATTGTATTGTATGTACAATATTCCGCGTATTGGACAGATTTATGTGCTGTTTAAAGCTTTGTTAAAACAAGGACAGTTCGGTGCCGGTGAAGAAAGTATCGAATGCCGCTTATTCGAAGAACATGAAATTCCATGGAAAGAACTGGCTTTCCCAAGTGTAGAACAAACACTCAGACATTATTTTGCTGATCGTAAAAGTGGACAATTCCCTCCCCATTTAGAAACACTCGGCACACGCCTGGACCATACCGGCTAAATAAAAAAGACCGCATTGCCGCGGTCTTTTTTATTGTGACTATCCTTTAAGATTTTATCTTAATCGCATTACAGGCTGGAATTTTTTGATCTGCAATACGAATACTCGCTGTTCCTTGATACCCTTTTGCGAAAGCTCGCTCTTGAGCTGTAGGCTCAACAAATTTGCTCTTATCGGTACCTTCCTTATCATAGGTATTGATATAAGAAGTAAGATATAACGCATAGTTGTTTAACCAAGAAACCGTATTATTTGAGAAATTGGTTAAGTTAATCCCTGTGGCTTGACCATTTAATAAATTATGGATATTAATCTTCGCCCCACTGATATTTTGTTGACCAGATAATGAAGTAAAGTTAAGACCTAACAATAGACCTTCAATTGCACCAAATTTTGGATTTGCAAAGATCATACGTACCGTAATTGATTTATCATTGGCTGAATAAAGCGCACCACCGGTAGTACCTACCCGATACTGTGTAACCCCATACTCATCAAGATAAGTTCCATCTGGCTGAGGTTCTGCTTGAGCACAATTACCCGACATATCTGTTGCAGTCGCATCTTTCTTCATATCAGTGCGGATATCACCGTGTTCATCGATGACGATCCCTACATCAACCGGTGCAATACCCGTATCTTTAAATTTAAAGGTTAAGGTCGCATATAATGGAAACGCATAGCGCTGTCCAGATTGGACATTTGCTTCTGTAGTAAACACATCTTTTGGTAAATAACTTGCCGGATTCACCTTAAAGACATCAGTTACGCCTTTATAATTTATTCCAGCAATACTTTGCTGCCATAAGCCCAAGTCTTTCGCATTATTAAAAGGATCGGTAGATTTAGCTTTAGTGAGTTGGCGATAAACCGCTTCAGTACTGGCAATATTGGTCCCATTAATTAATTTGCCTTGAGTCATTAAAACATCATTGGCAGAGTTATCATTTAAGGTAAAACGTAAAGGCTGGCTTGGATTAATTTCTTGGTTAATTAAGTTAAACCAGTCACTTTGAGCATTAACACGCAGTCTATCAGGTTTGGTGGTTCCCAATAATGCAATTGGCGGTGATACAACATCATTGGTAATGATCGGATTGCCTCGCCATTGTTGACCATAACCAATAATATAGCCCTGACGGTCATTTAATAGTTCAAATCTTCCCATTGAATGAACTAAGTTAGCACCTTTATCACCCTTGATATTCAGACAATCTGCATAAAGTTCTCTATTACAACCAAAGAGACCGTCAGGAAAGACACCACTTCCTTCTTCTGGTACCTCAATCACTGCGCCATTACTTCCTGCTTTAAATAAAGGTAGCTCTGCATACCAGACCCCTAAATTACTAAGCTTGAGTAATTGGGTAATAACATCAAATGCCTGCTCATCACTGATTTTACTCACGTCCAGCCATGGTTTTAGTATTTCAGTATAGGCACCGCTACTTAACTCAGTTACCCCAATATCACGACTCAAACTTGAAAGCGTATTTTTTTGCTCGGTACTAAACTCGATCGGCTGAATATCACCAATGACATTCTGATCATCTACAATACTCTGGCTTTGAAAAATCTTAACCAATGCCATTGCCACTCTAATCGTTTCATCATTCATATTTAGATTAGTAGCAGATTGACCAGTCAAACCCATCGCTAGATCAATCACCCGAATACGAACGGGTATTCCCATTTTCATTTTCGCAAGCTTATCGAGCTGAATCGTGCCTAAATTAATTTTCCGAGAGTTCTGCTCGCCTTGTAAGTAAAAGGTAACCGTATCACCTAACTTACATGCGCCAGTGACCACGTTACTATCTAATTTTGTCTCAAAATGATGAACCTTATCTGTACTACAATCAAAATTTAGACCTGCTACAGGATAATCCATTACAAATTGCAAGCAATCCACTGCCGTAACATCACAACTGGTATTTGAGGTCACACCAGATGTACCCTTGGTTGGGTCTTCATTGATTTTGGCGCTTTCACTGCCACATCCATGTAAAAAAAGAGCCAATGTTGAAAAAGCAAATGGCAATAATATTTTTTTATTCATCACTGGTTAATCCTATCCTTGCTTACTGTAAAACAGAAATTTTGATCTGCCCTTGGTTTGAGAGTTCTTGTTCTGGCACATCAATCGCTGAAGCCAGTGGTGTCATTAAGATATAACGTACATCTTTCGGTACTTTTATCACGCCTTGCAGAGCAGCATGCTGTAACACCGTCTCAGTTGTCTTATTACTTTTAAAACCGCTTACACCCTCTTCAATACAGCCTTTTTCATCCAGAAATACGACCAGTGGCCAATAATAGACTGGTTGTTTATTATTTGAAGAATAGGAGTCGATCTGCATATATTGAATTGAGGGATCGAGTTGCACTAACTCGTACTCAAATTTTTCTTTAAGCGGTTTGCGCGGCCAGAGTCCTACATCATTTTTAAGCGTTAGCGTTTTAATGGTTTTTTTATAGCCTTCCAAGAAACAACGATCATTTTCAAATGCAGATTTTAAGTCCTCATTTGATAGGCGTGCATAGGTGGTTGACAACACGATCGGAGCTGCTGATTGTGAAGAGCGATTGAACAACTTGTCCAGAACTGATCGACTAATCCCCTTTTTCCTTTCTATGGTTTCCAATCGTCCTGTACCATCTGGCATCGTATAAAAACGTTTTTTCCCATCAAGATTAAATTCTTGATTTTCAAGGTATTCATTATCGACATATTCAACCCCATCTACTTGGCTAAAGCCTTTTGACGCAACAGCCTTTGTGGAGACATCTGTCACATTTGGCGTAGATTTTACTTTTTCGGCTAGAACAGTTTTTTTCTCAACGGTAGGGGGTTGAACATCTAATTTTTTTGACGTTTTTTCTTGCTTAACTTTAGCTTTTTCGACAGATTGTAAAGGTATTTTCTGCGCACTTGCAGGTTCTGGCGGAGTGATTTTAGGTGGAATATCTAGCTGTTCAGTAACTTTTGGCTCAACTTGTGAAATTCTCACAGGTTCAGCCACTTTTACTGTATTTGACTGGGTCGGCTTTATTTCAACTAACTTAGGCTGAACCTCAACAGTTTTTTTCTGTTCAGATGATGGGAGGTTACTTTTAATAATAGTCTGACTACTCGGAGCTAGTTCAGTTTGTATGTTCTGCTTTGGCTCGGCTTGCTTTTTTCCAATTTTCATAGGCACAACCATTGGACGTCCATCCGGTCCAATAATCGTATAGAAACCATCTGCATAAACGGTCGAGGCACTTGTTACCATTAAACAAAGTAATGAAATAACCAGCGCCGTTTGTCGAGTCCTTCTTTTTTGCATTACCATCTTGTTCTGTAGTTAATTCCGAGTAGAGTGACTTTGGTATTGGTTTTTACGTTCAAACCAGCATACGGATTTAATAAAAGATTATTTACGCCAGTTTGGTTTGAAAGACTACTGGTATTGGCTGGAATATCATCCCGGCTACGTAAGAACCCTAAGGACAAATCCAGATCTGTATCCTGATCAAAACGGTAACCGATACCTAAACCGAATAATTGCGCATTATTAATCGGAACCATAGTATTACGCTTGTCATCTGGAATCGAGCTGGTACGTGGTTCATATCCCATCCGAAGCTTCAAACGATCCGTTGCTGAATACTCCAGGCCAATCCCCCAACGCCAAGACGACTGGAATTTTAGCGGTAAAGCAAGTGAACGATCAGTCACATCATTCGATAATAACTTCGCCACTTTCAGCAAAGAAATTTGACGATCAAACTCGAATTTGAACTTGTCCCAAGCCGAGAAGTCCGTCCAACCCACATCAAAGTTCATTTGCAAGTCTGGGAATATCTTATATTTGATCCCTGCTTTAAAATGCTGTGGATATTTAAAATCCATTGCTAACAACCCAGATTCAACTGGAGGAGCATATCCAGGAAAACCTAGAATCGCGGCAAGAATTTGACCTGTAGCTGACGAATTCAATCCAGCAATTAACTGTTGTGGGGCATCCGCGACATTGATTAAATATTTACCCTTTAAGCGCATCTTGGCTTCACTTTGATATACCATACCGAAACTAAAGTCATCAGTGGGTTCCCAAAGTAAACCTAAGTTATAGCTTGGACTAAGCGATTGTTCCAAAGAGACATCTAATGAACCGACCTTACTAAAAGGATCCATGCCCTCTTTGGCATTACATATACCAAAGAGTAAGAGGTCAGTAATAATGTCACCATTTTCTTTAAAAGGACCACATACCACTTCATCAACCATACGTAACACCCCGATTAACTCATTCGGGAAACGTAAATCCGTTTTCATGGCAATGGCTTGATAGGACATCCCAACAGACGCCCCCAGATATAAGTTATCGTTTACCTGATAACCGAATGAAGGTGATAAATAGGTAATACGCTCTAAGGCAACTTGTTGCCCCATATAGTTACTTGGATTGCCATCTTCCGCACCAAAACCAGCAACCAACGGTGCATACACGGCTGTTGCATAGGTCACTTTAGAACCTGGTGGCTTATATGAGATACCTGCAGTAGGTGCGACTAAAGGTGAGTTTGGGCCTAAATCTACAATTTTCTTTAAGACCGGCACATAAATACTGGCATATTCCACATCACCATGTACCGTACCTTTAAAGTCCGTACAAATATTGGCAGTAATTTCAGGTCCGTCATTACATACCAGAGGGTCATCTGAGTAACCAAAAACGTTATATCCCGCTGGAGCAGCATAATCACGTTTAATGGCAAAATTTGCCAAAATTCCCTGTACATCGGTTTGCAAACCATCGAGTTTGGCAAGCGCTGCCGGGTTAAAATGTACCGCACTAATCCCAGGAGGATCTGCAGTGACAGCATTCCCTAATGCCAAAGAACGTAAGTCTACCGATAAGTCTTGTCCAAGTTGTGCATGAGTAGCACTCGATAGTCCTGCAAAAAAAATCGCTATCGCTAGTGGACATAATTTAAGGTTTTTCACCATTATTACATCTCCTTAACGAATTTTTTTACCGAAACCTATGATATCAAGCGGGAAAGATAGGCCGAGTGAGACATCAGGCGCATCTTCGGTTAAACCAATTCCAACCGTGCCATTGACAATTGTTTCAGGTGATACACGCACCCCTAAAGCAAAAGACAACATGGCGCTACTTTGGTCCGCAGACTTATAACTTTCATCATTTTCAAAATAGAATTTTGCGCCAGTATTAAAGCTTTGTTGATATGACATGGTTAAAGACACATCATAGTTAAAGGAATAAGCGAATCCGAAAGAAAAACCACCACTCAAACCTGGATCAAAACTTTCTAGAACCCGACTACCGCGTAGTTGATTAAGACCAGACTCTTTTAGACCATAACTTGTTGAAACAGAAGCAAATAATACAACAGGATCAATATATTTGCGTGTACTCGCACCTGCACCGACCGAGTAATACCCTTTACCTGTGGAAAGCTCATCAATCCCCACTTCATAAGGGCTATCTCCCGTTTTAGTCGACAAGCTACCAAACAGGACCAAAGGCAAGCGTCCTTGTTTTAATGGAAATGGTTCCCAACGGGCACCAAAATTGATATCACCTAAACCTGCAGTAGTTTGATCTTGTAATAAATCTTTTTTAGCAACAAACGGCACTGAGGCAGATAAGGTAAGGTTATCTAATAATCCATACTGGACTGTGAAGGTATTGGTTAAAGTATGGTTAGCATCTTCTTCAACACGTAATCTTGATAATGAACTATTACTATCATTCATGGCCAAATCAAGGCGACTATCTCGGTAATAGGTATAATCTAAATCATAATAAGATGAAAAAACCCCTTTCTTAATTAATGAATATTGACGTTCATTCGAGGTAAATACTTCTTGTAAATTTGTTTCCTGTGTTGCGTCGCTTTCTTTTTTCTGCAAGGCACTTGCAGCCTGATCTGCCTGACTATTCTCAGTAACCTGACCTGTGTCAGCAACAGGGGCTTCCGTACTTTCTGTAGCAGTATTAGCCTGTGCTTCCGTGACTGGCGCTGCTTGGTCGGCCTCAGCGCTAACAGGCTCAACAGGCGGTTGTGGTTCTGCTGCGTAAAGTGTCGATGTGATTGCGCTCAAACTTAACGCCAACACAGTCATCTTCATCCATGTATGATTCATTTTACTTTTGCATCCTATTACATTAATTTTACTGATTTTTTCTAAACTTATTTCCGCTTGTAATATAAGCGCATATACGTGGTAATCGGTTGATTATAGTTCTCTGAGTTAGGGTCCGAATCCAATACTCGACGCATAGTTGAAGCTTTATCTGCCAGACGCTCAAATTTCTGCGTTGGAAATTGAATTTCAGCCAAGGCATAACGATTTACTGTTGCATCCTCAACATGACGCATATCCGCATCTTGCAGCGCTAATAAGCTTTTTTGGTATTGTTGAGGGATATCCACAATAAATAATGTATTGTTATCCCAAATTTCCTTAAATCGAGATTCATCAAAGCTAATATTGCCTAGAGCAGGATCAGCAACATAAACCCTTCCATCTTTATAAGCTTTATATACTACAAAATGTTTAAAACCAGCATAGGTAATAGGTACAATGGCCGGCTGTTTTAATGCGATAAGATCCGTAAACTCTCCGCGATAGCCTCCACTGTTAATCCCCAAAGCTGAGACAAAGCGTTTCATATCTAATAAAGAGAAACTACGACGTTCGATAATCCTTTGATATTCACCATACTGCAGCAAGCCACTCATGGTTTGCTGTTCTGTAAGGCGTAAGCCACCATAACCATTCAATAAGGTTGTTAGCGCGGCTGAACCACAACTATAGTCATAAGCCTGACGTACAATCCCGCGGAATTGCTCCTCTACAGCAGGTTTAATGACAACTGCCTCACGATGATTACGAGTAAAGGAAGGATTACGAGAATCCATGGTTTCTGTATAATAAACAGTCCCCTGTGGTTTTTTTTCTATTTCAAAGGCTTGCGTTGTAAAGTAATACATCAATGCCGAGCCTAAAGCGATCTCTAACATAAGTCTCTTTTTCTAACAATGGCAACACTTGCCTTATTCATTTTATTTTTAGTGTCAACGACACTACATCCCTGCAAGATGAAGATACCTTTTTTTATAAGAAAATACATCTTTTTTTTGGTTTTTTTTGACAGGATGTTAATTTTTTTATAATTGATACTCAAATTAAACAATTAACACCTTAAGGCAAACAACTTTACTACAATAAAAACGATTACTTCCTCCCCTCCTTCCATCACACATGCTGTATTTCATAAATCAAGAAAATCCGCGATAGGCATAAAATAACAGATGACAGACTAAAACATGCCAATTATCTTAAAAATTCATTACAACAAATTGCAAACTTTATCTTTGTTCAAAATTAGATATATAAAAACAAAAAAAGCGCCAAAGCGCTTTTTTTGTTCGATAATTGCTTAGTGACCAGAAATCGTAATCGCAGCACCTGAACCGCCAGCATAGGTGGTTTTCAAGCCTTGAATTTCTACATCACCGATTGAACCTGCAGTTTTACTACCTAAATGTACACCTGAGATATAAATGTCAGTCCCGTTTGCAGGTGCTTTACTGATAATTTTCAAGTAACCATCATTTGCAGCTGCTGCACTTTCACCTACTACGCTAATATCAGTATTAACGCTTAGGCTATTCACACCGCTATCAGCGACTTTAATGCTATCAAGATGAATTTCACCAGCAGCTGTACTTGCAACACCAGTTAATGTTGTTTGACCAATTGTTGACTTATCTAAAATGCCAAGGTTAGTAATTTCCAGACCAGATGCTAAAGTCGTATTTAACTTGATCATAGCACCTTGAGGAGCAGCACCTAACTGAATGTTCGCATCCATTTTACCAGTTTTAATGCTTAAACCAGATAGAATTGCATTATAGTTAGCGGCATCATTACCACGCTGAATGCTTGTTGTACTTGCTGTACCCGAACCAGAAACACCGATTTCACCTAAGCTAATATTCAAGCCAGATACTTTCGCTGCAACGTTAAGGAAAGCACCACCATTTGCTGCAGTACCAGCATCAGTATCAATCGTTAAATCAGCCAAGTTATGAGAAGCTAGTAATTCAGCACCTGAATTATCCATATTTGGTGTAATAGAAATATTGTTAACTACGATTGCACCAGCAGTTCCTGTACCACCTGAACCAAGATCAGTGCCTACAACACCGTTAGCTGCAAGACCATCGTTGTCATGAATTAATAATTTGTCGATCGTAACAGAAGTAACACCAAGACCAATATTGATACCATCTTGACCTGTTGCAGCGCTTAGTGCAGCATCATCCATTGACTGCATAGCCATTGCATTTGCGCTAATCGCCATTGAAGAAACTAAAACAAGTTTAGTAAACATTTTCATTGAGCACTCTCCCAAGAGCATTTATTTTTTGACTTTCACTACTCTAAACTGTCCACGGTCGTTTTTTTATTAATGACAACTAGAACTTCCAATCCTTGAGTAGTTCGCTTAGCAATTACTAAATTACCTGTTTGTTATTTTATGTTCAACTCCTGTTAACTGCTTTTTAAGTACAACCCGACAAACGGCATATAATTCACCCACTTTCTTATTTTGATAAATTGATCCTAAACCAATGTAAATTATATTTATTTTTTATTTTTATCTACAATATTGCAGATAAATAGATTAACCATTGGCCATTTATCCACTCAGAAGGTTATGGTTACAAGTGTATACAAAAATGCGTTTTTCAGTATTTGAGTGACTATCCTATCAATCCATCTCCTAAAGCAAAAATCAGTTCGTATTCTTACCATTAAATTGCTGGTTTTTTACGTCATCAGATTATAAATGTCAGTCCAGTGTTTTTGGATGTAGTACAATTCATTCCATCAAATGTATCTGTAAGTATTTCCGTTTTTATGTCTTATTTTCAGCAAAAGCTTAACACGCAACTCACCTCTGCATTTGACCTTCTTGTACAACTGTATGAATTAACAGGTTTAGTCTACTTATATGACCAAAACACCCCTATTATTGCCTTTTTACCGCAAGAATTTTTAGTTTTCCAACAATCCGAATTAAAACAATTTCAAAAAATTCAATTTAATCAATATCAAATAACATCTGAAGCGTCATTAGTTACTGCATTCTCAAAGTTTAAGCCCCTCTCAGAGACATCTGATAGCGTCGCGTTTAATGGTGGCTATATTGGTTTCTTTAGCTATGATTATAGTGCAGAGCAATTTGTCGAAGTAAATTCACGTCATCAACCCGGATTTTTCCTAGGTCAATATTCAACTTTTTTAAAGTATGAAAATGATGGCTGGTATTTTCACAGCGATGAACAACAAGCAGTATTCATCTTTCAGCAGATCTCTGATCTGATCAATCAAGCTGTTCAAACACCTACCCCACTTTATCTGCTTGAGAAATGCCAAGCCCGTTGGTCAAAACAGCAGTATTTAAAGGCCTTTCAGCAAGTACAAGAATACATCAAAGCAGGCGATTGCTATCAAATTAATTTGACTCAAGAGTTTACCGCCCATGCGCAGGGCTCACTGTTAAGCCGTGCCAATGATTTATGGGAACTGACCCATGCACCTTACGCAGGATATCTCAAACTCGCTGACTTCGAATTATTGAGTTGCTCACCTGAATTATTTATTGAGTTTCAGGCTGATCGAAAAATTAAAACGCGTCCAATCAAAGGCACGATGCCACGCTTTGATGATCCACAACAAGACCAAATTTCCAAAGACAAACTCAGCCATTCTAAAAAAGATCAGGCTGAAAATGTCATGATTGTCGACCTTTTGCGTAATGATCTGAGTGTCTATGCAGAAACAGGCTCTGTTGAAACCACTAAACTATTTGAAATTGAAAGCTTTAATCAGGTTCATCATATGGTCAGCGAGATTACAGCGAGCTTAAAAGCAGATATCAATCCAATGCAAATGTTATTGTCAGCGCTGCCTGGCGGTTCAATTACTGGCGCACCAAAGATTCGGGCCATGCAAATTATTGAAGAGCTTGAAGGTGCACCACGTGGTGCTTATTGTGGCAGCTTGGGTTACTTTAATTTCGATGGTACAGGCAGCTGGAATATCTTGATCCGTAGTATTCAGAAATATCAGGATCAATTATCCATGTGGGCGGGTGGCGGCATCACCATTGCGTCTGATGCAGAAGCCGAATATCAGGAATGCTTTGATAAAATTTCTGCCATGCTGGATTTACTCAATACATGGCAGATTTCTAAACAATAAGCTTTCCTACAGATTTATAAAATTTGCGTTTTAAGCGTACCCACTAAACGCTGATTTTGCTCATCGGTCCCAATCGTGATACGCAGGAATTGATTAATACGTGGTTTATTGAAATAACGCACAATAACGCCCTGCTCTCGCAATTGTTGGGCCAACTGCGCAGCTTCATGCTTTGGATGTGTGGCAAAGATAAAATTGGCTTTCGATGGCAATACCTCAAAGCCTAAAGCAGTCAGATCATCGACCAGTTTTTCCCGGCTGGCAATCACCTTGGCACATTGCGCTTCAAAATAAGCTTGATCTTCAAATGAAGCCACCGCTGCGGCAATGGCAAAGCGATCGATTGGATACGAATTAAAACTATTTTTCACGGCTTCAAGTGCCGCAATCAAATGTGCTTGCGCAATGGCAAAACCAACCCGTAAGCCAGCAAGCGAACGTGACTTGGATGTCGTTTGGCAAACCACTAAATTGTCATAGCGATTGACCAGTTGTACTGCGGATTCGGCACCAAAATCGACATATGCTTCATCAATCACCACCACTCGATCTGGGTTTGCCTTCAGCACGTGTTCAATCTCATCTAAACCCAGCGCAATACTGGTGGGTGCATTTGGATTGGTGATGATAATTCCGCCATTTTCCTGCTCATAATCCGATATATCAATTTCGAATTTTTCATTCAATGGAATCTGCTTGGTCTGCGTTGCAAAGAACTGGCTATACACCGGATAAAAGCTATAAGTAATATCCGGATAAAGAATTGGCTCTTTCTGGATAAAAAAAGCTTTAAAAATATGCGCCAATACTTCATCCGAACCATTACCAACAAACACTTGAGTTACATCAACATGCTGCTGCTTGGCAATCGCCTGCTTTAAAGCGGTTGCGTCAGGATCTGGATATAAACGCAAAGCATCGGCCTGTTCAGTTAAAACGGCTTGAACAGCCTGCACCACTTTTGGTGATGGCGGATAGGGATTTTCATTGGTATTCAGTTTGAGTAAGTTCTGAATCTTAGGTTGCTCACCCGGTACATAAGGCTCTAATTCACGAACCTCTGGACTCCAAAAACGCATCTGTTCTGCTGTAAACGTCATTGTTCTACTCTCATGTATCCTAAAAAAGGGGCTAACCAGCCCCTATCAATCTTTGAATCAGTTATTGGTAACGATAACGGGCTGAGCGCGCATGAGCATCAAGATTTTCTTGCACTGCCAACACATCAGCTGCTTTTGCCAAGCTTTTTACACCCTCTTCAGAGCACATGATCAAGCTAGAACGCTTCTGGAAATCATAAACACCGAGTGGCGAAGAAAAACGTGCTGTGCCCGACGTCGGCAGGACATGGTTTGGCCCCGCGCAATAATCACCAATGGCTTCTGGCGTATAACGTCCCATAAAGATTGCCCCAGCATGACGAATCTCCTGACTCATCAACTCTGCATCATCAAGACATAACTCCAGATGCTCTGGTGCCACCTGATTAATCAGTTCAACTGCTTCAGTACGGTCTTTTACCAGCACCAATGCACCGCGATTTTGAATCGAGGTTCTGGCAATTTCTGCTTTTGGCAATTCACTTAAATGCTTTTCAATCGCAGCTTCAACGGCATTGAGCAATGCTTCGTCAGGGGTAATAAAAATCGCTTGTGCAACGGTGTCATGCTCTGCTTGAGACAACACATCCATGGCCAACCATTCCGCATTATTTTCACCTTCGGCATAGACCAGAATTTCCGAAGGTCCTGCAATCATATCAATACCGACTTGGCCAAACACCGCACGTTTTGCGGCTGCAACAAAGCGGTTGCCTGGTCCTGTAATTTTATCCACCGCAGGAATGGTTTGTGTCCCATAAGCCAATGCCGCCACAGCTTGTGCACCACCAATGGTAAATACGCGGCTTACCCCAGCCAAATAAGCTGCAGCTAATACCAATGGATTCAGTTCACCATTTGGTGCAGGAACCACCATGATAATTTCTGGGACACCCGCGACATGTGCTGGCAACGCATTCATTAACACCGATGAAGGATATGACGCTAAGCCACCCGGTACATAAATTCCGACACGGTCCAGTGCTGTGACTTTCTGGCCTAAGGTATTACCCAGCTCATCAACATAGGTCCAGCCTTCCTGCTTTTGTGCCTGATGGAACGAACGGATACGTTTTGCTGCCAGTTCCAGTGCTTCACGAATTTCAAGACTTAAGCCTTCAAATGCCGTTTTGAGCTGTGCCTGAGTCAGTTCTAATTCAGAGAATTGATGCGCGGGATGTCGATCAAACTGTTGCGTTAGTTTAAGCACATGATCATCACCATGCTGACGAACATCAGCAATAATCTGATCTACAGTTTGTATAAGTTGAGGATCATTCACGGTTTCAAATGCTAAAAGTTCAGCAAATGTCTGTTTAAAATTTTGATCCTGAGTCGATAAACGTCGCATCAATTTACCCACAAGGCGAAAAAGAGAACGCTAAGTTTACTCTTTTTCAGTACGCTTGTGGGCAAGATAACATCAGCATTTCCGCAGCTTTTATAGGAAAAAACATTTAATGATAAGAGATCTATAAGTTTTAAGTACTTACATCCGGATTATCCCAATCCGCATCGGCCTGTATCAGCCAGTTTAAAGCGCCATGACGCTCCAGAACGATGGAAGCATTTAAATTTGCAGGTGCATGCTGCTGTTTTAATCGCGCATTAACACATGCCCAGTCATAACGATAGATCAGATCTACCTCATCCAGAATCTCTTCAATATTTCTTAATTTCACCTGCTGCATAAATTCCTGCAATGAATCACAGCCTGATACCACCTGAATGGCAAAATCACAATCTGCGATTTCATCTGGATATTTCAACTCTTCGACAATCCCCAATGCCCATAGCAACACCCAATAGGCTTCATACTTCCAGACCATGTTGACAATCTCTTGCTGCGAAGCATTTCGATTCAATATGTTTTTTTCTTTAACAGTTAATTCATCAGTGACTGCAAATTTATTCAATAGATCGACAATAAAATCTTCTGTTTCTTGATCAAATTGGTTTTGATCTAGATCACATGCCACCTGAATCATCAGTAAACATGCGATCGCACGCTTGGCAATGCGCTCAGCGGAGCGCTGGATTACATCATCACTTGATTCAATATGCGGCAACCAGTCAATATAAGGTATGGCTTTAGCTTTTAATTTTAGAATAGATTCTTGTTTACGCTGCTGTGGATTTTTCATTGTTCCTGACATTTTCAACACATCATTAGCTTTTTTAACATAGCCTCAGCTCAGAAACAAAGGTGTTATATCTCCCACACAATCTTCAAATGTAAAAAAACCGCTCATGAGAACGGTTTCTTAATTTGATGAACAACAATCAGTTTTGACGTGCTTTAATCGCTTCTTCAAGTTGCGTCAAAATCGGATTTAAAACAGCTTGTTTACGTTTAAAGCTGGCTTTGTTCACAATCAGACGAGAAGAAACCTTGCAAATTTCTTCCAACGGCTCCAAGCCATTGGCACGTAAAGTATTACCCGTATCCACTACATCGACAATGTAATCACCTAAACCAACCAAAGGCGCAAGCTCCATTGATCCGTATAGCTTAATCACATCCACCTGCTCACCGAGGCTTGCATAATATTGGCGGGTTAAGTTGACGTATTTGGTCGCAATCTTTAAGCGGCCTTTTGGACGTTCCATACCGACTTTCCCCGCCGTCATTAACTTACAATTGGCAATTTTCAGATCAAGCAACTCATACACATGTTGGGCACCATGTTCCATCAACACATCTTTACCCGCGACACCAAAGTCTGCTGCACCATTCTCAACATAAGTCGGTACATCAGAAGCACGTAAAATCAAAATACGGACTTTCTTGTGCGTGGTAGGAAAAATCAGTTTGCGTGATTTATCCGGATCTTCAAGTAAATTAATACCCGCCTTTTCAAGCAAGGGTAAAGTTTCCTTTAAGATACGACCTTTACTGAGTGCTAAAGTTAAACCATGATCAAAATTACCCATTACGTCAAAATTTGGATCATCGTTTCTTAAGTCATTCATCCTTTTACTCGCTTAATCTGAGCACCTAAACTTTGCAATTTTTCTTCCACATGTTCGTAGCCACGATCAATGTGATAGATACGGTCAACCAGTGTTTCGCCTTCAGCAACCAAAGCCGCTAAAACCAGTGAAAATGAAGCACGTAAATCCGTCGCCATGACAGGGGCAGCTTGCAGTGTTTCCACACCAGTAACCACCGCATCATGTCCTTCCACCTGAATATTGGCACCCATACGTGAAAGTTCCGGGACATGCATGAAACGGTTTTCAAAAATCGTTTCTGAAATCGTTGCAAAACCACGACCAATCGCATTCACCGCCATCAATTGAGCCTGCATATCAGTTGGAAAATCTGGATGCGGTAATGTTCTAAAACTCACCGCTTTCGGACGTTTACCTTGCATGTCCAGTTCGATCCAGTCATCACCACGCGTGACTTCTGCACCCATTTCTTCAAACTTATCCAATACTGCTTCGAGCAATGCAGGATCGGTATGCGTAGTTTTCACTCGGCCACCGGTAATGGCAGCAGCAGCTAAATATGAACCGGTTTCAATACGGTCAGCAACCACTGCGTATTCACAGCCATGCAGACTTTCCACACCTGTTACCACCAGTGTATCGGTGTCGAGACCTTCAATCTTGGCACCCATCTTGATCAACATTTGCGCAAGATCGGTAATTTCAGGTTCACGAGCAGCGTTACGAATCGTAGTCACACCATCAGCCAAGGCCGCAGCCATCAAGATGTTTTCGGTTCCACCAACGGTCACCATATCAAAAACAACTTCACCGCCTTTTAAGCGACCATCTACTGAAGCATGGACATAACCATTTTCCACTTCAATATGCGCACCCAAAGCTTCTAAAGCTTTGAGATGTTGGTCGACTGGACGCGAGCCGATAGCACAACCGCCCGGTAAAGACACCTTGGCGTTGCCATAGCGCGCCAACAACGGGCCAAGCACTAGGATAGATGCACGCATAGTTCGTACAAGTTCATAAGGTGCAAACTGGTTGTCTAATGTTGAAGCATCAGCACAAACCGTCTCACCTTCATAGCTCATGGTCACGCCAAGGCCAGCAATCAACTTAACCAATGTATTTACATCTTTTAAGTTCGGTACATTGGTTAACGTAATCGGAGAATCAGCAAGAATCATTGCTGCAAGTAAAGGCAATGCCGCATTTTTAGCACCCGAAATGCGCACTTCACCCTCGAGCTTAACACCGCCCGTAATTAAAAACTTATCCATTAATATTTAAGCTCCGAAAAGGCTTGCTTTGCGCCATTCGTCTTTTGTCATTGCACGAATCGTGACTGCGTGAACTGCACCACTCGCGATATAAGAATTTAGAGGTGCATAAACCGATTGTTGACGAGCAACGGTACGTTTACCTTCAAACTGATCATCAACAATACGCAGGTCAAATTTGCCAGCTTGTCCGCTCACCGCTACTTCTGCTTCAGGGAAAGCTTCTTTTAAAATTTGCGTGAGCTGCTCACTATTCATTCCAAGACCTCTTATACAACCATTGGTGTAAAACGCGCTATTTTACTATAACTTTTTCACATAATTCAGTAAGCAGTTTCTTTTTTTATCAATAAAAAAAGAGGCTTCACAAAAAGCCTCTTATATAAAAATAAAAATTAACTCAAAAGTGCCAGTTCATGCTGGTACGAACACTGGATTTTCCGATGTTTTGCAAGCTGACGTTTTAATTTATCGGTCAATTTCCGAATCGAGGTATACATATCATCGGCTGTCGCCTGGGCAAACAGTTCCACCCCTGGCAAACGTATAATTGCCTCAGCAATATGGTTTGCACTTCCTTTGTGTGAACGTTTGTCAATTTGATGATCTTTAGCCAGCTTGATCTGCATACTATTCACTTGATCCAGATGCTTGGTCATTTGACTAAACTTTTCTTTTATATTTTCTTCAATTGCTGGTGTAATGGTTAAATGGTGTCCACGAATTGTTATTTGCATAATTCTATCCCTCACCTTTTTCTCAGGATACAAGCAATCGCTCAAGCAAATTTAATGCACATCAGTGGTTCAATATCCATTAAATCATTTCAGCGATTCCTCTAGTGATCATTAAAAAAATTCATTATTCCGTAATAATGAACCAATAGAATAGTCACACCTTAAAATTTAGATCAAGACTTTTCTTTCAGAAGATGAAGGAATATGTAACGATTCACGATATTTCGCAACGGTCCGCCGAGCCACCTCAATCCCTTCTTTTTTCAGCATCTCGGCAATTGCATTATCCGACAAAGGTTTACGTGGATTTTCATTAGAAACCAGCTTTTTAATCATGGCACGAATCGCAGTTGATGACGCCTCCCCGCCTGTTGTTGTCCCCACATGACTTGAAAAGAAATATTTCAATTCAAATAAACCACGCGGAGTCAGCATATATTTATTAGTCGTAACCCGGGAAACGGTAGATTCATGTAGCTCAACTTCTTCTGCTACATCACGGAGCACTAAAGGCTTCATTGCCTCTGGACCTTGCTCCAAAAAGGCGCGTTGATGCTCAACAATACAGGTTGCAACCTTTAATAAGGTTTTATGACGTTCATCAATACTCTTGATAAAGTTTTTCGCTTCCAGCATTTGATTTCTTAAATAAACATTGTCATCACTCTGATCTGCACGACGAATCATACCTGAGTAAAATGAATTGATCCGTAATTTAGGCAGAACATCGGGATTGAGCTGTACCTGCCAATGCAAATCCTTTTTAGAAACGACGACATCGGGAACCTGATATTCAGACTCCTGTTGGTTGAACTCTAATCCAGGATAAGGCTTGAGGGTCTTGAGTAAATCGACGGCACTTGTTAACTGTTCTTTGGTCAAACCTGTTTGCTTTAATAATTTGTTCAAATCATTAGAGATCAATAATTCATAATATTTTAGTAAATTCTTGGCTTCTGCGACATAAGGAACTTTCTCATGAACAGTTTCAAGCTGGATCTTCAAACATTCCGCCAAGTTTCTTGAACCAACCCCGATAGGATCCAAACGTTGAATATGTTTTAAAACAACAATAATTTCATCTTCCTCAACTTCTTCATCACTTTCTATCTCCTGCAACAACCGAGAAACAGCAAGCAGAATATCTTCTAGTTCCGCATCCAGGAAACCTTTATCATCCAGAGAATCAACAATGCAATATGCAATAAGCTTATCGACTTTCGAAAAATGTAACAGATTAACCTGATCTAAAATATGCTCTTTCAAACTCATTTGTGCTTGGCGATTGTCTTCTCTTTCTTCGTATTCTGGTGAAGCCAAAGCAGTGGATTGATGGGTATAAATATCATCCCACTCAGTATCTACAGGTAAGTCATTTGGAAGATGATCAGCATTCAGCTCAGTCGTTAAGTCTCCTGTCTCTGCTACTTCTAGCGCCGAAAGACTTTCTACGGTCCCCATCTCTTCTATTTTTTCAAGCAATGGATTACTGTCTAACTGGATCTGAATTTCTTGTTCGAGCTCTAAGCTTGAGAGTTGTAAAAGACGTATGGCCTGTTGTAATTGAGGCGTTAACGATAAACTGTTCGCAACTTTCAATCCAACAGATAATTTCATAGTCTTTCCTTTTATTTAGATAAGCAAAAAACATGCCTATAAAAATATTTATAACATAAAAGCAATGTTTACGCATACAAGGAAAAACCTTTTCAATTGACTTATTCGTTCAAAAAACAGGCAGACACATGATCTTTACTAAGAATCATAAAAACTATTAAATAGCAGAGATTTTTTACTTAGTTAACTCATATTTAAGTCCAAAGTGAAGTCCCATGAATTGCTCTGTTAACTCATGCAAAGTTTTGTGAATATCATTTAATACATCTTCATCACTTACATACGACTCTATAATTTCATTATTTTGATTTTCTACTAATAAAAAAACTTTAGACCGATTAGGTCTTTTATCCAACTCATTTAAATTACTAGGAAAACTATAATTCTTAAAAGTAGATTTTTCATAGTCTAAATCGGAATTCATTGTTATTGGATATCTAAACATAGTGGAGTTCTTATCAAATGCCTCAATAGACTTTACAAGGTCATAAAGATCATGAGGAATATCCAACCAATTAGTTTCACACTTTTCCCCAATATAACTTTGATTTTCTGCAAGAAGCCTTAGAAAATTTTCAAATAATGTATTAATTGAATGTACATTAAAAATTTTCTTTTCCTTATCATTTTCCAACAATAAAGGTAAGTTATCACCTGACTTCATCTTTTCATCAGAAGGGCATATTCAATAAATCAAAGTAATTACTGATTTTAAATATAATTCGATGCTGTGGCGATAGAGATATAGAATTGGTAACTTACTACCACCAATACCAAATCCCAAAATATTCTCTTTGCTGTCTTCCAATGCCTTTGCAGCATAATAAAATGAATCTGCTGTAGAGCCTCCTGAATCCACCTGTAAAGTCAAAGGCTTAAAATAATCTTCTATCATGATTTCTGCTTAAATTTACTTTATATTCTATAGTTAAACTCAAAGGCAATACGAATTTAACTAATTTTTATTCAATTTTCTTTCCTTCGCGCAATAAAAAAACACCCCCAACCGTCAGGTTAGGGGTGTTTAGATTTAAAAGCTGGCGATGACTTACTCTCACATGGCAAGTGCCACACTACCATCAGCGCTAAGAGGTTTCACTTCTGAGTTCGGGAAGGGATCAGGTGGTTCACTCTTGCTATTGTCGCCAGCAAACTGTTTTGGTTTTGGGTGGTCTTACGTTTTTTGCCACTTAGTACCGAAAGAGTTATTAACGGATTAGTTAATTGAGTCGTATTGTAACTAGTTTTGACACTAAATCAAGTTATGTATTGAATTTATCTTGAATACAACAACTGTTTGGGTGTTGTATAGTCAAGCCTCACGAGCAATTAGTATTGGTCAGCTTCACACGTCACCGTGCTTCCACACCCAACCTATCAACGTCCTAGTCTCGAACGGCTCTTTAGAGGAATAAATTCCTAGGGAAATCTTATCTTGAGGTAGGCTTCCCGCTTAGATGCTTTCAGCGGTTATCCCTTCCGAACATAGCTACCCGGCGATGCGACTGGCGTCACAACCGGTACACCAGAGGTTCGTCCACTCTGGTCCTCTCGTACTAGGAGCAGATCCTCTCAAATTTCCAGCGCCCACGGTAGATAGGGACCGAACTGTCTCACGACGTTCTAAACCCAGCTCGCGTACCTCTTTAAATGGCGAACAGCCATACCCTTGGGACCTGCTTCAGCCCCAGGATGAGATGAGCCGACATCGAGGTGCCAAACACCGCCGTCGATATGAACTCTTGGGCGGTATCAGCCTGTTATCCCCAGAGTACCTTTTATCCGTTGAGCGATGGCCCTTCCATACAGAACCACCGGATCACTAAGACCTACTTTCGTACCTGCTCGACTTGTGGGTCTCGCAGTTAAGCGCGCTTTTGCCTTTATACTCTACGCGTGATTTCCGACCACGCTGAGCGCACCTTCGTACTCCTCCGTTACTCTTTAGGAGGAGACCGCCCCAGTCAAACTACCCACCAGACATGGTCCTCGCCCCGGATTACGGGGCAGAGTTAGAACCTCAACATTACCAGGGTGGTATTTCAAGGACGGCTCCATTAGAACTAGCGTTCTAACTTCAAAGCCTCCCACCTATCCTACACAAGTAAGGTCAAAGTTCAATGTCAAGCTGCAGTAAAGGTTCACGGGGTCTTTCCGTCTAGCCGCGGGTACACTGCATCTTCACAGCGATTTCGATTTCACTGAGCCTCTGCTGGAGACAGCGCCGCCATCATTATGCCATTCGTGCAGGTCGGAACTTACCCGACAAGGAATTTCGCTACCTTAGGACCGTTATAGTTACGGCCGCCGTTTACTGGGGCTTCGATCAAGAGCTTCGCTTACGCTAACCCCATCAATTAACCTTCCAGCACCGGGCAGGCATCACACCCTATACGTCCACTTTCGTGTTTGCAGAGTGCTATGTTTTTAATAAACAGTTGCAGCGGCCTGGTTTCTGTGGCTGCCAACAGCTCAGGGAGCAAGTCCCATCACCGTCAGCAGCGTACCTTCTCCCGAAGTTACGGTACCATTTTGCCTAGTTCCTTCAGCAGAGTTCTCTCAAGCGCTTTGGTCTACTCGACCTGACCACCTGTGTCGGTTTCGGGTACGATTCCTGTGTAACTGAAGCTTAGAGACTTTTCCTGGAAGCATGGTATCAGCCACTTCACTGTACAAGTACAGCTTGCTATCAGCTCTCAGCATAGAGCACCCCGGATTTGCCTAAGATGCATGCCTACAGCCTTCCACCTGGACAACCAACGCCAGGCTGACTTAACCTTCTCCGTCCTCTCATCGCATTACACAGAAGTATTGGAATATTAACCAATTTCCCATCGACTACGCCTCTCGGCCTCGCCTTAGGGGTCGACTCACCCAGCCCCGATTAACGTTGGACTGGAACCCTTGGTCTTTCAGCGAACGGGTTTTTCACCCGTTTTGTCGTTACTCACGTCAGCATTCGCACTTCTGATACCTCCAGCATACTTCTCAATACACCTTCATCGGCTTACAGAACGCTCCCCTACCACGTATACTAAAGTATACATCCGCAGCTTCGGCACATAGTTTTAGCCCCGTTACATCTTCCGCGCAGGCCGACTCGACTAGTGAGCTATTACGCTTTCTTTAAAGGGTGGCTGCTTCTAAGCCAACCTCCTAGCTGTCTATGCCTTCCCACATCGTTTCCCACTTAACTATGATTTTGGGGCCTTAGCTGGCGGTCTGGATTGTTTTCCTCTTGACTACGGACGTTAGCACCCGCAGTCTGTCTCCCGGATAGTACTCATTGGTATTCGGAGTTTGCATCGGTTTGGTAAGTCGGGATGACCCCCTAGCCGAAACAGTGCTCTACCCCCAATGGTATTCGTCCGAGGCGCTACCTAAATAGCTTTCGGGGAGAACCAGCTATCACCAGGCTTGATTAGCCTTTCACCCCTATCCACAAGTCATCCCCTGGCTTTTCAACGACAGTGGGTTCGGTCCTCCAGTTAGTGTTACCCAACCTTCAACCTGCTCATGGATAGATCGCCTGGTTTCGGGTCTATACCCAGCAACTAAACGCCCTATTAAGACTCGATTTCTCTACGGCTCCCCTATGCGGTTAACCTTGCTACTGAATATAAGTCGCTGACCCATTATACAAAAGGTACGCAGTCACACCACGAAGGTGCTCCCACTGCTTGTATGCATGCGGTTTCAGGATCTATTTCACTCCCCTCACAGGGGTTCTTTTCGCCTTTCCCTCACGGTACTGGTTCACTATCGGTCAGTCAGGAGTATTTAGCCTTGGAGGATGGTCCCCCCATATTCAGACAAGGTTTCACGTGCCTCGCCCTACTCGTCATCATTATGTGTGCCCTTTCGTGTACGGGAATATCACCCTCTACGTTCGCACTTCCCAGAGCGTTCCACTAGAACACACATAACTTAATGGGCTGCTCCCCGTTCGCTCGCCGCTACTAAGGGAATCTCAATTGATTTCTTTTCCTAAGGGTACTGAGATGTTTCACTTCCCCTCGTTCGCTTCATAAGCCTATGTATTCAGCTTATGATACCCGCCTTTTAGCGGGTGGGTTCCCCCATTCAGAAATCTCCGGATCAAAGGATATTTGCCGCCTCCCCGGAGCTTTTCGCAGGCTATCACGTCTTTCATCGCCTCTGACTGCCAAGGCATCCACCACATGCACTTAATTACTTGACTATACAACCCCAAACAGTCGTTACACCTACAAGTGGGTGTAGCAACAGAATCAATGTAAACATTAATTCATACAGCTTGTTGTTTCGTGAACTTAATCACCGTACAGCTTCAATCTAAATTCATATACCAAAACGCTTGATTCAGTGTTTTTGCTAGTTCTCATTTCATTCAACTTAAACATCGAAATGTTTAAATCAAAGAATGAGTGAACAATTTATTTCAGACTCAATTCTACTAATCTGTTAATGATTAACTACCACCTCGTCGGTGCGTAGTAAACTGTGATAAATCACAGAGATTAATAAACCAGTCAACTTGGACTGTATTCACTAAACTCTATAATCTATTTAGCTCAGAATTACTAAGTAATTCATGGTGGAGACTAGGAGAGTCGAACTCCTGACCTCCTGCGTGCAAAGCAGGCGCTCTACCAACTAAGCTAAGTCCCCAGCTTAAAATCATAATGAACGATATATCTCAATCTCAGCTTCAGCTATCAGATTTGGTGGGTCTGACAAGACTTGAACTTGTGACCCCACGCTTATCAAGCGTGTGCTCTAACCAACTGAGCTACAGACCCTCAGATACATCTTCGAAGAACAACTTGTTGTGGATTCTTACCGGTCACCAATCTTTCGTTAAGGAGGTGATCCAGCCGCAGGTTCCCCTACGGCTACCTTGTTACGACTTCACCCCAGTCATCGGCCACACCGTGGTAACCGCCCTCTTTGCAGTTAGGCTAGCTACTTCTGGTGCAACAAACTCCCATGGTGTGACGGGCGGTGTGTACAAGGCCCGGGAACGTATTCACCGCGGCATTCTGATCCGCGATTACTAGCGATTCCGACTTCATGGAGTCGAGTTGCAGACTCCAATCCGGACTACGATCGGCTTTTTGAGATTAGCATCCTATCGCTAGGTAGCAACCCTTTGTACCGACCATTGTAGCACGTGTGTAGCCCTGGCCGTAAGGGCCATGATGACTTGACGTCGTCCCCGCCTTCCTCCAGTTTGTCACTGGCAGTATCCTTAAAGTTCCCATCCGAAATGCTGGCAAGTAAGGAAAAGGGTTGCGCTCGTTGCGGGACTTAACCCAACATCTCACGACACGAGCTGACGACAGCCATGCAGCACCTGTATCTAGATTCCCGAAGGCACCAATCCATCTCTGGAAAGTTTCTAGTATGTCAAGGCCAGGTAAGGTTCTTCGCGTTGCATCGAATTAAACCACATGCTCCACCGCTTGTGCGGGCCCCCGTCAATTCATTTGAGTTTTAGTCTTGCGACCGTACTCCCCAGGCGGTCTACTTATCGCGTTAGCTGCGCCACTAAAGCCTCAAAGGCCCCAACGGCTAGTAGACATCGTTTACGGCATGGACTACCAGGGTATCTAATCCTGTTTGCTCCCCATGCTTTCGTACCTCAGCGTCAGTATTAGGCCAGATGGCTGCCTTCGCCATCGGTATTCCTCCAGATCTCTACGCATTTCACCGCTACACCTGGAATTCTACCATCCTCTCCCATACTCTAGCTTCCCAGTATCGAATGCAATTCCCAAGTTAAGCTCGGGGATTTCACATCCGACTTAAAAAGCCGCCTACGCACGCTTTACGCCCAGTAAATCCGATTAACGCTCGCACCCTCTGTATTACCGCGGCTGCTGGCACAGAGTTAGCCGGTGCTTATTCTGCGAGTAACGTCCACTCATCTTAGGTATTAACTAAGAGAGCCTCCTCCTCGCTTAAAGTGCTTTACAACCAAAAGGCCTTCTTCACACACGCGGCATGGCTGGATCAGGCTTGCGCCCATTGTCCAATATTCCCCACTGCTGCCTCCCGTAGGAGTCTGGGCCGTGTCTCAGTCCCAGTGTGGCGGATCATCCTCTCAGACCCGCTACAGATCGTCGCCTTGGTAGGCCTTTACCCCACCAACTAGCTAATCCGACTTAGGCTCATCATTTAGCGCAAGGTCCGAAGATCCCCTGCTTTCTCCCGTAGGACGTATGCGGTATTAGCATTCCTTTCGGAATGTTGTCCCCCACTAAATGGCAGATTCCTAAGCATTACTCACCCGTCCGCCGCTGGGTCAGTTACCGAAGCAACCTTCCCCGCTCGACTTGCATGTGTTAAGCCTGCCGCCAGCGTTCAATCTGAGCCATGATCAAACTCTTCAGTTTAAAATCATTAGTAGCTTA
>NZ_JFWP02000013.1:0-61492 GCF_000588715.1 Acinetobacter sp. 1000160 | reverse complement strand
ATTTAAAAGCTGGCGATGACTTACTCTCACATGGCAAGTGCCACACTACCATCAGCGCTAAGAGGTTTCACTTCTGAGTTCGGGAAGGGATCAGGTGGTTCACTCTTGCTATTGTCGCCAGCAAACTGTTTTGGTTTTGGGTGGTCTTACGTTTTTTGCCACTTAGTACCGAAAGAGTTATTAACGGATTAGTTAATTGAGTCGTATTGTAACTAGTTTTGACACTAAATCAAGTTATGTATTGAATTTATCTTGAATACAACAACTGTTTGGGTGTTGTATAGTCAAGCCTCACGAGCAATTAGTATTGGTCAGCTTCACACGTCACCGTGCTTCCACACCCAACCTATCAACGTCCTAGTCTCGAACGGCTCTTTAGAGGAATAAATTCCTAGGGAAATCTTATCTTGAGGTAGGCTTCCCGCTTAGATGCTTTCAGCGGTTATCCCTTCCGAACATAGCTACCCGGCGATGCGACTGGCGTCACAACCGGTACACCAGAGGTTCGTCCACTCTGGTCCTCTCGTACTAGGAGCAGATCCTCTCAAATTTCCAGCGCCCACGGTAGATAGGGACCGAACTGTCTCACGACGTTCTAAACCCAGCTCGCGTACCTCTTTAAATGGCGAACAGCCATACCCTTGGGACCTGCTTCAGCCCCAGGATGAGATGAGCCGACATCGAGGTGCCAAACACCGCCGTCGATATGAACTCTTGGGCGGTATCAGCCTGTTATCCCCAGAGTACCTTTTATCCGTTGAGCGATGGCCCTTCCATACAGAACCACCGGATCACTAAGACCTACTTTCGTACCTGCTCGACTTGTGGGTCTCGCAGTTAAGCGCGCTTTTGCCTTTATACTCTACGCGTGATTTCCGACCACGCTGAGCGCACCTTCGTACTCCTCCGTTACTCTTTAGGAGGAGACCGCCCCAGTCAAACTACCCACCAGACATGGTCCTCGCCCCGGATTACGGGGCAGAGTTAGAACCTCAACATTACCAGGGTGGTATTTCAAGGACGGCTCCATTAGAACTAGCGTTCTAACTTCAAAGCCTCCCACCTATCCTACACAAGTAAGGTCAAAGTTCAATGTCAAGCTGCAGTAAAGGTTCACGGGGTCTTTCCGTCTAGCCGCGGGTACACTGCATCTTCACAGCGATTTCGATTTCACTGAGCCTCTGCTGGAGACAGCGCCGCCATCATTATGCCATTCGTGCAGGTCGGAACTTACCCGACAAGGAATTTCGCTACCTTAGGACCGTTATAGTTACGGCCGCCGTTTACTGGGGCTTCGATCAAGAGCTTCGCTTACGCTAACCCCATCAATTAACCTTCCAGCACCGGGCAGGCATCACACCCTATACGTCCACTTTCGTGTTTGCAGAGTGCTATGTTTTTAATAAACAGTTGCAGCGGCCTGGTTTCTGTGGCTGCCAACAGCTCAGGGAGCAAGTCCCATCACCGTCAGCAGCGTACCTTCTCCCGAAGTTACGGTACCATTTTGCCTAGTTCCTTCAGCAGAGTTCTCTCAAGCGCTTTGGTCTACTCGACCTGACCACCTGTGTCGGTTTCGGGTACGATTCCTGTGTAACTGAAGCTTAGAGACTTTTCCTGGAAGCATGGTATCAGCCACTTCACTGTACAAGTACAGCTTGCTATCAGCTCTCAGCATAGAGCACCCCGGATTTGCCTAAGATGCATGCCTACAGCCTTCCACCTGGACAACCAACGCCAGGCTGACTTAACCTTCTCCGTCCTCTCATCGCATTACACAGAAGTATTGGAATATTAACCAATTTCCCATCGACTACGCCTCTCGGCCTCGCCTTAGGGGTCGACTCACCCAGCCCCGATTAACGTTGGACTGGAACCCTTGGTCTTTCAGCGAACGGGTTTTTCACCCGTTTTGTCGTTACTCACGTCAGCATTCGCACTTCTGATACCTCCAGCATACTTCTCAATACACCTTCATCGGCTTACAGAACGCTCCCCTACCACGTATACTAAAGTATACATCCGCAGCTTCGGCACATAGTTTTAGCCCCGTTACATCTTCCGCGCAGGCCGACTCGACTAGTGAGCTATTACGCTTTCTTTAAAGGGTGGCTGCTTCTAAGCCAACCTCCTAGCTGTCTATGCCTTCCCACATCGTTTCCCACTTAACTATGATTTTGGGGCCTTAGCTGGCGGTCTGGATTGTTTTCCTCTTGACTACGGACGTTAGCACCCGCAGTCTGTCTCCCGGATAGTACTCATTGGTATTCGGAGTTTGCATCGGTTTGGTAAGTCGGGATGACCCCCTAGCCGAAACAGTGCTCTACCCCCAATGGTATTCGTCCGAGGCGCTACCTAAATAGCTTTCGGGGAGAACCAGCTATCACCAGGCTTGATTAGCCTTTCACCCCTATCCACAAGTCATCCCCTGGCTTTTCAACGACAGTGGGTTCGGTCCTCCAGTTAGTGTTACCCAACCTTCAACCTGCTCATGGATAGATCGCCTGGTTTCGGGTCTATACCCAGCAACTAAACGCCCTATTAAGACTCGATTTCTCTACGGCTCCCCTATGCGGTTAACCTTGCTACTGAATATAAGTCGCTGACCCATTATACAAAAGGTACGCAGTCACACCACGAAGGTGCTCCCACTGCTTGTATGCATGCGGTTTCAGGATCTATTTCACTCCCCTCACAGGGGTTCTTTTCGCCTTTCCCTCACGGTACTGGTTCACTATCGGTCAGTCAGGAGTATTTAGCCTTGGAGGATGGTCCCCCCATATTCAGACAAGGTTTCACGTGCCTCGCCCTACTCGTCATCATTATGTGTGCCCTTTCGTGTACGGGAATATCACCCTCTACGTTCGCACTTCCCAGAGCGTTCCACTAGAACACACATAACTTAATGGGCTGCTCCCCGTTCGCTCGCCGCTACTAAGGGAATCTCAATTGATTTCTTTTCCTAAGGGTACTGAGATGTTTCACTTCCCCTCGTTCGCTTCATAAGCCTATGTATTCAGCTTATGATACCCGCCTTTTAGCGGGTGGGTTCCCCCATTCAGAAATCTCCGGATCAAAGGATATTTGCCGCCTCCCCGGAGCTTTTCGCAGGCTATCACGTCTTTCATCGCCTCTGACTGCCAAGGCATCCACCACATGCACTTAATTACTTGACTATACAACCCCAAACAGTCGTTACACCTACAAGTGGGTGTAGCAACAGAATCAATGTAAACATTAATTCATACAGCTTGTTGTTTCGTGAACTTAATCACCGTACAGCTTCAATCTAAATTCATATACCAAAACGCTTGATTCAGTGTTTTTGCTAGTTCTCATTTCATTCAACTTAAACATCGAAATGTTTAAATCAAAGAATGAGTGAACAATTTATTTCAGACTCAATTCTACTAATCTGTTAATGATTAACTACCACCTCGTCGGTGCGTAGTAAACTGTGATAAATCACAGAGATTAATAAACCAGTCAACTTGGACTGTATTCACTAAACTCTATAATCTATTTAGCTCAGAATTACTAAGTAATTCATGGTGGAGACTAGGAGAGTCGAACTCCTGACCTCCTGCGTGCAAAGCAGGCGCTCTACCAACTAAGCTAAGTCCCCAGCTTAAAATCATAATGAACGATATATCTCAATCTCAGCTTCAGCTATCAGATTTGGTGGGTCTGACAAGACTTGAACTTGTGACCCCACGCTTATCAAGCGTGTGCTCTAACCAACTGAGCTACAGACCCTCAGATACATCTTCGAAGAACAACTTGTTGTGGATTCTTACCGGTCACCAATCTTTCGTTAAGGAGGTGATCCAGCCGCAGGTTCCCCTACGGCTACCTTGTTACGACTTCACCCCAGTCATCGGCCACACCGTGGTAACCGCCCTCTTTGCAGTTAGGCTAGCTACTTCTGGTGCAACAAACTCCCATGGTGTGACGGGCGGTGTGTACAAGGCCCGGGAACGTATTCACCGCGGCATTCTGATCCGCGATTACTAGCGATTCCGACTTCATGGAGTCGAGTTGCAGACTCCAATCCGGACTACGATCGGCTTTTTGAGATTAGCATCCTATCGCTAGGTAGCAACCCTTTGTACCGACCATTGTAGCACGTGTGTAGCCCTGGCCGTAAGGGCCATGATGACTTGACGTCGTCCCCGCCTTCCTCCAGTTTGTCACTGGCAGTATCCTTAAAGTTCCCATCCGAAATGCTGGCAAGTAAGGAAAAGGGTTGCGCTCGTTGCGGGACTTAACCCAACATCTCACGACACGAGCTGACGACAGCCATGCAGCACCTGTATCTAGATTCCCGAAGGCACCAATCCATCTCTGGAAAGTTTCTAGTATGTCAAGGCCAGGTAAGGTTCTTCGCGTTGCATCGAATTAAACCACATGCTCCACCGCTTGTGCGGGCCCCCGTCAATTCATTTGAGTTTTAGTCTTGCGACCGTACTCCCCAGGCGGTCTACTTATCGCGTTAGCTGCGCCACTAAAGCCTCAAAGGCCCCAACGGCTAGTAGACATCGTTTACGGCATGGACTACCAGGGTATCTAATCCTGTTTGCTCCCCATGCTTTCGTACCTCAGCGTCAGTATTAGGCCAGATGGCTGCCTTCGCCATCGGTATTCCTCCAGATCTCTACGCATTTCACCGCTACACCTGGAATTCTACCATCCTCTCCCATACTCTAGCTTCCCAGTATCGAATGCAATTCCCAAGTTAAGCTCGGGGATTTCACATCCGACTTAAAAAGCCGCCTACGCACGCTTTACGCCCAGTAAATCCGATTAACGCTCGCACCCTCTGTATTACCGCGGCTGCTGGCACAGAGTTAGCCGGTGCTTATTCTGCGAGTAACGTCCACTCATCTTAGGTATTAACTAAGAGAGCCTCCTCCTCGCTTAAAGTGCTTTACAACCAAAAGGCCTTCTTCACACACGCGGCATGGCTGGATCAGGCTTGCGCCCATTGTCCAATATTCCCCACTGCTGCCTCCCGTAGGAGTCTGGGCCGTGTCTCAGTCCCAGTGTGGCGGATCATCCTCTCAGACCCGCTACAGATCGTCGCCTTGGTAGGCCTTTACCCCACCAACTAGCTAATCCGACTTAGGCTCATCATTTAGCGCAAGGTCCGAAGATCCCCTGCTTTCTCCCGTAGGACGTATGCGGTATTAGCATTCCTTTCGGAATGTTGTCCCCCACTAAATGGCAGATTCCTAAGCATTACTCACCCGTCCGCCGCTGGGTCAGTTACCGAAGCAACCTTCCCCGCTCGACTTGCATGTGTTAAGCCTGCCGCCAGCGTTCAATCTGAGCCATGATCAAACTCTTCAGTTTAAAATCATTAGTAGCTTATGGCTACAAATCTTGGCTCATCAATTACTGACTTAATATTTGCTCAAATAAACTTCGAGAAATTTAAACCAATTAATCAATGAAATATTTTCGATCGATCAACCAGTAAAAATCCACACAAGTTGTTCTTCTATTCTCTTAATGATCTCTTTATCGCCTCGTCAGCGATAAATAAAACGCAATAAATATTTAACAACTTAACCGTTAAAGCTAAGTTATTTTTGCTTCATTGCGTCGGGATGTGTGCATTATAGGAGATTTTTTTTAGTGTGCAAGCTTTTTTAAACCATTGTTTTATTGAATGTTCTTTTTTTACACACCAATATGTGTGCTATTTAAACAAATTCCTTATAACTATATAAATTTAAAGCAGAAATATTTTATTCATATTTCTGCTTTGCTTTTTACTTCTTGTTCTTTATCTGAACACTGATAATTTTAACGGGCTGTTTAGGCACATTTTGATGCATTCCGTAGTTACCAGTCGGAACACTCACGATCTTGTCAACAATATCCATGCCCTTAGTAACTTTACCAAAAACGGCGTAGCCTGCATCCATCGCTGATTTGTTTAAAAAGTTATTATCCGCCACATTAATGAAGAACTGACTGCTTGCAGAGTTTGGATCACTGGTCCGTGCCATGGCCAAAGTACCCCGGGTATTCTTTAAACCATTACTTGCTTCATTCACAATCGGCGCTTTCGTGCTTTTCTCAACCATGTTGGCTTCTAGGCCACCACCTTGCACCATGAAACCAGGAATCACGCGATGAAAGATTGTGCCTGTATAGAAGTTACTTTTTACGTAGCTTTCAAAGTTCTTTGCTGAAACAGGCGCCTTGTCATCAAATAGCTCAATTTCAATATTCCCCATACTGGTTTTCATATCAACCATGGTATTTGCAAATAAATGACCGCTTGCCAAAATTAAACTTGTTGTCATGAACAACTTTTTCATCATTGCTTTTCTCAGCTTGGAAATAGAGGTGTTGTGGATCTTCATCTTAATTTTGCAAAACTGTTTTTGCTATTTCTATTTGTTACCTGAAACAAAGCGCCGATGTTTCACGTGAAACATCGGCGCTCGGTAATTAACTCGATAATCAACTGTGTTTATCCCAGAACTTTCTAAAGTTCTTCGCTACCTCAATGGTATTACGCTTTGCCTTGCTTGAGACGGGGGTCAAATTGATAAAACCATGGGTTTGATCTGGATAATCGACATATTGGACTTTAACACCATTTTGTCTGAGTTTATGACTATAGATGGCACCTTCATCATGCAGCAGGTCATGACCAGCTGTAATCACATACGCGGGCGCAAGCTTTTTAAGGCTGCCATACGTTGGTGAAATTAATGGATCATCCAGAGCCACATTTTGCTGGGTTGCATAATAGTCTGTCACATAGTCCACATCTTTACTAGTGAGGACCAGACCTTCACCATACGCATAGAAGGAAGGATGTCTGCTTTTAAAGTCAACCACAGGATAAATCAGTAACTGTGCCTGTGGCGCATAAGATTTACCGACGGCGTGTTGAGCCACTACCGTACTGATATTTCCACCGGCACTGTCTCCGGCAACCGCAATACGGTTTTTATAGATTTTCAATTGACGGCGGTTTTGATACACCCATGCCAACGCATCTTCACATGATTTTATCAATAACTGCGGTGAAGCTTCAGGTGCCAGCGGATAATCAATACTTAAAACCTGTACTTTGGCATGCTTGGCAATCAGACGACAGGCTTCATCATGTGTATCCAGGCCGCCAACAACAAAGCCTCCCCCATGATAAAACACCAGCATCGGCAATTTTTTATTGGGTGCCGGATGATAATGTCTGGCGAACACCGTGCCGCTTTGGAGCGGTAAACGAATATCTTCAACCGATTCAATCGAAGTCGGTTTATTCAGAATCGCCAGCATTTGTGCATCAAACTGACGACGGGAGTCAATCGGATCATCACCGATAAAACCAATACGGCCTTGCTTGATCTGAACGGCCATCAAACACTTGGTAAATGCATCCAGATCTGGATATTGATGAGGATAGCCTAAAAGCTTGGCTAGAGATTCTTGTACAATTTTGGGCAGCTTGTCGAGCGCTCGTGCAGCAGGGCCTTGACCTTTATCTAACAGTGTTTGTATTTTTGGAGGTAATGCTGTCACTTGTTGTCCCCTTCTCTCGCTCTGTCCATCATTGTTGTTGTCTTCGACTATATGCTTTTCTAAAGTCTTAGATCAAGTTCAAGATTTGAAATAAGTCGTACGCTAAAGGGCTATTACTAAAAAGTCATTAACCAGAGTGCTTATTCACAGCTAGTTTTTATGTCAATTCAATGCTGTTTTAAGCGGTAATTGTCAAAACTATAAAACTAGAACCAATCAGTGAGCTCTAGTTTTATATCACTTTAACAGTGTCATTTTTATGAATAAGTCAACTTCGCGTTATGTATAGCAGTACATGAATAAGATTAAATGCGGCATCTGTTGTTCAATCTTATGCGAAGCCAACTTAACAATAAAAAATTATTGCGCGCCAGCGCCTGCTGAGCCTGATACTGAACCTGAAACGTCAGCTGAAGCACCACCTGGTTGAACATCAACTGATGAACCTGCTTCTACACCAACACCACCTTGTACGCCTGCTGGGCTAGCACTTGTTTGAGCTGAACCAGAAGCATCCAAACCAGCTTGAGACGAGCAACCTACAGCTGTTAATGCAACACCAGCTACAACTGCAGAAATCAATGCTAACTTTTTCATTTCGTATTTCCTTTCATTATGACAAAAAGCAAAGTTGTCTTTGCGATGCCTATCATTCACAATTTTTTTCACGGACGTGATGAGGATTAGTTGCAGTTTGTTATGTAAGCCGCATTGTTTTGCAATTTTTCTTAAATCAACTCTTTGCTTAATTCACGTATTCTCTCAACCATCACCAAACGCTAAGCATTTATCAATACAGCACTTTCATCGATTTTTGCTGGCATAGAAAATGAAAAAAGCCGTTATCTTATTTTTTTATAATTCATAGAAACACAGCACAACCGTCCTAAAAGATTACAATTAAGTAATTATGATTAAAAATAAATGTAGCAGATATAAAAAAACCGTGCATTTTCATCACGGTTTTCATTGATTAGCCCATAATTAAGGCCATTTCATCTCGCCTTTGACCACCTTGGCGCCAAGTTCCAGACTACTCGACTCACCCAACGCCGGATACTGCGTTTGCATCTTTTTCACCAGCTCAGCCGAGTTGTTTGTGCTTTTCACAGCTTTCTCATATTGCTTCAAATAATCAATCGAGAAGTTCACCGCATCCAGTCCTTCTGCCGCTCCTGCTTTCATATGCGCAGGGACCACGACTTTCGGGTTGAGGGCTTTAATATTTTCTAAAGCCTGAACCACTTCAGCACGATCTTTGACTGTCGGGGTATCTGCGGTCCACAAATGAATACCCGATGATACCGGAATACCACCAACGACAGCTTTCGCGCTCGGAATCCATAAATAAGTCAGTTCTTTTTTACCTTTAATCTCGATATCCTGATTTTCGAGTTTTAAAGTCTTCGCGCTATAGACTTGTGGCACAAAGATTTTACTTGGCGCATTGGCGCCCATTTTTGGACCCCAGTAGGCAACTTTCAACGCTTGTGTATCCTGAATATGTTTTACTGTTTCAGGAGTCGCAATGATCTGAACATTCGGGAAGTATTGTTTAAATACGTCTAAGCCAAAATAGAAATCTGGATCACCATAACTGACAAAAATGGTTTTTAAGGTCTTACCGCTATCCAAGATGTCGGCAGCAATCCGCAATGCCTCTGATTTAGAAAATTGCGCATTGACCAGTAAAACTTCTTTATCCCCTTCAATTAGAGTTGAAGTCACGCCAAAATGCTCAGGTTGAGCCAGAAAATTCTGGATTTTTAAATCTTGTGCAAATGCAGCAGATGTTGCGGCTAAAGCTGATAAAGCAAGGATGTAAGGTTTGGTATTCATCTTATCGTCTCCAATCTGATAAGGAACACTTTAAATTGCAATTATTGCTGAAGAAACACACTAAACTAAGATAAAATGTTGCATATCTTGCAACAATGATAATAAACATGGATACCTTAAAAGCCATTCAAGTCTTTGTCTGTATTGCGCAACAAGGCAATCTGAGTAAAGCAGCCGAGCATCTGGATTATTCCAAAGCCATGGTGTCCCGCTATCTGGAACATCTTGAGCAGACATTTTCAACCCGGTTATTTCAACGTAATACCCGTAAGGTGTCGCTTACCCCCGCTGGTGAAAAAGCGCTGGTGTATTGTGAGAATATTTTACAGCAACAACAGTTACTGGAAGGTTTGGCTGCGCCCGAGCAACATAACGGCACCATTCGTTTTACCTGTGGTCTGTTTCTGTTTCAGCTTGGTGTCAATGAATGTATTAAACAATTTAAAAAGCGCTATCCCCAGATCCATTTTGATGTGTATTTAACAGAGAATACTGTTGACCTCATCGATGCACATGTCGATCTGGCTTTGCGTATTACCCAAAAAGTCGCAGATGGATTAATTGCAAGACCGGTCTGCCAGATTGAATCGACCTTTTGCGCACATCCCCACTATTTACAAGACCACACTCCCCTGTCGCATCCCAGTCAGCTGATTCAACATGACTGTATTGCGCATCATACCCATAACCAGTACTGGACCTTGTTTGATACAGATCAGCAACCCCAGAACTATCCATTAAATGTTACGTTTAAAAGCAATGATGTGATTGCGCTTTATCAGATGTGTCTTAAAGCTGAAGGCATTGCCATGCTCCCGAGCTTACTGGTACGCAAGGACATCGCGCAGCAGCGTTTGCAACAGGTATTTACAGATTTTTCTGCACCTGACCTGACCTTGTCGCTGGTCTATGCGTCAAGGCAACATTTACCCAAAATCACCCAAGAATTTATTGCTTTTGTGATTGAAAACCTGAATTTTTACTTAAATCAGCAAAATTAAAAGATTTAAATTGACCTGAACGCTTGAATTTTGTCGGCTTGCCCATACTTCATCCCTATCAATGAATGACCAAGATGTGGCAGTTCGGGTTTAACCCTAAGAGCATTCACGCCAAAAGGACTGTACATGTTTAAGAACTTTTTTCAACGGAGATCATCAATGGCTAATGAGCACAATGAGCAAGCTCAAGACATTCAAAATGAGCAACAGACTGAACAAACTCAAGCTGAAGGTGTAGAGCAGGCAAACGAGCTTAGCGTTGAAGATTTACAAGCGCAAATCACCAAACTTGAAGAAAGCCTGAAATTAGAAAAAGCACGTACTGCCAATGCGGTTTATGAAGCGCAGAAAAGTGTAGAGCGTATTCAACGTGAATCTGAAAAGCATAAAGATACCGTGCTTGAGAAGTTTGCAAAAGAATTGCTCGATTCTGTCGATAACCTCGAGCGTGCAATTCAGGCAGCTGGCGAAGAAGAAACACCGGTACTTGAAGGCGTTAAGCTGACTTTGAAATCATTATTGACCACGCTTGAGAAGTTTGGCGTAGTCGAAGCAGACACCCAAAATGGTTTCAATGCAGATTTACACCAGGCGGTAGGGATTGATCCAAATGCCCAAGCCAACCAAATCGGCACTGTTTTACAGAAAGGCTATACCTTAAATGGTCGCCTACTCCGCCCAGCAATGGTGATGGTGGGCCAATAATCCCGATGGGCAGAGCATTTATTTGCTCAAAAATGCAGAAATTTGAGAGTTTTTTGATTTTTTTTCATAAAAATGCTTGAAAAAAACCGATTGACTCTCATATCGAATAACAAGCAAAAACATTGCAACAAAATTTTAGAGGAACACAATCAATGGCAAAAATTATTGGTATTGACTTAGGTACTACCAACTCATGTGTTGCTGTACTTGAAGGCGATAAAGTAAAAGTAATCGAAAACGCTGAAGGCGCACGTACCACTCCATCGATCATTGCCTATAAAGATGGCGAGATCTTGGTGGGTCAAAGCGCGAAACGTCAAGCGGTAACCAACCCGAAAAATACATTATTCGCGATCAAGCGTTTAATCGGTCGTCGTTATGAAGATCAAGCGGTACAAAAAGACATCGGTCTTGTACCTTACAAAATCATCAAAGCAGACAATGGCGATGCTTGGGTTGAAGTAAACGACAAAAAATTAGCACCTCAACAGATCTCTGCTGAAATCTTGAAAAAGATGAAGAAAACTGCAGAAGACTATTTAGGTGAAACAGTTACAGAAGCGGTTATTACTGTTCCTGCTTACTTTAACGATGCGCAACGTCAAGCAACTAAAGATGCGGGTAAAATCGCTGGTTTAGATGTTAAACGTATCATTAACGAACCAACTGCTGCGGCACTTGCGTTCGGTATGGACAAAAAAGAAGGCGACCGTAAAGTTGCAGTTTACGACTTAGGTGGTGGTACTTTTGACGTATCAATCATTGAAATCGCAGACCTTGATGGCGACCAACAAATCGAAGTGTTATCAACCAATGGTGATACTTTCCTTGGTGGTGAAGACTTTGATAACGCGTTAATTGAATTCCTGGTTGAAGAATTCAAGAAAGAACAAAGTGTGAACTTGAAAAATGATCCACTTGCGTTACAACGTTTGAAAGAAGCTGCTGAAAAAGCAAAAATCGAGCTTTCTTCATCAAATGCAACTGAAATCAACCTTCCATATATCACTGCCGATGCAACTGGTCCTAAACACTTAGTGATCAACGTAACTCGTGCAAAACTTGAAGGTTTGGTTGCTGATTTAGTTGCTCGTACGATTGAGCCTTGCCGTATCGCGCTTAAAGATGCAGGTCTTTCGACTTCTGACATCTCTGACGTAATCTTGGTTGGTGGTCAGTCTCGTATGCCACTTGTACAACAAAAAGTACAAGAATTCTTCGGTAAAGAGCCACGTAAAGACGTGAACCCTGACGAAGCAGTTGCGATTGGTGCAGCAATTCAAGGTGCAGTATTGTCTGGTGACAAAACTGACGTGCTTTTATTAGACGTAACACCATTAACTTTAGGTATCGAAACAATGGGCGGCGTATTGACTCCGATCATTGAGAAAAACACCACGATTCCTGCGAAGAAATCACAAGTGTTCTCTACCGCTGCTGATAACCAGCCTGCAGTAGACATTTCGGTTTACCAGGGTGAACGTAAAATGGCTCAACAAAACAAATTGTTGGGTAACTTCCAGTTAGGCGATATCCCACCTGCTCCACGTGGCGTACCGCAAATTGAAGTATCGTTCGACATCAACGCTGACGGTATCTTAAAAGTATCAGCGAAAGATAAGAGCACAGGTAAAGAGCAATCGATCCAGATTAAAGCAAACTCAGGTTTGTCTGATGCTGAAATCGAAGCAATGATCAAAGATGCTGAAGCGAATGCAGAAGAAGACCGTAAGTTTGAAGAACTTGCAAAAGCACGTAACGAAGCTGATGCATTAATTTCAAGCTCGAACAAAGCCGTGAAAGATCTTGGTGATAAAGTCACTGAAGATGAAAAAACAGCTGTAAGCACTGCCGTTTCTGAACTTGAAGCAGCAACTAAAGAAAATGATGTTGAAGAGATCAAAGCGAAAACTGAAGCTTTGCAAAACATCTTGATGCCAATTACACAACGTGCTTATGAACAAGCACAAGGTGCAGCTGGCGGCGCAGAAGGTTTTGATCCAAATGCATTCCAAGGTGGCGATGCGGGACAACAACAAAAAGCGGACGATGGCGTTGTAGATGCTGAGTTCACAGAAGTAAAAGATGACAAAAAATAATTTGTCTCTTTAAAAAAACCGCGCTTACGCGCGGTTTTTTTATTTTAAATATCTGCTGTTTGAGCCAAATCATAGGCATGCACGTGCTATCAACCGCTTATTTCCCCCCTTCCGCAAACGCTTGCAACAAGTTAAGGAACTGTATTCTTTTTATGTATAATTCAGGCAATTAAAAAATCTTTCAGCACTAAAAATGAAAAATGATCCTATCCTTAGCAAAGCCAAATTTAGACTGTTATTGATTGCTTCACTGCTTTGTATTGGTTTAAGCATAATTCTGGATGCCTATGATCAACGCTCTATTACAGTAGCGGAATTGCTGGCAACCGAACCCCAAAACTGGGAAATTCTGCTTTCAGGCCTAGCCGCTATTATTGCCGTGATCATGTTAGCGGGTTTATTTTTCTTTAAACCATGGGCAAGAACCTTATATCTGTATAGCTATTTCCCCTTGTTACTGCTTTATCTATTACCCGGTTTTTCCTGGACATTCATATCGGGTCTGGGTGCTATTTTTTATGAAATGGGCAATATTTTTGCGACACTGATCTGGGGAATTCTCCTGCTCCCGAGCCTGTATCAGTCTTTATTCTGCACACCTAAACAATGAAGCATCTCCTCGTTGTTACATTGGCAATGTTTCTGTTCTGGTCGGGTTATCAAACCTACCAACACCCGCAGCTTAAATTTAACTCACTGACCGATCGTATCAGCAAACCCTTTGATACACGGCTTCGCTATCGTATTGCTGAGGTGGATCCACGTTTTAAGCTCAGCCTTGAGCAAGTGCAGGCGATCAGTGAGCAAGCCGCACAGATCTGGAAAGACGGTACAGGACAGGATTATCTGGTTTATGATCCAAAGGCCCAGCTGGCAATACATCTCATTTATGATGAACGTCAAATCGAGAGTGAACAACGTCGGGAACATTTAAGCCAGCTTGAATCCAATCAGCAACGCTGGCAAGAGAAAAAGAAATCCTTAGATCAGATTGAACAGGAAATTCTTCAAAGCCGGCAATTTTTAGGCTTAAAACAGCAACAATTAAATCAGCAAATCCAGGCCTATCAGCAAGCACAGCAACAGGCTCGGCAAAATCCGGCGGTATTCGCCAATCCAGCTGATCTTCAACAGCGACAACAGGCGTTGCAGCAAAATGTACAGTCGCTTAAACAGGAAATTGACCAGTACAATCAGAAGATTCAACAGCTCAATCAGCAAATAGATGAGCTTAATGCACTGGACCAGCAATTGAATGCATCCGTTGACCAATATAAACAACGTTTTAAGCCACATTTATTCCATAAAGGCCTATTTAATGGCAAACAGATTCTGATTTATGAATTTGAATCTGAGGATGATCTACGTTTAACGCTAGCGCATGAATTCGGCCATGCCTTAGGCCTACAACATACTGATGATCCACATGCATTGATGCATCCGATTATGAAAGATCAGGATAGGGCGCATTTTCGCCTTACTGAAGCAGATTTAAACCTGTTAAAGACCAGATAAGTAGAGAAAATAAAAACCTTCCAGAATGAGCGATCATTCACATTTTGCTCAAAATACGCCTAGACATTAAATGTCACAAAGCAGCAATTTTTTATCAAAAATTAGAAAAAATTGCCAATTTATCAATATTTTACAAAAGGTAACAATCAAGCCTTTTATCGCTATTTATACAGCTGTTCCGTGCTTAATAAATTTAATCTTTTGATTCTCTTGGTATTATGAACAAAAAACAGACAAGTTGCTGATTTTACGATTGTGTAAATTATTCGATTTATTTTTTTATTTATTAGAAAAAAATCACACTTTTTAGTTTTATTTATTAAATAGATAGCGTTTTGACCTGAATCCAATACTGCTCAAAAATAAGCCTTATTTAGGGGAGTTTGGCTTATGCGTATTATGAATATGGCGATGCTTGCAGTATATTTCTGTACGCTCTCCCCTCACCTTAGCTATGCCCAGACCAATATCAATCCGGTTAATCCGCATCAGCATCAAACCATCAAAAAAACACTGCATTATCGTATTGCGGATATTGATCCACGCTTTCATTTAAGTCAGCAACAAGTGCTTGAACTGACGCAGCAAGCAGCCAAAATCTGGGAACATGAAACAGGCCAGCAAAATTTTATCTATGATCCAGAGGCGGAATTTAGTATCAATCTGGTTTTTGATGAACGCCAACAACGCAGTACAGATCGCGTGCAGAGCCTGCAACAACTGCAGCAAGACCAGCAACAATGGCATAAACAGAATCAACAATTACAGCAGGTCAAGGCGGATATTCAGCAAAATTCGGCCTTGATTGCTCATAAACAGGCACAACTTAACGCACAATTTCAGCAATATAATCAGGATGTGCAGCGCTTTAACCAGCAGCGCTCTTCCTCAAAAGTTCTGGCAGATCAACTGGCTCAACGTCAAACTGCCTTACAGCAGCAAGCTTTAGCTTTGCAACAGGACATTCAGCGACATAATCAACGTAGCCGACAACTTAATCAGGACATTCAGGCTTTAAATCAAGGCAATCAGCAACTGGTGGCTTCTGCCAATCAGTTTAATCAGATCTTTCAGCCCCGTCTGTTTCACAAAGGCCATTTTGATGGCAAACACATCATGATTTATGAATTTTCATCCACATATGACCTACGCTTAACGCTGGCGCATGAGTTTGGGCATGCCTTAGGTTTTGCCCATACCGATGATCCAAGCTCTTTGATGTACCCGATTATTCAACAACAGAACCTGCAAAAGTTCGCATTAACCGATTCTGATAAAGACCTGGTGAAAGCCATGTATTAATTATTCCCCCCAATTTGGTAACGATTGAGGAACCACTAGACTCATTGTCTACTTTTCAATCAGTTAAATTTTGGCTTTTATATGAAAAATAAAATAATTTTTCATCCTTTATTTTATGTCTTGCCAAGTTTAGAAACGCTTTTTAGACTCGCACACATGAAAAAAGAATAAAAATTAAACACCTGTTCTGATTTTATTTTTTATTCACTTTAGCTGCAAACTTGCTTTATTCCACCATATTTTACTTACTTTTTTCTACATATGTATTTTTATTCATTTTCTAGAAATATCTCCCCAAATTCTCACCCTTCACTCAATTGATGCATTTGACTCCCTGTTTAAACTGATTAAAATGCGACCTTTTTCAAGCTTTATCTCCCTTTATGCGTTGTTTTTCTCATTTATTGGCTACATGTGTGTTCATGCTGGTCCCAGCGCCAGCTTTTGCCCAAATTTCCTCAAACGCCCCTCAAACACAAATCCGTTATAGCAGCGAGCACCCTCTACGCTACCGGATTGCCGATCTGGATCCACGTCTCAATATCACGCAACCACAAATGATTGAGTTAAGCCAACAGGCAGCTGCCATATGGGCAAAAGATACCGGACAACAGTATTTTGTCTATGATCCAGAAGCAGAGTTTGTCATTCATTTGGTATTTGATCAGCGTCAAATGCGCAGCATGAAACGCTCGGAAAATCTGAACCAGCTTGAGCAGGAACAACAGTATTGGTTAGCGCAAAATCAGCAATTACAGCGTCTAAAACAAAGCGTCGCTGACTCCAGGACTCGACTCGAATTACAAACGATTGAATATCAAAATAATCAGCAAAAGTATCAGCAGGCCCTGCAAAATCTGAAAGCCTCCGCTCAAAATCAAAAGCAAGTTGCGCGACTGCAGCAACAACAACACACCCTGCAACAGCAAGCGAGCGATTTACAGACCAAAATTGCTGAACATAATCAGCTGGTCCAACAATTCAATATGCAAACAGAGCAGTCGAAACAGCTCTATCAACAATTAACTGAATCAGTAGCGGCATTTAATCAAACCTTTAAACCTCAGGTCCTGCATAAAGGTCAGTTTCACGGTCAACAGATTTTTATTTATGAATTTTCATCCATGGACGATTTACGCCTAACACTCGCGCATGAATTTGGGCATGCTTTAGGCCTAAAACATACTCAAGATCCGAAATCCTTAATGTATCCACGCATTAAAGAGCAGAATGCAAAAGATTTTCAGCTGACGGATACCGATCTGGAATTATTGGGTTTTTCTCGAGCGCCTTAATCCCTATAAAATATAGGTGTTTTATTGATTATCGCTTGCTTAGTAACAAGAATGGGTCGATTCTTTGGATTTATTCATGTTATTGTGGATGAAAACATCATATTTATCTTAATGGAGATCGGCATGAGTTATTATCATATCTTAATTGAAGTGAACGACCACATCAGTACGATTGAGCAGACTCGTGATATCGAATTCTTGAATATTGAAGATATTAGCCCCTTTCTCCATTCCATTTTGATTCCCTATTTCAACGAGCAAGAAGTTGAGCTGGAAGATGAAAATGTCGCCTATGACGAGATTTTACATCTGGAAGTCAAACAGACCTTATTACCCATCGAACATCTGGTAGAAGAAGAACAGAAGCAACTCCCGAGTGATACGGATGTGACTATTACTGCTTATGAAATTTTTAATGACCGTGATTTAAGTCAGGATGTAACTGCAGTGATTTTCGATATTTTAGAAGCCGTTAAACTCGATCCTGCCCCTTAATATAAAAAAGGTCTGCATATAGCAGACCTTTTTTTAATGCATCAATTATTGCATCATTTGTTTGGCTTGTTCCTGACGGAAAGCACGTAAAATCTGCTGCCCTGCACGTCCGGTTGGATTTAAGCCTAAACGGGTTTGCTCCTGGCGAATAGCCTGACGGCTTTTATCACCAATCAGTCCATCCACAGTCCCAATATCATAACCGCGTTGTACTAAAAACTGTTGAATTTCACGACGTTCCGCACGTGAAGTACCCGGATCATCGGTTGGCCATGAAGTTAAGAATGGTGTACCACCACGTAAACGATCAGATAGATGAGCAATGGCTAAACCATAGCTTTCAGCGGCGTTATAGCTATAAATCGCATCAAAGTTCTTAAATACCAAGAACACGGGACCATTGGCGCCCGCTGGAGAAATCAGTCCTGCCGGGGTGCTGCCGGATAAATTACCTTGAATCAATGCGGTACCGTCGGCCCGGGTCACACCTTGGGCAATCCAGCTATTTAATGGCTTTTTATTACGGCGACTTTCACCTGAAATCGACATGCCTTGCGGGATTTTGACTTCAAAGCCCCATGGCATACCGGTTTGCCACCCTGCCCGTTTTAAGAAGTTTGCTGTTGAAGCCAAAGCATCCGTGGTACTAGAAACCAGATCACGACGGCCATCACCATCAAAATCAACCGCTAAACGTTCATAAGTCGATGGCATAAACTGGGTATGACCAAAAGCCCCAGCCCATGAACCGTATAGCTGATCCTGAGTTAAATCACCGCGCTGTAAAATACGCATGGTGGCAAAAAACTCGCCACGGAAATAACTTTGACGGCGACCTTCACAACTTAATGTTCCTAAAGCCTGTAATAAAGGATATTTACCGGAAATATCACCATAATTACTTTCCACTCCCCACACGGCCACAACCGTTTCCGCAGGGACACCATAGGCCTGCTCGACACGGTTCAATACTGCACGGTGCTGATTTAATTTTTGCTGCCCTGCCTGAACGCGCTCGTTATCCACAAGGCCAGACAAATAATCCCAGATTGGTGTCGAAAATTCAGGCTGATAATTTAATTTATCAATCACGGAATAATCCGGGGTTAAATTTTGGGTATAGCGATCATAGGTCGAACCAGAAACACCTGATGCGATGGCCTGCGAACGCAAATTGGCAATACAGCCCTGAAAATTAGAATTGGGCGTATAATTGCTGGTGACCGCTGCGGTCGTAGCTGGTGTAGAAACGGCTGCACCATTAATCACCAGCTCGGCATGCGCCTGATTGAAAAAAGTAAATAAGGCAGTGCCTAGAAAAAAAGAAAAATGACGTTTCATGACTGAACCAAAACTTTTGAATTTAAATTTCCTCTCCACCTTAACACGCTATATGAAGATGTATAGTTTGGAAACGTAACTTTGAATTCATTTCTCGGTTTTTAAATTTAAAACCCTGCTTTTAAATTCATAATTCAGGCTTTATTTTAAATTTAAAAGTTATCAACAAGTCTAATTTAAATTCAAAAATACCATACTGGATAACTTGAGCATTTAAATTTAAAAAACTTATCCACTTTTAAATTCATTTCTTCGATTTAAACAGTACATGATGCGAACAAAACACCCAGAAGATGCTAAGCTTATATTTTTCAGCTTGTTATTCCAGGTAAAATAGATATCCACACCCCATGATTTAAATTTAAAAACCTACTCTGGCCTTAACTTTTAAATTTAAAACAGGCGCTCTTTTTTGAATTTAAAATGCAGAACAACTTATCCACTGCATATTTAAATTCAAATTACCCCCATATTTTTAAATTCAAAATACCGAAAACAAGTTATCCACAACAGCTCAATTTTATTATTTTAAATTTAAAAACAGCACAGAATGAAAAAAGCGATCCGAAGATCGCTTTTTTGAGCTATTGTGGATAAGTTTAGAGGGTCATATCTGCTGATAATGCCAATGGTACAGGTAAAATTTGTGCCAATTGGCGGCATAAAGCGGTTAAATCATCCGAATTATTCGGCATCAAGGTAATATGTCCCAGCTTACGACCTGTACGCTCAGACTTATTATAGAGATGTAAATGCGCACCGTTCAGGGCCAAAACATCTTCAGATTTTGGATGTTGGCCAATAATATTGATCATCACCGTTGGACGTATCACTTCCGTTGAGCCCAAAGGTAAACCGGCAACCGCACGAATATGGTTCTCAAATTGCGAGCAAATCGCACCTTCAATCGACCAGTGACCTGAATTATGTACACGACATGCCATTTCATTGGCATAGAGACCTTGCTCGGTTACAAACAATTCAAGTGTAAGCACGCCGACATAATTCAAGTGGTTTAACAAACGGGTAATATAATCTTGTGCCACAGGCTGTAAATCGACGCTATTTGGCGCTGGTACAATCGAATGGGACAAGATGCCGTTATGATGATGGTTTTCTGCCAGCGCCCAGGTTTTCACATCGCCGTTTTGTCCACGCACCGCAATAATCGAGACTTCACGACTGAATTTAACAAAGCTTTCAGCGATCAGGCTTTTTGCAGGACCAAGTTCAGCCCAAGCCGTGTCGATCTGATCTTCAGTACGTAATACGAACTGACCTTTACCATCATAGCCACCTGTCACGGTTTTTAAGACTATCGGTAAGCCAAGATCAGCAACCGCCTGTTTTAAGCTCTCTAAGCTCTCCACAGCACGATACGGCGCAACAGGAATGTTGAGCTCATCAAACAAACTTTTCTCAGCCAAACGGTTTTGTGCAGTCGCTAACGCAAGGCGAGGCGGGTGCAGGGTTTTGCTTTGAGTTAAAACATCCACATCCGCTACAGGCGTATTTTCAAATTCAAGACTAAATACATCCGCACTGGCAATGAAATCTTGCAAGCCTTGCGGATTTTGGCTAGAAAATACCGGACCTAAAATTGCAGCAGGGCAATCCGTTTCTGTCTCAAAGAAGGTGCATTGAATATTCAGTGGCAATGCCGCTTGCGCCATCATACGTCCAAGCTGTCCGCCACCAAAAATACCGATGGTTTTATGCATGACCAGCTCCGTTATACTTGACCAGGAATGTTATTGCTCGATACTTTTTCTGTTTGTGCCGTACGGAAATCCGCTACATTTTTAGCGATGTCTGGACGGGTTAAGCCTAAAATCTGCGCTGCCATAATCGCTGCATTAGTCGCACCAGCCTGACCAATCGCCAAAGTACCTACCGCAATACCTGCTGGCATTTGCACGATTGAAAGCAATGAATCTACACCATTTAAAATCGATGATTTAACCGGTACGCCCAGTACAGGTAAATCAGTTTTAGCCGCACACATCCCCGGTAAATGTGCCGCACCACCAGCGCCTGCAATAATCACCTGAATACCACGATCACGAGCTGTTTCAGCATATTCAAATAAACGGTCCGGGGTGCGATGCGCAGAAACCACTTCAGCTTCAAAAGGAACACCCAACTGTTTGAGCATGTTAGCGGTATGTTCAAGGGTTGCCCAATCTGATTGAGAACCCATGATAATTCCGACTAAAGGTTGGCTATCTGTTGCGACCGCATTCATTGGCTTTTCCAAAACATGATAAAAATAGAGAAGTATCTCGACTTACGCCAAGCACGAAGGAATAAATTGGCAAATATTATAGCGGTTTTTTCAAGCATCCCCAACAAAAGAACGCGTGAACTGCTTCACGAAGATTAGCTCTGGTTTCGAAATACAAAATAGACACACCCCATTAAACACAGCATTGCCCAGATATAGTCCAGCTTAAACGGCTGTTTAAAGACAAAAATCATAAAGGGCACAAACACCATTAATGTCACCACTTCCTGGGTAATCTTCATTTCCCCCAGACTCCAGCCATGCTGGTTGAGCAACTTGGTGGCAGGAATCATAAAACTGTATTCCAGCAGGGCAATACACCAGCTAAACAGGATCGCTTGCCAGATCGGCGCATCATGCAGGATTTTCAGATGTCCATACCATGCCAAGGTCATAAAACAGTTGGAAATAATCAACAAACATAACGCTAAAAGAGTAGGGCTCAACATAATGTGCTGGTATCCAGATCAAGGGTGAATCGCAAAGAAGATATGCTTGTAAAAACCCTCAAATTTTAGCATTCATCTGCATAATTAGAACTAAACAACAACAACGAATTTTGACTATCTTTTCCATGCAAGCCTTGCTATCGTTGCGTTTGATTTTTATTGATAACGACAATCATACATACGATATCAGTGCTGTATGAAGAGCAGTGGAGAAGGCGCGTTATGCATCTGCATATTTTGGGTATTTGTGGCACATTTATGGGGTCTTTGGCTCTATTAGCACGAGATTTAGGACATAAAGTCACAGGTTCAGATGCCAATGTTTATCCACCTATGTCAACTCAACTCGAAAATGCGGGTATTGAACTGATGCAGGGCTATGACCGTAGCCATTTACAGCCGCATCCTGATCTGGTGATTGTCGGCAATGCCATGAAACGCGGCATTGATGCGATTGAATATATGCTGAATGAAGGCCTTCCTTATATTTCTGGCCCACAATTTCTGGCAGATCATGTGCTGCAAGGCAAACACGTACTCGGTGTCGCAGGTACACATGGTAAAACCACTACCACCACCATGCTGGCCTGGGTGCTGGATCAGGCGGGTTTAAATCCAGGTTTCTTGATCGGCGGCGTACCACTTGGTTTTAGTGAAAGTGCACGTTTAGGTGGTGGTCAATATTTCTGTGTCGAAGCGGATGAATATGATTCTGCATTCTTCGATAAGCGTTCTAAGTTCGTTCATTATCATCCTAAAACCGCGATTTTAAACAACCTTGAATTTGACCACGCCGACATTTTCGATGATCTTGCTGCGATTCAAAAACAGTTCCATCATTTAGTCCGTACCATTCCAAGTGAAGGCCGTATTATTGCGCCCATTACTGAAACCAATATTGATGAAGTCTTAGAGCAGGGTTGCTGGACACCAGTGATTCGTACCAGTCTAGAGCCAAATGCGCAAGCCGCGTTATCTGCCGAATTGATCAGTGCGGATGGTAGCCACTTTAAAGTGCTTGAACACGGCAACGTGGTCGGTGAAGTGAAATGGAACATGACCGGGCAACATAGCGTTGCCAATGCCTTAGCGACCATTGCTGCTGCACAACACGTGGGTGTTCGCCTTGAACAGGCATGTGAAGCCTTATCCAACTTCGGTGGGGTAAAACGCCGTATGGAGCTGTTAGGGACAGTGCGTGGCATCGAAGTCTATGATGACTTTGCCCATCACCCAACTGCCATTGAAACCACACTGGACGGCGCGCGTAAACGTCTAGGTGAACGTAAGCTATGGGCGATCATTGAACCACGTTCAAATACCATGCGTATGGGCAGCCATAAAGATGGTTTGGCACATTCAGCCCGTTTAGCGGATGAAGTGATCTGGTATCAACCTGAAGGTCTGGATTGGGATTTGCAACCTGTGATTGCAGCATCAGCAAACAAAGCAGAAGTCAGCCGCTCGCTCGATGACATCATTGCCCGTGTGGTGAATGAAGCAGGTGAGGGGGATGCTGTGGTGATCATGTCCAATGGCGGTTTTGGTGGTTTACACCAAAAGTTGATTACAGCTTTGTCATAATCAAAGTCAGCACTTTCTGAAAAACTATTGTCTTAACGGAGTCTTGCAAGTTCTTATCTAATTTCTGGATCAGCCTGCGGCTCGCCCTACTTTTCTTTCGGGAAAAGTAGGCAAAACCATTGTCATCTGCAAAACCTGTCCTCTTCTTGCATTTATCAACATATATCGCAGAAACAGCCTCTCATTTAAACCACGCAGGTTGCAGATGACGTTTCCGCGTATCGTATTTCTTCAAAATTATGTTCATTCAGATCGTGACAAGCAACATCCCTGTCGAATAAACATATGTACACATGCATTTTAAATTGCCATCAACTCAGTTTATTCACCAATTTTAACGGCAAAATCTTCATTGCTATGCCCATTGGCAACCATGGCCACTGTGGCACATACGCCTTCACTGGCTCCTTCTCAATGGCTTTCACCAAAGCCTTGCTTCCTGTCTTCTCATCCACTTCAAACGGCAGTTTCTTGGCGCCTTCATTCAATTCAGTGCGAATATAACCTGGGAAAATCGTCGACACTTTAATGGGTGTACCCAGCAATTCCGCACGGATTCCCTCAGCCAAATGCGCCACCGCTGCTTTACTGGCCGCATAGGTCGATAAATGCTTCGGTAAACCACGCATGGCACTCATCGAAGAAATCACCACCAAATGACCTTGGTTTTGCGCTCTAAAGATTTCAACCGCGGCTTCACATTGCGCCAGAGCAGAAATAAAGTTAGTCTCCGCCGTCGCCCGATTCACCTCAAAATGTCCTTTCCCAATACGGCGACCATCACCTACACCTGCATTGATAATAATGCGGTCAATACTGCCAAATTCTTGCTGAAAGGCTTTAAATACGGTAAACACATCATCGTAATGAGTCACATCCAGGGTCTTGATCTTGACCTGAACGGAAAACTGGCTTTGCAACTCCTGTTGTAACGTTTCCAGACGCTCTAAACGTCGTGCACAAAGCGCTAGATTGTAGCCTTTGGCGGCAAATTCACGCGCCATACCTGCGCCTAAACCCGAACTTGCACCTGTAATTAAAATTGTCTTTGCCATTTCCGTCACCTATTCTTATTTAAATCCATGTAAGAAGTTCTGCATCATTTGCTTTTAAATAATGATGTTCATTAAAACTCAGTAATTGCAAACGACCATCCACCCAACGCAGCGTGCTAATACTGGCATTGGCAATCGACCAGTTCAGCGCAAAGATCTGTTTCGCATCCAAGCCCAGCACCTGACCCACCGCCACTGAAATGACACCACCAGAGCTGAACACCACCGCCTGACGCTGCTGTGTCGCATCAAGCTGCTGACACAGGCCATGCAACGCGCTTTCTACACGGCTTTGGAAACCTAACCAGGTCTCATGATATTCATGGTCATATTGCTCTCCAATCCAGCGTTCAATCGCCCCATCAAAGATTTTCGCCAGATAGGCACGTGGGTTCTCAACTTGCGCGACATCCTGTTTGAGTAATTCAGGCTGATTAAAGCGGGGTTCGTATTGAGCAAATACATGCTGATGATCAAACTCATTCCAGCTGGATTCAGTGTGAATCGGTACCTCTGCAAAACCTTGCGCTAAAGCAAGTTGTGCCGTTTGTTGATGGCGCTGCATTGAACCGGCCACCACCAAAGGAGAGGATTTTAAAGTCTTGCTGAGAAACTCACCCGCTGCCTGTGCCTGTTGCTCGCCTTTGGCAGAGAGCAAGTCATAACTGGCCGCCCCAAAGGACGCCTGCCCATGTCGTACCAGATATATGGTGCTCATGCGGTTAAAATTTCCTTCAATTTTGCGCCATATTCAGGAATTAATTGCTGGGCTTGTGTATTGTCCTGTGCAATCAATTTTAGGGCACGAATATGCAGGGCATGAATCAGGACCCAGAAGTCTTTAAAGGCTGGATTATCGGTTTGCTGATGGTAATAACGGTAATAGATTTGCTGCGCGATCACGGCTAAGCGGAACAGACCAAATACTTCATAAAATGCCCAGTTATCAGGCTTTAAACCTGTTTTTTCCAGATAGTAATCCACCACTTGCTGACGCGTCAGCATGCCTTTCAGATTGGTCGGCTGACGGCGGCTGGACTTCATCAAGGCATCATCATCGTCCTGAATCCAGTAAGCGAGGGCACTGCCCAAATCCATTAACGGATCACCTAAGGTCGCCATTTCCCAGTCCAGTACCCCAATCACCTGAGTCGGTTGCTGTGGATCTAAAATGACATTATCAAAACGCCAGTCATTATGAATCACACAGGTTTTGGAATCGGCCGGAATATGTTGTTGCAACCATTCCCGCACAAACGCGAAATCAGGTACATTCGGTGTCAGGGCCTTGCTATAGCGCACATCCCAACCTTCAACCTGACGGCGGCAATAGCCTTCACCTTTGCCCAGTTTTTCCAGCGCTGTACCTTGATAAGGCACTTGATGCAGTTCAATCAATTTATCCAGCACATTCAGGCACAGTTGCTGGACTTGCTGTTCATCCAGCGGTAATTCTTTGGGTAAATTGGCACGTGGAATAATGCCTTCAATCCGCTTCATCACGTAGAAATCACAACCAATCACGCTCTCATCCTGACACAGCGCGATCATTTCAGGCAGCACAGGGTAGAAGGGTGCCAGATACTTCTGCACATTGTATTCACGTGCCATATCATGCGCTGATTTGGCCTTGGTGCCTTTCGGTGGACGGCGTAGGATCAGATCAGCATTGTCATACTCTAAACGGTAGGTCCAGTTAGATGCGCCACCTGAATATTGGGTGACTTTTGCCTGTCCTTGCAAATTCACACCCTGATTTTTTAACCATGTTTCAACCGCTGCAATATCCAGTTCCTCACCATGACGAACCTGACCGCCCATATCAATTACTGTCATTTGCTTTTATCCTTATTTACGACCATAGCCACGTTTTTTGAGTTCTAATTTGGCAATCATGCCTTTATGGACTTCGTCAGGTCCATCGGCCAAACGTAAACTTCGCGCCTGAGTAAAGAAAGCCGTTAACGGTGTATCACGGGAAACACCTTCGCCACCGTGGATCTGAATCGCCATATCCACCACATTTTGCAAGACTGTTGGCGCGACCACTTTAATGGCCGAAATTTCAGTTAATGCCGCCATATTACCTTGCGTATCCATCTTATAGGCAGCGTATAAGGTCAATAAACGCGCCTGATCGATCTGCACACGCGCATCTGCAACGCGTTCCAGATTGCCACCCAGCTTGAGCAGTTCTTTGCCAAAAGCCTTGCGCGACATGCCACGGTCAATCATCAGTTCAAGCGCTTTCTCTGCGGCGCCAACACAGCGCATACAATGATGAATACGCCCAGGGCCTAAACGGCCTTGCGCAATTTCAAAGCCTTGTCCTGCACCACCAATGAAGTTGCTGACTGGCACGCGCACATTGTCGAAGCTGACCTGTCCATGCCCATGCGGTGCATCGTAATCGCCAAACACAGGCAGCATACGTTCAATGGTCACGCCTGCGGTATTGACCGGTACCAGTACCATAGAATGCTGGTGATGACGGTCTTTGCCTGGATCCGGCGTATAGGCCATAAAAATAATGATTTTGGCATTGGGATCACCTAAACCGGATGACCACCATTTACGTCCATTCAAGACGATTTCATCACCCTCTACCACCGCAGTGGCCTGCATATTGGTCGCATCACTGGATGCCACCGCAGGCTCGGTCATACAGAACACGGAACGAATTTCCCCCTTGAGTAGGGGTTGTAGCCATTGCTGTTTTTGCGCATCGCTACCATAGCGCCACAACACTTCCATATTGCCGCTATCGGGTGCATTACAGTTAAATACCGTCGGCGCAAGCAGGCTACGTCCCGTCAGTTCGGCAATATGTGCATATTCCTGAACCGATAAGCCTGCACCAAGCTCGGCATCAGGTAAGAACATGTTCCATAAGCCTGCTGCTTTGGCTTTGTCTTTCAATTGTTGTAATTGTTCAGGCCATTGCCATTGGGTCCAGTCACCATCGACATTGAGACGATGTACCTCATCCCAGAATGCTTTTTCAACGGGTTCAATTTCCTGCTGGATAAACGCTTGCGTACGTGCAATAAAATCTTGGGCACGCGCTGATAATGCAAACATCCTGTTCTCCCTCAATCTAAAATTTGGCGAAAGCTGATTCGCTGCTTTACATCACCATAAGCGAAAATTTATTATGAATGAAATGATTTTATTTTATTCAAAACTATGAATCAGATTCATAATAGCAACCCGCTGGAAGTGGGACATTTTCATCGTATCGATATTAATTTATATCCGCTTTTTATTGCGATTTTTGAACAGAAGAGCATTTCTAAAGCGGCACAATTGCTGTGTATCAGCCAGTCTGCGGTGAGTCATGCCTTGCAACGCTTGCGTAGCCAGCTTGGTGATGAGTTATTCGTGCGCAGCGGTCAAAAAATGCTGCCTACACCGTATGCCGAGCAAATTTCCCAGCCGATTCAAACTGCATTATTGACGATTCAGAGTATTGCCGTACCGCAACAGGACTTTGTGCCTGATATGTTGCACAGCTTGAAAATCGCCATTCATGACGAAATTGAGCCGATTATTTTTCCGCAGCTGGTACATCATTTTGCGCAACTGAATCTGGACATTCAGTTCCTGAGCTCCAAACTGGATCGTAAAAACATGCTGGCGGATCTTTCTGCCCAACAGATTGATTTTGTCATTGATCTGGTGCAACCGTATCAGGCCAGTTTACAGTTTGAAAATCTGATTGAAGACCATTTTGTGGTGTGTACCCAGCAGGCCAATATGGATTTATCGCTGTATTTGTCTTCACCGCATATTGGTGTGTCTTCACGGCGTACCGGGATTCTGCTCGAGGATATCTATCTCAATCGGCAGCAATTATCCCGCCAGATTTTCCTGCGTTGCCAGCACTATGCAACGGCGTTACAGATATTGAATCATTATCCCGATGCGATTCTGACCATCCCGCAAAGCATCCTCAAGCATTTGCATTATTCCCAAGCCTTACATATCCATCCTTTGCCAATCGAGCTACCTCAAATCAATATGGGCATGTATTGGCATGAAAATGTGAAACATAACCCCCGCCATCAATTTTTACGGACGGAAATCCTGAAAATTTTTTAAACCAGCATTGCTGATGAATATTTGCACATTATTTAAAAGTATGTAATTCTATACGCATATTTGGATATGAATATCCATACAGAATATGTTGACAAGGGGAGTAGCCTCCTCCAGACCTAAGCGCTGCATGCCTTAGGTGTCAGAGCTTCGTCATTACACTTTGCAAAAAGTCGGACTCTGAGCATCACAATCCATCGTGGTGTAGGCAAGACCTTGATCATGTTGAAACAGATGTATTAATTCATCTGGCAACTGGTCGAGGTTTTTTTATGTCCATTTGCCAGATAGGGAGTTGTGATGGAAACTATCGGTAATTTATGGCTCTATGTCGCATTCTTCGGTCTCGTCACCGTAATGCTACTGGTCGACTTTTTAGGCTTTAAACAAAAACAAAATCAGGACGTGCCGATCAGACAGGCAGCCTACTGGAGTATTGCCTGGGTCAGTGTCGCGGTGATTTTTGGTGGCGGATTATGGTTTTATCTACAGCAAACCGTAGGTGCGACCATTGCCAACCAGAAAACTATGGAATACTTCGCAGGTTATCTGCTGGAAAAATCACTGGCAATTGATAACGTCTTTGTCTGGTTAATGATTTTCGCAGCCTTTGCGATCCCGCCTGCATATCAACGTAAAATCCTGCTTTACGGCGTACTTGGTGCAATCATTCTGCGAACCATTTTTATCTTTATTGGTGCGTGGTTTGTGCAAGAGTTCTCCTGGGTGCTATATATCTTCGGTGCCTTCCTGGTCTACACCGGCTTTAAATTCCTGAAAGGTCAGGATGAAGAAGATACCAATATTGAAGATATCAAGTTACTGAAATGGTTACGCAAACACATGCGTATCACGCCACAGCTTGAAGGCAACAATTTCTTCGTTCGCCAGAATGGTGTGTTATGGGCAACGCCTTTATTTTTAGTTTTGATTTTGGTTGAAGCGTCTGATGTGATCTTTGCGGTGGATTCCATTCCTGCAATTTTCGCCGTGACCAGTGACCCGTTCATTGTTTTAACCGCAAACTTAATGGCGATTTTGGGTTTACGTGCGATGTTCTTCTTATTGGCAGGTGCAGCGTCAAAAATGCACTACTTACCGTATGGTTTGGGCATCATCTTACTGTTCATTGGTGCAAAAATGTTATTGCTGGATGTGTTCCACATGCCAATCTGGATTTCGTTAGGCTTTATCGTTCTGGTATTAGCTATCACCGCTTATCTGTCGTTACGACACAATAAGCGACAAGCGCAATAACCCGTTGGATATAGAAAGGGCCTGCATTGCAGGCCTTTTTTATCATGACCTACTTTTTAAAAGCAGTCTTTAATAAAAGAGGGATGTGAACCCAGCTTGATAGGAATCATATTCATATCATCAAAGGTTGAGTTGAAAATTTCATTTCGAGCTTTATTCACCTTAATCCGTCCAGCTGATCGGGTGGCATTTGGCTGTTTTTCAGCGATATTCATTTGGATAATTTCTTCATTGTTATCTGCCGCTTGAAAATCAAAGCTCAAACGCTCCTTTGCAATATCATCCAGCTTAAAATTGCCTTTGCTAATGTCTATTAACTGAGCTTGGCATTCAGGAGTATGCTTAAACGTGCTTTGATAGGTTTCGTTGTGAGAACTGCATGCCGAAATTGTGCATGCCAATAAAATAAATAACCCTATTTTTTTCATAAATTTTCTCTTGATTTCTAAACTCTAAATGACAGCAAAGTGAGTGTGCACTTGATTATAGCTTTCATAAGCACTGCCGGGCGAATAAAATAATATGATTCAGAACACATCCAGCTCTTCAAATATTCATCTACTGTTCTCAAACGCACTTCTTTTTATTGAAAATATAGATACAGCGTCGCTGAAGACACAATCACATGACTCAAACTACTGCTCACATTTATATACCTTTTAAGCGCATTAATTAGCCGAATAATCCAGTAAATTTGGCAAAATCAGGTACAATCAACCGAAAAAAGTAAAATTGTAGGTTGTTATGACTTTGGCTACCCCAACCACGGTGATTCGTGGTCGCTTCTTAGATATTCAAAAGACCGTTTCTCAAGCCACTGAAATTGCCGATCAAGTCCGTTATATCGAAGACGGTGTAATGATCACTGAACAAGGTAAAATTCGCTGGTTTGGCACGTGGAACGACGCTCAAGCCCATCTTCCTGCAAACGTTGAAATCCAGCATTATCCAGAACAATTGATCATCCCGGGCATGATTGATACCCATATCCATTTCCCACAAACGGAAATGGTCGGTGCTTACGGCGAACAATTATTAAGCTGGCTCAACACCTATACTTTCCCGACCGAAATTCAGTTTAAAGACAAAGCTTATGCCCAAGAGATAGCCCATTTTTTTGTCAATGAGTTGCTTAAAAACGGGACCACTACCGCGTTGGTGTTCTGTACGGTACATCCTGAATCTGTGGATGCTTTATTTGAAGCCGCAGCACAGCACCAGATGCGTTTAATCGCAGGGAAGGTGATGATGGATCGTCATGCACCAGAAGCATTGTGTGATACCGCACAGAGCGCCTATGATGATTCTAAGGCCCTGATTGAGAAGTGGCATGGACAGGGCCGTGCTTTATACGCGATTACACCACGTTTTGCGCCAACGTCTACACCAGAACAACTGGAACAAGCAGGCCAGCTCAAAGCGCAATATCCGGATGTTTATGTACATACCCATTTAAGTGAAAACAAAGATGAAATCGCATGGGTAAAAGAGCTGTTCCCTGAGCAGGACGGCTATCTGGATGTGTATCATCATTATGGCTTAACCGGTCAACGTTCTGTATTTGCGCATTGCGTCCATCTGGAAGATGCAGAATGGAAATGTATGCATGAAACCGACTCTGCGATTGCCTTCTGTCCGACTTCAAACCTGTTCTTGGGCAGTGGTTTATTCCCGTTACAAAAGACCTGGGAACAGCAAGTAAAAGTCGGTTTAGGCACGGATGTTGGGGCAGGGACTTCATTTAGTCTGTTGCAGACCGTGAATGAAGCATACAAAGTTCAACAGTTACAAGGCGATAAACTCTCAGCTTTTGAATCGCTGTATCACGCCACACTCGGTGGGGCGAAAGCGCTGGATCTGGATGAGAAACTTGGTAACTTTAATATCGGTAAAGAAGCTGATTTCGTGGTCTTGAATACCCAGCCAACCGCATTACAACAACTGCGTCAGTCACGTTCAAAATCGGTTGAAGATAGCCTGTTTGCTTTATTCACCATGGGCGATGACCGAAATATTGAGGCGACTTATATCTATGGACAAAAAGCCTATAGCCAAAACTAAATTTTTAAATAAACAGAGACTTGGCTTACTCTGTATTGCGATTGGATGTGCTGTTCTGCTGAAACGGGACAGCTCGTCTGCTCAAAATGAAACACATTCTTCGTCATCAAAAGATGCATGAAAAGTGATTTTGTTTTAAAATTGCCAGATTAGCTCAAGATTTCGAGGTGTTGCAGGTCAACACCTTTTTTATTTTCCCGTTTTTAAGTTTTAGGAATCTACCGATGACCATTGCAATGCGCATTATGATTTCAAGTGAAGAGATTCAAGCCAAAGTGAAAGAACTGGGCGACAAAATCAATGCACACTATGCTCAAAGTGATAAAGAACTGGTACTGATCGGCTTATTACGTGGTTCAGTCATTTTTATGGCAGATTTATGCCGTGCCATCGACAAACCACATGAACTCGATTTTATGACCGTGTCTAGTTATGGTGGTGGAACCGTTTCCTCTCGTGATGTCAAAATTTTAAAAGATCTTGACGGCGAAATTCACGGTAAAGATGTGCTTGTGGTCGAAGATATTATCGATTCAGGCAATACTCTCAGCAAAGTGGTTGAAATGCTGAAAACCCGTAATCCAAACTCAATTGAATTATGTACTTTAGTCAGCAAGCCGTCACGCCGTGAAATTCCTTTGGATGTAAAATTCCTGGGCTTTGAAGTCGAAGACCGCTTTATTGTCGGCTATGGCCTCGACTTTGATCAAAAATATCGTCACTTGCCATTTATTGGTGAAATCGGGATTTAATCCAATCCTGCGGTTAACGGTCTCGTTCCCACCTTGTCTTGCGCTCAGATCAACTGTCGAATGCTCTGGTCTGAGTGATGCATCTAAAGCGGCTTTTTCAGCCATGCTTTAATCAAAACCCGCTAAATCCAGCACAAAAATACGACATAACTCAGCAATCCACTACAGACAAAGTTTGTCGGTATCAAGCAGGATAGTAATAAATATCACTGTTAAAACAAGGAGAAAGACAATGTGGTCTCTAATTGTGGCAATCGTCGTTGGTTTTTTTGCTGGTTTAATTGCACGTGCTTTACATCCGGGTGAAGATAAAGCAGGCTTTATTGTAACCACCTTACTGGGTATCGCAGGTTCACTCTTGGCAACCTACGGTGGTCGCTTGCTCGGTCTATATGGTGAAAATTCGGCAGCCGGTTTCATTGCCTCTGTGATTGGTGCGATCATTATTTTGTTTATCTACAATCTGGTCACCAAAAAAAGCTAGAACGGTCTAGATTAATACGCCCAATTCATTCATGTAATGGATTGGGCGTTTTTATTTATAGGCCGAGTTCTTTCCAGATCGTCTGAATCTCTGCAGCACTTCGTGCACCGACCATTTTAAATCCATTGCTAAAAATCAGGGTCGGGGTGCCATCTACAGCTAATTTTCGACCGAGCTGCAAATTACGCTCTAACGGATTCGCACAGGTTTTTTGTTGCGGCTGTACATTCTTCTGCAGCAGGTTTTTCCATGCATAGGCCGGGTTAGCATCACACCAGACTGATTGAGACACAGCAACCGATTGTGCTTTTAAGGGATAGATAAAGGTATAGATGGTCACATCATTCAACTTGTCCAGCTCGGCTTCCAGTTTCTTGCAATATGGACAGTTCGGATCGGAGAAAACCGCCAACTCACGCTTACCATTGCCTTTGACGGTTTTAATCGCATCTTTGAAAGGCAACTGTTTCCAGTCCACCGTGTTTTGCTGGATCACCAGATCCTTGGTCAAATTTTTCTGGTCTTTTAAACGCACCATTGACCCGATAAACATATGTTGGGCACTTTCATCCAGATAGATAATCTGGTTGTCCAGACTGGCACTGTATAAACCGCTCATTGCAGTCGGTTGGATGTTGGTCACCTGAATATTGGGATATTGTTTACTCAAATTACTTTTTAAGGTCTCGACATTGGCAAAGCCCAGTGCAGAAACACAACTTAATAATGAGAAAATCCCAATTTTTTTTAACATGAGTGACACTCTATACAAAAATCAGCCGCTATTGTAATGATTATCGGACGGCCAAACAGCTCAGCTTACGCAGTAACAACCAAAATTCAACCGACGATTGTGATGTTTCACGTGGAACATCAGAGGGCAGCGCAACCAATCAAGAGGATAAAAATACTGTTGGAGACTAATAAATTGAGATTTTCCGTTGCTCCAATATTTCCCTTTCTGTTTTAATTTCTTTGGCAACCTGGTCGCCAGTATAAACATAGGAGGTTTCATAGCGATAAAACTCATGTGTTTCTTTACGAAATGCACTAAACCAATTAAATGAGCCAACACAATAAATTGAATCATCAACCAGCACCAGTTTGCTATGGATTCGATGAATACAAAAAACTTGTATACCATACTGATTCAAAATAGCTATCAGCTGTTTTAACTGAACTGATCCTAATTTTTTTTCATTAAAATCCTTATCAGTATAAATTGTAATATTCACTCCACGCTGAATCGCTTGGCACATGGCATCGAGCGCACCAATTTCCTTAATTCGATTTAGATTTATCCAAGGTGAAACAATTTGGACCTGCTCTGTGGCCTTGGCTAAAGCACGTTCAAGTAAAAATTTATCATGCTCATTTGCATAGCGTAAAAAATCAGATTGCCCTAAGTCCTGACGTGGGATCAGCTCGAATTGCAATTTGCCTTCTGATGATAAAAGTGATGCCAATAGGCCCCGAGGAGATTTAAGTGATGTTTTCTTGGAAATTTCAAATAGATCCATATCACCAAAGACTAAAAAGCTATCTTTTGCACGAGAAACTGCAACATTTAACATACTGTTGTTATTATCGATAAAACGTCCATCGAGATGTTTTGAATAAGTCGGTGAAAAAATAATAACAAGTCGCTCCGCACCTTGCAATGAGTGAACTGTTCCGACCGTTAAACCTGTTTTTTGAGTATCCAATCCATGCTTCAGGCATGCATTTTTAATGGCAGTAACTTGCCCAGTAAAAGGAGTCACGACAGCAATAATTTCATGTAATTTCTTAGGATAATAATGTTGCTCTAATTTTTCCTTGTGCGCTAGAAGCCATGCTGCAATCGTTTCTGCTTCAGTCAAATTATGCTTACTGCCACTGGCCTTATTTTGACATACACCATTTATATGCAGATATCCAATTGAGGGTAATAGATTATTTGGAGCCAATCCACGCATCGGTTTGAGCTTACCTTTATAACAAAGCTCATTACAATAACCAATGATTTGGTCATAACAACGCCGATGTTCATATAACCATAAACCTCTAGCTAGGTCAGCATCATATTGATAGCGACAGGTCTGTTGCGCAGTAAGCATGACGCTTCCTGTTGAAGCCAGTTTCCCTAACTCTTTCACCTGTTCATAATCATTTTGAATATTAGTCGAACTGATAATTTCAGTCTGAATCAGATTGCCAATATCAACAGTCGTTGGAATAGACCAAATCGGCTCAATTTGTAATGTATCTCCAATAACTAAGGCTTTTTTTGCCAATGTCATCGATGCGCCAGCAACCTCAGGTAATACCTGACCCGCTTCATCTACAATCAGCAAGTCAATGAAATTAAATAGATAATCATCGAGATATTTATTTTTTCCTGCCCCATCTTTGCCATCGTAACGCTTGCCCTTCATATGGCTGGGTAACATATAAAAAGTTGATACAATACAGGGGGTTAATTTCATGCGTCTACGCCAACGCTTCTGTATAGCCTTGAGGCCTGTTTTTGTCGGTGGATCTATTGGCTGTTCCATTTCCAGTAACCAACGACCTTCCCAATAGTGAGTACTCAGTAAAAAAATTGGAAAGCGAATCACCAGATCAGCCAATAAATCACATTCAAGCAGATGAATTTCTTGTTCTGGCTTATTACAACCACTTCGTTGAAGTTGCTCTGCAGTCGCAGAACTTTTTAATCGCTGAAGCAGTTGATACCAATGTTCAGTTTCTGTTTCAACCGTCTTTATCACAGCCATTCCAGCTTCAACAAGCTGATGTTGGGCTTGAAGTGAGATTGACTTTTGATTGATATGCCCCTGAATCACAGCATCCAATTCTTTTATATTCTGAAACTGATTTAAATTAAAACCCGTCGGTAAATCATCTTTTAAAAAGAGTTTAAGACGATAACGACGTTTATCTGCAATTGGAGGAAACCAAGAGAACAACCGATAGAACAAAGGTTCATGCGCCAAATAGATTTCAAGCCGCTCCTGTAGCTGAATAAAATTTTGGTGTTCTGCCTCCAGTTCATTGGCTTGTTTTAATCTTGCAGACATTGCCTCCTGCGGGTCATTGCCAAGCTCATCATGTAATACCTGTTTCGCTGCTTCTAAAGCAGCATAAGTTTGATGTAATTTTTCCAGCTGACTGATTTCATGGGCAATGTATTGTTGCAGTTTTTCAACTACGTTTTTAACAGAGGGTTGATTTAAGTCGGAGAAAGCGTTTTTTGCTGCCGCTAAATAATGGACCGTTGCGTGTTTTACGTACTCAGAATTTTCAATTTCCTCAAAAAATTCTTGAGTTTGGTATTTTGTATGACCTGTTTGCTTATACTGAGAAGGATAATATCCACCGAAACTTTTAATATCAGGTAGCCAGCGACCAGCAAATTTACCATCGGCAAAAGATATGCCATCAGAAAAATCTTTACCAAATGCCTCAATAATATTTGTAACGGCTTGATTGTTGGTAGAAGCAGCAACGATAACAGGTGGCTCTCCTGCTTCTTGTTGCGTCGCCTGAGCCCATAACATTGCAATGACAGACAGTAATAAAGTGGTTTTTCCTGTACCTGGTGGTCCATTGACCGCAAGAATATCCCCTTCTTGCATTGCTGTTAGATGGGCGAGTACATCCCGTTGTGCCTGAGCCAAAGGATATTGATCACTAGAATGCCCAATTCGAGTTGCAAATGATATTTGGGCATTTATACATGGCTCTTCAGCTGTATTCTGGCTCGTATAACGATCAAAAAGAGGGACTTGCAGCTCTTTATCACAGATATGATCATAAAGAGATAAAATCTGCGCAGTCGTGAACGGCGGTTTTGCTGAAACATAAGCATAATCAGTTTGTTGAAAGTTAAGTTCCAGTTCTGATAAATCAGACATCACATTTTTAAGCAGTTGTTCTGCGTGATTTAGGCTTTGATCCCATAGGCTTGTAACATTCTGAGCCTTTAAGCCTTCTGGATCAGAATACGTATGTTTAGGGGGAGGATATTGGGTTAAAAAAATATCCTGCTGGGACACTGTTCCTATAACGAAGGCACCATCAACCAAGGGGGCCAATAGATCACGTGGTATAGACGTATTTTGTGCGGGGTAAATTAAGCCTTTTCGGGTGAGTGTGGCACTTAATATTAAAGGCGTGACAATCTCTGGTAAATTCGAGTTACCAACTGTATGCTCAAGTATTGACTGATAGACTTTTGGACGCACCAAAATCTCTATAGTCTGGACGTCTTTATTTTGTCCATCAAACAGCGAAGCAATGAGGTCAGGATTTTGAATATATTCCTGACGTAATTGGTTTAATGGAATCTGGAGAAACTTGTCCGCTTCGCGTTCTTGTATTATCCCTCTTCCGTTAATACTATCAGCAAGAGAGTTACGCCAATATTTAGCATATTTCAAAGAAATATCTTCCACAGAGAGTTCCTTTTTCTAAATTTTTTACTTTCCTTATAGGGACTTACATTAGGTAACCAGATGAGATACCCGTTTTAGACCTGATGTATAATTTGCCCCAAAACACAAGCTAAAGCTACAATCTCAATAACCGCACAAAAAATTTAATTATTTACCGATACAAAACGAACCAAAAATCTTCCCGAGAAGATCATCGGCACTAAAGTCACCGGTGATTTCACCCAATGCATTTTGTGCCAGGCGCAATGATTCAGCCACCAGTTCACCTGCGTTAAACACAACAAGTTGCTCACGCGCCTCTGCAAGATAGCGCTGAGTGCGCTTCATTGCGTCTAAATGACGTGTTCGGGCAATAAAGGTGTCTTCCTCAGGCTGGAAGCCTGCATGCGCTGTAATCGCTTCTATGAGCGCCTGAACACCCATATCCTGTTTGGCAGACACACTGATATGACGGAAGCCCTGATAATCACTTAAAGTCGCCTCCTGACCGGTTAAATCGCATTTGTTACCGATCAACAGTAAACGCTTCGGTTCAAGATGATCGGCAAAATATTCGCGCGCCAGCTGTAACGGTTCATCACCCTGGTTTAAATCGTAGACCAGCAGTAATAAATCGGCCTGTTCAATTTCTTTAATCGCACGACGAATCCCTTCCTGCTCGACGATATCACCTGTTTCACGTAAACCGGCAGTATCGGTTAAGGTAATTGGCAAACCGTTCAAACTGATCTTTTCATGCAATACATCGCGGGTGGTTCCGGCAATATCGGTCACAATGGCCCGTTCATGGCCCGCCAGCGCGTTTAACAGGCTGGATTTACCTGCATTCGGCTTACCTGCGATCACCACCTGCAAACCTTCACGTAACAGCTGTCCTTGGCGTGCAGATTGCTGTACAGCCTTGACCGAGTCCTGCACCTCATCCAGCAAAGCTAAAATCTTGCCATCGGCAAGGAAATCAATTTCTTCTTCTGGAAAATCAATGGCCGCTTCCACATGCAAACGCAAGTGAATCAGCTTTTCTAAAACGGTATTAATTTTGGTTGAAAAGGCGCCCTGTAAGGAACGAACCGCTGAACGTGCCGCGGCCTGTGAGGTTGCATCAATCAAATCGGCGATCGCTTCAGCTTGCACCAGATCCATCTTGCCATTTTCAAAGGCACGCATGGAAAACTCCCCCGCCTTGGCAGCCGTCGCACCCAGATCCAGTAAGCGCGCTAGTAACGCATTCTGAATAACTGGACCACCATGCCCCTGTAATTCCACCACATCCTCACCGGTAAATGAATGCGGATTTGGAAAACACAGTACAATGCCTTCATCCATCACTGAACCATCCGCATCATAGAATTGACGGAAGCCTGCCATGCGGGCAGCAGGAAGAGTTTTCTGGGTCAACTGTTCAGCAATGGCATAAGCTTTAGGGCCAGAAAGTCGAATCACGCCCACACCACCACGACCTAATGGGGTAGCAATCGCAGCAATTGTGGTTTGATGTTGCATGTTAAATTCACCTAAAAAACACGAGGGTTATGAAACAGGAACCCTAAATACAGACAAAGAAAAATCCGCTTAAGATTACCATCTTAAGCGGATTTATTCAGTAAAAGTTCGAACTTAAGAACTCGATTCAACCTTGTTGAGACGGTCTTTTTCGACACCTTTGTTAATAAACCATTGTTGCAAAATGGTAATACTGTTGTTGACGATCCAGTAAAGCACTAAACCGGCAGGGAAGAACAACATGAATACCGTAAACATGATTGGCATGATACGGAACACTTTTGCCTGCATAGGATCAGTCGGTTGTGGATTCAACATTTGCTGTACGAACATGGTCACACCCATGATCAACGGCAAGATAAACCATGGATCCATTGCTGATAAGTCTTGAATCCAGCCTAACCATGGCGCATGACGAAGTTCAACCGATTCCATCAATACCCAGTACAAGGCCAAGAAAATCGGCATTTGTAACAATAACGGCAAGCAACCAGACAATGGATTAACTTGTTCACGCTTGTATAAGGCCATCATTTCTTGAGAGAAACGCATACGGTCTTCACCAAATTCTTCTTTCATGCGTTGCATTTCTGGTGCAATCACACGCATTTTCGCCATTGAGCGATAACTTTTTGAAGAAAGTGGCCATAAAATCAATTTCACCAAGATCGTCAATAAGATAATTGACCAACCCCAGTTACCAATGATGTTATGGAAGAACTGTAAGCCCAGGAACAAGAGTTTGGCAATCGGCCATAACCAGCCGTAATCTACAGTCTGGTTTAAGCCCGCAGCTAAATCTTTGAGTTCAGACTGAATTTTTGGACCAGAATAAAGTTGTGCATCCACTTCCATTGAGGTACCGGCCGGTACATTGATCACTGGGGAAGTGAAGCCCATGATATTCATGTGATCAGCAGACTGACGCGATTCAAGCTTAGCCACATAAGGCTGGCCATCCGCTTGGGTCAGTTTCAGATTACCCGGAATCCAGGCACTGACGAAATAATGCTGAACCATGGCAACCCAGCCGCCCTTGGCTTCAACACTCAATTTTTCATCATTAAAATTACTGAATTTCAACTTGTTATAATGCGCGTCTGGTGTACCCCATGCGCCACCCAGATAAGTTCCAAGGGTAAAGATACCTTGAGAAGATTTACCCGGATCATCAGAATTGTCACGCTTTAACTGACCAAACATCTGGCCTTGCCAGTTTTGCTGACTACGGTTAACAACCTGATGTTTCACTGTAATTGGATAATCACCTTGGGTGAAGGTGAACGACTTGATCACTTCCACACCTTCAGGTGTTTTAAATACCAATGGCACAGTCAACACTTGATGTGTCTTACCATCTTTTGAGGCAACGCTCTTCGCATCCGCCAAGGTATATGCTGTTTTTTCAACATCATACATTGGACGTCCGCCACGGCTGCTATCTGGTCCATTCAAACCGATCAAACCAGATTGAGCGACGTAAGTACGTTTCGCATCACTTTCCAGCATGACAAACGGTTTATCGCTGTCTTTGCTTTCATCATGGCTTAACAATTCAATACGAACGATATCACCACCTTTAGGATTGATCCAAAGATGATACAGATCCGTTTGTACTGAAATCAGTTGCTGACTCACAGATGGTGTTTCTGTGGTTTGTGATGCAGTCACATTTGCTTGTGGCAAGTCTGAAGCCGCTGTTGCATTTTGAGCATTTGGCAAATCTGCAGATACATCATGTGCAGTGACAGCCGCCGCTTGTTGTTGCGGTGCTGGTGCAGCATGACCATAGTCTTTTTGCCAAGCCAAAATAAGCAAATATGCGGTAACAAACATGGCTCCAAGAATTGCAAATCTGGCCCATTGTTGCATATCTATTATCCCAAATGATTAGAGAGATTTTGCTTGAATAAACGATCACGAAAGGGTACAGCAACGTGATGCATTTGAGAATCTATTTGATGAAACGAAATAAAACGAAGTGCTTTGCGAGGTACCGGATCATAGCCTGAACCACCCCAAGGATGACAACGGCAAATTCGCTGAGTCGATAGCCATACACCTTTGAGCACGCCATGCGTTTGTAAAGCTTCAATTGCATATTGCGAGCACGTGGGAATATAGCGACAACGAGGACCCAATAATGGACTAATTGCAATCTGGTAACATCTTATCAACCAATGAAGTAAACGTACCATTGGAGATCTCTAATTCTGGAGGGATGTCACAACGACTTTGGAATGCTTCTTTGCTAAGCGTTGTAATTTTTGCCAAGCAAAATCTAATTGTTGATGTAATTCTTCATTTGAAATTGCTTCTATACCTACTTTAGGCATCACCACAATATCGATATCAGCATTAAATTGTGCTTGATGGATACGAAAGCTCTCCCGAGCAAGACGTTTTATTCGATTTCGTTCATGAGCACGACGTACCTTTTTTTTAGCAACGACAATACCCAAACGGCTGTTAGGCTGTTCGGTTAATTTTGCTAAAAAAAGGAAATGGGGCTGATGCACTTTAAAAAGCGCACCATCAAATACACTTTTATAATCAGCAGCACAACGAATACGAGATTCAGTACTGAAACTGTAAAGTGTCATCACCCAAGTCTGGTCAGCTTAACAGTATTAAACAGTTAAGCTATGACGACCTTTTGCACGACGACGAGCTAACACTTGACGACCTGCTTTAGTAGCCATACGAGCGCGGAAACCATGAACGCGTTTACGCTTTAATTCAGATGGTTGGAAAGTACGTTTCATTTCGAAACTCCAAAATGATCTTTCTATAAAGGTCCGCGATTTTATTGTGCAATGTTTACGCTGTCAATGAAAAATCAAAAACTTTACATTTTCTTTGTTCTGTTTTGAAGCAATAGCGCTACGCGTAAAGAAGTGCTTTTATTGAAAACAAAAAATATACACAAGCTATCTCTTTATATTATATCAACATTCAGCTATATTCACAGCTTAATAGCACAGTTATCAACAATTCAATTTCTGATTTAAATTTAATTCTTGGATTTTGAATTTAAATTTCGATATGCTCGGTTATCCACAATTCCGTTAAACCCCTATAAGTAAATTCAAATTTTAAAATTTAAATTTATTCTTATTAGGGTGGATTTTTTCTGTGGAAAGTGACGTTTTTATATAAATAAACAAATAGTTACTTTGTGGATAACCATGTTTTTATCAATTTTATAGATTGTGGATAACTTGAGGGTTAAAATTATCCACAGCTTGTGCAAAAAGTTATACACAGGTAGTTTTGAATTTAAATTTATAAACGACTGCTTTCTTTTTCAGCAAAAGTCCCATAAATTGGCCTGACAGATGTGGATAACTTGGTTAGAATGGCGACCCCTTCGAAAGATGGGGCTGGTGATTTTTATTTTTTGAATTTAAAAATGGATATATAGGGGATGCACATGCTCTGGACAGACTGCTTAACTCGCTTGCGACAAGAGCTCTCTGATAACGTCTTTGCGATGTGGATTCGTCCTTTAGTTGCCGAAGAGGTTGATGGTGTGATGCGTTTATACGCACCGAACCCTTATTGGACCCGTTATATTCAAGATAACCATTTAGAATTGATTTCAATTCTTGCTGAACAATTGTCTGAAGGTCGCGTGCGTCAGGTTGAGATTTTGGTCGACTCTCGCCCAGGGACAATTTTGTCTTCGAATGAACAACCAGCCACGACCACTGCAGCTTTAAGTAGTGCGCCAACCGCCACCGCCGTGCCTGTTAAAGCCAAGAAAGAATCTGATCTGGTCCAACCCAGCCAAAATGTCACGAAAATACCGAAGAAAAGACAACTCAATCCGTTATTTACATTCTCTTTGTTTGTTGAAGGCCGTTCTAACCAGATGGCTGCTGAGACTTGCCGTAAGGTATTAACCCAATTAGGTGCATCTCAGCACAATCCTTTATTTTTGTATGGCCCAACTGGTTTGGGTAAAACCCACTTGATGCAAGCGGTCGGTAATGCGCTGTTACAAGCCAAACCCAATGCACGGGTGATGTACATGACTTCAGAAAGTTTTGTACAAGACTTTGTCAGTTCATTACAGAAAGGCAAGGTTGAAGAATTTAAGAAAAATTGTCGTTCTTTAGATTTACTCTTGGTCGATGATATTCATTTGCTTGCCGGTAAAGAAGCCAGCCTTGTTGAATTCTTTTATACTTTCAATGCTTTACTGGATGAATCCAAGCAAATTATTCTCACTTCAGACCGTTATCCAAAAGAACTCACCGAACTAGATCCACGCCTGGTATCGCGATTCTCTTGGGGATTATCGGTGGGGGTAGAACCACCCGATATTGAAACCCGTATCGAAATCTTGCTGAAAAAAGCTGAAAATAGTGGCGTTGATTTACCGCGCAACTGTGCTTTGTTTATTGCGCAACAAGTGGTCGCAAACGTGCGTGAGCTTGAAGGTGCATTGAACAAAGTTGTGGCAATTTCACGATTTAAAGGGACCGCCATCGATCTGGATGTAGTGAGAGAATCTTTAAAAGACGTGCTGGCGATCCGTGCCCGGACCATTAGTGTAGAAAACATCCAGCGTGTGGTCAGTGAATACTTCCGCATCCCGCTAAAAGAACTGATTGGGCCAAAACGTACCCGTATTTATGCCCGACCTCGTCAATTGGCGATGGGATTGGCGCGTGAATTAACCGGAGACAGTTTTCCGGAAATCGGTATGGCCTTTGGTGGACGAGATCACAGTACCGTGATGCATGCCTGCGAAAAAGTGGTCAGCTTGCGTGAAGAAGATCCAATTTTTAATGAAGATTATAAAAACTTACTTCGTTTATTACAAAGTTAGGCCTGAGCATAATCTCGGCTGACTCAATTTTCATGGTTGCAAACTGCTTTTAAGTGCAGCATAGTACACTGCTAACATTCATATCGGCTTCTGTTGTAAGAGGAATAAAATCGTGCGTTTGAAAATCGCTAAAGAAAGTTTACTCAATGTGTTATCCCATGTGGTCGGGGCTGTAGAGCGTCGTCATACCTTGAATATTCTTTCAAATGTCAAAATTCAAACCACGCAACAGGCCTTAACTATTACCGGTTCTGATTTAGAAGTTGAACTGGTGGCAAGCACAACGTTAGCTGAAGGTGCTTGTCTGGAAGCAGGGGAGACCACCGTTCCGGCACGTAAACTGGTCGAAATTTGTAAATCACTTCCGACAGCAGCCTTGATTGACCTACAAATTACAGAAGATCAGCGTTGTATTTTAAAATCGGGTAACAGCCGCTTTGTGTTGGGGACGCTTCCTGCGGATGATTATCCTTTACTCACCACTGAAAATAGCCAGGGCACACAAGTTCAGGTGACTCAGCGTGAATTAAAACGTTTATTTGAAAAAACTGCCTTTGCAATGGCGGTACAGGATGTACGTTTCTATCTGACTGGTACTTTGCTGGAAATTGATCAAAATCAATTACGTACCGTAACCACAGATGGCCACCGTTTGGCATTGTGCGAAGTATTGGCATCCTCAACTGCTGCTGCACCGATTCAGGCCATTGTACCGCGTAAAGCCGTGGGTGAATTGCAGCGTTTGTTGAGCATTGAAGATGAGCAGCTTACCTTGCTCATTGGTCGTGAATTGTTGAATGTCACGATTAATACACCAAGCCGTGATAAAGAGCAGGGTGATATTACCGTTCGTTTCACGACTAAATTGATTGATGGTAAATTCCCTGATTATCGCCGTGTTATTCCGAAAGGTGGTGATAAGCATGTGTTTATTGCGCATGATGTATTTAAACAGTCTTTACAACGTGTCGCGATTTTAAGTAATGAAAAATTACGTGGCGTGTTCCTGAATTTTAATCAGGATTCGTTGCAACTCCGTGCTAATAACCCAGAGCAAGATGAAGCGGTTGAAGATATTGCAATTCAATATCAGGATGCACCACTGGAAATGTCATTCAATGCGCAATATATCCTGGATGTATTGAGTGTGTTGGATGGTGATGATGTGAGAATGAGCATGACTGAAGCAAATCAATCGGTACTTGTTCAAGATCCAGCGCATCCAGACCAGACTTATGTTGTTATGCCGATGCGTGTGTAATTGGCATTGATGATTTGAGTTTTTAAGCATGCAAATCACGCGTTTAAATATCGAACGTGTACGTAATTTAAAGGCGGTTGCACTCAATGAGTTGCAACCGTTTAATATTTTTTACGGCTCGAATGGTTCTGGAAAGACCTCAATTCTGGAATCCATTCATTTATTGGCCACAGGTCGCTCATTTCGCACCCATATTCCCAAGCACTACATCCAGTACGAGGCTGATGATGCGATTGTCTTCGCACAGTCGGCCAGTGAACGGATTGGCATGCAAAAACTGGCTTCGGGTGAGCAACTGATCAAGGTCAATGGCGATACCATTGCCACTCAAGGGCAACTGGCAAAACTTTTGCCCTTACAACATATTGATCCGCAAAGTACCGATATTATTGATCATGGCGCCAAACCCAGACGGCAATTGCTGGACTGGTTGATGTTCCACGTGGAACCTGAGTTCTATTTTGCCTGGCAGTATTATTCTCGTGCCTTAAAACAGCGTAATAGCTTACTAAAGACACGGCGTAACCTCAGTCTAGCGGATTTAGAGCCGTGGAACAAAATGCTGAGTGATTATGGCGAAATTTTGCACTCGCAACGGGTCGGTATCGTAGAGCAATGGAACCAGTTCTTTCAGGAAGATTTGCAGCAACTATTGCCAAATCTTGAAATTGAACTGGAATATCATGCCGGTTTTCATACCGAACAGGGGCTGTTGCAGGACCTGATTCAGCAGCACCAAAGGGACCAAGAACGGCGTTATACCGAGTATGGTCCTCATCGTGCAGATTTGCGCCTGAAAACCCCGTATGGCAATGCCGATGACGTGTTATCACGTGGGCAAAAAAAGTTGTTAATCATGGCATTAAAACTGTCACAAATTGCAATGCTACATGCGAGTAACAAGGAAACTGTGGTATTATTAGATGATCTGACAGCAGAGTTAGATTTAGCTGCACAACAACGTTTAATTGAGCGATTGAGTCAGTTAGGAAGTCAGGTTTTTATGACGACCTTAGACCATACGTCGGTATTAAAACACTTACATGATTTGTCGATTTCCTTTCAATTGTTTCACGTTGTCCAAGGCCAAGTCAGTCTTGCTGCGCCATAATTTTATTTCCTCATCTTTGGATAGATTAGATATTTACTAGGGAGTAACCATGAGTTCAGAGTCTCAATCAGTCTCTCAAACAGAACAAACAAATGAAAAGGCTTATGATTCCTCTAGTATTAAAGTATTACGTGGATTAGACGCGGTTCGTAAACGTCCGGGCATGTATATCGGTGACACCGATGACGGTACCGGTTTGCACCATATGGTGTTTGAGGTGGTGGATAATGCCATCGATGAAGCTTTGGCAGGTCATTGTGACGAAATCCTAGTGACCATTCATGAAGATGAGTCGGTCAGTGTCTCGGATAATGGTCGTGGTATTCCAACCGATATTCACCCTGAAGAAGGGGTGTCTGCAGCAGAAGTTATTCTGACCATTCTGCATGCGGGCGGTAAGTTCGATGACAACAGCTATAAAGTTTCGGGCGGTTTACACGGCGTTGGTGTTTCGGTAGTAAATGCGCTTTCTAAGAAATTGCATTTGACCATTCAACGCGCAGGTAAAATCCATGAGCAGGAATATGCACATGGTGATCCGCAATATCCGTTGAAAGTTGTCGGTGAAACTGACCAATCCGGTACCACCGTGCGTTTCTGGCCAAGTGAATTAACCTTTAGCCAAACCATTTTCAGTGTGGATATCCTGGCACGCCGTTTAAGAGAGCTTTCATTCCTGAATGCCGGTGTACGTATCGTATTGCGTGACGAGCGCGTGAATCTTGAGCACGTTTACGATTATGAAGGTGGTTTATCCGAGTTCGTTAAATATATTAACGAAGGTAAAACCCATCTGAATGATATCTTCCATTTCACCACAGATGCAGATAACGGTATTGGCGTTGAAGTGGCATTGCAGTGGAATGATAGCTATCAAGAGAATGTGCGTTGCTTTACCAACAATATTCCGCAAAAAGATGGTGGTACTCACCTTGCAGGTTTCCGTGCCGCATTGACCCGTGGCTTAAACAGCTACATGGAAAATGAAAGCTTACTGAAAAAAGAAAAAGTGGCCGTGACCGGTGACGATGCACGTGAAGGCTTAACTGCCATCATTTCAGTGAAAGTGCCTGATCCAAAATTCTCTTCGCAAACCAAAGAAAAACTGGTGTCGAGTGAAGTGAAACCTGCGGTCGAGCAGGCCATGAACAAAGAGTTCTCGGCTTATCTGCTGGAAAATCCGCAAGCAGCGAAATCGATTGCTGGCAAGATTATTGATGCCGCTCGTGCGCGTGATGCCGCTCGTAAAGCCCGTGAAATGACACGCCGTAAAAGCGCATTAGACATCGCTGGTTTGCCAGGTAAACTGGCAGACTGTCAGGAAAAAGATCCAGCATTGTCGGAACTGTATCTGGTCGAGGGTGACTCTGCGGGCGGTAGTGCCAAACAAGGTCGTAACCGTAAAATGCAGGCGATTTTACCGTTGAAAGGTAAGATCCTGAACGTTGAACGTGCGCGTTTTGACAAGATGATTTCCAGCCAGGAAGTGGGAACTTTAATTACCGCTTTGGGCTGTGGTATCGGACGTGAAGAATACAATCCGGATAAATTACGTTATCACAAAATCATCATCATGACCGATGCGGACGTGGATGGTTCACATATTCGTACCTTGTTATTGACCTTCTTCTTCCGTCAAATGCCGGAACTGGTTGAGCGTGGCTATATCTATATTGCCCAGCCGCCATTGTACAAATTGAAGAAAGGCAAGCACGAGCAATATCTAAAAGACAATGATGCATTAGAAACCTTCCTGATCTCCAATGCGATTGATGAGCTGTCCTTGCATGTGAGCGCGGATGCACCTGCGATTAATGGTTCTGCATTGGCCAGTGTGATTGCCGATTATCAGGTATCACAAAAAAGCTTACAGCGCTTAACGCAACGTTATCCGGCAAGTTTACTGGATGGTTTGCTGGAGCTGGATGCTTTTAAAGGCGATCATAATCATGAACGTGACTATGTTGAAGCATGGGCTGAGCAATTACGTGTAGCGATTGAAAAGTTGCAACCTAGCCTGCGTCCTGAAATTAGCTTGGAAGCGTTTGAGCGTGAAAATGCACAAGGTGAGAAATCAGCGCATTATTGGCCACGTGTAACGGTCTATGTGCATAACTTACCGCATTCTTATTTACTTGATGCCGGTTTGCTCAATTCTGCCGAGTATGCACGTTTGCTGAAGAACTCGAAGAGCTGGTTTAAATTGCTTGAAGAGGGGGCTTATCTGCAAAAAGGTGAGCGTCGTATTCAGGTCAGCAATTTCCACCAGGTATGGCAGCATATTTTACAAGACTCGCGCCGCGGTATGATGATCCAGCGCTATAAAGGTTTGGGTGAGATGAACGCTGAGCAGCTTTGGGAAACGACCATGGACCCTGAAAACCGTAATATGTTACAGGTGACCATTGATGACGCGATCGAAGCAGATCGTATGTTCTCATGCTTAATGGGTGATGATGTAGAACCACGTCGTGCCTTCATTGAAGAAAATGCATTAAATGCAGATATTGATGCTTAATGAGTTTAGGCATCAATAACATGTAAAAAGCGCTTATCTTTTGCGTTGCTGTAAAAGATAAGCTCTCCATCCTGCAATTAAAACTGGAAGCAGGGTGATCATTAGAAAAATAATATCTGCAATACCGTCCATCAGCAGCATGCCGATCATTCCTAAAATACTGCATACAGCCATTAGCCATAATAAGCCTGATTTATTCCACAGTTGCATTACTGACTCCTTTTAGGCTTTTTTGCCGACGTTTTGCCCACCATAGCCAAGCGCCATTCAAGGTAATAAACAAACTTAAAAGAGTACATAAGCTCCATAAAATCTTTAAGGGCATACCGCCGTAATTACCGAAATGTAGAGGCTGAGAGAGCAAGATGGCTTTCAGGTAGGTCGGGAGTTCTTCAACAGTATCGACTTGTCCTGTGGCTGCATTGACCAAGGCAACCTTCAGCATTTTTTGGTTTAGACCCTCATTGCCTTGCAGCAATACCATGTAATGTCCCTGAGTCGAATATTCGGTTTTAGGATAGAACACAGTGGTTGGGTGCCAGCCGACTTCGCCTTTTTGGGCAGCAGCATAGATATCATCTATGCTCAGTGTCGGGTTAATTGGACTGACATGATGATATTTGTCTTGCAGAGCTTTCAGTTCAGTCATTTGCCAGAGACCAATGGCAACCGTACCAAAACCGAGTAAAAATCCGGTCAAGGTCACCACCAACGCCCAACCGAGTATCGCTGAACCGATTAAGTTATGTAAATCGAGTTGTAGTAAACGCTGACCTTTGCCTGTTCGAATAATGCCAAAAAAGAATTTTTTCACATAAGGGGCGTATACCACCAGCCCTGAAATCAGTGATAAGAACAATAGAAAGGCAATCAAGGCACCGATCAATTGTCCAATAAAACCTAAAAACCAGTTGGCATGCAGTTCCAGTAAAAATCCTGTTAAAGTATCCCGTTCACTGGGTTGCTGAATCAGCGTAGCAGAACCAATATCTGCAAATAACCAACGCGCTTGCTCAAAACGCTGTTCCGGTTTTGCCATACCAATCAGCAGTACACCCGGATGATGCTCAGGATCATAGCCTGTACTGATAATGTGTTCATGAGGATAGGTATTTTGTGCGGTGGCTAATGAATTTGCCAGTGGGCGCTGTTGTTGTAAAGATGAATGAAGCGCCATCGGTTCTACACCCAGTGCATGATCGATTTCTTCATGAAAGATCAGAATGATTCCCGTGATTGATAAAATCGTAAAGGGGAGCACAATTACTAAGCTGATCCAGCGATGAATCCATAAATTGATGCGGTACCAGCGTGAATTGGTTTTCTTTGCTGAAATGCTTGCTTGGCTCATAACTGATTATTCCATGCTGAATTGATCATGGCTTCCCCAAATAATTTATATTTTTACAAGCCGATTTTATTTTTATTGATAATTATTTTCATTATTATTTACGATTGTTTTTTACGTTCCACGTGAAACCTGACATAGAATAAATGGATTAAAAAAAAGCAGGAAAGACGAACTTTCCTGCTAAATCATACAATACGGTATTAAAAGGGGATTAACTTTCTACAAAATCACTGACCTGAATTAAGGCATGACCAAACAGGTAACCTGCTGTCACCAGTACGCTGATCCAGAGCAAAGCCCCCAGAATGTTATACATCACAAAATGGGTATAATTCATATTGCTCGAACCTGCTGCCAAAGGCGCGAAAGAACGTGCAAAAGGAATAAAACGCGCCAATAGAATAGTTTTTCCGCCATGTTTCAGGAAAAACACATTGGTTTTTTGTAGATATTCCTGCTTGATAAAGCGTGATTTCATATTGAAAATACGGTCACCAAAATGACGTCCGATATGGTAATTCACCATATAACCCAATGCTGCGGCAAAGAACAGCAGGCTGATCATATAACCCAAATGCATTATTTCAACCACTGAACACAATGCACCGACCGTCAGCAATAAACTATCACCGGGTAAGAAGAACATAAAAACAAAGGCTGTTTCTGAAAAAATAATTAAGAAGAGGATAAAATAGATCCATAAACCATATTCTTGCACCAAAACGGGCAGAATATGCTCAAAATTAAAAATAAAATCTAAAGAATTCATTCAGTTTGTATGATCCAAAATAGAGTACTCACCAAATTAAAGTACAAAAAAATGTGAAATGAATTTAACCCTCAGGATTCATTCGTCAGTTATAACATTACAACAATGGGAGCTGAGTATATCGAGCCTGAACCCAAAGCTCAATTTTCTACGAAAATTCCAGTTTTACCTTATCTTAAATTATCGACAGAATCATGACATTTTTGATGATATTCATAGTGTTTTTAAGTATCTGCTCACTATGGTTAGGTTTTATCAAAATCATTTTTATTCAGCGTCGAGGCCTGAAAAGATGAGATCCATACCTGTTTCAGTTACAGATATGGATCACTCATGTTATTCAGCAAATGAGCTTTCCAGTTCTTCCAGCTCCATCATCAATTCTAAAAGCTGTTCCTCAAATTGCTCCAGTTTGGCTTTTAGCTCATTTTGTTCATTCATGAGTTTCATCAAGTCTTCTTTGCGACTTGCTTCGTATAAAGCACTGTCTGCCAGCGCCTGTTCGATATCTGCCAGACGGGGCTGTACCTTTTCGATTTGAGCTTCGACTTTTTCAATATTTTTACGAATGGGGCGCGTCATTTCACGGCGACGTGCCGCTTCTTTACGTTGCGCTTCCTTATCAATCTTCACGGCTGGAGCTTGAGTGGCCACGCTTTGTTGCTGCCCGGCACTTTGTGCATTGATCTGTTGTTGGCGTACTTCTCGTAACCATTTGGCATAGTCTTGCAAATCACCTTCAAATTCGGTGCATTTGCCTGCATGCACCAGCAATAGATCATCACAGACGCTGGCGATCAACTGACGTTCATGCGACACCAGCACCACAGCGCCTTCAAAATCCTGCAGCGCCATAGTCAAGGCATGACGCATATCCAGATCTAAATGGTTAGTCGGTTCATCCAGAATCAGTACGTTCGGACGCTGCCAGACGATTAAGGCCAGGGCCAGACGTGCGCGTTCGCCTCCAGAGAAGCTTTCACACGGGGTGTCCATACGTTCACCGCTAAAGCCAAATCCACCCAGAAAGGCGCGTAACGCAGCTTCACTGATTTTTTTGTCCGCAATACGGGCCAGTTGCAGCATTGGGCTGGCATTGGCATCCAAAGCATCCATCTGGTGCTGGGCAAAATATCCGATATTTAATAATTCAGAAGCTTTACGTTCACCTGCAAGTAACGGTAAATCCCCGACCAAAGTTTTGATCAGTGTTGATTTACCCGCGCCGTTCATCCCCAGTAAACCGATCCGTGAGCTTGGGGTGATTTGCAGGCGAATCTTTTCGGCAATGATTTTATCGCCGTAACCAATGCTTGCTGCATCTAAACTGAGCAATGGTGAACTCATTTTGGTGGGTTCACGGAAACTAAAGGTAAATGGTGTATCGACATGCGCAGGGGCGAGCTGTTGCATGCGCTCTAGCTGTTTAATGCGGCTTTGTGCCTGACGGGCTTTGGTGGCTTTGGCCTTAAAGCGATCAATAAACTTTTGTAAGTGGGCACGGGTTTCTTGCTGCTTCTCAAAGGCTTGTTGTTGTTGTGCCAAACGTTCGCTGCGGGTGGTTTCAAAGGTTGAGTAATTGCCGGTATACAGCGTCAGTTCCTGATTTTCGATATGCAGAATATGATCGGTAATCGCATCAAGGAAGTCACGGTCATGCGAAATCAGAACCAGTGTTCCTTCATAGGCTTTTAGCCAGTCTTCTAACCACAGGATTGCATCTAAATCCAAGTGGTTGGTCGGTTCGTCCAGTAATAACAGGTCTGAACGACTCATCAGGGTGCGGGCCAGATTTAAACGCATGCGCCAGCCGCCAGAGAAACTGGCGACATTTAAACGGATTTGATGATCCAGAAAGCCTAAGCCTGCCATCAATTGTGCTGCTTTGGCTGGGGCCGCATAGCCGTGGATTTCATCAAAACGGCCATGCAGACGGGCAAGCTCATCATTACTGAGCTGATCAGGATGGGCTAATTTTTCTTGAATCTCCCAATATTCCTCATCGCCGGAAAGGACAAAATCTATTGCAGGCATTTCCAGCGCTTTAATTTCTTGCGCCATGTGTGCCACGGTCCACACTGCAGGACGGCTTAAATTACCTTCATCTGCGCCCAATTCACCTAAAAATGCTGCAAATAAAGTTGATTTACCTGCGCCATTGACACCAGTCAGACCAATTTTCCAGCCAGGATGAAGCTGCATTGAGGCTTTTTGGAACAGGACGCGCCCACCACGGCGTAATGAAACTTGGTCAAATTGGATCATGAGCATGCAAAATAGCGAATAGATAGCTGCATTTTAAGGTGATCACCCATGAATGCAAATTTTATATTGCAGATTAAGGCAGACATCATCATTTTACCCGCTCATCATAAAATAGAGTAAATGCTCTATTTTTGTGATGAAAATCAGATTATGATTTAAAATCTAGGAAAAACAACACATCACATCAAAAAGAGTCAACTAGGACGGGGCAATGAAGAAGGGAATTCTGGCATTGGGAGCCATGCTGATACTGGCTATCAATACACAGGCCAGTGCTGCAACTAAAATTTGTGTATTTGATCTTATGGGGAAATCCGGCGAAGCCTACAAGGCCATGCAAGAATGGGCCTTAGCCGCAAGCGCATGGCAGGGTGAAATCAATCTGGTCAGCTATCAAAATGAGGCGATGGCTGAACATGATTTTGAACAAGGTCGTTGCGAGGGCGTGTATATGACTTCCATGCGTGCACGTGCCTATAACAAATTTGCAGGCTCAGTCGATGCGATTGGCGCGGTACCCAGCTATGCCATTGCACAGAAAGCGATTAGTTTTGCTTTGGACAAGCGTAACCAGCGCCGTTTAATCAGTCAGGTCGCGAATCAAAGCTATGAAGTGGCAGGGATCTCACAAATTGGTCTGGCCTATATCTTTGTCAAAGACAAAAGAATGAACAGCATTGAACAAATTAGGGGCAAGAAGTTTGCAGTCCTGGGCTATGACGAAGCGCAAAAAATTGTGGTCAGGAGTCTTGGCGGGCAAGCTGTACTTTCCGATATCTCTGATATTGCCAAGAAATTTAATCAAGGGCAGGCCGATATTATGGCAGCGCCAGCCTATGCCTATAAACCACTGGAAATTTATAAAGGTTTGGGCAATGACGGTGCCATCATTACTTTTCCTGCAGTTAACATGACCATGGATCTGATTATTCGACCTGAAAAATTCACGACCAACTTTGGGCAAAACTCACGACAGTGGTTTCTCAGTCGGCTTAATCGCAATTTTGCTTTAATCCAGCGAATCGAAGCGGAATTACCGGCCAAATATAAAATCAGTCTGGATCAGGAAGATAAAACCCGTTATCAGCATATCTTGCGTGAAGCACGGATTGATCTGACCAAACGTGGAATTTACGATGCTACCATGATGAACGTACTCAAACGGGCACGTTGTACCGTCGACCGGACTAATTTTGAATGTACCTTAGGTGGAGAATAAATAGAGTCCACCCTCTAGTGATGCGTAATCGGGGGCAAACGGCCCTTCTCAAAAAGGAATTGGCTTAAATTGTCAAACTGTGATCAATAGTGTTAAAAGTCAGGAAAACCCGACGTATGTATATAAAAGCACTATGCTTTTAAACAAAAGCTGACTATATTGATCTGGCACTGATGGAAAATTGTGCAATATAGGGTAGAAAGGGAAAACAAGATGAAAAAAGGACTTTGGGCATTGAGTGCTACGGCGCTCTTGGTCACGGCGACTCCTGCACAGGCAAAACAGGACATTTGCGTATTTGATTTATTGGGTAAGGCTGGGGAGTCTTATAAGCTGGTCGAAGAATGGAAGCTTGCTGCCAAGACCTGGCAAGGGGACGTTGAATTAATTCCTTATCAGGATGAGGAAAAGGCAGAAAAAGATTTTGATGCCGGCAAGTGCGACGGGGTATATATGACCTCGATGCGGGCGCGTAAATATAATAAATTTGCAGGTTCTGTCGATGCTGTCGGGGCAGTCACCAGTAATGCCATTGCACAAAAGGCGATTAGCTATGTGCTGGATAAACGCAATCAGCATCGTTTAACTGCGACAATGAACGGCGAAAAATTCGAAGTTGCTGGCATTATTCAGGTCGGGCTGGCCTACATTTTTGTTCGTGATAAAAAGATCGACACCATAGAAAAGGCCAAAGGCAAGAAATTTGCGTATTTACATTATGATCAGGCACAAAAAGCGATTGTTGAAAGTATTGATCTGGTGGCAGTGCCATCGGATATCTCTGATTTTGTAAAAAAATTCAATAGCGGGCAGGTCGATGTGATTGCTGCCCCTGCCTATGCCTATAAACCTCTGGAAATCAGTAAGGGACTGGCCAATGGTGCGCTGTTTAATTTCCCTGTGGTCAATATTACCGGTGACCTGATTATTCGCCCGGAAAAATTTCCTGCTGGTTTTGGTCCGCAATCACGTAAATGGTTTGTCAATAAGTTGCCGAGTAACTTTGCCATGGTGCAACGTTTAGAGGCAGGCATGAATGCCAAAAAAATTACCTTGACCAATGAAGATAAAACCCGTTATCAAAAAATGTTGCGTGATGGACGCATGAATTTAACCAAGCAAGGCGTGTATGATGCGAGTATGATGAATGTACTTAAACGCGCCCGTTGTACGGTAGAACGAACCAATTTTGAGTGTACCCTGAGTGGCGAATAAAACAGGAGAACAACAAGCAATAGATAAATTGATACACAAACTTAGGCATATATAACAAAAATGCCTATTAAAATAATAGAATGAGATAAAAGAGGGTAAAAAATAAACAATCCAGTCATAAAAATAGAGTAGAAGCTCTATTTTTTTTCAAAAAACATGATTAATATTTGCTTCGAACAAGGAGACAAACATAAAGTTTGTGAAAGGATGAAAAATATGAAAAAAATGGCACTTGCTCTTGCAGCAACTTCGATCTTTGGTGTATCTGCTTCTACTCAAGCAGCAATTGACGTGTGTGTATTCGACTTATTAGGAAAGTCAGGTGAATCATACAAAATGATGCAGGACTGGGCACTTGCAGCGAAAGGCTGGGGCGCTGATGTCAACCTGCTTGCAATCACGGATGAACAGGTTGCGGACAATAACTTTAAAGCGGGTAAATGTGCTGCTGTAGCAATGACAGCAATGCGTGCTCGTCCATATAACAAATTTGCGGGTTCTGTTGACTCGCTTGGTGGTGCGCCAAGTAATGCGGTAGCACAACGTGCAATTACCTATGTTCTTGATGCGCGTAATGCTGCAAAAATGACCACCAATTTAGGTGGTAACAAATACGAAGTTGCGGGTATCTCTCCGCTAGGTGCTGCTTACATTTTCGTACGTGACAAGAGCATTAACTCAATTGAAAAAGCAGCGGGTAAAAAATTCGCGGTATTGGGTTATGACGATGCACAAAAAATCATGGTACAACGCGTAGGCGCGCAAGCGGTTCTTTCTGACATCTCAAACTTCGCTGCGAAATTCAACAATGGTCAGGTTGATATGGTGGGTGCACCTGCTTATGCCTACAAACCATTAGAGTTAAGCAAAGGTTTGGGCGCAAATGGGGCAATGTTTAGCTTCCCAGTATTACAAGTGACTGCGGATCTTGTGATTCGTCCAGAAAAATTCCCTGCTGGTTTTGGTCAAAAATCTCGTGACTACTTCGTGAAACAATTGCCAAAAGCTTTTGCCATGATCAAGCGTTACGAGTCTGAAATTCCAGCAAAATACAAAATGAACTTAAGTGCTGAAGATAATCTGAAATACCAAAAACTGTTACGTGACGGTCGTATGGATCTTACTAAACGCGGTATTTACGATGCTGGTATGATGTCTGTATTGAAGAAAGCACGTTGTTCGGTAGACAAAGCAAACTTTGAATGTGCATTACCGGGTGAATAATCCCTAATTGCCATAAAGTGTACTTAAAGCCTAGATTCATCTAGGCTTTTTGTTTTTTTACTACTGTCATTTGAGTCATTGTGTTTAGATTGAAAGATCGTAATGATAGAAATATATAAAAACCAGATGGAATCTTGAAAGATCGAAAGCAGGTTTGGTCTGGACGATGAAACATGACTGCATAACAACATAGATTTATTTGAAATCTGAACAGGATGGACCGGGATTTTAAATTTGGGTGTGGTGCAACAACAATTAGCATAGATGCAAAGGAACAATAAAATGCAATGGTTTAAAACCTTATTACTTGCAACAGGGATCGCGGCGGCATCTGCGGGTGCTCAGGCCAAACAAACAATTTGTGTATTCGATATCGTCGGCAAAAGCGGTGATGTGTATGCCTTGATGAAAGATTATCAACTGGCTGCAAAAAACTGGGGCGCAGATATTGAGCTTAAAGTGGGCACCAATGAAGCGGTTATTGCCGAAGATTTCAAAGCAGGTAAATGTGATGGGGTCAGTATCACAGGGATGCGTGGTCGTCAGTTTAACCCGTTTACAGGGTCACTGGATGCGATTGGAGCGATTACTGATCTTAAACTTGCCGTGAAAGTCATGCAGGGCCTTGCGAGTCCAACCTTTGCCAAAGCCATGGTGAATGGCAAATATGAAGTGGTAGGGGTGATTCCTGTCGGTGATGCCTACTTATTGGTAAATGACCGTAATATCAATACTGTTGCTAAAGCTGCGGGCAAGAAAATCGCCGTACTGGACTATGATGAAGCACAAAAAATCATGGCTTCACAGGTCGGTGCACAAGCAGTTAGCTCAGATATTACCAATTTTGGCGCTAAATTTAATAACGGACAGGTCGATATCATTGGTGCACCAGCCGCTGCATTTAAACCGTTGGAACTCTATAAGGGTTTAGGCAGCAAAGGTGCGATTGTGAATTATCCAATCTTGCAAGTGACAGGTAACCTGATTATTCATCCTGATAAATTTCCAACAGGCTTTGGCCAAAAATCTCGTGAGTGGGTGAAAGCGCAATTACCACGCGCGTTTGGTATTCTGGGCAAAATGAAAGCAGATATTCCTCAAAAATACTGGATGGAAGTACCTGCCGCAGACAAGCCTGGCTACCAAAAACTGATGCGTGAAGCGCGTATCAATCTGACCGCTAAAGGGATTTATGACAAACGGATGATGAAATTATTATGGCAATTCCGTTGCCGTGAAGATGCCAAGAATTTTGAATGTGGCTTACAAGACGAAAACTACAAGTAAACTTGTAAAAAGTCATTAAGCGCACTTTAAAACTTCAAATACAGACCCGATATTGAGTATGCTATACTACATATCGGGTCTTTTATTTATGAAAGACGTATTGAAGTCTGAGGAATATCCATCATGAACGCCCAAGCTCTAGAATTGTCAGATAATGCTGCCAACAAAGTTCGCCAACTACGCGAAAGTGAAGGGAATAACGACCTTATGTTACGCGTGTATGTAACGGGTGGCGGATGTTCAGGTTTCTCTTACGGCTTTAACTTTGCTGAAAGTGTCAATGAAGATGATGCTGAATTTGTGAATGGCGATGTGAAAATGCTGGTCGATTCACTCAGCTATCAATATCTGGTCGGTTCAGTGGTTGATTATCTGGAAGGACTGGAAGGTTCACGTTTTGTGGTGCAAAACCCGAATGCGACCACGACCTGTGGCTGTGGTTCATCTTTCTCGATTTAATAGATTCTTGTGATAAAAAAAAAGCTTCTCCAGTTGAGAAGCTTTTTTATTCTTATACCACGGTGATGGTCCCTAAAATACGATCCCCTGATGCACCTGTGACTGCAGGCAGGTTGCCACTCAACTGTTCTACGAAACGCATCGCGAGCCAGGCAAACGCTGTTGCTTCTACCCATGTTGGCGCTAAACCCAGCGCATCTGTAGTTTGTACTGACCAGTTATGTTTACGCAAGCGCCAGCGCAACTGTTCAAGTAAATGCGAGTTATACGCCCCACCACCACATACGTAGATTTCGCCTGTCGGCATCGCCTCTTTACTGCGATAAATGGCTTTCTTAATGGCACGTGTGGTCAGTTTCATCAAGGTAGCCTGAACATTTTCTGGCGTGTCTTCCAGTTCATCATAGCCCAGGTCATTGCGCCAGTCACTGAGCTGTTCATCTAACCATTCCAGATTAAAGTCTTCACGACCCGTACTTTTTGGCGGTTCTTTGGCAAAAAACTCATGGCTTTGCAAACGATCTAACAGCGAGCGAATCGGATTACCATAGGCCGCCCAGTCGCCATTTTCATCATAAGGATGACCGGTATGACGATGGCACCAGCCATCCATCAAGATATTGGCCGGGCCTGTATCAAAGCCATAAACGCCGTCTGCATTGTTGGCAGGCAACATACTGATATTGGCAATCCCGCCTAAGTTTAGAATCACACGATGAATACTGTCATGCTGAAACAACGCCTGATGGAACGCCGGAACTAAGGGTGCGCCTTGCCCGCCAGCAGCCATATCGCGTCGGCGGAAATCCGAAACCACAGGCAGTTGCGTGATTTCAGTGATGATATTTGGATCACCGATTTGCAAGGTAAAGCCATGCTCAGGACGATGGCGAATCGTTTGCCCATGTGAGCCGATGGCTTTAATTTGCGTGCGGTCTAAATTATTTTTCTCAATCAGTTGATTGATGCCGTGCCCGATCATTTGTGCCAAGGCGACATCGGCTTTACCCATACGGTCAATTTCATTGTCGTCAGGTAGCGTCAAAGCCATTAATTCATCACGTAATTCAGGCTCAAAAGGCACGGTGAGTGTGGCATGCAGCGTTAAAGGATCGAATGAAGTTGCAACAATATCAACACCATCCATGCTCGTGCCTGTCATTACACCAATATAGATCGCGCTCATATACAACTTATCCTGCAAGATGCTGAAAAAATGTTAGTATATCGCACAAATTGAATAACTGATGTGTTTAGGTTTTGTGATGTCAAATTTCTTGCCAGCCGAAGAACAGCTTGCTCTCATTCAACGAGGCACGCACGAGATTATCTCTGAAGAAGATTTACTGAAAAAACTGAAAGAGAATCGTCCTCTCCGTGTAAAAGCAGGCTTTGACCCTACGGCTCCTGATTTACACTTGGGACATACTGTTCTGATCAATAAATTAAAAACCTTTCAGGATTTAGGTCATGAAGTGACTTTCCTGATTGGTGACTATACGGCCATGATCGGTGACCCAACGGGTAAGAGCGCAACGCGTCCGCCGTTGTCACAAGAGCAGGTGATTGCCAATGCAAAAACCTACCAAGAACAAGTTTTTAAAATCCTAGATCCAAATAAAACCAAAGTCCGTTTTAACTCAGAATGGTTTAGTCAAAAAACCGCTGCTGATTTAATCCAGTTGGCAAGCCAGCAAACGGTATCGCGTATGTTAGAACGTGATGATTTCACCAAGCGTTATAACAACCAGCAGCCGATTGCGATTCATGAGTTCCTCTACCCATTGGTACAAGGCTATGACTCGATTGCGCTTGAAGCAGACGTCGAATTAGGCGGAACAGATCAGACGTTTAACTTGTTGATGGGCCGTACCTTACAAGGTCGCTATGGTCAGGAATCACAAGTGTGTATCACTGTGCCAATTCTTGAAGGTTTAGATGGCGTCAATAAGATGTCTAAATCTTTAGGCAACTATATTGGTGTGTTCGACACGCCAGGCGCGATGTACCAAAAAATCCTGTCGATGCCAGATAGCCTGATTGAGCGCTACTTTGATTTACTCAGCTTTAAATCACTGGATGAAATCAAAGTCTTGCTTGATGAGATGGCTGCGGGTCGTAACCCACAAGAGATCAAACGTATTTTGGCGCTTGAGTTGGTGGAACGTTTCCATGATGCAGAAGCGGCAGAAAATGCACATAAAAGTGCAGGTAACCGTGTAACTGAAGGTGAAGTGCCGGAAGATACCCCTGAAGTAACAATTTCTCGTGGCGAGTTTGGTGGCGAGTTGTTTATTGCAACTATTCTGCGCGTTGCAGGTTTAAACCCGAATGCAGCTGCTGCAAAAGATGCTGTGGGTCGCGGTGCGGTTAAAGTCGACTGGAATGTGGTAGATATGAGCTACTCTGTCAAAGAAAACGTCACTTTAATCATTCAGTCAGGTAAAAAAGCGATTGCACGTGTGACTTTCACCGACTAGATCGAAATAAAAATCATAAAAAGCAGGCCCAGAGCCTGCTTTTTATACGTAAATAGATGATAAAAACAACGAAAACATGAGTTTTGTTGAAAAAAGAAACATGCAAAAGAAAATAATAAAAAACAGGGTTGCATCTGATCTGAAATACTGTAGAATGCACATCCATCGGCGGTGATGCAGATAAAAACTTGTTGATAAACAAGGATTTGGCTAAAATGGTTAGATTCTTGAGTTGGTTGATAAGTTTGCTAAATATCTAAATTACCTGTTGACTTTTAAGAAATTGAGAGTAATATAGCCGACCTAGCTTGATGATGACGAATCATTGAGAAGATCATTAAGAGAATAGAAGAACAACTTGTGTGGATTTTTACTGGTTGATCGATCGAAAATATT
>NZ_JFWP02000012.1:0-92299 GCF_000588715.1 Acinetobacter sp. 1000160 | reverse complement strand
TCTTCGATTGGCATCAAGAATGCTTTGTCGATTGCACGTTCTGGTTCTGGAATGTAAGAGTCAAGCGCTTCAACAAGAGCGATAACTGCTGATTCGCCATATTGACCAGCATCACCTTCCAACGCTTTAAGCGCTGAACCACGGATAACTGGAGTGTCATCACCTGGGAAGTCATAAGTAGAAAGAAGTTCACGAACTTCCATTTCTACCAATTCAAGTAATTCTTCGTCATCAACAAGGTCACACTTGTTCAAGAATACAACGATGTAAGGTACACCAACCTGACGTGAAAGAAGGATGTGTTCACGAGTTTGTGGCATTGGACCATCAGTCGCAGCACATACAAGAATCGCGCCGTCCATCTGAGCAGCACCAGTAATCATGTTTTTAACATAATCGGCGTGGCCCGGGCAGTCTACGTGAGCGTAGTGACGGATTGGAGAATCGTATTCTACGTGTGATGTATTAATTGTAATACCACGTGCTTTTTCTTCAGGAGCTGAGTCGATTTGTGAGTAATCTTTCGCTTCACCGCCGTAAGTTTTTGCACAGATCGTTGCAATCGCAGCAGTTAAAGTTGTTTTACCATGGTCAACGTGACCAATTGTACCCACGTTTACGTGTGGTTTGTTACGTTCAAACTTAGCCTTAGCCATTTTGATTTTCCTCGTTTACGTCGACACCAGTTTAGAGAAAAACAACCCTGAAAAACCTTCTTTATCGACATTCGCCTAAAAAACTAGACACCTAATACTTGAAAAGCAGACTATAATAGCCTGCTTCTTTAAAAACTTGTGGAATAACCACTAAACTGTATATCTGGAGCTCTTATCGAGATTTGAACTCGAGACCTCTCCCTTACCAAGGGAGTGCTCTACCACTGAGCTATAAGAGCGACATCTTCGATGGAGCGGGAGACGAGGATCGAACTCGCGACATGCAGCTTGGAAGGCTGCCACTCTACCAACTGAGTTACTCCCGCATGTTGGTACGACATCTATCGAAGTTAGATGGTGGTGAGAGAAGGATTCGAACCTTCGAAACTTTCGTAGCAGAGTTACAGTCTGCCCCCTTTGACCGCTCGGGAATCTCACCATATCACACTTACACAGTGCTGTTCTTTACTTTATACTACCACACTTTAAGATGGTGCCGGCACACGGATTCGAACTGTGGACCTACTGATTACAAGTCAGTTGCTCTACCAACTGAGCTATGCCGGCTCTTTCTTAGTGTTTCGTACGTTTCGTATCGGAACGGTGTGCAGTTTAGCAAAACTTAGAATCGATGCAAGTGCTTTTTTAAAAAAAACCGTTAAAAACTCATAAAATCAATCCGTTTGACGATAATTCAACCGCTTTGATCACTGCGCGAGCTTTTATTTGGGTTTCATTCCACTCAGATTCAGGATTTGAGTCCGCAACCAGCCCTGCTCCAGCCTGTACATAGACCTTTTTATCGCGAATCACACAGGTTCGAATGGCAATCGACATGTCCATTTCGCCGTGCCAGCCTAAATAACCCACTGCACCGCCAAACACCCCCCGTTTTACCGGTTCAACTTCGTCAATAATTTCCATGGCACGTATTTTGGGAGCACCGGAAAGTGTTCCAGCTGGAAAAGTCGCCTTAAATACATCCAGAGCATCAATATCATCACGTACCTCACCCTGCACATTAGATACGATATGCATGACATGTGAATAACGTTCGATCACCATACGGTCTGTCACTTGCACTTTACCAATCTTGGATACCCGCCCGACATCATTACGCCCAAGATCAATCAGCATTAAATGTTCGGCAATCTCTTTTTCATCCGCCAGTAAATCTTGTTCCAAGGCCAGATCTTCTTCTTTGGTTTTGCCACGTGGTCGGGTCCCCGCTAAAGGACGTACTGTTGCGATACCATTTTCCAGACGGGACAAAATCTCTGGTGATGATCCTACAATATGAAAAGGTTTTTGATCAGTCAGTGTCTGACCTTGCACCAGAAATAAATAAGGCGATGGATTTAAATGACGTAACGCACGGTAGACCTGTAAGGCCTCGCCATCAAAGTCAGATACCATACGCTGACCAGGCACCACCTGCATCACATCCCCCGCCCGGATGTATTCCTTAACCTTGTCCACGGTTTCCAGAAACTTTTCCTTGCCGGTAATCGATTCAAAATGTGGGGCGGTATGCGGTTTTGCTTGCAGACTCACTGGTGTTGCCAGTAACTGCTCTAGCTGATCTAGCTTGCCTTGTGCTTTATTATAGGCATCTGGCTCACTGACATCAGCATGATGGATCAGGAACAGCGTATCTTTTAAATTATCAAACACAATCACGGTTTGAGACAGCATCAACCATAAATCAGGTAGAGTCACCGGATCAGCTGCCGGGACATTCTTGAGTTTTGGCTCAATATAACGCACGGCGTCATAGCCTAAATAACCCACTAGACCACCGGTAAAGCTTGGTAAATCTGGTAGTTCGGCTTTGCTGGGAACTTTAAACTGACTTTGAAAATTACGAATATATTGAAACGGATCTGCACAATCCTGTTGCGTTACTGTGCCATCTGCTTGCTGGATGGTTAACACACCAGCATTGCATGAAAAAACGGTAGATTCGCCGAGGCCAATCATGGAATAGCGCGCCCAGTTCTCGCCACCTTCTACAGACTCAAATAGATAAGCTTGTTTCTGTTCCTTAAAACGTGCAAAAACAGATAACGGGGTTTCAGTATCAGCCAGGCGTTGACGATAAACTGGAATGGTGTTGTAGCCTGCTGCTTTTAATTGTTCAAACTGGATTGATGTTGTCATGAGTCATCTCTTATGGTTTCGATTTATCTGCGTTTCCCTGTTTTAATACTGCTTTAATCCCGCCATCGAAAAACCATCATCATCCTCATACCTCTTTCCCTATCTGATTTTCTTAAACTAACTCTGCCAGACGATCAACCACTTGCTGTGGCTGGCAGTCATAAATACTTTCCCCATGATTATAGCCATAGCTGACTACAATACAATCAATACCTGCACGCCTTGCAGCTTCAACATCATTGCTTGAATCGCCAATCATCAAGGTTTCAGCCGTGGTTATTCCTGCTTGCTCTACACAATGCAACAGCGGCAACGGATGCGGTTTACGCTCCGCCAAACTGTCCCCACCTACGACCATTTTAAAATAAGGTGCAAGCTCTAAAACGTCCAGAATTCCTCGGGCCAGATGTTCAGGCTTATTGGTGACACAGGCCATGGTAATATTATGGGCCTGACAATACTCCAGAAAGGGCAACACACCATCATATACCTGCGTATCGACACAGAGCTCTTGCGCGTACACCTGCATAAAGGTGCTTAACAGCTGCGTTTGCTGTTGCGCATCGACCTGTCCAAATAAATGGCTCAGTACCGCTTCACATAATTTTGCGGCACCCTTACCCACCCACACTCTCACCTGCGCTTCAGTCACCAGCGGCAGCCCTAGCTTGGTCAGACTCAGATTCATGGCACGATATAGGTCAGCGGCCGAATCTACCAGTGTTCCATCCAGATCAAATAACACCAGATGACGACTTTGCAACTGCGCAACAGACATGAAATTTCACCCTCATAATAAAAAAGGCACACCCAAGCGGGCATGCCTTTGATTGTAAAAGCTTCGCCCGATTATTTAAAGAACAGCCAGGCAATCACAGCTAAAATGATCAATACAATAATTGAAATAAGTCCAACCGAAGCATTCTTCTGTTGCTCTTTTTCTTCAGCCACACGTGAAACAGGCTCTTCAAGCGCAACAGGTTGTGGTTCAGGCACAGCCTGTACCTGCACACCTTCAGGAATGGGTGCCGGTTTTGGAATCGCGACCTGTTGTGGCATCCCGTCACGGGTAATCGGTGTTTCTGCCGCACGTTCGGCAATGCTCGGCATACCTTGATCATGCGTGTTTGCTGTCACAGGCTCTGCTTCAATTTCAGGTAATTCTGTTGCTGCCGCCGGCGCAAGTACCGAGAATACGAAGCTGGCAAACTGCAAAATATCACCATCATGCAATTCAGTTTCCTGCTCGATTCGCGCATCATTAATAAATGTGCCATTGGACGAGTTTAAGTCTTGCACCCAAAGCTGTTGATCTTTGAGTAACAACGCCGCATGACGACGCGAAATATCGGCGGATTGCAACAAAATATCGGCATCCTGATGTCGGCCAACCAACATATCACGCTCAATATTCAGTTCCTGCCCCGTAAATTCACCTGTAATGGCTTGTAATTTCCAAGTCATAGATGCATATCCTTTATCATTTTCCACAATCGTAACATTGTGACATAAGCGTTTCTGTGCAGCTACTGTGAAGACGCAGGGCGAATCGTAGTGGTAGTGACCGTATTTTTACTCCGCTCGGTTTCCTTCACCGGCAGCTGTACGGTTTTCTGCTGCAGCTGAGGCTGCTCAACCGCAACCGGCGTAGTCACCACAACGGTTTTTTGGGCTTGCATCGCGGTCGGAACCTTTTGATATGGGGAATTCTTCACAATCGCCTGCGGGTTATAAATATCTGCAACATTTTCAGGCAGTTTGGCAAAGTTGCCATTCTTGTCCATTGAAAGTTGCAAACTATAGAGCTGATTATAACGCTGCTGAGAAATACGACGTACGTCATTGGCATCACCAACAATGGTTGGATGGATAAACACCAGAAGATTACGCTTGATATTACTACGCGCATCGGCACGGAATAAACGCCCTAGATACGGGATACTACTCAGTCCAGGAATTCCCTGACGAGACAATGCGGTATTGTCCGCAATCAAGCCACCCAATACTACCGTTTGTCCATGCTCTGCCAGTACAGCGGTTTTAATGGCGCGCTTATTGGTCACAAGGTCGGTTGCCTGACCTTTATTGTTTTGAACATCAGATACTTCCTGTTCTACTTCAAGACGAACCGTACCATTATCCCCAATATGTGGAATCACTTTTAGGGTTACACCCACATCCTTACGCTCAACAGTGGTATAAGGATTAACACCTGTACTGTTTGTGGTCACTGAACCTGTCACAAACGGAACATTCTGACCGACAACAATATAAGCTTCTTCGTTATCCATCGTTACAATCGACGGCGTAGACAAGAAATTGGATTTGGTATTGGTTTTCAAGGCCTGGATCAGCGCGCCATAAGCCTTACGTGAATTATCAAAATTACCGACACCTATCGTTGCACCATTGCCTTTACTGGCATCTCCAGCAATCGCTGCCGCTGCACCACTTGCACCCCCAGTCGCATAACCTGCAGCAATCGATGCCAGACTTGCCCCGACATTACTAAAGCTAATCAGGCCGACACCACTGCTTAAATCTCCCAATGCCCATTGAATCCCCAGCTGGTCGGCATCATCACCAGAGACTTCAATAATCGCAGCCTCAATCAGGACTTGCTGGCGACGAATATCTAGCTGTTGAATCGCCGCTTCAACTTCACGCATCAATTGTGGCTCTGCTTTGACCACCAATGCATTTTGCGTTGGGTCAGCAATAATACTAATGCCTGCCCCATTAAAACTGGTAATACCTGCGTTTTGATTATTATTTGAATTGCTATTCAAATTAATTGAAGGCGTCGACACAGAAGAAGATGAAGAACCACTTGATGTGCCTGAATTCTGGTTATTTGAAATCAGGTTATTAATCGAATTTGAACTACTGTTGCTATTTGACGAAGATGATGATGAAACAGATTGCCCGGTGACCAGCCCCTGTAAAATCTCAGCCAGATTCTTGGCACTGGCATATTTCAAACGGAAGACTTTAAGCCCCCCTAAACGGTCTGCCGAGGGCACATCCAGCATTTCAATCATTTGACGCAAACGCTTGCGCGAGTCCGGATCACCTTTGATTAAGATACGATTGGTCCGGTTATCTGCAACCACACGGACACGCGATCCAATGAAGTCCTTGGATGCACCTGTGGCACTCATGGTCTCGAGCAAACCAATAATTTCTTCGGCCTGACTGGATTGCAGACTAATTGCCTCAATGTCGTTTTGCCCAGTTCCATCCAGATTACGCACGATATTTTCAAGCTGGTAAATATTGGTGGCACGGTCAGAAACAATTAAGGCATTGGTTCCAGCCACCGCAGCAAGATGCGCGAACTGTGGCATCAATGGACGTAATGCCGGGATCAGGTCATTCGGATTGGTATTTTGCAGCCAGATCACCCGCGTGACAATCTGGTCACCGCCAGCACGACTTCGGGCATCATAAGGAATACCCGAATTCTTGGCATTACTGTCTGGTACCAGTTTTACCGTATTGCCAGAAGGTAGTGCCACCACACCATTGACGTTGAGGACGCCCAGAAATAGGTCATACACCTCATCTTTATTCAGCGGTTTATTGGAAATAACCGTAACATTGCCCCGTACACGTGGGTCAACCGCAAAGTTCTTCCCGGTAATATCAGCAACTTCGTTAATAAATGCAGTTAAGTCCGCATCACGTAGATTGATCTTCCATGTTTGTGCTTGCACATGGGTACTGACTGTCGCAATTAAAGGCGCTGCAGCAAGTAATGCCCAAAGTGGACGTTGATGATTCAAGAAAGCCATAACCTGCACTTATTCCTAACTGATGTGTGACGTGTGATCACTAAAAACTTTGTTGTATGGTCATCACCTGATCACCACGTTTTATTTCTATTTTGGCATGCCCTTCACGACGTACTTGCTCTAATAATTGTACTTCGTTGAGCCCCTGCCCGACGCTTTGGCCATTGATCGACAGAATACGATCACCCGAACGCAAACCTAAGTTATTTTTTAAGCTTGAGGGCGTCTTATCCGAAATTTCATAGCCTTCCCCTCCACTACTGACGCCCATATTTTTCAGATATTGTTCCCGGTTATCCTGCATTTGCTGGATAGCCTGCCCTAAAGCAGACTGGGGCGAATTCTGAGCAGGCGCAGGAGCTGCTGCTGGAGGGACGCTTGTTCCATTATTTAAAACAGGCGCAGCCGGTTGATATAAACCATTGTCCAGTCCCTTAAATTTGACTTCACGTGTTGCACCATTGCCTTGACGCAAGATTACGTGATCCCAATACACTTCTGCCAGCTGATAGGAGGTAGAACCAACGGTCTCGCCTACCCGATAACGTTCAGCAGTATCATTCATTTTAATGACCGCAGAAGACAAGTAATTTGGTTGACCGAGCAATACACCCTGTAACTCCAGATTGATATTGTCATCGGCTGAAGCTGCTGCGGGTTCATTAAATAAGGCAAATGAACTGATATTGGGGACCTGGGCTTGCTGCGAACCCAGTTCAACCCGGTCAAACTGCATCGGTTGTGGCGGTGCAACCACCCACCAGAATAAGGAGGCCAGTTTCCAGCATAACCATAAAATCAGTAAAGCCAGAATCAGACCACTTAACTTATCCAGCTTCTGCCAACGCAATTGTTGCATTTTTTCAGTGATTGCTTTCATCAAAAACCACCCTGCAACAACGGCTGACGTGAACTGATCACATAGGTATCCAGACCGGCTTTACCTTGATAGGATGGAATATTCAATAACATGCGTTGCGTCAGCTGTACATCCAGCATCAGGTTGGCATCTAAGCTGAGATTCCCCATTTTCTGGCTACGCTGATCACGGATATCAATCTGGAGTTGGCCGTTTTCATCTTTTATCTCAGCCACCAAGGAAGGCATATTCATACGGTCCTGACGCTGACCAAAGGTATAACTCAAGGCACCGCCGCCCCAGTTCAACTGACCTTCTGCTGCGCTAAAACCTTTTTCTTTTTGATAGTTAAATTGCACGTCTTTCAATTGAATAGAATTTTCAGGCCATTGCCAGTTTGCAAAATACTTTAATGTTTCTGGCGAAATCGCACCCTGCAAATCCTTGATCATGATTTTTTGTCCTAAACCATAACCAAATACTCCATTGAATTGCGTATTACCGCTATGGATATCAAGATTTGCCCCTAAACGTAACAATAACAAATCTAAAGGACGGGTTTTCCAATGCACCGAGCCGCGTAGCTGGCCACGTTGCCAGTCGGCTTGCCCCTGCCAGATATTGCCGCTGACATTATGTAATATTTGATTATCTTTTGAGAATTTTGCAATTAACCATGTCGCTGGAATTTGTAAAATAATAAAAATTAAAAATGCAAAAATGGCGAAAAGCCACCATCTCCATTGCTTGGTTTTTTTCTTCATTCAACCCTTACCAACATGCAAAATATCATCCTTTTCGAGACACTCGCCCCTGAATGACATTATGCATACTTTTTCAACATCGCCAATTCTCTCATATAAAAAAACCAAGCTTTTTAAGCCTGGCTTTTGATTCAGGATAAAGCCATCGTATGACAAAACGATGACTTTAAAACTTGCTTAGATTAAGAAATCTTCAAGTTTTGCACCTTTTTCTAACTCGGCAACTAACCAGCGTGGCTGTTTACCACGACCTGTCCAAGTTTCCTCAGTATTGTTTTTGTTGCGGTAGCGTGGCTCTACAGCTTTACGCGTCGTTTTCTTACGCTTTTGCTCACCTACTTCTAATAACTCTTCAACGCTAAAACCAATTGCTTCAGCAATAGCAACAATTTGATTATAAGCATCTTCAATTGCCTGATCTTTTTTGCTGGCAATTAAAGCTTCAGCTTCAGCCTGTAAACGCTTTAAATCTTCTACCGATAATTCGCTAATATCTGGTTTCATTCGAACCACTCCAACTTAATAAGAAAAAAATATCACTCAAAAATAAAAATGAATTTAGAATTCTATTCAATATTAATTTATAAGCGATTAAATAATCAATATGAGAATAGCTCACTTAATCGTATATCAACAATAAAATGGTATTTTATTTACAATAAAACAAAAAAAGGGAGAATTTAGATATCTAAACAGATTTTAAAAATTAAATAAACAACCTTAACCAACACCAGTTATATTAACGTATTCTTAAATTTCACTAAAAAATTTCTTATTTTTTGATTTAGTTCATGGTGCTTTAATTTGCCTGTTTTTCCGGCCACTCAAAAGCACCACATTATGAAATTTGTTATATATTCAAATAAAATAGACATAATTGTCTTTATGATGACGGGCCTAATATTAATTGATGCCCGACATTTTCTTCAAGCTGAATAATTTTCTGCCGAATTGAATCCGGGATATTACGTTTGTTGGATGTTACCTTATCTACACAAACCATAACCGCCTCACCGGTGGCAATCATTTGATTCTGGGATTCACTCCATAATACATAATGCATACGAAATGCACTATTTCTTAACTCTTCAATACGCGCACCAATATGCAGCACATCGGGATAAAATACCGGCCGTAAATATTTACACTGACTCGAGGCAACCACCGTCAATATCTCCTGTTTGAAGATATTTAATGCCATTAAATAGGCAATACGGGCACTTTCCATATAGCGATAATATTGCACATTATTGACATGCCCAAACGCATCCATATCGCCCCAAGCCACGGATTGCTGATGAATAACCGGATAGACAGACAGTTCTTTCATATTTACACTCATATCTTGAAATTAAGAAAATTCACATCATTTTCAAATATTAAATTTAACTGTTTGATTAAGTCCTGATTATCGCCCAAGGTCGACTTAATTCTTAAATAACTCATTAATATATTATCAGGATATAAAGTTAATAACTGCTCTGCCTCTGCCTGACGTTGGGTCGCCATATAAATATGCCACTGTGCAAAAGCCAGCATAGGCACACTGGTATAACGCTGCTCCAGCTGAATAATGCGCTGCTCAACATAAGCATAATCCGGAATCTGCTTGAGTAACTGTTGCTGGAACCACAGATAAAACACTTCCGGGTCGAACTGATCTTGCAATAAATGTAAGGCCAGCTCTTCATGCTGCACGCTCATCTCAGGCATTCTGGCCAATAGTTTCAACCACAGCACCTTGCTGCTATAGGGACGGGTTTCAATCTCATCCTGCAACACCAGATAGCGCTGCTGTAATGCACCAAGGTCATCAACCGAGGCCTGATCAAAATGAATTAATAATTGCTGCAACCATAAATCACGATGTTCCGCATCTAACAACCCATATTGTGTGGTTTGCAAAAATAACCAGGGTTGTTGGAGCGCCAGTTTGCCCCATAGTGCAGTAATACGCTGCTGGTAAGCGGTTTCGATTTCAACCAGCCATGGGGAAAGCTGATGTTGCGCCAGAAACTCTAAATGGGTTAACGCTTTTTCGGTTTCTTTTTGCTCAAGGAAAATATCTATGCGTTGTAATTCAGCCAATTCAAAGGCCATCGGGGCTGATTTATCCAGACTCTGCAATGCCGCAACATAATCACCATTCTGATAATCAAATTGCGCATCAATAATATTGCTGAGCAGGCCTGACTGGGCAAATACCCGCTCTATAAAAACCTGCTGGTCTTTTGAGGCTTCAAGCAACCAGACAATACCGAGTTGCTCATAAGGATGTAATTGCTTGAAGTGCAGAATGGTTTCTTTTTTTCTTTGTTCCCGGGTTAAATAACGTTTAGCCAATAACCAGCATAATTGCAAGATCAGGCTAATCACAATAAACAGTGCAATTAAGCCCCACACACTACTCTGGAACTGCCATTCTCGCCAGTAGATATACGCATAGCCATTTCCATAGCCATAACTCAATACAGAAAATAATGCGAAAAGCACCAAAGCCGAGAGAAAATAAATCAACATTAATTGCTTCATGACAGATTATCCCAACAAACCTAAGCTGGTTAATTTCGGTGTTGGCACTGCTTGCTGGTTCAAGATTTTTTCTAGGCGCAGTTTCATTTTCTGGCTATTTTGATCTGGTAACTCGGCAAGTAACCGGATCACTTCCTGAACCGATTTCTGATATTCAGTCAATTGACCTTCATGCAAGGCTTGAGATGCCAGCAATAGCCGTAACTGTGCTTCTTTTAAGGTAATATTACGGCCCATTAAATCTGGCGATGAACGTTGCACTTTTTCCAGTTTAAACCAGTGCCACCATGTCGCACTTTCACCTTTTTCAATTGATAGTTTCGGATCTTGCAGGTTTTGTGCAATCTTTTGATCCAGTTGCTGCAATAATTGATCAAGCTGCTGCTGTTGCTGGGTTTGATTTAAAACAAATTGCTGAATCGCCTGTTTATCCTGCTCTATCGATTTAATCAGGCTATCTTGTAAAGCCGGTGAGACTGTATATTGCAGCACCTGCTGCTGGGCCTGATTCAATTGTTCCAGTGCATAAATAAACTGTTGCTGATCCAGTGCAAACTGCACCAGTTGCATGTGCTGCTTAATCAAGATAATCGGTGAGATGCCCTCAACTGTCATCGGCATTGAACTATTATCTGTAGGCTCAACCACACGATTATTTTGCAACTGACGCTGGACCGCGACAAATTGATCATTCAATAATGCATAACGCTGTTCAGTCTGGCTAAGCTGCTGTTGAAGCTGGGGAACGGTTTGAGAATATTGTGCAACATCGTAACTGAGTTTAGCCAACCACAATAAACTCAGCCCTAATATTAAATAACCAATTTTTCTCATACATGTCCTTGCCAGTCTCTCATGCGTTGAATGATCTCTGATGCAGATAAATTTTCAAGCTGAATAATGTTAAATGCTTTATTTGTCTGTGTTCTGGTATTTTCTAATAATTGTGCCAAGCGCTGTCCCAATACCAGATAAATCCATGTTCGGGGCTGCTGCACCTGCTCACAGATCTGCTGCCAGTAATTCCAGCTTGCCTCACTAGTGATCAGCACAGCAACCGTTTGTTGAGGCGTTATTTTCTTTACCATCTCAGGGAATATCTGAAAACTTTGTTGCGGACATTGACGGCGATAAAGCACAAAGTTGAGTACCTCAATCCCCTGCTGCTGCAATTGCTGCATCATGAACTGACGTCCGCCCAGTCCCCGCCAGAAGGCAATTTTTTTGACATTTTTCTGCTGCTTTAAAATAGGTAAATCCAGCATACCTTCCGAATTTTCGACCTGAGGCACATCACTGTGAATATTGAATCGGGCCAGTACCTGCGCAGTGGTTTGACCGACTGCAATCCAGCGGATATGTTGCAGCCTCTCCAGCGCGATCCCGGCATGCTGCAAATAGTGCATCCCTACCTCTACCGCTGTGGGGCTGACTACAACAATCACCTGCACCTGATCAAGCTGCTGATAGAGCTGCTGTAAGCCTTGCGAAAAAAGCTCTGGCACCAGTTCAAGTAATGGCAAGCCCACAACCTGATAACCAGCTTCGGATAATGCCTGTGTTAGAGCAGCAGCACGGTCTTCAGGACGGGTATTGATCAGCAGCATTAATACAACGCTTTTAGCAACTCACCTGCACCTTGTGCCAATAAGCGTTGTGCCAGTTGCTCACCCAGTTGCTCAGCCTCTGCTGGCGCACCAACCAGTTGTTCTTTTAATAAAGTATGTCCATCGACACTGCCCACTCGCCCTTCAATCTGAAGCTGATCATTGGCCAAAGTGGCATAGCCTGCAATTGGCACCTGACAGCCACCTTCAAGATAAGCATTAAAGGCACGTTCTGCGCGGACACAAATCGAGGTTTCTTCATGTTGTAATGGCTGAATCAGTTTTAATAATGCGTCGTCATTGATACGGCATTCCAATCCCAGCGCACCTTGTCCAACTGCTGGCAAACTCAGTACGGGCGCCAGACAATGCCGAATACGATCCGACAAGCCGAGACGTTTCAGGCCCGCACTCGCCAAGATAATGGCATCATACAAACCATCATCCAGTTTGGATAAACGGGTACCGACATTGCCACGTAGATCAATAATTTCCAGATCGGGGCGTTGCTGTAAAATTTGGCATTTACGGCGCAGGCTCGAAGTACCGACTTTTGCCCCTTGCGGCAATTCATCAAAATGCTGATATTGATTCGAAACAAATGCATCCAGCGGATCTTCACGCTCACAGATCACCGCCAAGGTTAAGCCTTCAGGCAAATGCATCGGCACATCTTTCATGGAATGGACCGCTAAATCTGCACGACCATCCAGTAAAGCCGCTTCAAGCTCTTTCACAAACAAACCTTTACCACCGATTTTTGCCAGTGGGGTATCCAGAATCTTGTCACCCTGCGTCACAAACTTGACCAGCTCAACCGTTAAATCTGGATAAAGTGCATTTAAACGAGAACGGATATGCTCGGCCTGCCAAAGTGCAAGCGGGCTTTGTCGGGTCGCAATTTTTAAGGTTTTCATAAATTCAAATGAAGTATTGATCAAAGCAATTGCTCCCAACTTAACTTGATCACCCGAAATTGCAAGTAAAAAATCATAAAGTGAGTATTGATTCAGCTGAAAAGCCGCATTTACAACTGATGCATACACTCTCTTAAACTTGGCAGATGACGACGGCTCACCGATAAACGCTCATCCAGTTCACGCAAGCGCACCTGATATTGACCTGCTGCAACCAGTTCCAGCCCTTCCAGATAATCCAGTGAGACCAGTGCATTACGGTGAATACGGATAAAACGGTCGGCAAACTCCAGTTCCAGATCTTTCAGTGTTTCATCAATCAGTACGCTGCCATTTTTATGGCGAACCGTGACATATTTTTGATCCGCTAAAAAATAATACACATTTTCCAAGGGAATCAGTTCCACCCCACGATAAGTCTTCGCAGCAATCTGTTGGCGTTGGGTTTTAGTATCGTACATATCATCTTGTTGTTGTAAGCCAGTCATTTGTGCTTGTGTAAGTTGGGTTAAATGATTAAATACCTGCTGTAGATCTTGTTGTGCAACAGGTTTAAGTAAATAGCCTTGTGCTTGAAATTTAAATGCTTCCAATGCATGTTGATCGTATGCTGTACAGAAAATAATGGCCGGACGAGGATTAAGCTGGCTGAGCTGTTCGGCACACTCCAGACCATTCATCCCGGGCATTTGAATATCCAGTAAAACGACATCCGGTGAGTCATTTTCAATATGATTTAACACATCCTGTCCATGATGCGCTGTCGCAATGACTTCATGTCCCATTTGAGTGACCAAACGTGACAAACGCTCTACAGCAAGAGGCTCATCATCAGCAATCAGAACTCTCATCCTATTCTCCTTGTCAGCGTTAACTTCATATCCATCATTTTTATGGTTAACTCGACTTATTATTTTACTTGATCGTGGTAATTTACCACCGTCGTATACAACGACGTTCCCCCGTAAATCTGAAACTTGACCGATTGCCCATAATAAGCTTTCAGGCGCTGCTTCACATTTTCAATCGCAATACCATTTCCTTTTCTCGATTTTATTGTATCGTGAGAATAAGGGTTAGTAATGACTATACTGACTTGATTTTGCAATATTTCAACCAATACGCTGATGGTTGATGGCTGCAAAACTTTTTCTACCCCATGAAAAATACTATTCTCCAGCAAAGGTTGCAACGTTAATAACGGAATCGTTGTCCGTTTTAATTCAACAGCTGTGGCCTGTATGTTCCATTCTACATTCAAACGCTCGCCCAAACGCATCTTTTCAATACTTAAATAGTGCTGGCATAAGTCAATTTCTTCCGCCAGACTCACCAGCTTCAGCTCCTGAAAGCTGGCACGGAATAATCTGGACAAATTAATCAGCATATTTTCCGCTTTGTCAGGATCAATCGCGATCAGGCTCACTACACTATTCAGGCTATTAAATAAAAAATGTGGATGAATTCGTGCCTGCATGGCCTGAATACGGGCATTTAACTCACTATATTGCTGATTCATCCATTGTTCACGCATGTAGAGATAGCGCATACAGAACGCGCCCAGTAACACCCCATAACCGAGGTGCAGGCTGGTCCCGTGCAATAGAATCTCTTCGGAAAATGGTCCGGAACGGGTCGCCCAATATTGCAGAATATTTACAACACAGGTGGTCAACAGCATAATCAGCTGTAATAGTATAAAGCCCAAAACCAGAGCGATTTTCTGGCTAAATCTGGCAAAAAAATCCTGAAAATAATCCACCAGTGCCGAAAAAGATAAAATCACCCAGTTAATAAAAAACATATATTGCAGGACACGAATGCCCTCTAAAGCCTGCCATGACCGAGCCTCAGCCAGCGCCAGCACCATCGCCAGTACATTACTGGCAACAATTAATTCCAATAAGTGTTGCCATTGCCCGATTTTCGTAAAAAAATAGGAGCCTGATGGATTTCCCCCCTGACGAGTTTGCGATAACTTCTTACGTCGAGTTTCGGCAACTGCGTTTGGATTTGCTATACTCTTTTTTATTTTACTGAGCCGCCATGACCACATCTTCTCAATCCTCTTCTTCAGCCAGCCCGAATCAAACCTCTGGAATGTGGGGCGGTCGCTTCTCTGAAGCAACTGATGCTTTTGTTGCAGAATTTACCGCATCTGTGCAATTTGACCAACGTTTTTATAAACAAGATATCGCTGGTTCAATTGCGCATGCCACCATGCTTGCGAAAGTAGGTGTGCTGACTGAAGCTGAACGTGATGACATTATTCAAGGTTTAAGCACCATTAAAGCTGAAATTGAAGCGGGTAACTTTGAATGGCGTATTGATTTAGAAGATGTGCACATGAATATTGAGTCTCGTTTGACTCAACGTATCGGCATTACCGGTAAAAAACTCCATACCGGCCGTAGCCGTAATGATCAGGTTGCAACTGACATCCGTCTCTATTTACGTGATGAAATCGATGACATCTTGGGCTTGTTGCTGCGTTTACAAAAAGGCCTGCTCAGCCTGGCAAGCAAAAACACCAATACGATTATGCCGGGCTTTACCCATCTGCAAACCGCACAGCCAGTGACCTTTGGTCATCATTTACTGGCCTGGTTTGAAATGTTGGTGCGTGATACCGAACGTCTGCAAGACTGTCGTAAACGCGTCAACCGCATGCCTCTCGGTTCTGCGGCATTGGCAGGTACCACCTACCCGATTGACCGTGCTTATACGGCTGAACTCTTAGGTTTCGAAGCAGTTTCAGAAAACTCTTTAGATGCAGTTTCTGATCGTGACTTTGCCATTGAATTTAATGCGGCGGCATCGTTAATCATGATGCACTTGTCACGTATGTCAGAAGAACTGATTTTATGGACTTCAGCACAATTCAAGTTTGTGAATATTCCTGACCGCTTCTGCACAGGCTCTTCCATCATGCCGCAGAAGAAAAATCCGGATGTACCTGAACTGGTACGTGGTAAAACAGGTCGTGTCTTTGGTGACTTGATCAGCCTGTTGACCCTGATGAAAGGTCAACCATTGGCATATAACAAAGACAACCAAGAAGATAAAGAGCCATTATTTGATGCGATTGATACCGTACGCGGTTCACTCATGGCTTTCGCAGACATGGTTCCAGCGCTTGTTCCAAATATCGAAATTATGCGTGAAGCAGCACTTCGTGGCTTCTCTACCGCAACCGATCTTGCTGACTATCTGGTGAAAAAAGGCGTAGCATTCCGTGATGCCCATGAAATTGTCGGTAAAGCGGTGGCTTTAGGTGTTGCAGAAGAAAAAGATTTATCAGAATTGACACTGCAACAGTTACAACAATTCTCTGATTTGATTACCGCAGATGTATTTGATAAAGCATTGACTTTAGAAGCTTCTGTGAATGCCCGTGACCATATTGGTGGAACTTCGCCGAAACAGGTTGAAGCTGCGATTGCGCGTGCGCACACTCGCCTAGAACAGTTATATTAATCTCCCTATATCCCTCTTTTACAAAGAGGGACTTTCACTGGATGCCATAATGACTAGACAAGTATTTTGCCGCAAATATAAACAAGAGCTTGAAGGCTTGGACTTTGCACCGTTTCCTGGTGCAAAAGGTCAGGAATTGTTTGAAACCGTTTCAAAGCAGGCATGGCAGGAATGGTTAAAACACCAGACCACGCTGATTAATGAAAAACGTCTGAATGTGTTTGAACCGGATGCGAAGAAGTTTCTGGAAGAACAACGTGAGAAGTTCTTCAATAATGATGAAAGTGTAGAAAAAGCAGAGGGTTGGACTGAGCAAAAGTAAGTCATTTTGCCTGATTCTGCGATAAAAAGAGAGCTGTTTTTAGCTCTCTTTTTACGTGACATTTACATAAGTAATAAAGCCTTACAGAGTATACACAGTTGTCTACATGACTCCTCAGACGCCTGCGCTTATAGTTGTATTCAGAAAGACAAAGAGATACGTTGATATCTCACGTAACGCATGATATTTCTCTCCCAGACTTTTCCCCCGAAGTCTGGGATTTTTTTTATCTATATATCCTGAAAATGAAAAAAACCGCCCATGATTGGACGGCTTAAAGTTATTGTATTTTTACATTTATTTCTGATGGACTTTCTGTTCAATTTCTTCAATGCTGGTATGACGCACATCCATACCTTTCGCCATATAAATGACTTGTTCTGAAATATTACGCGCGTGATCGCCAATACGCTCTAATGAACGCAATACCCACATCACGTTAATGACACGTGAAATATGACGCGGATCTTCAATCATATAAGTCATTAAAGTACGTGTCGCAGACTGATATTCACGGTCAATGTCGACATCGGCCATCACCACTTTCAATGCCTGCTCCACATCTAAACGGGCAAATGCATCCAGCGCGTCATGAATCATGACACGTACCTGATTGCCAATATGACGTGTTTCCATATAGCCACGTGGTGACTCACCTTCTTCACACAAGTTTTGTGCAATACGGGCAATCTTTGCCGCTTCATCACCAATACGTTCTAAATCGGTATTGGCCTTGCTCATGGCAATCACCATACGCAAGTCGATCGCTGCAGGATGACGGCGAGCAAGAATCAGGGTTAAACCCTCATCAATATCACGCTCAAACTGATTCACCGCATTGTCTTTGAATTGCACATCAATGGCTAAATTCGCATCTGTGTCTAATAAAGCATGAATTGAGTTGGCAACTTGTTGCTCCACCAATCCACCCATGGTCATAAACTTGGTATGCACATCTTGCAAGTCTTCATTAAATTGTGAAGAAATATGATGACTTAACACAGGATTGCTTGGGCTCACAGTATGCCTCCACTAGACACATGGAAAAAATGATTGGTGATTAGAACATAGAAATGATGAAAGTTTTATGACAATAGCATGGATTTAGGCATTGTAAATTGGTGTGAATTGATACAACAAAAATTTTTAAATCTGATAGTCTAAACACGTCGCTTGACGGAGCGCAGTTAACAAACTGCTGAGATTGTCTTAATCACAGAATTTAAAGACAAGTACCGTTGAACCTGATCAGGTTAACACCTGCGTAGGAATCAAGCCCAGCAAAAACTTAGCCTTTATTTATCATAGAGATAAATCCGCCATTGTTTTTGGTCGTGCTTGATTCGTTAATGCCATACATAAGGATCATGCCATGAACCAGTTAACGAATCTTTCCCCTGCTGATATTTCTGCTCAACATGAGCAAGACGCTAAAGATTTAACCCGTATCCTGCCGGCTTCAAGAAAGGTGTATGTCCAAGGGTCTCGCCCAGACATCCAGGTGCCTTTCCGTGAAATCAGCTTAACCGAAACACCGACAGGTTTAGGCGGTGAACACAACCCACCTGTGATGGTCTATGACACCTCTGGCGTATATACCGATCCCAATGTACAAATCGATTTAAATAAAGGTTTGCCACTGGTTCGCCAGAGCTGGATTGATGAACGTCAGGATACCGACATCCTTTCAGGCCTGAGCTCCGAGTTTGGGCAGGCCCGTCTCAAAGACATCCGTACTGCCGACATCCGCTTTGCCCATATTCAAAACCCACGTCGTGCCCAAGCAGGGAAAAATGTCACGCAAATGCATTATGCCAAACAGGGAATCATTACCCCTGAAATGGAATATATTGCGATTCGTGAAAATCAGCGCCAGCGTGACGGCGTCGATATGCGTCAGCATGCCGGACAAAACTTCGGTGCGCAGAATTTAAAAGAAATTACCCCGGAATTTGTCCGTCAGGAAGTCGCAGCGGGTCGCGCCATTATCCCGGCCAATATCAATCATCCGGAATGCGAACCGATGATTATCGGACGTAACTTCTTGGTGAAAATCAATGCCAATATTGGCAACTCCGCGCTCGGCTCATCGATTGATGAAGAAGTGGCGAAAATGACGTGGGCCACCCGTTGGGGTGCCGACACCATCATGGACTTATCGACTGGTAAGAATATCCATGAAACCCGTGAGTGGATTATCCGTAATTCACCAGTACCTATCGGTACGGTACCGATCTATCAAGCCCTGGAAAAAGTCGATGGTGTGGCTGAAGATTTAACCTGGGAAATCTTTAAAGACACTCTGATTGAACAAGCCGAACAAGGCGTAGACTATTTCACTATTCATGCAGGCGTATTACTGCGTTATGTCCCGATGACAGCGAATCGCCTCACTGGTATCGTGTCTCGTGGGGGCTCAATCATGGCGCAATGGTGCCTGGCACATCATGAAGAAAACTTCTTATATACACATTTCGACGAAATTTGCGAAATCATGAAAGCCTATGACGTGTCATTCAGCTTAGGTGATGGTCTGCGCCCGGGTTGCGTGCAGGATGCCAATGATGAAGCTCAATTTAGCGAACTTAAAACTTTGGGTGAACTCACCCATCGCGCTTGGGAGCATGATGTACAGGTGATGATTGAAGGTCCGGGCCATGTGCCAATGCACATGATCAAGGAAAATATGGACCTCCAGCTTGAGGTCTGTAAAGAAGCGCCATTCTATACGCTTGGACCACTCACCACCGATATCGCACCAGGCTATGATCATATTACCTCTGCAATTGGTGCAGCGATGATTGGCTGGTATGGAACGGCAATGCTGTGCTATGTGACGCCAAAAGAACACTTGGGCTTACCGAACAAGAAAGACGTTAAAGACGGCATCATCACCTATAAGATTGCCGCTCATGCAGCAGATCTGGCCAAAGGTCATCCAGGTGCTCAGGTTCGTGATAATGCCTTATCAAAAGCGCGTTTTGAGTTCCGTTGGGATGATCAGTTCAATTTAAGCCTGGATCCTGATACGGCGCGCAGTATGCATGATGAAACACTGCCAAAAGAAGCGCATAAATCGGCCCACTTCTGCTCGATGTGCGGTCCAAAATTCTGTTCCATGAAAATCACCCAAAATGTGCGAGATTATGCGCAAAATCAACACAATGCCAAGCAGTCAAATGATGCGGAAACAGAAGTTGAAGCAGGTCTCAATGCCATGAAAACCGCTTATCAGGAACATGGTCAAAAATTGTACCACAAAGTGTAAATCGACTAAAAAAAGATTTTCCTGCGAATCATTCTCGGTTAGGATGAGATATGTACAATCTCATCCTGATTGAAGATGACTATTCTTGACCACGCCAGCTATTCAGCCACCGACGTTACGATAGAATCTCGACAAACATTGTTTCGAGGGTTCATTCAAGTTGAGAAAGTGAGCTTAAAACACCGGTTGTTTCACCGGAAAGATTACTCGCCTCTCATTCAACGTGAACTGGTTCATCGTCCTGAAGCCGCTGGCGTTTTGCTCTATAGCGATCAGCAACAACGCTTTGCACTGATTGAACAGTTTCGTGTCGGGGCCGTCAATGATCCGGTTTCAGCTTGGCAACTTGAAATTATTGCCGGTGTGCTGGATGGAGACGAATCTCCAGAAAGTTGTATCCGCCGTGAAAGCCTGGAAGAGTCTGGGTGCGAGATCACTGAATTAAAACATTTATTTAGCTTCTACCCTTCTGCTGGGGCCTGCTCTGAATTTTTTCATTTATATGTGGCAGAGGTTCAGCTTCCAGAACATGGGGGCGTTTTTGGGATGCCAGATGAAGGTGAAAATATTCAACTGCATCTGTTTGATTATTCCCAGCTAGAAGCATTATTTCAAAACGGGCGGTTGAGAAATGCACCTGTGATCATGGCATTACAGTGGCTGGCTCAGCATATACAACAAAGATAAGAAATCTGAAGGGGCTAACGACGGTGACTTTCCAGGTCTCATCATTATCACAGCAAGATTTTGTGATGATACAGATTACCGATACACATTTATTAGAGTATCCCCATCTCGAATTTGTCGGCATGCAACCCGAGCAAAGTTTTCATGCGGTCATCGACTTGATGCGCCAGCAGCATCCGCATATCGACCTGATCATCCATACCGGTGATCTGGCCCAGTCGCCGACACCTTTAACCTATAAACGCTATGTACAACACATGCAAAGCTTGGGGATTCCTTTTTTTCATACCCCCGGTAATCATGATGATGTCACGCATTTCCCCTTTCATGAGCAAGATCCAACCCAACCGACCGTGGTCGAGTTAGGCCAATGGAGCGTGATCTTATTGAATAGCGCCCAACCTGAGCGTATTGATGGAAAAATTAGCGATATCCAGTTACAGCACTTAACCCGATTATTGACTCAATTACATGATCGTCATGTGATCATTGCCTGTCACCACCACCCTTTTGCCATGCAGTCCGCCTGGATCGATCAGCATAAGTTAAAAAACTCATCTGACCTGCTCGATACCATCAAGCCGTTTTCCAATGTTAAGGCGATTATCTGCGGGCATGTGCATCAGGATTCAGTCAATACCTGGCAAGGCGTTGAGTTCTTGTCCACCCCATCGACCTGTATTCAGTTCAGACCCAAAAGCGAAAAATTCGCGCTGGATGAGGAACACCCAGGCTACCGTTTAATCCGCCTGAAAGCCAATGGAGAACTGGAAACACAAGTCTATCGGCTACCTACTTCGCAGCGCATGAGTAGTTCTGAAGTGTTGGGATATGATTAGGCAATGGGTCAAGGGAATCGCTTTTGTCTGCATTTCATACCTTGTTTATGGCGTTTTAGCCGATAACACCATGCATGGCTGAAATAGCAGCAGTTCCTAAAACTTTTGATTACAAATTACATTGACGAATTCACACAAAATCTGGACGGGAATGACTACCATCTTGTCCAAAAACTCTATATGATGTCGACCCTTGATGGAAAAAACCATCGTAGGTTTCTATAAAAACACTTGCATATCACCATATTTTTTGCGTATAGATAGTACGTGTAAGATGAGGAATGCCCTATATGGCGAATGACAACCAAAATCAAGTCTTGGACGAACAGACCGAAGTGATCGACGATCAGAAAGCGGTGAAGCGCGTACGTAAAACCAAACCGAAAGCTTCAGAAGGTGGTACAACCGCGAGCTTATTTGGTATTGCGCCGTATCAGCCGAAGAAAAATGAAGAATACATGTCTGAAGGACAACTTGTGCATTTCCGCCAAATTTTAAACGCATGGAAAGCTGAGTTAATGTCTGAAGTTGATCGTACCTTGAATACCATGCAAGACGAATCAAGTGCTCTTCCTGATGTCAATGACCGGGCAACGCAAGAAGAAGAATTTGCGATTGAACTACGTACACGTGACCGTGAACGCAAACTCATTCGTAAAATTGAACAGTCGATTGAAGCGATTCAAAACGAAGACTATGGCTTCTGCGAAACCTGTGGTATCGAAATTGGCTTACGTCGTCTAGAAGCTCGCCCAACTGCGACTTTATGTATCGATTGCAAAACTTTGGCTGAAATCAAAGAAAAGCAAAACAACGGTTAAACCATGCTTGAACATACTGCGGAACAGCAAGCAGCTGTTTCGCCAGAATGCTTCCAACAGCAACCAGATTGCTGTCGCTACGTGGGTCGGTTTGCGCCATCGCCAACCGGCCCATTGCATTTTGGCTCGCTGCTCACTGCAGTGGCCAGTTACTGTGATGCCAAAGCCAATCATGGCAAATGGCTAGTCCGTATTGAAGATACTGACATTCCCCGCATTTATCCCCATAGCGAAACACACATCCTCTCCTGCATCGATGCCTTCCAGTTTGAGCCTGATGCCGAGATTATTTTCCAGAAAGACCGTTTAGATCTTTATGAGCAGGTGCTTGAACAACTCAAGCAATCAGAAGCCATTTACGCTTGCCAATGCACACGCAAGATGTTGGGTTCCAATCACATCTATGCCGGTACCTGTCGCAATCTGAATCTGGATTTTGCCCATCAGGCGATTCGTCTAAAAGTCGCGGATCAACTGATTTGCTTTCAGGACCGTTTACAGGGCCAGCAATGTTCTAACTTGCAAAATGAGTTAGGCGATTTTGTCTTGAAGCGTCGTGATGGCATTATCAGCTATCAACTGGCGGTAGTGGTCGATGATGATCGACAAGGCATTACCCATGTGGTTCGCGGTGCAGATTTACTCGATAATACCGCCCGACAAATCTGGCTAGGATCGCTATTAAATTATCCTACCCTAAATTATATGCCCCTGCCGCTGGCAATGAATGATCAAGGGCAAAAGCTGTCTAAACAGAATCTGGCCCAAGCCCTCGATATCAGCAAGGCACCCGAACTTCTGCAACAGGCAATTTTAGCTTTGGGGCAAGCTTTGGTTGAACTTGATCAGCCACGTATCATGCTACAACAGGCAGTACAACAATGGGATGTTGATTTAATCCCCAAAGGCATCCATTTAAGTGGCACGTATTTATAAGTCATAAAAAAGCCCTATATCATGACAGGGCTTTTTATTGGTTTGAATATGCTAGAAATTCGACTCTTCTTTCACAGGGTTCAGCTCTTGCGTTGATGCATCAATTTTCAGAATTAAGCTAATCATTGCCGCACACATCATCAACGAGGTACCACCGTAACTAATGAAAGGTAAGGTCAGACCTTTGGTTGGCATGAGACCCATGTTCATCCCAGCATTGACCAGAATCTGCATCAGGAAGATGATACTGATGCCATAAGCCAGATAGCCTGCACGCAGATAATTGTGCTGCAAGGCACGATGACCGATACGGATACAGCACGCCAGCATGGTAAATGACAGGATCATCACCACAGACACACCAAAGAAACCGAATTCTTCGCCTAATACTGCCAACATAAAGTCGGTATGCGCTTCAGGTAAATAAGACAGCTTCTGCACACTATGCCCCAAGCCCGTACCAAACCATTCACCACGACCAAAGGCCATCAAGGCATTCGAGAGCTGATAACCAACACCCAATGGATCTGCCCAAGGGTTGGTAAAGGAAATCAGGCGCTGGAAGCGGAATGGCTCGAAGATAATCAGCGCACTGACACCCGCAAAGATCGCACCCAACATAATCAGGAACTGAGTCGCTGGTGCACCTGCCAAGAAGAACACGCCGACCATCATCAAGACAATCACGACGGTTGCACCCAAGTCAGGCTCAGCAACGATAAAGCCCACGGTTAAGGCCATTACACCACTTAAACGCAATAGCCCTTTCCAATGCGTTCGCACTTCCTTGGCACGGCGTACCACATAATCCGCAGTGAAAATCGCCATGACAATCTTGGCAATTTCGGTTGGCTGCAAGGTAAAGCCGCCAATCTTGATCCAGCGATGCGCACCGTTCACTTCAGAACCTACCACCAGTACCGCCAAGAGCAGAACAATGGTAATGAGCCACAAAGGAAAGGCATTCTGAAACCACAGATTCAAGGAAACCCGATAGGTTAAAAATGCCACCACGGCAGCGACCACAATTGAAATGCCGTGACGAATGAGAAAGTAAAAAGGACTCTCATGGATATATTCCGCATAGGGCATCGACGCCGATGCAACCATGATTGAACCGAAACATAGCAGCGAAATCACACAAAAGATCAAGATATTGCGTGCTGTCATTTCTGCAGGTAGCTTAGGTAAACGATTCAGCAATTGCGAAATCTTCTGTACCGTATTTTGGGCCAAGTCAGCCATAGTTCTGTTCCTAGGTCTTATTTTTCATTCAAGGCATGCACACATGCCACGAATTGATGTCCGCGATCATTATAGCTTTTAAACATATCAAAGCTGGCACAAGCCGGTGAAAGTAATACCACATCTTCTGCCTGAGTCGCTTTTTGTGCCATTGCCACTGCCTCTTTCAGACTGGCAGCATGTTGAATCACGGTTGTACCTTGAATTGCCTGTTCAATCACTGCTGCATCTTCACCAATCAGAATCGCAGTCTTGACGTATTTTTGAATGGCATCGCGTAACGGCTTGAAGTCCTGTCCTTTACCTTGACCACCCAAAATCAATGCCAGTTTGCCATTTTTTACTTCAATGGCTGCACCCAGCCCATCAATCGCAGCAAGGGTCGCACCGACATTGGTGCCTTTCGAATCATTGTAATAACGTACGCCGTCAATGCTTTGAACGTACTCACAACGATGTTCCAGACCTTTAAAATGCTTTAAGCTTTCTAACATCGAAGCCATCGGTAAACCGATCGCCTCCCCCAGTGCCAAACAGGCCAACGCATTGGCAACGTTATGCATGCCTTGAATGTACATCTCGGAAGTTTTCAGCAAACGTTCTCTGCCACGGGCCAGCCACATGCTGCCATCCGCATCACGTAACACACCATATTGATTTAAATCAGGTGCATTCAGACCAAAGCTCTGCATCGGGGTCACATCAGGCACCAAAGGACGACTCAAATTATCGTCACGGTTATACACCACTTTTTTCACGCCTTGGAAAATGCGATGTTTGGCCTTGTGATAACCCAGCATATCGCCATGACGGTCGAGATGATCTTCGCTCATATTCAACACCACAGCCACTTCTGCATTCAGGTGCGATGTGGTTTCAAGCTGGAAGCTCGATAGCTCCAAAATGATTAATTCAGGGTGATCTTTAAGTAAATCCAATGCAGGGCGGCCCAGGTTTCCACCGACAGCAACTTTCTTACCAGCATCTGCTGCCATCAATCCGATTAAGGTGGTGACAGTACTTTTCGCATTTGATCCTGTAATCGCAACAATCGGCACATCTGTAGCACGGCGTAATAACTGAATATCCCCTACCACTGCAATGCCTTTTTCCATTGCTTGCTGAATTTCTGGAAGTTGCGGTGCCAGCCCCGGACTCAGAATAATTTCTTCTGCTTGTAATAAAAGATCCGTATCCAGTTGACCAAAGCTGGTCCGCACACCTGCTGGAATCTGGTCATGTCCTGGCGGGGTTGCGCGTGAGTCTGTGACTGCAACCTGGTAGCCCTGTTCGTGTAAAAAATTAACCGCGGATACACCGGAAATTCCCAAGCCAGCTACAACTTTTAATCCACCGCGCTGTATTAACATTTTTGCCCCATTTTTCGCAGATCACAGAATGGCAAAAATGTTAGCACTTTACTGTTTTAAATGCTTTTTCAGTTTTGGTTTTATTCAATCTTTTTTGTGTCAGTGCGTAAAAGCTTAAGCAGGTATAAAAAAGCCAATCCCCAATAAAGCCAAGATTACGGCCCCTAGCCAATCTACAGATTTAAATGCATAAGCTTTGATTTTAAGATCAATGAATTCTGGTCTTAGCCATAGGTAAATCAAGATTAAACATGAAATAAGCCAGGAGAGAGTTTCTTTATAAATATTCAGACCTTTAAACAAAGCAAAAAGATAAAGCAAGGTCACCACCAGAATAAAGCTCAATAAAATCAATTTATGTTTAGAGCTTAATGATTGTTTTTTACTGATTTGAGTCTGATTCATTTTTCTTGTTTCCAAAAAAATGCCCATCTTAGGATGAGCATTTTGAGTTTTATCAACGCCATTTCACAGTTTGCACGGATTCTGTTTTTTTGCTTTCAGCCTCATCGGTTGAACAGCCACAGCTTCCCCCACAACCCGCCACCATTTTAGGTTTTAACCATACTGCCAAACGCTGCCAGCCCATACGCTGACAGGTATTAGACAAGGCTAAGAATGCTGAACCTGCTGTTTGAGGGAATACCTTCTTAAAGACTACAACAGCACTCCACAGCACCAATACAGCAACAATCAAGTACTCAAACATAAGCGTCTCTCCAGTGGTTCCTCCCTTTTTCAAGGGAGGTTGAGTAGGATGTCTTAACCCCAGATGCGTGATGCAATCTGGTAAGTGAAGAAAGACATTAAATAGGCCAGACCAAACAGGTAGGCCGTCATTATCGATACATGTTTCCATGAACCTGTTTCACGGCGTACCGTTGCCAAGGTCGCTAAACAATGCGGCGCATAAATGAACCACACCAATAACGACAAGCCTGTCGCCAATGACCAGCCCGTACCGTCCGCACTAATCAGATGCGACAGACCCTGCGCAATTGCATCATCATCCGCACCCGATAAGGCATATACCGTACCCAAAGCCGCAACCACAACTTCACGCGCAGCCATGGCCGGAATTAATGCAACCACGATCTGCCAGTTAAAGCCAACTGGTGCAAAGATTGGCTGAAGCAAATGCCCTAACATCCCTGCAAAACTATAATCGATGTCAGGTAAAGTCGCCCCTTCTGGCGCTTGCGGGAAAGTACATAAGAACCAAAGTAAAATCGACAGGGCAAAAATAATGCCACCGACACGTTTTAAGAAGATCTTACCGCGATCCAGCAAGCCAATCCCGACACTGCGAATATCCGGAATACGGTAGCTTGGCAGTTCCAGTAACAATGCATGCTGTGATTTATCTTTCTGCAAAAATTTCATCACGATTGCCACACAGAGCGCACTGACAATACCCGACATGTACAGACCAAATAACACCAGACCTTGCAGGTTGAAAATGCCCCATACCGTTTGACTTGGAATAAAGGCAGCAATCAATAAGGCATAGACCGGTAAACGTGCCGAACAGGTCATCAGTGGCGCAACCATAATCGTGGTAAAGCGATCACGTGGATCACTGATACTCCGGGTGGCCATGATGCCAGGCACCGCACAGGCAAAGCTTGACAGCAATGGAATAAAGGCACGACCACTTAGGCCTGCTTTAAACATCAATTTATCCAGCAAGAAGGCAGCACGCGGTAAATAGCCCGATTCTTCCAACACTAAAATAAAGAAGAATAGAATCAAGATTTGTGGCAAGAACACCACCACACTACCGGCACCCGCAATAATCCCATCAACCACCAAACTATGCAGCAAAGGCTGAGAGATATGCTCGCCTAATGCTTCACCGAACCAGGCAAAGAATTCTTCAATGCCATCCATAAACGGCGCCGCCCAGGCAAACACGGCCTGAAAGACAATAAACATCATGATTGCAAGGCTAAGTAAGCCGAGAACAGGATGTAAGAAAATTTTGTCGAGGAAATCGGTACGCTTGTCTTCCTGATCAACAAAGTTCACCACATCTTTGAAAATCATATCGATTTTCTGATGATGAGTCCCGGTCAAGCCACTCAATTCAGTCTGTGGAACACTATACTTTTGCTGATCTAAGGCATGTAACAGGTTTTCGATACCAGCGTTACGCACCGCCACGGTTTCAACAACTGGTACACCTAAACGCTGTGAAAGTTTCTGGGTATTGATCTGGATACCACGACGGCGTGCTTCATCCATCATGTTCAATACAACCAGAATCGGACGGCCCAGCTCAATCACTTCCAGCACGAGACCCAGATGCAGCTTTAAGTTTGTGGCATCGACCACGCACAGGAAGGCATCTTGCTGGCCTTCTTCAGCGATTTTGCCCTGACAGACGTCACGGGTAATTTCCTCATCTGGACTGGTGGCTTGTAAACTATAAGTCCCAGGCAAATCCAGCACACGTACGGACTTTCCAGAAGGAAGCTGAAAATGTCCAACTTTACGTTCAACCGTCACGCCCGCATAGTTGGCAACTTTTTGGCGCGTTCCAGTTAAATGATTAAATAAAGATGTCTTACCGCAGTTTGGATTTCCCACAAGGGCAACACGTAACGCATCACTCATGCAGGTGCTCCTTCAAGTTGAATTTCAATTTTATCAGCTTCCGCCTTTCGTAACGCAAAACGCGTAAAACCGAGCTGGATTAGAATCGGATCACCACCAAAAATACCTTTGGTAATCACTTGCACTTGTGTACCAGGCACAAAGCCTAAACTTTCTAAACGAACCGCAACTAAATCTGGCTGTTGTGTCTCATCGACCAAGCGATCCACTTTCGTGATCACCGCTATCTGCTTGACTTTTAATGCTGACAATCGCACCGCTCTAACCCTTTACGCTCTTTATTATAGTATACAAGCAAATGAGAATAATTACCAAAAACAATCTCAATGGCATTTACCCTTTTGACAGTTCGACAACAATTCATTTTTCTTTTACAGTGCAGACAAGAAGGTTCAGCCAGTCCATTATGTTAAATAAAAAACCACGTATTCCAGCCGCCGTTAATATTCCGGAACATCTCGGATTTTTACAGGGTTTTCGTGATTATTTAGTCGCTCAAACGGTGAGTCCGCATACCCGTAATGCGTATTTATCGGACCTGATCCAATGTAGTGAATTGCATCGAACTGCCACCCTACCCGAATGGTCGAGTGACGATATTGCAGATGTGCTGATTGCGCTGACCAAGGCTGGAAAAAGTCCCCGTTCAATTGCCCGCTGCCTTTCTGCCTTAAGACAATTTTATAAATTTTTACGAGAACAAAAACTCAGGGAGGATAATCCCGTTGCGACACATCATTCTCCTAAAATTGGCCGGGCTTTGCCCAAAGATTTGTCTGAACAAGATGTTGAAGCATTGATCAATGCACCTGATACCAGCACTGCACTAGGCCTACGCGACCGTGCCATGTTCGAAGTACTGTATGCCTGTGGATTGCGCGTATCAGAATTACTCAACCTGAAACTTGAACTGATCAATTTAAAACAGGGCTACTTACGGATTACTGGTAAAGGCAATAAAGAGCGTCTGGTGCCTTTGGGGCAATTTGCCTGTGACTGGATTGAAAAATATTTGCTGGAATCACGCCCGCAACTGTATAAAAGCAGCACGGATTATTTATTTCTGACCCAGCACGGCGGCATCATGAGTCGTCAGAATTTCTGGTACGCGATTAAGCGTTATGCCTTACAGGCCAATATTCAGGCCGAGCTATCACCGCATACCCTACGCCATGCTTTTGCCACCCATTTACTCAATCATGGTGCAGACCTGCGCGTGGTACAGATGTTATTGGGCCATAGTGATCTTTCCACCACGCAAATTTATACCCATGTCGCCCAACACCGTATGCAAGAGTTACATGGCAAATACCACCCACGCGGCTAAAATCACCGTCTGTCCTGAATAGGTCTTAAACTTGGTTTTGTTCACACAGCATCAGCAAGATTTAACGAAGTGATTGTTTTTTTTTGGTATGCTAAAGCCCTTAAAACGTACAAAAAGGTTCTATATGTTGTTTACTCGGTCTCAGCTTGTAATTGCTTGTACATTAGCATCAACATTATTCATCAGTGCTTGCTCAAAAGAAAATTCAGCACAAAAACAAGATGCACTCACGGCAAGTGCACCTGCGACAGGTGAGGCTTCAACCTTAAATGAACGTAATGCACAGCAGCGTTTAGTCTCTACATTAGAAAAACATTTCAAGACAGCCAACATCAATGCCAAAATTCTTGCTGTCAAGAAAACTGAAGTACCCAACCTGTACTGGGTGAGTCTGGAAGGGATGGGTTCGGTCTATGCCACCGCTGATGGCCAATACATTATTCAGGGTGATGTGGTGCGTTTAGGCGACAAGCAACTGCACAATGTCAGTGATGCATTACAGGCCACCGAAAATAAAAAGCATTTGGCTTCCCTCAAGACTGAAGACTTGATCGTTTATCCGGCACAAGGTGGTAAAGCCAAACATGTGATTTATGTATTCACCGATTCAAGCTGCCCGTATTGCCATAAATTGCATGAACACCTGGCTGAAATTAATGCCAAAGGTATTGAAGTGCGTTATATCGCATGGCCACGTGGCGAACAATTCATGCCAACCATGCAGGCTATCTGGTGCAGTAAAGACCGTAAGGCTGCATTTGAGCAAGCAACTCAAGGTCAGCCTGTGACTGCTGCAGAATGTAAGAACCCAGTTCGTGATCAATACCAACTGGGCCTGAACATGGGCGTAAATGGCACACCAGCGATTTATAACGTTGAAGGAGAATATTTAGGTGGTTACATGACCCCTGAAGAAATTGTTCAACGCTTAAACAAATAAGGTAAACATTCCTTTCAAAATAACAAAGACCCGGGCGACAGATGAAAGATGATCTTAGCCCTAGTGTCTCCGCATTTTTTTAGCTATGATCAAGCTTCATTAAAATGATTGAATATAATGGAGTGTGACGTGAAACCAGTTCGTCTGGCGATACTCGGTCTTGGTACTGTAGGTGGTGGAGCCCTTAAATTACTACAAGAAAATGCTGCGGAAATTAAACGCCGTACCGGTCGAGAAATTCAAATTACACACGTAGGCACACGCCGTCCACGTCCAGATTTACAACTCGAAGGAATTAAACAAAGCGATGACTTGATGGAGATCGTGCGTCAACCTGATGTTGATGTAGTGGTCGAAGTCATGGGTGGCATTCATCCTGCGTATGAAGTCATTATGGAAGCCATTAAACATGGCAAACAGGTGGTGACAGCCAATAAAGCATTACTGGCTGAACATGGCAATGAGCTATTTAAGGCAGCAGAAGACAATGCGGTGCAGATTGCTTATGAAGCAGCAGTTGCAGGCGGGATTCCAATCATTAAAGTCATCCGTGAAGGTCTTGCAGCCAACCATATCGAATGGCTTGCCGGGATCATCAATGGTACAGGCAACTTCATTCTGACTGAAATGCGTGAAAAAGGTCGTGCCTTTGAAGATGTGTTAAAAGAAGCGCAAGAACTTGGTTATGCTGAGGCGGACCCAACCTTTGATGTTGAAGGCATTGATGCTGCACACAAACTCACCATTTTAGCTTCATGTGCATTTGGTATCCCGTTACAGTTCAATAAGGTCTATACCGAAGGCATCAGTAAAATCACAGCTCAGGACGTGAAATATGCAGAAGAACTTGGTTTCCGTATCAAGCACTTGGGTATTGCACGCCGTGCCGACAAAGGCATTGAGCTACGTGTGCATCCAACCCTGATCCCTGCGGAAGAATTGATTGCCAATGTCAATGGCGTGAAAAATGCCGTACTGGTGCAAGCCAATGCCGTTGGCCCGACTTTATATTACGGGGCTGGTGCTGGTGCAGGTCCAACTGCTTCAGCTGTGGTTGCAGACGTGATTGATATCGTGCGTGATATTTCGTATACCGAAGATGGCGCTGGAACAATTCCTCAGCTGGCCTTTGAAGCACTCACCAATGTGCCAATCCTCAGCCGTGAAGAAATGACCACAGGTTATTACATTCGCCTCAACGCTGAAGACCAAACTGGTGTATTGGCAGATGTGACGACCATTCTGAGCCGTGCTGGTATCAGTATTGATGCCATCATGCAGCAATCGCGCTTAAAAGACCTGATTCCAATCGTGATTTTAACCGATCCGATCGTTGAATCTAAAATGGACGAAGCGCTTGCCCAAATTCAAGCATTACCTGCAATTCGTGGCGAAATCGTGAGAATTCGTTTAGAATCGCTCGATAGTTAATCAGTTTAAATCCCCTCACCCTTCTTCACTCAAGAATGGAACTGCTCTCTTTTGAAAGGGAGCCTGTTGAGCGGGATTTTTTCTCTACCTTATATTGGAACACCATCATGTCGAATGCCAATCGTTATACTGGTCTTGTAGATCGTTATCGTGACCGTTTACCTGTGTCTGCAACTACACGCGCAATTTCTTTAGGTGAAGGTAATACTCCACTGATTAAACTCGAGAACATTCCACGTATTATTGGCAAAAACGTCGAAATTTATGTGAAATACGAAGGTCTGAACCCAACCGGTTCATTTAAAGATCGTGGTATGACCATGGCGGTGACCAAAGCAGTTGAAGAAGGCTCTAAAGCGATTATCTGTGCCTCTACCGGTAATACTTCAGCAGCAGCGGCAGCTTATGCAGCGCGTGCAGGCATTAAAGCATTCGTGTTGATCCCGGAAGGCAAAATTGCCATGGGTAAAATGGCGCAGGCAATGATGTACGGCGCGATCACCATGCAAATCCGTGGTAACTTCGACGATGGTATGCGTTTGGTCAAAGAAGTGGCTGATCAGGCACCTGTAACAATTGTCAACTCGATCAATCCGTATCGTTTGCAAGGTCAAAAAACCATTGCTTATGAAATCGTGGAAGCATTGGGTCGTGCACCTGATTATCACTGCTTGCCTGTCGGTAACGCGGGGAACATCACCGCACACTGGATGGGTTATACCGAAGCGGTTGCCAACCAACCTGCGGATCAGTTCGAGCAAGTGATTTATGATGCCGCGACAGATCAGTTCACAGGTCCTAAACCAGAAGGCCTGCCAACCATGGTGGGTTACCAAGCTTCTGGCGCTGCGCCATTCTTACGTGGTGCACCTGTTGAAAACCCTGAAACAGTTGCAACTGCAATCCGTATCGGTAATCCACAAAGCTGGAACCATGCTAAAGCAGTGGTACGTGACTCTAAAGGCTGGTTCGATGAACTTCAGGACAGCGAAATCCTGGAAGCACAACGTTTACTTTCAATGTACGAAGGCGTATTTGTAGAACCTGCGTCTGCCGCTTCAATTGGCGGTGCAATCCGTGACATCAAGGCAGGTAAAATTGCTGAAGGTTCTGTGATTGTATGTACCGTGACAGGCAATGGCTTAAAAGATCCAGATACGGCAATCAAGCAATGTGCTGATGCCGTGATGTTGTCTATTGACGCAACCATGGATCAGGTCAAAGACTCTATTCTTTCAAATATGTAAGCATCAAGTCTGAAATAAAAAAACCAGTTGCCCGCAACTGGTTTTTTTATGGGTTCACTTAGAATCAGTCATTTCTGACGGCAATAAAAAACGCTTCATTAAGAAGCGTTTTTACATCAACCGACATTAAACACGTTTTGGCAAACTGCTTAACCAGGTTAATAAATTGGTTGCATCACTATTGCGTGCTTGTGAACTTGGTGCACCCAATAACACGACCACAGCGGGACGTGAATTCACCGTCGTATGCATCACCACACAACGACCGGCTTCATTGATATAACCCGTTTTTGACAGGTTAATATTCCAGCCACCATTACGCACTAAAGCATTGGTATTGTTCGACTTGAGTACACGATAGCCAAGGTTGAAGTCATAGGTTGGTGTGGTTGAGAATTGGCGGATAAGACCGTATTGCGAAGCGGTACTCACCAGAATGCCTAAGTCACGTGCAGAAGAGACATTATGCGGATCAAGCCCGGTTGACTCAGCATAACGTGTCGAAGTCATGCCCAATTGCCTCGCTTTGGCGTTCATCGCTGCAATAAATGCAGGACGACCACCTGGATAAGTACGTGCCAATGCAGCCGCCGCTGGATTTTCAGACTTCATCAAGGCAAACAACAATGCTTCAGCGCGGTTCATCTTATCGCCAGCACGTAAGGTTGAGCTTGAGTTTTTACCGCCTGCACCCGCGAAATCAATCGACTCAAGGGTAATCTCTTCCGACATGTTTAAGCGCGCATCAGCAGTCACCACCGCAGTCATCAATTTGGTAATTGAAGCAATAGGAACCGACATGTTACTGTTTTTGCTGTACAGCACCTCACCTGTTTGTGCATCCATGACCAGCGCAGCACGTGCATTCACTGACGGCTGGCTGCTATAGCCAAACGTATCGCGAATCTGTGTCGATTGCTGCGGAGCACTTGAGGATGAAATTGAAGCTGAACCACCGTTACGTAATGTTGTGGTCACAGAGGTTGAACCTTGAGGACCAATCTCTAAGGGTTCATCATCTTCCATTAACTGGCTCGCATCACTTGCTGACCAGTTTAAGGTTGCTGAACCACTCGCACGCGAAGAAGCTGGATTGTTATTCACAACCAGTTCAGCAAAACTTGTTGAACTCCACGCCAACAAGATAGACATGCTTAGAACATGCATGATAGATTTTTTAGAATTTTTCACGACACAATACTCAACTCAGGACGCTGCACATTTGCGCTTACCACCATTATGCCTTACATTTGAACAAATCGGGTAAAGCTTTTGTAGACACAATTGTGTACAACTATTCTCTAAAAACGAAGAATAGGATTGCTAATTTTGTCGTTTCATTGCAAGCTAATTTTGCTTTATGTAACAAAAAACCAGTGTTTTTGAAAAAAGGAGGTCTTCTTGATCACTGTTCTCGTTGTTGATGATCATGAACTCGTGCGCACCGGGATTTGCCGTATGCTCGAAGACCACCCCGATGTCGAGGTGATCGGACAGGCTGAATCTGGAGAAGAAGCGATTGCGCTGGTTCGCCAGAAACATCCCCAAGTGGTATTGCTAGACGTGAATATGCCTGGCATTGGTGGAGTTGAGACAACGCGACGTTTATTGCAGAGTGCACCTGAAACCAAGGTCATTGCTGTCAGCGGTCTGGCGGAAGAGCCCTACCCATCCCTTTTACTCAAAGCAGGTGCCAAAGGCTATATCACCAAAGGTGCGCCAATCTCTGAAATGGTCCGTGCGATCAATAAAGTCATGCAAGGCGGCAAGTATTTTAGTGCGGATATTGCCGAGCAACTGGCGAGTTCTTACCTTTCTGACACCCAGCAGTCTCCTTTTGATGCTTTATCAGAACGTGAAATGCAGGTCGCAATGATGGTAGTGAACTGTATCAGCGCCCAAGAAATTGCAGATAAATTATTTGTCAGCGTGAAGACTGTAAATACTTATCGCTACCGTATTTTTGAAAAACTCGCGATTGACAGTGATGTCAAACTGACGCATCTTGCGATACGCTACGGACTGATCAAACCTTAAAATACTTACAATAATAGTCAACGCCTATGTTAGGGAAAATTGCATCATCGGTCTCTCAGACCGTCTATCGACTGGGCGTTTGGTATAGCGGCTATCGGCTGATTATTGCCGTTAGCCTGCTGCTGATTTATTTACTCACTGCCGAGCAACTCAGCAGTAATTATATTTATCCAAGCTTATATTTTTATACCCTGATTGCGTATATCACGCTGAATATCATTCAGCTTTTTGTCTTGCATCTGATACCTGTGCAGGTGTCCAGACAGTTGATTGTGATTTTCCTGATTGATGTGATCTGCTTGAGTTTAATCACATTTTCGGCAGGTGGGCCGAATCTGCAACTGAGCTTGCTCTATGTCATCATTATTTTCTCCTCGGCCATTTTATTAAATTCACAGTTATCACTGATCATCACCCTGTTTGCCGTGATCATGGTGGTTTACCAGCGCTTTTTGGGTGACTTCTTTGATTCAGCCAATTTAACTCATCTCGGCAATAGTATTTTTCTGGCCTTTTTATTTTTTGTGGTGCATGCCATTGGCCGAATTGCGGTTCAACGTTTTAAGATTTTAGAAACCCTCACTTTCCATCAATCGATTGAAATCCATCAACTGCAAAATATTAACCGTTATATTCTCGAGCAGATTGAAGACGGTTATCTGGTCCTGGATGAAAGCAACCATATTGTGCTGACCAATCCGGCAGCCAACACCTTACTGGGAATTTATCTACCTGTTTCTCTTGAAAAAACGCCATTAATCAAATTACAACCGGATCTATTTGAACTGATCAAGTTTAGTGATTTAAAAGACGGTGAAGAGTTCAGTTTTGAATCACAACAAAGCCCGTATACGGTTCATGTTCGGGTTAAACATCTGATCGTTCCTGAACAAGCGCTGGTGTTACTGATCTTAAAAGATGCCCAGAAACTGACCCAGCAGGTGCAACAACTCAAGCTGGCGGCATTAGGTCAACTTTCTGCCAGTATTGCCCATGAGATTCGCAATCCATTGGCCGCCATTGTTCAGGCCAATGAGTTACTCAAAGACAGTGATGCACATCAGCAAGAAATGCTGTCACGCATGATTAGCAAGCAAGCCAAACGTATTGATAGCATCGTCCAAGATACTTTGGCGATGGCTCGCAATCGGCCAACCGAAGCCCAACCCATCCAACTCACCTCGTTCTTTGACAGTTTATTGAATGAAGATCTGGCTGATGCCAAACAGATGATCCGGTTAAAACAACCCGAACAGACGACGATCGTATTTGATGAAAAACAATTACGTCAGGTGCTGATTAATCTGATCCGGAATGCGTTACGTCATAACGCCACCGATGCCCCCTTTATCGAAGTGGATGTTCATGAAAAAGAAGGTCGAATCTGTATTGATGTCATCGATTTTGGGATGGGTGTCTCAAAACGGGATATTTCTCAGTTATTCAAACCATTTTTTAGTACCGAAATTAAAGGAACTGGTTTAGGATTGTACTTGTCTCACACATTTTGCGAGGCGAATCATGCAAAGCTCACCTATATAGAGCGACAACAAGGAGCATGTTTCAGGATGGAATGCTCAAAATTCATAGATTAGATTAGGTTTTTCGGGGAAATGGCAACAAAACAACCACTCGTCTTGCTCGTAGACGATGAAGAGGATTTATGTCTTTTAATGCAGATGACGCTTGCGCGGATGGGCATCAAAACACATATCGCTTATCGGGTCGAACAGGCAAAAAAATTCTTCACTGAATTCCAGTACGATGCATGCTTAACAGATTTAAATCTTCCGGACGGGAATGGTTTAGACCTGGTAAAACATGTCACTCAAAACTATCCTAATACGCCGATCGCAGTGCTTACTGCCTATGGCAACATGGACATCGCCATCGCAGCACTTAAAGCAGGTGCCTTTGACTTTGTCAGCAAACCGGTCAACCAGATGCATCTGGATCAGTTAATCCAGAAAGCTTTGAACCGGCCTCAGCCAGAACAGGAAGCTGCTGAAACTGCTTTAGAAAACAAGCTTCTGATTGGACGTTCAGCACCGATCCAGCAACTTCGCATTGCTTTAAAGAAAATTGCACGTTCTCAAGCACCTGTATTTATCACAGGTGAATCAGGTACAGGCAAAGAAGTCGTAGCCAATCTGGTACATCGTTTAAGTAACCGCAGCGAAGGGCCGTTTATTGCCATTAACTGTGGTGCCATTCCAACGGAATTGATGGAAAGCGAGTTATTTGGACACAAGAAAGGCAGCTTCACTGGCGCAACACAGGACAAGCAAGGCTTAATTCTTTCTGCACACGGTGGTAGTTTATTTCTGGATGAAATTGCTGAATTGCCGTTAAACATGCAGGTCAAATTACTACGTGCGGTGCAGGAAAAGAAAATTCGTCCGGTCGGTTCAGATCAGGAGATTGATGTCGATTTCCGTGTGATCAGTGCCAGCCATCAGGATCTAGAAATGCTGGTCCAGCAAGGCCGCTTCCGTCAGGACCTGTTCTTCCGTATTCATGTCATGGATCTGGTGTTGCCGCCATTACGTGAGCGTGGTCAGGATATTCTGTTACTGGCCAATCACTTTATTCAAAAGATCAGTCAGGAATGGGAAGTGTCGGTGAAGACACTGTCTTCTCGTGCAGAGCAGTTCTTGTTACAGCAATATTTCCCGGGCAATGTACGCGAACTGCGTAATATCATTGAACGTGCCATTACACTCAGTGATGATGAAACCATTGATCTGGCTCACTTGCAAACTGCGCCGTTACGTAGCTCAATTGCAAATCCGGCGCCTGCATTTGCCAATGCACCGGCAGAAGAAATCGAAACGCCTCAACATTCTGCCAGTCCAACAATGAGTTCGAAAAAACTTCCAGCAGAAGGTTTGGAGCGCTATTTAGAGAATATCGAAAAAGAGATTCTGCTAAATGCCTTGAATCTTACCCACTGGAACCGGACTTTAGCGGCGAAAAAGTTGGGAATGACCTTCCGCTCTTTACGCTATCGACTGAAAAAATTCGGTTTGGATACCGAAGATGATGAATAAGTTTTAATCATAAAGCCCCTTTATTAAGGGGCTTTATTTTTTAATATCTACTTTTCAACACCAGATCAGTGACATGTTCCAGGTAGGTATCTTCTTTCATTTCAGGTGGCAAAGGCGAAATCTGGTTCGGCTGAATGCCTTGCCCTTCAATCATGTTGCCATTGGGAGTGTAGTAATGTGAGACCGTCATTTGCAAGGCAGCGCCACTCGGTAACGGGAACAGCTTCTGCACCACCCCTTTACCATAACTGTTTTCCCCCACGACCCAGGCACGCTTATGTTCTTTCAGCGCCGCGGTAAACACTTCTGCTGCCGAGGCGGAGCGTTTATTAATTAAAATGCCGAGTTTCAGATTCTGAAATTCAAAGGAAGGTAGGGCCTGAAATTGTTGATCACCTTCAGAACGGCTTTTGGTAGTCACAATCAGTCCCTGATTCAGGAACAAATCCGCTGACTCAACCGCAGCAGACAATAATCCCCCCGGATTATTACGCAAATCCAGAACCACGGCCTTGAGTTTGCTAGAGCTATATTCTTCGATTAAACGTTTAATTTCATTGGCAGTGTCTTGCTGAAACACTCTAATTTTAAGTACAAGTACCTGATTATGCATTAAAACAGGTTCAATATCGGTTTCTACTTTCTTGTTTCGGACCAGAATGGTGGTGCTGTTATTATTCTCGGGCTGGATCTGCACGGTACTGCCAATTGAGCCATACAGCAGGCCTTGTACCTGATCCTGATTAAGATTTTTTAATTCCTGATTGTCCACTTTAATAATGGCTTGGCCATTGCGCAAACCCAGCTTGCTCGAATCAGAACCCGCTTTTAAATCCTGAATCTGCCAGGATTTAGCATGTGCATCATAATTTAAATTAAAATCGACCGAGGCCAGATCGCCTTCGGTATATTGAATCAGTTGACGGTATTCTTCTGCCGACAGATAACGGGAATAACGGTCCAGACCACTGACCAGTCCTTTAATCGATTGCTGAAATAACGCATCGTCCGACTTCTTATCGACATAGTTATCTTTCACAATCCCGTAAATCTGGACAAATTGCTGAATCGATTCAATCGGGACTTCCGCCGTACGCGGCGCGTCTTCGGTCCATCCCGATGCATGGGTAACGGGTGCAGCATCAATACTATGCCCCCAACACATCAACAAACTTGCACATAAGGCTCGGTAAATGTTGTTGTGCTGGGTCATTGCTTCACCTTATTTTAAAGTAATTAAGTTCTTACCCTGCATTTCTGGCGGTACAGGAATGTGCATTAAATGCAGGAGTGTTGGCGCCACATCAGCCAATACCCCGCCTTCTGCAATAATTGCTTGCGTCGGGCCAACATAAATAAATGGCACCAGTTCAGTGGTATGTTGGGTATGCACCTGACCACTGTCATAGTCTTGCATTTGCTCTACATTACCATGATCCGCAGTAATTAACATGTGTCCTTTGTTTGCCATGACCGCATCGTAAACACGACCCAAGCAGGTATCCACCGTTTCAACCGCTTTGACTGCTGCATCAAAAACGCCGGTATGCCCGACCATATCACCGTTGGCATAGTTCACCACCAACAGATCAAACTCACCTGAATTGATGGCATTGACCAACTCATCGGTCACTTCATAAGCGCTCATTTCAGGCTTTAAATCATAGGTTGCAACATTTGGGGATGGAATCAGGATACGCTTTTCACCCGGATATTCATCTTCGCGACCACCGCTAAAGAAGAAGGTCACATGCGCATATTTTTCAGTTTCAGCAATACGCAATTGGGTTTTACCCAAATCAGACAGGTATTCACCAATCGAGTTTTTCAGCCCTTCTGGCATATAGGCAACTGGTGCATCAATGCTGGCCTGATAACGGGTCAACATCACGAATTTAGATAAATTCGGCAGCACTTTACGTTCAAAACCGGCAAAATCCTTTTCCACAAATGCACGGGTAATTTCACGGGCACGATCGGCACGGAAGTTCATGAATACAATGCTGTCGCCATCTTGTACTTTGGTGACATCACCGATGCGCGTGGCTTTAACAAACTCATCATTTTCATTGGCTGCATAGGCTTGTTCCAAACCTTCAACCGCAGAATTAACTACACGTACAGCTTCGCCTTCTGTAATTAAACGATAAGCCTGTTCCACACGATCCCAACGATTGTCACGATCCATCGCGAAATAACGGCCAATCATCGACACAATACGACCCTGAATTGGATATTGTGCGAACAAGGCATCCAGTTTTTCTAATGATGGTTGCGCACTGCGTGGTGGTGTATCACGGCCGTCCAGAAAAGCGTGTAAATACACTTTTGCACCGCGTTTTAACGCCAGTTCGCACATGGCGACAATATGATCTTGATGCGAGTGCACACCGCCTTCCGACAACAAGCCCATCACGTGTACGGCGCCATTGGCTGCTTTGGCCTTTTCAACCGCATCGACCAGAACTTCATGCTCAAAAAAAGCACCGGTACGAATGTCTTTAGTAATACGGGTGAAATCCTGATACAATACACGACCTGCACCCAGATTCATATGCCCGACTTCAGAATTACCCATTTGACCATCAGGCAGACCGACATCTTCACCGGAGCCAGAAATTAAACTATTCGGATGCTTGGCTTTCATTGCCGTGAGGTTGGGTGTTTTTGCTGCCAGAAAGGCATTGTCATCAACTGCTTCACGATGTCCTACGCCATCCATGATTACGAGAACGTGAGGAATTTTGCCAGCATTTGCATCCGTCATAATGGACTCTCTATTTGTCGATCATTTGTTCGGTCTATTTTACCGAAGTTTAAGGTATTTCTCTATGACCCCACTCATGGCTTTCATCAATAGCGATGATAGCGCCCATGAATCAAAGTCCTTTATCTTGCTCGATAAAGTAAGTAACTGCCTACCATAAAGATGAGCACCACCGGCATCAGCACAAACCATGCTGGAGAAGGGGCATAAACCAGACTCGCATAGCCGAGGAAATCTTGTAAGTAGAAAAAGCCCAGTCCGGTAAATAAGGCAATCACCAGACGGAAGCCCATCGACTGTTGGCGTAATGGTCCGAAAATGAATGAACAGGCGATTAACACCAGCGTAATCAAGGCAAACGGCGAGGTCACTTTTTGCCAGAACGCCAGCTCATAGGTTTTCGGTACCTGACTATATTCATCCATATAGCGCATAAAACTAATCAGCTGGCTTGGAGACAAATCTTCCGGGTCAAGGGTGACCATATGTACATATTTAGGCTGCAAGGCCAAACCCAGCGATTGCTGTGCATGATCGGTTTTAATGGCATTCCCTTGAGCCAGTAAATCCACCTGATGTGATTGTTCTAGCGTCCATTCGCCATCTTTAACAAACTGGCCCTTTTCAGCATTCACAAAAGACTGCAAACGGTAATCCTGATCAAAATCAATTGACTGGATATTACGTAACTGGCCTTTGGAATTGGCATAGTCAATATAAATAAAACGCTGCCCTTCACGGGTCCAGTAACCTTTGACTTCACCCAACGCCGCCACACTACGTTGCTTCTTGATACTTTGTGCCTGTTCATTGGTATAAGGAATCACCCATTCGCTCAGCACAAAGGACAATACAATCAATAGCAAGGCCGAACGCATTACCCAGCCGACGATTCGCCATAAGCTAATCCCGACCGAGCGCATTACAATCAGTTCACTGTTGGAAGCCAATGCACCCAGTCCCAGCACCGAGCCAATCAAGGCTGCAACAGGAAGGATTTCATAAAGATAATGCGGCGCTCCCCACATCACGTACAGGAAAGCCTGCCAGGCATTATAGTCAGGTTTGAGCGAACCTAATTCACCTAAATAGGTAAACAGAACCTGTAAGAAAGATAACACCAGCGTCGTGCCCAGCATGGCCAGGATCGTGGTTTTTGTCACATGTTTGGCGACTATTCGACGTGCTAACATCACAACCCCACTCGCTGAATACTTCTCTTAAATTTTGGTGCTAATTTTTGTTTACGCGCAAAAACGGCTGCGGCAATGGCATAAACAAGAAGAACCACTGGATATGCCCAGATATCAAGTTCTTCCTTACTGATTCGGGTCTTAATCGCAATCAATAACACGATCAGGCTGGCAAAGATAAAGATCGCGGGAATCAAACGATAGTAACGACCTTGACGCGGACTCACCTCAGACAATGCGACCGCCAGCATTAAAGCCACGATAATCACAAAGGGACCAAACACACGCCAGCCCAGTTCACTACGCACGACAGGATCATCACGTTTTTCCCATAACTTGGACATGGATAATGCTTCAACATCACCACTCTCAAATTTTACGTCTTTGTCATTTTCTAAACGTAAACGATAAGACTGAAATTCTGCCTGCGTGTAACGTGGTTGATTCGGATAAATCTCGTAACGGCGCCCCTGAACCAGATCCACCACATTGGCGGTATCATTGGCCACTTCAACCCGTGTTGCTTCTTTAGCCAGAATCATGACATCAGGTTTATCTGCCTGATTGCCTTTCTGATAGAAGAAAATATCTTTTAAGTTCTTGCGGTCTTCTGAAAGTGATCCCGCATAAATGGTATACGGCCCTGAAGAAATAAACTCTTTCGGACGGACCAAGTCAAATCCGGTCCGTACTGCCTGGGTACTGGTCAGTTTTTCAAACTCACGTAAGCCCCACGGCCCCATCCAGACCATTAAGCAGGTCTGTACCACCAGATATACCACGGTCATCGGCAACAGTAATCGGGCCAACTGATTGCGGCTAACGCCACTGCCATTTAAAACCGCCATTTCGTGGTCGACATACAGACGCCCGAACACCAGCATCAAGGCAATAAAGAAACCCAATGGTAAAATCAGTGTTAAAAATTCAGGTAAACGATAGCCGATAATGCTAAATAAGATCCCTGCATCCAAACGACCTTGAGCTGCGACGCCAAAATACTTGATCAAACGACCACCCATCATGATCATGGTCAATAGACCAATAACGACGAGAGATGTCGAAACCACCTGTTTGACGAGATAACGCCGAATAATCAAAGTAATACTTCCAAAAGACCAATCGAAGGTAACGCTAGTTTACCCGAATGTTAAAAATATAAAACCTATCGCTTGTTGCGGATTGCAACCTCATATCTGAAAGTGTTTAATGGACTTATCTTTCTTTTTTTCTCATTAGGTTCTATATAAACAATGAAATTTACACTTCAAAACGCATTCCCAACTCAGGCGTCTAGCGAATCTTTGTGGATTTTGGTTGATTCAGAACAATTACAACAGAACTTAAATACTTATCAAATCAACCATCTAGATGACATCCTTAACGCAAGCCAATATAAAGCCGGTTTTAACGACAACTTGCCGCTGCTTGCCAATATCTCTGTACAAGCCAATGCGCAATTATTAGGGCTAGGCAAAAGTGACGAGCTTAAAGCGACAAAATTAGCAAAACTTGCACAAAGCATTATCAAATCATCACAAAATAAATTTAAACAAATTAGTATCGATCTTTCAGTATTGCCTGCCGATCTACACTCTCTCTTTGTCTTGAGCCTTACGCAAGCGGCTTATAGTTATGACGAGTTTAAGTCGAAAAAGAATGAGTTTGTATTAGATACCATTCACCTGATTGCCAGCCAGACCACATTAGATGAAGCACAGTTAAAGCTGATTCATGCGGTTCAGTCGGGTCAAAACTTTGCCCGTGATCTGGGGAACCGTCCTGGAAATATCTGTTTCCCTGAGTACCTTGCAGATCAGGCTCTTGCGCTAGCCAAGCAATATCCAGACGTATTAAAAGTCACTGTACTGGATGAGCAGCAAATGGCGGATCTGGGCATGTATGCCTTCCTTGCCGTAAGCAAAGGTTCGGATCGTCCAGGCCGTATTGTCACCCTCGAATACAATGCCCAGATTGATCAAGCGCCTGTGGTACTGGTCGGCAAAGGTGTGACTTTTGATACAGGCGGTATTTCATTAAAACCAGGCTTGGGCATGGATGAAATGAAATTTGATATGTGCGGCGCAGCTTCGGTTCTTGGCACCATTCAGGCACTCTGTGAAGCCCAATTGCCTATTCATGTGGTGGGTGCAATTGCCGCTGCAGAAAATATGCCATCTGCTCATGCCACCCGTCCTGGTGACATCGTCACGACCATGAGCGGTCAAACTGTAGAAATTCTGAATACCGATGCAGAAGGCCGTCTGGTCCTGTGTGATACCTTGACCTATATCAAACGCTTTAACCCTGCCCTGGTGATTGATATCGCCACCCTGACCGGCGCCTGTGTGGTTGCGCTCGGTAAAGTAGTCAGTGGTTTATTCACACCAGATGATGAGCTTGCACAAGACTTGCAACAGGCAGGCGAACAGTCACTTGACCGTGTCTGGCGTATGCCGGTCATGGAAGAGTATCAAGAATTACTCGACTCACCTTTTGCCGATATTGCCAATATTGGTGGGCCATACGGTGGCGCCATCACGGCAGCCTGCTTCCTTGAACGTTTTACCCGTGACTATCGCTGGGCGCATCTTGATGTGGCAGGGACGGCATGGGTATCGGGTACCGCTAAAGGGGCAACCGGCCGCCCGGTTCCTTTATTGATGCAATTCCTGACAAATCGTGTTCAAGCGAATGGCTAAAATCAGTTTTTATCTCTTTGAAAACAGTCAGGAACGGCAAGTCGAAAGTGCTTGCCGTTTGTGTCGCAAGATTCTGAATCAGCATCCCCACATCTGGTGGTACTGTGCTGATCCAGACTTGCAAAATGAACTGGATGAACTGCTCTGGAGCTTTGATCCACAAAGTTTCATTGCGCATGGGATTGACCAGCCACACAGCCCAGTGTGTATTTCAAAAGATTTACCCCCCTCCAATGATTGGATCGTGTTTAATTTTAACAATCATGCACTTGAACAAACTCAAGATTTTCGCCACATTATCGAAATTATTGAAAATAATGAAACTGCGAAACAGATTGGGCGGGAAAAATTTAAACTGTATCGACGGTTGGGCATAGAACCTCGTACATTTAAATTATAAATTGGCGATAAAAAACATCATTTTAGGAGTGTCTTGTGGCATTAAATGTAGGTCAGGATTTTAAAAAACGCTGGTTAAATGCACCTGAGGCGGTTCGTCAGACCTATCAGGAAGATTTAGCACGTATCTGTGATCTGTTATTACCACAAACTTCGATTCAAACCTGGACGCAGAACGAGGAAAGTGCCCAACAGCGTTCTCAACAACGTATTGATCAAGCCTATGCCGATTTAAAAGCAGAATTGCTAGAACAGGCACGTATTCGTAAACAGCTCGCATTAGAAAAAGCACTGGCAGAAAAACGTGCAGCTGAAGCCGCCTATGCAGCCCAGTTACAAGCGGATGAAGCACGTCAGTTTGAGCAGCAAACCGAGAATCTAGTTGCCTTACGTGGTCATATCGATCAGGAAATTGCGCAACAGACCGAGCGTTACCAAACCAACCCGGAACAGCCAAGCATTGATTATGCACGCGGTCAGCGCATCGCGATTGATGATCAGCAAATTCTGTCTGAGCTGGAAAGTGTCCGTGTCCGTCTTGAACTTGAAGCTGAAGGCCTGATTGAGCAAGCAGTGACCGTGTTCCGCGCCAAGCTGCATGCACTGGCACAAGATGAAATTGAATATATTTTGAAGAACAGTGAGTTCTCGGACGAGAAATAATAAAAAGCCCAGTTTAAACTGGGCTTTTTATACTTGATCTTTTATTTTAAAAAACCGTTTTCAGCCAAGAATGCCATACTGATATTCGATTCGGTTTTCTGCTCAGCCGCCTTATCACCGAGCAACAAACGTTCGATATAACGTGCCAGTACATCCACTTCCAGATTCACTTTGCTTCCCACCTGCCAAGTGCCAATATTGGTACGTTCAGCAGTATGTGGAATCAGATTCAGGCTCAGAATATTGCCACGTAAGTGGTTAATGGTCAGGCTAATGCCGTCGACGGTGACCGAGCCTTTTTCGGCTAAATATTTAGCCAACTCAACAGGTGCTGTGACTTCAAAATACAAAGAACGTGCATCTTCGCGAACCAGCGTAATCTCACCCAGCCCATCAACGTGACCACTGACAATGTGTCCGCCAAAACGTGTGGTCGGTAACATCGCTTTTTCAACATTGACCGCCTGACCGACTTTCCATTGTCCGAGTGTGGTACGGTTCAGACTTTCGCGGGAAACATCTGCCGCATACCAGTTCTCGCCCCACTCGATCACGGTCAGGCAAATGCCATTGGTGGCAATCGAATCCCCCAGATGCACATCAGACATGTCCAGATCCGTCTGGATACGTAGACGAACATCACCGCCTACACTTTGTAGGCTCTCAACCTTACCTAAACTTTCAATAATGCCTGTAAACATGGGAGTTTCAACCTATCTTTATTGCAGTGTCTGCCACATTGAATCAGATACCTTAAAGCAAAGAACCCGAGATAACAAGGCGTCTCCCAAGCAAATCAAAAAGGGCGATCATCTGAGCGCCCTTTTGGTATTATTTATTGGGTGATGCATTTATTGCATTTCAGAGACTTGCTGATCTGTTGGGTCTTTGGTTGCAACCTGATTCTTGATCAGGAAATGGCTAAAGAAGAATTTATAACCCAACACACCTAAACATGCCCCTACGATTGGTGCAATGATTGGTACGATGAAATAAGGGATATCACGACCGCCGGTAAAGGCAACAGGACCCCAGCCTGAGAAATAAGCCACGATTTTCGGGCCAAAATCACGTGCAGGATTCATGGCAAAGCCGGTTAATGGGCCAAAAGAAGCACCAATCACGGCCACCAGCAAACCCACCAGAATCGGCGCCAAAGCACCACGCGGCAAACCATTGCTATCATCGCCAATCGCCATAATCAGCCACAGTAATAACATGGTAATAAACATTTCCACCATGAAAGCCTGACCCAGCGACAATAGGTGATGCGGATAAGTTGAGAAAATTCCAGCCAGTTCCAGACTTTCGACACTGCCCCGTACCATGTGGTGGGTCTGTTCGTAATCTACAAACAGATTGCTATATAAGCCATAGACCAGCAAAGCCCCTGTTGCAGCACCCGCCACTTGAGCAATGACATAAAAAGGAACTTTACGTTTATCAAAGCCAGCGAATAAAGCCAGGGCGATGGTCACGGCAGGATTGAGATGAGCCCCAGAAATACCTGCAGACAAATAGACAGCCAATGCAACGGCCAAGCCCCATACAATGCTGATTTCCCACAGACCTAAACTTGCACCTGCAAGCTTAAGTGCAGCCACCACACCAATACCAAACGATAAAAAAATTGCGGTAGCAAAATATTCGGCTACACATTGCCCCAATAAGGTGGGTTCCGAGCGACTCATAACAACCTCTCTTGGTCATCGCTGCAAATAGGCAAGACCCTAAATTAAGCTCGGCAAACTATATTTATTTTTGAAACGGGTCAATATGGTTTGGTAATTTTTTAAACGATTGGTCAAAAGATTTTTCTTCAAAAAACACCTCTAAAACCAACTAATAAGCTGACCAAAATACAACTCAAATATCTGTTTTTATTTATTTTTATAAAATTATGATCATTTTTTGCAGTAGCGCCAGCCCAACAGTCCAATCCAGTAAAAATGCGAGATATTTACCATAAAAACAGACACTTATCATATAAACCGATTTTATTTATCTAATTATCCGATTTAACAAAGAAACTGAATACAAAAACACCACTTTTAAAAGTGGTGCCCTGTATTTTACCAAAGTGCCAGTTGGGTACTGTTCCCGGTGGTATCGACTCCGCCCAGTTCTGCGAAGTGATATAACTGCCCTAACAACTGTCGTAACGGCGGTCCTGACTTGGCATGCGTATCGGTAATCACGATAAATTCCAGTACCCGTGCCCGCTCAGACTGACGCTGTTTACTCACGCGATAACGCGGTACATCCTGAGTCAGCAAAGTCACCTTACCGCGCTTTAAATTGGCGGTCAGCAAGTCTTTTGGCTCGATATTGCCATCGGTCGAGTAACTGGTCAAAATGTAACGCGCATTGATGGTTTCCAATAACTTTTCATAAGCCTCTTTGGCATATTTAGAAGAGTTATAAGGACTTGGCCGCTCTTTACGCCATGCCCGATCAATCCCGCTTTTAAAGCCTTTGGTATCCGGTGACGGTAAATCCACCTGATCCCATAAGGTCAAGGCATTGAGAACGTGATAGTTACTGCTATAGGCATGCTGGTTATAAGGCGGATCCAGATAAGCCACATCGACTTCGAAACCACTCATTTGATTGGCAAGATGCTGGGCATCGACACACCACATTTCAGCAGCAGGACGCTTAGGATCACCAATCTCACAGAAGCGGCTCGGTGTCAGCCACAATAAAGATTCAATCCGCTCCAAGGCGGTTTGGGTACGTCCACCCCAGCCCTGATGGAAACTTTTAAAGACACCACTGGTATTACTGACGAAACTTGCTGAATACAGTAGCGGTGCCAATAAAGCACTCATTTCCACATCATTAATCGCGCCCTGTGCCTGCCAGGTTGCAATCTGCTGACGAATCGCATCAATACGCATGCCATTGCGACGTTTGAAGAACAGACGATCCCGTGCAGGATCATAGACATCGTCATTGCGCGGGCATAGATTATGTGTGACCCAGCCTTTAACTTCAGGCAAGCGGTTCAGATAATCGATGGCTTTTTGGTAGCCCCCCAATTCTTTAAATGCGGGTGCATCAACACAGGCCAGAATCGCATGATTCAGCGCATGGCTATACGGCTCCCAGTCGTTGGCAATCACACGATAGCCATTCTGGCGGGCCAAACGTGAAACCACTCCACTGCCTGCAAAAAAATCCGCAAAAATCGGTGGATTCTTTTTCTTGCTATTCAGTGTGCCAGTAATCTCAAGCGCTTCTAAAATCAGGTGTAGAAGTCGACGCTTATTCCCGAGATAAGGAACTAACTGATGAAAAAGATATTCGTCAGTCGTACGGGCCGCATGACGACGTTTGTGATAAACCGATGGTTCTGGATTCATATCAACTCTTGGATAGGGAGCAATCTCAGGCGAATGTCTTGCCCGAGTTGGGTTACATCGACCAACTCAAATCGTCGTTGTTCTGCCATTTTGCTCAATTCAGCATTGAACATCGCACGGGCAGATTGACCAAGTAAAGTAGGTGCAACATAACTAATCATTTCATCAACCAAACCTTGCTGTAAAAAGGCGGTGGATAAAGTTGCACCTGCCTCAACCAATACATCATAAATTTGATATTGTTGAGATAAGGTCTGCAATAATTGATTTAAAGGTTGCGGTGGCAATTGTATCACGCCTAAATCGGCAAGTTCTTGACGAAATGGTGTCATCACCATCACGGTTTCAGGATTTTGCAATATCTTGGCAGACAAGGGTAGCTGACCTTGGCGATCTAGCACGATTCGTTTCGGCTGTACTACTGTCGAAACATCAACATCCGTCAAAGTACGGACATTTAACTCGCAATCATCTGCCAGCACGGTTTGGATGCCTGTGATCACGGCGCCTGAAATTGCACGCCAATACTGGACATCCTGACGCGCCGCAGTGCCGGTGATCCATTTCGATTCACCCGAAGCCATGGCGGTACGCCCATCCAGACTCGAAGCCACTTTTAAACGGACATAAGGCAAACCGGTCGACATGGCTTTTAAAAAGCCAAGGTTCAGTGTTTTGGCCTCATCGACACAAATCCCCGCTTCAACTTCAATGCCTGCATTCCGCAAGATTTGCACGCCCTTACCCGCCACCAGCGGATTGGGATCCGAGCAGGCCACCACCACCTTCTTGACTTGCGCTTTCACCAATGCTTCAGCACAAGGGGGCGTTCGACCATAATGGGCACAGGGTTCCAAAGTCACATAAGCCGTTGCATCTTTGGCAAGTTCATCCGCCTGACGCAGGGCAAAAACTTCTGCATGAGGCTGGCCTGCTCTAGGATGATAGCCTTCGCCAATCAGCTGTCCATCTTTGACAATGACACAACCCACATTTGGATTGGGCTTGGTTGAATATTGTCCAAGTCGTGCCAGTGCAATGGCACGTTGCATCCAGTACTGCTGTTCGGATAAATGATCTTGGGTTAACTCAGACATGGTTTCTCTAATTTAGTTTTCATTTTCGCGTTGTTGCATTTGTTCAATCTGCTGACGAAAAGCATCGACATCCTGAAAATCCTGATACACCGAAGCAAAGCGTACATAGGCCACATGATCCAGTGCAAACAGCGCCTGCATAACGATTTCACCAATGGTCCTGGATTTCACGTCCCGCTCACCCAAACGGCGAATATGTGACTGAATGTCACTGAGTACCGTTTCAATCTGTTCTTGGGTGACAGGACGTTTCTGTAAAGCATGCATCAATGAACGACGTAATTTTGCCTCATCGAACGGCTCATTCTTACCATCCGATTTAATGACGCGTGGCATCACCACATCATAACTTTCAAATGTGGTAAAACGCTCACCACAGATGACGCACTCACGACGACGACGAATCTGACACCCTTCAGCAGCCAGACGGGAGTCGATAACTTTACTATCAGCAGCGTTACAAAATGGACAATGCATAGTTGCGCGATTATTTAATCTCTTCGCCTAAGTGTAGCAAAGTTTCTGCAATTGCAGAACCAGCACCCGGAAGGCATAAAAAAACAGCCCCATGAGGCTGTTTTTACATCATATCTTGTATGAATTATTCAATACGTTCGCCATGTTGACTCAAGTCAAGACCCATACGCTCATCATCTGCGCTAACACGGATCCCGATCACCAGATCAATCACTTTCAGAATAATGAAGGTCACGATTGCACTATAAGCCATAGTTGCCAATACACCTTCAATTTGCACCCACAATTGGCCTGCAAACGTTGGCGCGAGTGCCACATTTGCAGCCTTGATGATCTCATCGCTATAGAAGATGCCTGTTAGAATCGCACCAACAATACCACCTACCGCATGTAGACCAAATGCATCCAGAGCATCATCCGCTTTAAGCAGGCGTTTCAATGCGGTAATTCCCCAGAAACACACCACACCACCGATGAGACCCATGATTAATGCGCCACCGACACCAACGAAACCAGCAGCAGGTGTAATCACCACTAATCCTGCAACTGCACCAGATGCACCACCCAATACTGAAGCTTTACCACGAATCACACGTTCAACAATCAGCCAAGAGAAGGCAGCAGCTGCGGCAGCAACTTGTGTCACCAGAATCGCCATACCTGCACGTGCACCCGCACCTAAAGCACTACCACCGTTGAAGCCGAACCAGCCGACCCAGATCAGGCTGGCACCAATCACGGTTAAGGTCAGGTTATGTGGCGCCATAGACTCACGGCCTAGACCAGTACGTTTGCCTAACATATACGCTGCAACCAGACCCGCAACACCGGCATTGATATGTACCACCGTACCACCGGCAAAATCTAATGCGCCTGCTTTAAATAACCAGCCATCTGCCGCCCAGACCCAGTGTGTAATCGGCGCATAAACCAGAATCACCCACACTGCGATAAAGGCCATAAATGCAGAATACTTCATACGGTCAGCGATTGAACCACTGATAATGGCAACCGTAATGATGGCAAAAGTCATTTGGAAAATAACGAACAGGCTTTCTGGAATGGTACCCGTTAAGGCATCGAAGGCTACGCCATTCAGCATGGCTTTAGCGAGATCACCGACATAGGCCCCTGAACCGGAGAAAGCCAGCGAGTAACCAACGGTCACCCAGATCAAGCTCACAAGAATCGCTGCAGAAAGGCTGAACATCATGGTACTCAGTACGTTTTTCTTACGAACCATACCCCCATAGAACAAGGCTAAGCCGGGAATCGTCATCAACAGCACCAAAGCCGTTGAAACCAGTACCCATGCGGTATCACCCGTATCGACCTTTGCTTCCGCAGCAGGTGCAGGAGTTGCTTCCACAGGAGCTGGCGCTTCTGCTGCAACAATATCTGTTGATGCAGTTGTGGTATCAACCGCTACAGCGTGTTCAGTAACAGGTGTTGAAGCAGCATCTTCTGCCCAAACCAGCGCTGAACCACCTAAGAGTGCGCCAGATAGACTGAGCGCCATAAGCATTTTTTTCATTCGTGTCCCCCAACCTGATTTCGCGAGCTATTGCTATACTTTTAATAGCTCAGCAAAGTTTGTGCCAACTTACACAGCATCTGGCCCAGTCTCGCCCGTACGGATACGGATCACTTGCTCCAAATTGGTCACAAAAATTTTGCCATCACCAATTTTGCCTGTGCTTGCGACACGCGTAATCGACTCGATCACGGCATCAACCATTTCATCGCTAATTGCAATTTCAATTTTTACTTTTGGTAAGAAATCAACAACATACTCTGCACCACGGTACAGTTCTGTGTGACCTTTTTGACGTCCGAAACCTTTGACTTCAGTTACGGTAATCCCTTGAACACCAATCTCCGAAAGTGCTTCACGCACATCATCCAGTTTGAATGGTTTTACAATTGCAGTTACAAGCTTCATGTTTGTTTTCCTTCGGCTTATTTTCACCAGTAAGGTTTTATGTTCAATTTTCATGCCAATATTTAAAGGTTGGGGGTTTTTAAATATCGGACATAAGCTTTCTTTATAACCTATTTAGCCTTGAAGATGTAGATCGTCCATCGAAAATAAGTATCATTTGCCGCTGTTTAACTGGATTGCTAAGTCATATACGCTTCTGGCCCGAACTGTGCTAGAGGATTGCGGCAAGCAGTGATACACTGAGCAGCAAACATACATAACTGATTGAGTCCCTTATGATTGAAACGCTTTTACAGGCTATTTTGCAGCAAGTCGATCAACCGAAAAAAGATTTAGAAAAAAATCTGCGCGCCTTGTTAAATGAGAGCATCGAAAAACTAGATCTCGTTTCAAAACAAGAACTTGATCGTCAAAGAACGGCACTTGAGCTTGCTAATCAACGTCTGACTGAACTCCAGCAACAAATGAAAACACTCGAAGACGTCATTCAGAACAAAAAATAGGCACCAACTCGGTGCATTTTGCACCCTTCAATGATTAAAAATAAAGCACCACAATGGAACAATAATAAGATGTCTTTTGCCAAGATCTACACCAGAGGGCTATTAGGACTACATGCCCCGCAAATTGAAGTTGAAGTACATATCAGTGCAGGGCTTCCTTCCTTAACCATTGTGGGTTTGCCAGAAGCTGCCGTGCGTGAAAGTAAAGATCGTGTACGTTCTGCCATCATCAATAGCGGTTTTCAATTTCCCACCAAGCGCTTAACTATCAATTTGGCACCTGCCGATTTACCTAAAGATGGTTCACGGCTGGATCTGCCGATTGCTTTGGGGATTTTGATTGCTTCTGGACAACTGCCAGAACACAGTACCGAAGGCTTTGAATTTATAGGGGAACTGGCACTGGATGGACATTTACGTCCCATATCAGGGGCATTAACCATCGCCATGGCCTGTCAGCAAGCGCGACATCGTTTGCTGCTGCCCTCTGGTAATCTGGAGGAGGCAAATCAACTTCCCGATTTTGAAGTCTATGCCGCGCAACATTTACAAGAAGTTTGTGCACATTTTTCGGGCAATGCCCAGCTGGCAGCTGCACCACAACGACCAAACTCAGCCGCATCTGCCTATCAATTTGATCTTGCCGATGTCAAAGGCCAATTACGTCCACGCCGAGCGCTAGAAATTGCCGCTGCGGGCGGACATTCTTTATTATTTAAAGGCCCACCTGGCACAGGTAAAACCTTATTGGCATCTCGCCTGCCTTCGATTTTACCGCCGCTCAATGCGCAGGAAAATCTTGAAGTCGCCAGTATTTATTCGGTAGCCAACGCCCCGCACAGTTTTGGCCAGCGTCCATTTAGAGCACCCCACCATACCGCTTCAGCCATTGCGCTGGTCGGTGGCGGTTCCCAACCCAAGCCAGGTGAAATCACCTTAGCGCATCTGGGTGTTTTATTTTTAGATGAATTACCTGAATTTGACCGCAAGGTGCTGGAAGTATTACGACAACCGTTAGAATCCAAGGAGATTGTGATTTCTCGTGCGGCACGGCAAATGACCTTTCCTGCGAATTTCCAGTTTATTGCAGCCATGAATCCTTGCCCATGTGGTTATGCCTTTAATCAGGACAGCCGGTGCCAATGTTCCCCGGAAAGTATTCAACGCTATCAAAACCGGATCTCTGGCCCATTGCTGGATCGTATTGATTTACATATTGATGTACCGCCGTTACAAGCTCAGGAACTACAAGACCGTACCCCCACCGAGAATTCTGCCAGTGTCCGGCAGCGTGTGATTACTGCCTACCAAAAACAGATCCAGAGACAGCAATGCTTAAATCAGGCTTTATCCCCCAAGTTACTGGAACAACATGCCCTGTTAGATGACAGTTCAACAAAAATTATTGAGATGGCACAGCAGCGTCTCAACCTGTCTGCACGTGCCTATCATCGGGTATTGCGCGTTGCACGCACGATTGCCGATTTAGCCGAAAGTGATCTGATCTCAAGCAGTCATTTAACCGAAGCACTGTCCTATCGGGGCAATCAGACCTGAGTTTTTTCTTTTGACATCCCAATAAAAGTATCCATCGAAATGCGGGTACTTCTATGAAGCATGATTTTAAAAATAAACAATAGAAGATGGAATCATCAGCACCAAGCGAGATCAATATTCCAGACAAGCAACCTGATCATTCCTCCCTAAACAACTTTCTCGCGGGCTGGCGATTATGACCTACGACACGGTGCTACTTAGCTTAGGATTCTTTGCCTTCTGTGGTGGCCTGATTGACGCCGCAGTAGGGGGCGGCGGTTTAGTTCAAATCCCTGCGCTATTACATGCTTTACCCCAGCACAGCATGACCACGGTTTTGGGCACCAATAAACTGGCGGTATGGGCAGGTACTGTTTCCTCTATTTTTAGATATGTGAATAAAATTCAATTGGTCTGGAAGTTGCTCATCCCGACCATGCTATCAGCCTTTATCTTTGCCTTTGTGGGTGCAATGACGATTGCACATATTCCCAAGCAATTGATGAGCTATCTTGTGTTTTTTTTACTCATCTTTATGGCGATTTATACCTTTCTCAAGAAGGACTTAGGCACCCATAACCGCTATGTGAACTGTGGAGCTAAAGAAATTGCTCTAGGAATCTTTTTTGGTGGACTCATCGGATTCTATGATGGTGTATTTGGGCCAGGGAGTGGCAGCTTCCTGTTGTTCTTGTTTGTCAAAGGCTTTGGCTTTGATTTTCTCAACGCCTCTGCATCAGCCAAAATTGTGAACATTGGCACCTTTAGTTCAGCACTTTTATTCTTTATCCCTACAGGTCATGTGCTATGGGAAATCGGCTTAATGATTGCAGTCTGTAATGTCATGGGCGCCTTCGTTGGTGTATTCCTGGCGCTACGCTATGGCAGTCAGTTTATCCGGATATTTTTTCTGTTCCTGTTAGTCTTTCTGATTATCAGAATGGGATTATCTATAGTCTGAATACATCGCCAGTCATTATTTGATTTGAACGCTCCCTCAAGCGAATATCTTTCCATATAAAAAGCCAGCAATAGAGCTGGCTTTTTGCTTATGCAAGCAAGCTTAGAAAGCTTTGGTCAAGGTAAATACTGCACCTGTTTCTGTGCCACGTTTATACGGCTGGAAATCTGCATCAATATTGGTGCCTACTGCAGCCAGTTCAGCAGTCAGGCCAGACACGGATTTGACGCTATAGGTCACACCCACTTTCCAGTCGACATAATTATCGTCGAGACCATCTGTTGCATCACTGTTAAAGTCATAGTTATCCACTTTGGTATAACCGACACTTGCCACTCCACCAAAGCCAGTATCCGCAAACGGAATATTATAAGTTGCGTTCACATACCAGCCGTTTTCATCAGCACCACCAAAATCATTGGTATAGTTCAAAGTCCCCAGTAGACTGTCTCCAGAGGCCAATACATTTTTAAAGCCCAGTTTTGCGTAGAGTTCTAACCAATTCAGGTCAGATGCACTTGGATAACCGTAATACCATAAACCAACATCTAAAGTCGGCTTACCGGCAAATGGTAGCTCAGTCGCATAGCCGACATAAGGGTCTAACTCGAGATGCGGATCAGCACCACCGAAATTAACATTTGAGCCCCATACCCCCGCATAAAGACCAGATGAATGCGTTAATGCAAAACCGCCCTGTACCGCTGGATCAGATTGGGTTTGAGTAATACCACGATAACGATAATCTGTCGTTAACGCAGCCGTTCCTGAAAAACTCAGACCGTATTGAGATAAGGTATTGGCCTCTTCTGCCATCGCAAAAGTTGAAGTGACAGCACAAATACTCAACGCGATCGCTTTACATGCAAATTTCATCATCTTGATCTCCCCCATGATGGATATTCGACTGATTTAAGTTTTAAATTACATCGCATAGTCAGTAGCAATTGCTGTGCCAACTCCATTTAAGCCCATATTCAGCTTGGTTTTATCCAATAACCTCTCTTGAATTAGATTTTTACGCTCTCCAAGTGAGTCCCTTACTGTAATCCTCTGAGTTTTTGAACTATTAAGACGCATTCATCCATTTAAGATTATTTTTCGCACAAAAAAGTGGCATATCTTGAACTGCAAAAACGTCTAGCTTGCTTAAAATATAGGCATTTCGTTATAAAAGTAGGCGATGTGCCATAAAAGTGCATAGTTAAAAACTTAAATTCGCCTGAACTTTTGTAACTTTTAGAACGGACAGTCATTGCCATTCGTCGGGATGTCATTTTTTGCAAATCAAGCTGAATATTTTTTAAACAAAGAAAAAATAAATATTTAAAATAAAAGAAAAATTACTTCAATAAATCACATAGTTTCATTCAAACCAAACAAAAAATAACCAGATTATTTTATATCCAAAATAAATGATATTATTATTAAAAATCATAAATTTAAGTTTATAATGTGCATTTTTTAAACAAGAAATAAATCATAAAATTTTATAAGTATTTTATTTAAAAATAATTAAAATTTTTTAATAAAAATCTATCTTTTTTATGCATAACTTATACAATTGATCAAAATTTCGGTCTTATCCCAAATTTATTATTTCTAATGAGGCGAGCTATGCCAAAGGCAAAGAAACTTACTTTAGCGGTTTTGATTAATGCCGCGTTAATTACCTCAACATATGCAAGCGAACAAAGCGAAGCAAAAGGACTTGTTGAAGATGCCAAAGGGGATATTTTATTCCGTACTGGTTATTTAAATCGTGACAAGAAAAACTACATTAACCAAGACGGTGAGGAAATACGAGTCAGAGATACTAGCTCATATGCCCAAACAGCGATGGTAAAACTGGAAACTGGTTTTACTCAAGGTTTGGTTGGCTTTGGCGCTGGAATCATCGGTGATGCTTCTTTTAAATTAGGCTCAAACAATAATGCTGGTAATGGCATGATTCCACGCGAACGCCTAAATGGTGTAGATGGCGCGGGTGACACATATGATCATTGGGCACGTGGTGGCGGTTTTGTTAAAGCACGTATCTCGAATACAACTGTAACTTATGGTACACAGATCCTTGATTTACCAGTTCTAGCAAGTAATACAGCCCGTTTGGTACCTGAATATTTTGAAGGTGTGTTAGCAAACAGCCGTGAAATTGATGGTTTAGAACTTACTGTTGGTAAATTTACCAAAAATCAGTATTCTGACCAGATTACCTCTGATGGTAACCAATTAGACCGCGCTGTCGTTTGGGGTGCTAAATATAAAGTCAATGATCAGTTAAATACCGCTTACTATGGTACTGACATCAAAGACCGCTTAGAACGCCACTATGCAAATGTAAACTATAAGCAAGCTTTAGCGAACAATAGTTCATTAACTTATGACTTCAGTGGTTATCATACTGACTGGGATCGTAAAGCAAATGATAGCTTATATTCTTATATTGGCTCTGCAGATGATAAATACCGTAACTCTATCTGGGCAATTTCTACAGCGTATAATACTGGCCCACATACTGTAATGGTTGCATATCAACAAAATAATGGTAAAGCTGGTTATGACTATGGTCTTGGTAAAGGCGTAGGTGATGGTCACCAAACTATTTACTTACCAAACTCTTATCTATCAGACTTTATCGGTAATGATGAAAAATCGGCACAGCTTCAATATAACCTTGATTTTGGTAGCTTCGGTGTACCAGGTTTAAGCTGGACCACAGCATTTGTATACGGTTGGGATATCGACACCAATGCAGCTGTTAAAAAGGGTAATGATGTCGTTGCTCGTGTACGTACTGCTGATAATGCAACTGAGCGCGAGTTCTTTAACCAAGTGAAATACACAGTTCAATCTGGTTTTGCCAAAGATGCAAGCTTACGTTTACGTCACTCATATTACCGTGCAAGTGATGCTTATCAAGCGGGTAACTATATCGGTGATACCAACGAATGGCGTATCTGGCTTGATATTCCTGTGAAATTATTCTAATTCACAGCTGACCAAGCAATAAAAAAACTCCATTCAAATGAATGGAGTTTTTTTATGACCAGATTTTAAAAATTTAAAACCTGGCCCAGCATTTCAAAGTTACTTTTTAGCCGCTTCGATTGCTTTAAGTACTTCAGCTTTAGCAACGTCAGCACCTTCCCAACCACTGATTTTTACCCATTTACCAGGCTCTAAATCTTTATAGTGGGCAAAGAAGTGCTCAACTTGGCTGATCAATAATGGCGGAAGATCCGTATATTCTTGAACATCTTTATAAAGTGGAGATAATTTTTCATGTGGAACAGCGATCAGTTTCGCATCGATACCACCATCATCTTCCATTTTTAATTTGCCCACTGGACGACAACGAATCACAGAACCAGCAGCAACAGGATGTGGAGTTACAACAAGTACGTCTAATGGATCACCATCTTCAGACAAGGTATTTGGTACATAACCGTAGTTTGCTGGGTAAAACATTGCTGTACCCATGAAACGGTCTACAAATAACGCATCTGAATCTTTATCGATTTCGTATTTGATTGGGGCTGCATTTGCAGGAATTTCGATAATGACATAGATGTCATTTGGTGCGTCTTTACCCGCAGGAATATTGCTATAACTCATATCAACACTCGTTTATATTGTGAAGTAGATGTAAATCGGACCGATTATAACGTGAATACAGCGAAAATGATGCTAGATATGTAGCGAGCTGGCGAATTTTATAGCCAGCTGTCATCAGGTCATTTTGATGGTAATCACAAATAGTAAAATTGGACAAAGTAGCGAGAAAAACCAGATGATTGAACGTAATGTGGCTAAATTGGCCAGATAGCAAATACCGTAAATAATACGAAAGACGATATAGGCCCAGCCAAAAGTCAGAATAAAGCGTTCAGGAACCACCATATATTCCGCCATCAAAATCGCAGCAATAAACAAAGGCAGACTTTCAAAGCTATTTTGTTGTACCGCATTTGCCCGTGCTGACAACCCTGTTGTTTTCGCTAAAAAATCACGAGGATTCTGATTATCTTTTGCTTGAAAACCACCTTTCGATTTTGCAATCAAGGTAAAAACATACGGCAATAAACATGCGACGATAATAATCAATATAATGCCGCTAATACCTTGCATGCTGACATCCATCATTTGAAGTTCTTCTGATCATGCTATCATAACTTATAATTTATTGAACATTCATGTGTGCTTGTTCAACAAGCGTTTCTTTTACACACCTTGTTTGTGTAAAAGTTGTGTTTTTTCATACTGTTTTAAGGTCAATCTATGCCGCAACCCGACCAGAAAGAAATGTTTGAGGTCCTTGCTCAACAACGCCAGCACCAGCAATTGGTTGATCGTGTACTCAAAATCGTATTACCGATCATGGCATTTCTACTCAGTGTGATTTGTGCCAATCTGAACTGGCAGTCTACGCTGGGTACTTTTGTGATTCTGACCGTTGCCTTTTATGCAGTCGGTATTTATCGCTTGACCCTCTGGCACTGGCTGACCGTGATTGTACTGTATGCTGTTGCCGATAATTATTTTAGCTTTAATGGCATTGATCCGACCCGTTTACGTTTCCAGCTGGCCACGATGGTGGTTTTTGTGGGCATCGTTGGTATTGGCCGACCTTATATTGACCGCTGGTTAATGAAATCAAATCGTACTAAATAAATCCAATAAAAAAAACGCCGCAATTGCGGCGCTTTTTTTAGCTTTATTCTTAAGCTGGTTTACGTAAGTCTTTACGTAAGATCTTACCGACATTTGATTTCGGTAATTCTTCCATAAACTCAACATAACGTGGGCACTTATAGCCTGTTAAGTTTTGTTTTGCATAAGCAATTACTTCTTCTGTGGTTAAAGAAGGATCTTTTTTCACGATGAATAATTTCGGCACTTCACCTGATTTTTCATCTGGAACACCAATTGCAGCCACTTCCAATACTTTTGGATGTTTCGCAATGACTTCTTCGATTTCACTTGGGTAAACGTTAAAGCCAGATACCAGAATCATGTCTTTCTTACGGTCTACAATCTTCACATAACCACGTGAATCCATTACACCGATATCACCGGTACGGAAGAAGTTGTCAGCCGTCATCACTTTCGCAGTTTCGTCTGGACGGTTCCAGTAGCCCTTCATGACTTGTGGACCACGGATCGAGATTTCACCTTGTTCACCCAGTGCAACTTCTTTACCGTCATCATCCAGAATCGCAACTTCAGTTAATGGCAATGGAATACCAATTGTGCCACTGAATTCAGTTGTAGCAGGTGGGTTTGCAGTTGCAACCGGAGAAGTTTCAGATAAGCCATAACCTTCGATAATGGTGGTACCTGTGATCTTTTTCCATGCGGCTGCAGTCGATGGCAATACAGCCATACCACCGCCCATTGCCATCTTCAGATTGCTATGGTCAAGCTGTTTGAATTCTTCGTTATTTACCAAGGCATTAAACAAGGTGTTTACCGCCGGGAAGAATGAAGGTTGATATTTACGTAATTCACCCACCACCGCAGGCAAGTCACGTGGATTTGGAATCAGGATATTGGCCTGGCCTTTATACATACCATAAAGCGCACATACCATGAAGGCAAAAATGTGATACAGCGGTAATGCGCACACGATGCGATCACCTTTAGCACTGTCAGAAGCACCAAATTTACTTGAGAAAATGGCTTCACACTGGAGCAAGTTGGCAACAAGATTACGGTGCGTTAATTCAGCCCCTTTAGAAACACCTGTGGTACCACCGGTATATTGCAATACAGCGGTATCGCTCAAGGTTAAGCTTGGACGCTTATAATTGCTTGGGCTGGCTTTGTTTAATGCCGCATTGAATTTAGTGTGACCCGGAATATTCCACGCTGGAATTTGCTTACGTACTTTACGTAAAACAAAATTGACGATGGTCCCTTTCAGGGTGCCGAGCATATCACCCACCGAAGCCACCACAACATGCTTCACAGGTGTTTTGCCAATAATGTTTTGATAAACATTGGCAAAGTTTTCAATAATCACTAAAACTTCAGCACCAGAGTCATTCAACTGATGCTCAAGCTCACGTGCGGTATAGAGTGGATTGACGTTGACCAGTACCAGACCTGCACGGAAAACCCCTAATGCCACCACTGGATATTGAAAAACGTTCGGCATCATTACCGCAACGCGCGAGCCTTTGGCTAAACCCAAAGTTTGTAAATAAGCTGCAAATTTACGGCTAGCGACTTCTAATTCATTAAACGTTAAAACTTTATCCATGAAGATAAAGGCATCACGTGAACCAAATTTTTGGAAATTGCGTTCAAAAATATCAACAAGTGAGGTGTTTTCAGCAGGCAGTTCAACTGTTTCTGGAATTCCTGTCTTTTGGTATTCAGCAAACCAAATTTTTTCCATAATGCCCTTATCTCCGAGTGGTAATCCTTAAAAATGTAACAACGTTACTTTCCATGGCAAAACATTTTTTTTAACTTTTTGAATTGCCCTGTCAATCTATCCAAACAATATGAATACATTGTCATATATAACGTATTTGTATCACAGAATACTAGCCTTATCTCTGAATGAGGAGTCTATTTGCTTTTTGATATCCACGTGGTAAAAGTTGCCCCTTTGTTGCTCTTTTTCCTAGATATTTTTGTAGATCATCCCCTTTCAACTTCAGATGCTGTTGTCCTGCATCGACTTGGATTATTTCATCTAACGTCAGGGTTGTCATGGATAAAATTTGCTCTTTTTCATCAAGTTGTATCAACTTGTTACCCTTCCCTTTGTTGAGAACTGGCAGTTCAGTTAAATCAATAATCAGTAAACGACCCGATGAACTCAGGATGGCAACGTGGGTGGCTTGCTGAATAGGCAAGAGTGGTAAAGCGGTGGCTTTGTCTGCAACCGTCAGGAAAGCCTTCCCTGCTTTGGCATTGGTGTCTAGCTGGGCCGCCTGACTCTTAAAGCCGTAACCATTGGAACTGGTTGCAATCAGTTCGCTGCTCTCCTCATCAATAAATACCTGAATAAAGGAAACACCGCTAGCGGGTGAAAGTTTTGAACTGAGCGGTTCACCCAAACCACGCGCCGAAGGCAGACTACTGATTGGCAAGGCATAACTACGCCCAGTCTCATCCAGGAAATACACACGCTGGTTGGTTTTACCCACTGCATGACTGAGATACTGATCACCCGCACGATAATTCAGATTTGCTGCGTCTACTTCTGCCCCTTTGGCAGCACGTACCCAACCGGCTTCCGACAATACGACAGTCACAGGCTCAGCAGGCATTAAATCCTGTTCTTTAATTTGCACTGCATCCGCACGCGCCACAATCGGTGAACGACGATCATCACCAAACTTTTTCGCGTCTTCTTTTAATTCGTTAATAATCAGGTTTTTTAATGATTCCGGATTGGCGAGTTGCTCACGAATAATCGCAGCTTTCGCTTCCAGTTCTTCCTGTTCACGACGAATTTCCATTTCTTCAAGCTTGGCCAAATGACGAAGTTTGAGTTCGAGGATTGCTTCCGCCTGAATCTCGTCAATACCAAAATGCTGCATTAGTACCGGTTTTGGCTGATCTTCTTCACGAATAATCCGGATCACGGTATCAATATCCAAGTAGGCAATTAAAAGACCTGCCAGGATATGTAAACGCTTTTCAATTTTGGTTAAATGATATTGCAAACGGCGGGTCACGGTTTGCTTACGAAGCTCGATCCATTCGAGCAGAATACGGCGAATCGATTTCACCTGTGGGCGACCATCCGCACCAATCATGTTCAAGTTGACACGATAGCTGGATTCCAGATCCGTGGTGGCAAATAAGTGACTCATCACGGTTTCGGCATCGACACGGTTCGAGCGTAATACAATCACCAAACGGGTAGGATTGGCGTGATCCGACTCATCACGAACATCACTGACCAACGGCAACTTCTTGGCAATCATCTGGTCTGCGATCTGGGTAATCACTTTGGAACCCGAAACCTGATAAGGCAGTTCAGTAATCACAATTTCATTTTTGTCGACCGTATACACGGCACGCATACGATAACTACCACGACCTGTGGTCTGAATTTTGAGTAATTCTTCTGGCGGGGTAATGATTTCAGCCTTGGTCGGTAAATCTGGGGCCGGAATATATTCTGCCAGTTTGCTATCTGAAGTTTCAGGATTACGAATCAGTGCGATGGTGCCCTTGACCACTTCACGCAAGTTGTGTGGCGGAATATCGGTTGCCATCCCCACCGCAATACCCGTGGTACCATTTAACAGGATGTTCGGGACACGTGCTGGCAACGTAATCGGCTCTTTCATTGAACCATCGAAGTTGTCCTGCCATTCACTGGTACCCTGCCCCAATTCGCTGAGTAATAACTCGCTATAGGCAGAAAGTTTGGCTTCGGTATAACGCATCGCAGCAAATGATTTTGGATCGTCCGGCGAACCCCAGTTACCCTGACCTTCAACCAGTGGATAACGATAGCTAAATGGCTGCGCCATCAACACCATCGCTTCATAACAGGCTGAGTCACCATGTGGATGGTATTTACCCAGTACGTCACCAACGGTACGAGCCGATTTTTTCGGCTTGCCTGTCGATTTCAGGCCAAGCTCACTCATCGCATAGACAATACGGCGTTGTACAGGTTTTAAACCATCACTGATATGCGGCAATGCACGATCCATAATCACGTACATGGCATAGTTCAGGTAAGCCTGCTCAGTGAATTCGGCTACGGAACGGTTTTCTGTTGCATGATGTGCAAGGCTGGTCATTTCAGCAAGTCATCCAAAATCATTGTTATCGTCAATGTTTTGTATGCTATGTGGATGCAGGCGTTGTGACAAGCCCTTGTTGTTGTTTAAACGTCAAATGGTGTCTTGCGAAGAGGACAAGACCTCAAAAGTTAAACATTCTTCATGATTTACCAGCCGATAAGCGGCATAAAGCCGCAATCTGGACCAGCATCTTTTGTTGTACAAAGTCGCTTCTTAGCGCGTATTTTTCTTTTTCAATTGAATCAGATCAATGCTCATCTGTGGAAGAAGCCGAGTCGGCATCATCTTCCTGATAAATAAATTTCGGCATTTCCAGACCAAAATAAATTGCGATCAAACGTAGGGTAAAGCCAAATACTAAAGTGAAAATTACCGTCAGATCATGCGGTAAACCCACTTCCAGACAGACCCAATAACAAATCACCGCGACAAAGGAAATACTGGCATAGAGCTCACGACGGAACACTAAAGGCACGTCATTACATAGAATATCGCGCAGAATACCCCCCGACACTCCGGTTAATACCCCTGCCACCGCAGACACTACAAAACCGTGTCCCATCGATAAGGCAATCTGGCAGCCAATGATGGTAAAGCCAATAAGACCGAGCGCATCCAGCACTAGAAAGATATTGCGCAGATGACGCATCCATTTGGCAATAATGATGGTGACAAAAGCCGCAGCACAGGTCAGCACTAAATATTCAGGATGTTTAACCCAGGTTAAAGGATAATGCCCGAGCAGCACATCACGCACCGAACCGCCGCCTAAGGCCGTGACACAGGCAATCAGTACCACACCAAACCAGTCCATACTACGTCGACCCGCTGACAATGCCCCAGTCATCGCTTCCGCAGTAATGGCAATAATATAAATTACGGTGAGTAACATCTGCCTACATCCCTAAATCAGGCGTAAAAGTGTGCGCTATTCTAAGACAAAGTTAGATGAATTGTGCACAACATTGTTTAAATTTTTTCCCCGAGCCACAAATGCAGGGTTGTTTCATGGTGATTTGCATATCCAGCGTTGGATCCAGGAAATACCACTGCTGTTGATGCAACACAAAATGTGAAATTTCATGATGCACATGAGCTTGTTTACCATCATGGTAATGTGCCTTAAACTCAACCAGCGCATGGGTTTTATCCAGCTTGGGCTGGTGCTGGACCACTTCCAGTTTCAGCCATTGATTGGACTGACTCCAGTCCGCAATTGCGGTACGGTCCAAAGCAGACTGTTGCCCTAAAGCCGTAGTTTCCAGAATATAATCAATCTGTTGCAAAGCAAAAGCGCTATAGCGCGAGCGCATTAATTGTTCGGCATTGAGTGCAAACTGCTGTTTCAAGTGTAAAGGCTGACAGCATTCAGCATAAGGTCCATGTCCGCAAGGGCAATTCTTTGACAAAATCATGTTGAATTCTCAAATAAAAATAGCCCGAGGACAACCGTTGCATCGCAACGATTAAACTCAGGGCTATCCAGTTTCTACTGCTTAGTTATTTCTTCACTCAAAGCACAGAAGACTTTCGCAAGACCCTTGCATACCGGATCTTGCGCAACAATGCTTTTCGGGCATTGCTTAATCTTGCTCTGGCTTCTCTTTGGCAATAATGCGCACTTTTTCAATTTTGTGGCCATCCATAGTGACCACTTCAAAGCGATAACCATCGACTTCAACCGTATCCCCATTTTCAGGTAAACGACCCAGGTGGAACAGGATATAGCCTGACAAAGTTGAATATTCTTCGCTTTCATCGACTAAATCTTTACCCAATAACAAAGACACATGACGAATATCGGTTGAACCTTCAAGCAACATCGAACCATCATCAAGACTTTCAGCCGCAGCTTCCAGCTCATCTTCATCAGGGAATTCACCCGCAATCGCCTCTAATACATCAATCGGCGTTGCAATTCCTTCAATGGAACCATATTCGTTCAGGACAATCGCCATTTGTAACGGTGCCTGACGTAACTGTTCCATGACCATTAAGACCTGCGCATTTTCATGCACAATCACCGGTTCACGTAAATGTTTACTAAAATCAATTGCACCTGTTTCAATATATTCGTTTAGCACTTTGTGCGTTAAAACAATACCTTCAATATTGTCCAGCTCACCACGTGCCACGATCAAACGTGAATGGGTCATGGCCATCAAACGTTGTTTCAACTCGGCAGGATCATCATCCAGATCTAACCATTCCAGCTCTGGACGTGGTGTCATCACCGACTTGACTGGACGCTCAGATAAACCAAGCACACCTTGTACCAAGACGCTGTGATACACGCCATTGTCTTCATCAAACACTTCTTTGGCATAAGCTTGTGTTGCCAATACATCTTCAGCTTCGTTGTTCTGACTTTCATTGCCATTACCTTTATTGCCAAGCATACGCAAGACGGCTGAAGCAGTGCGATAGCGTAAATCGGTGGTGGTAACCAGTTTTTCCTGATTACGGCGCATGGTCTGATTGACCATTTCCACCAATACCGAGAAGCCAATCGCTGCATACAAGTAACCTTTTGGAATATGGAAACCAAAACCTTCTACCACCAGCGAGAAACCGATCATCATCAGGAAGCCAAGACACAGGATCACCACAGTCGGATGCTTGTTGACAAAGTCCATCAATGGGCGTGAAGCCAGCAACATGATACCGATCGCAATGGTCACGGCAATCATCATGATCGACAGTTCTTTCACCATACCCACAGCCGTGATCACACTATCCAGCGAGAACACCGCATCAAGCACCACGATCTGTACCACGACCATCCAGAAGGCCGCATGTACAGGATTTTCTTCTTTCAGTGCTTGCTTGCCTTCAATCCGTTCATGCAGTTCCATGGTGCCTTTAAATAACAAGAACACACCACCAAACAGTAAAATCAGGTCACGACCGGAGAACGGATGATCGAAAATATGGAATAACGGTTCGGTTAAGGTCACCACCCAGGCGATCGAGGCCAGTAGCACCAGACGCATTAACAGGGCAAGGACTAAACCTACTCTACGAGCAGTATTACGTTGTTCAGGCGGTAATTTTTCTGCCAAAATTGCAATAAAAACAAGGTTATCAATACCCAGTACAATTTCCAGCACCACCAATGTTGCTAAACCAACCCATGCAGCGGGGTCAGACATCCATTCCAGAATCATTGACGTGACTCCTCTGCAAAATCAGCAATATTGTTATGAAGTTGAATTTTTAAAAGGTCGGCACGATGAGCCAAAACATTTTTTGTAGGAAATAGGAACAATGCGGAGCGACAACAACCACTACTCATAGAGGGACATAAATTAATAAAAGGATTTTCAGTATAGGCAAGATTTCACTGAAATTCATCTTTTTTATGTTGATGTTGATTGCAAATTCTTTCCAAGCGTTACAAAACCACTTTGTATGTAAAATGTGCATAAAACTGTCATAAAGCTCGATTAGCCTAGACAAGCACAACGAAAATGATAAGGTGAAAATAAACGAATGAATAGTGTTCTAATAATGACTGAAAAGAAAAGCATTACCCCTACTCCCATAAAAACCACCCAATCTCTCATTGCCCTTTATTGCGGTTCACGTACTGGCAATAAACCGATTTACCGTGATAAAGCCATCGAACTGGCCCAGCATATTGCCGCTCAGGGTCTTGGTATTGTCTATGGCGGTGCCAGCATTGGCTTGATGGGCCAAGTCGCCGATACCGTACTTGATCATAGCGGTGAAGTGGTCGGTGTGATCCCAGAATTCATGCTGGATTATGAAATTGCCCATCACCGTCTGACCGAGCTGCATATTGTCCAGTCCATGCATGAACGTAAGGCACTGATGGCCGAACGGGCCAGTGCCTTTATTGCCTTGCCGGGTGGTTTGGGTACCTTTGAAGAAATTCTGGAAATTGCAACCTGGGGACAACTCAACCAGCACCAAAAGCCCATGATTATCTATAACGTGAACCATTTTTATGATGCACTGATTGCGCAACTGGATCATGCCGTTGAAGAAGGTTTTTTACCGCCACAACATCGCGCCAAAGTTGTTATTTGTGACACGCTTGAACAAATCTCAAGTGCGATCAAGAACCTGAATACGCCAAGCCATATTGAAGTATAAGATTGCAATATAAAAAAGCGGATCGATTGGATCCGCTTTTTTTATGGCCCTTTAGTCTAGCAGGAGAATCCTGAGACGAAGCAGAGGGACTCACCAACATTTTAATGTCAGTTCCATGACCGCTATTTGACAATTTTTGTCTTTATTTCACGCCTGTTTGCATTAAACTAAAACTGAATTTTTACTCATCAAGGCTCATGACCAGCACAACCCATCAGGCAGTACAACCCGAATTCCGATTATTGGTCCTTCTGGTTTCCATTGGCTTTTTTATGCAGGCACTGGACACCACCATCGTCAATACCGCGATTCCAGCCATGGCTGTACAACTCAATGAAAACCCCTTGCAAATGCATGGTGTGATTGTGGCCTATGTATTGTCGGTTGCGGCATGTATTCCTTTAAGTGGCTGGCTGGCAGATCGCTTTGGTATCCGCAATATTTATCTGAGCTCCATGATCATTTTTAGTCTGGCTTCGCTCGGCTGCGGCTTATCCCAGAATCTGGAACAACTGTTGTTTTTCCGGGTGATTCAAGGGGTTGGTGGCGCATTGCTGATGCCGGTAGGTCGTCTGGCCCTACTCAAGATTATTCCACGCTCACAATTTCTTTCCGCCATGAGCCTGATGAGTCTGGCCGGACTGGTGGGCCCGTTAATGGGCCCGACCTTAGGCGGCTGGCTGGTGGAAGTCACCACCTGGCACTGGATTTTCCTGATCAATATTCCGATGGGTATTCTCGGGATGATCATGACCTGCAAAATCATGCCAAATCGCAAAGAACCTACAGTTAAATCCTTTGATTTAAGCGGCTTTATCTTATTAATTGTGGCGATGGTCGGCTTGTCTTTGGGCATCGAGAATATCGCGACACCGCAATATTCCCGGCTGGTCAGTTTAGCGCTATTGGCGGCTGGACTGATCGCTGCGGCAGGCTATGCTTACCATGCCCACACTCATCAGAATGCCCTGTTTCATGGGCGCTTATTTGGCTACAAAATTTTTTCGGTCGGCGTTTTAGGCAATTTCTTTGCCCGTTTGGGCAGTAATGCGATTCCATTTATTTTACCGCTCATGCTACAGGTAGCATTTGGTTTCGAACCGTTCATTACCGGTTTGATGATGATCCCGATGGTACTCGGCTCATTATTTTCCAAGCCCATCGTACGCCCACTGATTCAACGGGTCGGTTATCGCCGTTTCTTACTGACCAATACCGTGTTGGTCGGGCTATGTATTGCCAGTTTTTCCCTGATGACGGCAGCGACACCGCTGTGGCTGAAAATCTTGCATTTGTTTATCTTTGGTACTCTCAATTCATTGCAGTTTGTCGGTATGAATACCCTGACCTTGAAAGACTTACCTCAGCAGGATGCCAGCAGCGGCAATAGTTTCTTATCGATGATTATGATGCTGTCCATGAGTATGGGCGTGGCACTGGCAGGTACCTTGATCAATGTATTTGGTCAATATTACTCATCTGCTTCGATTAGCACCGCATTCCATGCCACCCTTATTACCCTCGGTTGTATCAACATCATTACGGCGATGGTCTTCTGGCAGATCCCTAAAGAAACCACCGATTAAAGATATTGCTGTGGCAACCATATCAAAATAATAAGGAAAATATTCGATGCTTATTCCCCGGTACTGGGCTGAAGCCAAAGTAAAAACCCGTATAGCAGGACGTCATTACACGCTTAAACGTTTTGGTTGGTCAGATCAGAGCCTAGCGGCGGCCCAAGTGCATGCAGAGCACCGTATTGCACAAGCGATTGAGAAGATTAAAGCCGGTGAAAACATTCATCGAATGGACCATAAAGCCTCATATAACGGTGCCGAAGGTCTGCCCATTCGCGAAGAAATTATTGCCCAGCATGATGATGTGGTGATCACGCGCAATGCCTACGGCGCCTTGTGCCTCAATACGCCTGATGTGCTATTTGCCGATATCGACTTTGCAGAATCCGCTCGGTTGACCGTGCATGTTGCTACTGTTTTCTTGCTGCTGTTACTTTCAATCGCAGTCACTGCTTATTTCATGTCCTGGCTGATTCTGGTTATTGGCCTGATGATGTCATTTCTACTGATCCGTGTTTTTGCCAAAAGTTTATCTAGGCTACAACAACGTTTTACCACGACACCTGAACAGCGCTCACTCGCCTCGATCCGCAACTTTTCTCAACAGCATCCGGACTGGCATTTGCGTGTCTACCGTACGCCAAAGGGACACCGGATCTTGGCAATGCATCGAACCTTTGATGCCAATGGAAAAGAAGCCGAGTTACTGTTTCAGTCGATCAAGGCTGATCCTCACTATGTCCGGATGTGTAAAAACCAGCACTGTTTTCGGGCCCGTATCAGTCCAAAACCGTGGCGCATTGGCATGCAGCGCTTAGGCTTCGGTGTATGGCCCGTGGATCAGCAACATGTCGCCAGTAGAAATAACTGGATTCACGATTATCAACAGCGTGCCGAACCTTATGCGTCCTGTAGATTTGTGGAACAATTTGGTAGTCAGATGGTCAATGCCAAGGCGAAACGGGTACAATTGCTACATGATCAATACTGCAAATCTGGCACTCATCTCGACCTCGCATAATTACTGATACTATGGCAAAGAAACCCGCAGCATCTTCCTTCTCTCAACACTATCCGACCTATGCCAGTATCGGATTAGCAGCCATGCTGGGTGTGGTGAGTTATTTCGGTCTGTTCTATCAACAGAAAGCTGCTGCGCAAGACTATGCCATTCGTGGTTTTGATGTTTCCCATCATCAAGGGGAGATCAACTGGAAAAAAATCTCTCCGATGCAATATCAATTTGTCTATCTCAAAGCCACCGAAGGCGGCGATTTCCGCGACCGTAATTTCCAACAAAACTGGCTCAAGGCTCGCGAACAAGGCTTACATGTCGGCGCCTATCATTTCTATCGCCTATGTCGTGACGGTAAGGGACAAGCTGAAAACTTTATTGCGACCGTGCCGAAGAAAGCGGATGCCCTGCCCCCCGCCATTGATCTGGAATATGACAGTAACTGTATCAATACCTATACCAAAGAGCAGTTACTAAAAGAAATTCAGGTCATGCATGATCAATTGCATAAACATTATGGCAAACAGCCGATCTTTTATATCTCGAAAAGCTTTTATCATATTGTGTTGATGGGGAATTTCACCGAAACGCCGCTTTGGGTCAGAGATTATGAAGGCAAACCTGAGCTCAAGGATGGTCGCCAATGGACGTTTTGGCAACATAGCAGTCAGGGAAAAATTGCTGGTATTCCCAAAGCAGTGGATTTAAATGTCTATGCCGAATCACCTAAACAATGGCGGATTTTCCTGAAACAGCAAGGCATTCAAGATGCCAAATGAATTACGAAAAATCATCCATATCGACATGGATGCCTTTTATGCCTCAGTCGAACTGAGAGAACGTCCTGATCTCAAAGATTTACCCGTCGTGGTATCTTCACACCATCCACGTGCAGTCATTGCGGCTGCCTCCTATCCAGCCCGTGTCTTTGGACTGCGTTCAGCCATGTCGATGGGACAAGCCAAAAAACTCTGTCCACAGGTGGTGGTGATTGAACCCAACTTTGAAAAATACCGTGAAGTTTCAGCGCAGATTCATCAGATTTTTCAGCAATATACAGCTTTGATTGAACCTCTATCCTTAGATGAAGCCTATCTGGATGTGACTGAAAATTTGAAGAATATTCCGAGTGCGACTGAAGTGGCGGCGCATATCCGTGCCGATATTTTTGCAACTACGGGACTGACAGCTTCTGCCGGTGTGGCACCAAACAAGTTTCTGGCAAAAATCGCCTCGGACTGGAATAAACCCAATGGCTTATTTGTGATTAAACCGCATCAAGTACTGAAATTTATTCAGGATTTAGCGCTAAGCAAAATCCCGGGAGTCGGTAAGGTCACTCAGGAACGATTAAGCCAGCTGAATTTGCATACCCTGGGTGATCTGCAAAAAATCGAAGAGAATGTCCTGATTCATCATTTTGGCAAATACGGCAAACAGCTGTATTTATATGCGCAGGGAGTTGACCACCGCCCTGTAAAAGCAGAACGCGAACGCCAGCAGATTTCCAAAGAGATTACCTTTGACGACGACTATACCCTCGAACAATGTCAGCATGCTTGGCAGCCGCTCGCCGAGCAGGTATGGCGCAGTTTGAATAAAAAACAACTGAGCGCACGCGGGGTCAGTGTAAAGCTTAAACTCAAGAATTTTCAGGTGTTGCAGCACAGTAAAAGTTTTAAGCAGGCCCTACAATCCCAACAGGACTTAGCACAAGTGGTTTTCCAGTTGCTTAATGAAATGCATATCGATCCGGCGTTTCAGTTCCGTCTGATCGGGGTCGGGGTTTACCAGCTACAGACGGCACAGGACGAATCCCAGCTTTCTTTATGGTAGTGCTGTTTTTTTAAACAGAAGCATGATTATTGTTCAAATTTATGTTTGCTTTTTATGCAATATTCAGTACTCTAAACAACGCCGTAACATTATCCATGTTATGCGCTTTGCTAAAGAAAACCTCGCTTTTAGCATCTGCTCCTGTGATTGGTGTGACGATCAAATCCGAAGATTACAGGGCACTTCCGATGTTGTTGAGTTGCTTCTTTTTCCAATCAAAATTCTTCATCTTTCGCTTTTCATTTCCTCCTTCATTCCCTGATGATTTAATGGAAATAGAAACTTTTCCCGCCTGATTTATACAAAATTACACTGCGATTCAATTGCATCAAGTACAATCCAGACAGTATCCCATTCATTAAGGAATCACTATGTCTGTGCAACGACTTCATGTCACTTCACGTTTTTGCGAGGTCGCAATTTCAGGAAATCTTGTTCATCTCGCAGGCCAACTGGCAGATGACACCAGTGTTGATGTAAGTGCACAAACACAGCAAACTTTAGACAATATTGATCGTTTTCTGGCAGATGCAGGTACAGACAAGACCCATATCTTATCAATTACCATTTTTCTAAAAGATATCGAACGAGATTATGCCGCCATGAATGCGGTATGGGATGCATGGATTGCTGAGGGACATCCCCCAGCACGTACCTGTGTCGAATCTAAACTCTATGCACCGGATGTTCTGGTTGAAATGACAGTGACTGCGGTTCGCCCTGATTAATACGATTTTACGGCGAATTCATTATATTTCATCATCCGCTCCATTTTTGGCAGCGGAGCTGATGTGACGACCGTGGTTGGAATGGTCATCGGTTCAAACAGATCAGGCATCAGATCTTCTCTTAGTTCCTGTTCGGTCGGAATACTGCTATAACGCAATACACGATAGCCGGCCAACTCGAGCAAACTGTCCTGATAATGTTTCTGATGCAGGCGATTAACATAGGATTCGTCTGCAATCTCAATAATCGCCAGTACCTGATGTTGCTGGTCGAGCACCACAAAGTCAGCCACCAAACCTTGATATTTACGGCGCGTATGTGCAAATTTGGTGGTGAGTAAGGCGTCAAAAGATACATGTGCCAATACGGTATGACGTGGCAAAACGGCTTGCAAACGCATTAAGGTGATCTGCTCGGCAATATTCAAAATACCGCGGCGTTTTAATGGACTGTCTTGACGCCTGTTTTGTTGAAGGCGGCGAAGTGCTAATGCTGTGATCAACAGCAACCCAACTATTGTTATGAAATAATACATTACCCATCAATCCCTTTAGATTTTTTATAATCATTTTTGGCTTTAAGCCAATTTTTTTAATCAATAACAGCGATAGCAAATTCATTTTGCAGTGCAAACTTAAGTTTTTTAATCGTATTTTTCCAGACGACCAAAGTCGTAACTGCCCTCTACCCTTTATTTATAATCATTACGCTGGCATTATTCAAGTCGTTATTGTCAGTTTATGTTTCCAATCCTGATGGTTTTGTGATCAAAATATAAATCTTTGCCTGCGATGAAAATAAAAAAGGCATGAAATATCATGCCTTTTTTCCATCAAATTAACGATGGGCTTTTGCTTTGGATTTTGGCTTGCCAGAGAATGGTCTCTTTTCACCTGTTTCACGTGGAGGTAAACCATTGTGCTGGGTTAATACCTGGCCTTTCTGCGGCCGTTTTTGCCCAGATGAAGAACGGTTTGAAGTTTGACCACGTTTGGCCGAGTCTCCCGCAACGCTCGAGTTCTTCTTACGTGCAGACTTATATTCTCCTTCAGCGGTTCCTTGTGGCTGATAGGTCGGAATCAAATGCTGTTTTGAATTACCAATCAGGTCAGAACGACCCATGTCCTTCAAGGCTTCACGTAATAACGGCCAGTTGTTTGGATCATGGTAACGCAAGAAAGCTTTATGCAAGCGACGACGTTTTTCGCCTTTGACAATGTCCACACTCTCCGTATAACGCGCCACTTTAGACAACGGGTTCTTGCCTGAATAATACATCGTGGTCGCAGTTGCCATTGGTGATGGATAGAAAGTCTGGACCTGATCGGCACGGAAACCGTTTTTCTTTAACCAGATCGCCAGATTCATCATGTCATAATCGGTGGTACCCGGATGCGCAGCAATAAAGTACGGAATTAAATATTGTTCCTTACCTGCTTCCTTACTGAAACGCTCAAACATCTGCTTAAAGCGGTCATAAGTCCCGATGCCCGGTTTCATCATCTTCGATAATGGACCATTTTCGGTATGCTCAGGCGCAATTTTCAGATAACCGCCGACATGGTGCTGAACCAGCTCTTTCACATATTCAGGATTCAGAACAGCCAGATCATAACGTAAACCTGAACCAATTAGGATCTTCTTCACGCCCTTGATTTCACGGGCCTTACGGTATAACTGAACCAGAGGCGCATGATCGGTATGCAGGTTTTGGCACACACCTGGATAAACACATGATGGCTTACGGCAATTCTTTTCAATCTCAGGATCATTACAGTGCAAGCGGTACATATTTGCGGTTGGACCGCCGAGGTCCGAAATAATGCCGGTGAAATTTGGTGCAGTATCACGGATTTTTTCAATTTCACGCAGAATTGAATCTTCCGAACGGTTCTGAATAATCCGGCCTTCATGTTCAGTAATCGAACAGAAAGTACAGCCACCAAAACAACCACGCATGATATTCACGGAGAACTTGATCATGTCAAATGCAGGGAAACGCGCATTGCCATAGGCTGGGTGCGGTAAACGTGCATAAGGCAAATCAAACACGTAATCCATTTCCTCAGTCGTTAAAGGAATTGGTGGTGGATTGATCCAAACATCACGCTCACCATGACGCTGTACCAAAGCACGCGCATTACCCGGATTGGTTTCCAGATGCAAAATACGGTTGGCATGGGCATAGAGTACCTGATCATTGGCCACTTCTTCAAAAGAAGGTAAACGGATCACGGCCAGCTCACGTGGCGGTAATTTATGTTTAATTGCTTTTGAGGGTGCAGCTTTCAGCTGTACGATCTGGGTATCTGGATCCAGATTGTCGCCTTCACGCACAATCGGGTTAGCCACAATTTCTTTCTGGAAGTTTTGATATTGTGCCAGTGAATTGCCTTTTTCTTTTTCAACTTCACAGCCATCAATATCTTCGGTCATCACATAAGGATTGATAATCGGATCGACACGGCCAACAGTATCGACGTCATTACTGGCAATTTCGACAAATTGTGCTTTCGATTTTTTATTATGTTTATTGATGATAAATGCGGTACCGCGAACATCGGTAATCTCGTGAACTTTTTCACCTTTGGCCAAGCGATGCATCACGTCGATAATGGCGCGCTCGCCATTGCCGTACATCAATAAATCAGCCTTCGAATCCATCAAGATTGAACGACGGACTTTATCGGACCAGTAATCATAATGTGCAATACGGCGTAGACTGCCTTCAATCCCGCCGAGTAGAACAGGTACATCCGGGAAGGCTTCACGACAACGCTGGCAATAGACAGTTGCAGCACGGTCTGGACGTTTATTTGCTTCATTATTCGGTGAATAGGCATCATCAGAACGGATTTTACGATCTGCCGTATAACGGTTGATCATCGAATCCATGTTCCCTGCGGTTACGCCCCATGCAATGGTCGGTTTGCCTAAAACGCGGAAGCTCTCGACATTGGTCCAGTCTGGCTGGGCAATGATGCCGACACGGAAGCCCTGTGCTTCTAACACTCGCCCGATCACCCCCGATACAAATGAAGGATGATCAATATAAGCATCCCCACACACCAAGATAAAGTCACATGCATCCCAGCCGAGCAGATCCATTTCTTCTCGTGACATCGGCAAAAATGGTGCGGGTTCAAAACACGACGCCCAATATTTGTCGTAATCAAACAGCGCTTTTGGCGCGGTCTGCGTGGTATAGGCAGTAGACATGGCTTGCGAATCTCGGCTAGCAGATGGAGGAGAGACATCTAAAGATGAAAGCCGATCATTTTAACATGAATTTCATTCATTTTCCCTGTTTATAAAACATTCAGGAACAAGAGGATAACAAATTATTTGTATAAAGTTTAAACAAAGCTGCTCTGGCTTAATTTTTTTGCGGCACTTTACGCAATTGCAATGCTAAAAGCAGCCCCAGCATTAACACCACCGCGACCATGCATGTAATCCCCGTCCAGCCAAAGTTTTCCCAGACCAGACCACCGCTACTGCCCAATAAACTTGACCCGATGTAATAGCAGAGCAAATACAGTGAAGATGCGACTGCACGGTATTGCACGGCCTGTACAGAAACCCAGCTACTGGCAGTCGAATGCGCGGCAAAAAAAGAAAAAGTAAAAATAATCAGCCCGAGCAGAATCGTCCATAAAGATGGAATTAAAGTAATTAACACCCCCAGCATCATGGTAAGTAACAGCACCGGTAGCACCTTATCGCGCCCATATTTAAAGCCCCATTTGGCAGCTTTGGGTGAACTATAAATCCCGGCCAGATACGCGATCGAAATCAGGCCAATCCAGGTTTGTGATAAATGAAAGGGAGCTTCCAGCAAGTGATAACTAATATAGTTAAATACAGTGACCAGACAGCCCATCAAGATAAATCCTTGGGCAAACAGAATCCGTAATTTCGGATCTTTTAAATTATGCTCAAACGCCGCCTTAAAACGGGAAAAACGGAATGGAAAGGGCTTGAAATGCTGTGATTTGGGAAGTAACAGATAAAATAGACAGGCGATAATGAAATTGATAAAACCAATTGCATAAGTTGCTGCTTGCCATGAGATAAAGTCAACCAGTACCCCTGCAATCAACCGTCCCCCCATGCCGCCAATGGCTGTACCTGAAATATATAACCCCATCGCGAAGCCAATATCTTTTTGCGCAATTTCTTCACCAATATACGTCATCGCTACTGCAGCCACACCGCTGACCGCTAGACCAATAAAAACACGGGTGGTCAGGAAAATTTCCCAAACGGGAAACGACGCACTCAACAGCAATAAAATCGAGACCAGAAATAAGGCAAATACCATGATCGGCTTACGCCCAAAACGATCAGAAATAAAACCGGTGAATAGCAGACCGATTGCAAGTGCAATGGTTGAAAAAGACAGTGGGAAACTGCTATGGGTAGGCGTTACATGAAAGAATTCTGCAAAAATCGGCATCATCGGCTGAACACAGTACAACGATGAAAATGATGCAAAACCGGCAAAGAACAAGGACCATAAAATCGCAGTAAACGATTTTGAACCATACTCGATATGGGTTGGGCGCAACACTGATTCAGACATGAGGACTCCTTATGCCCAATCAGTATACGCCTTCAGCCGAAATGCGGAATGATCATTTCGGCGATTTTGACCGAATGTTTAAAATAATGCTTTAGGCAGACGAATCTGAATAATTTCATTGTCGTCGGCAAGTTTGGCGTTACGTCCCGATGAACCCGGGAAATTATTGTCATTCAATACCGTCAAAGTCGTGCCATTTTCAATGATGACATCTTCAATGGTCTCAAATGGAAATGCAAAAACCTTACCTGTTCCAATATCCCCTGCCCGCACGTTGCCATATAAAGCATCTGGATTGGCAATCTTCATCAAGTCGACCAGATCTTCACGCGCTACCGCTTGTTTAGGCTCATTGAACTTAATCCGGATCAGTTTTTTATATCCGCCTAGATTATTCTGGCTCACATCCCGCTCGATAATGATGCCTTCTTTGTCATTAAACAATTGGAAATCGCCAATATTGGTGGCTTTGCTATTCAGCTCAAACCAATAATAAACACCGGTATAGGCTTTTTTCTGAAGGTCAAACTGAGAAATCAGTAGTCGGCCAGTTGCATCATTCAGTAAAGGTTTTTCCAGCAAAGGATATAAATACTTGCCATCTGGTGAAATTGCCATGCCCTCGAAGCCACTACTGCGCCCCACCAGAGGCTCAACATAATTGATATTGGCTTTATTCAGTTGATTTTGTGGCGAACGTAATTCTTGTGCCGGATTCAATGGATTTGGCAATCCAATCGGCGCATCGAGCAAGACACCTTCTGCCGAGAAGTGCAACAGATAAGGACCAAACTCGTCGCCAATCCAGTAGCTTCCATCCGCAGCACGTTGCATCGATTCAGGATCAAAATCCGCCCCAGTCAACAAACGCTCTGCGGTATTGCCATTCACAATTTCAAAAGGAATCAGTTTATTGGGATCACGTAGCTGGATAAAACCTTGCACAGCCACTTGTCCTGTGCCTTTAGCTTTGCTTTTAAAGTCTGCTTTGATTTTATAAATACGTAACAAGAAATCGGCTGAATTGTCCTGTGTGCCAAAACCGTTATCGGCCATGGCCATATAACTACCATCCGCATTTTTCAAAGCGGCAGAAAAGCCTTGTACCGGTTGGCCTTTAAATGGCGGATAAATTCCATTGGCACCACTCACGGCTTTACCCGAGTCGGGGCCAGCCGCATAAGTTGCAACATCAATTTTGGCAAAAGAGACTAAAGTAGGCTCGGTAACTTTCTCTGTGGGTGTGGTCTGATCTTGTTTATTATCATCGTTACAGGCACTGAGTCCTAAAGCTGTACTGCACAATACGGCCAATAAAGTTTTCTTATTCATGGTTTTATACGCTTGGTCAAAAATTACGCCAATTTAAGCAAGCTTTGATGACATTTTTACTGCAATCGCATGAACTCTTTATGGCGAAAATATGACAATGTAACCCGACATTTTGTTTTATAAATTACGCTAATGATCGCCTATCCGGTCTTACTCAAGTTTGATCGGTCGATATGCACCCGCAATCGCAGCTTTTAAAAAGTTTTGAAAGGTTGGGCATTGCATATGATTTTCTGCGGGGCATACCGCAGCATGTCTCAGTCCCTGGCTGATAAAATCCAGGCGCTGGATCATGAGTTGCAATTGTTCAGCTTTTTCATTGAGCATGGCGCGATCCAGTTCAGGCTGACCATTTTCGCCAAACATCTGTGCAATTTCATTGAGAGAAAAACCTGCCGCCCGCCCCAAAGCAATCAATGCCAATTGATCCAGAACCTGCTTGCCATATTGTCGGCGTAATCCATGACGCCCTATTGATTTGATTAAACCTTTTTCTTCATAAAAGCGTAAGGTTGAGGTGCTCACATGGGCCCGCTTCGCAACTTCTCCAATATCCATAAATACCCCTTGACTTCAAGTTGACTTGAACTTGCACACTATCTTTATCGCGTTTTACGCAAAAAAGATCAAGGTGAAAAATGGAAACTGCAGAACTGTTATTTCAAATCCTGTGTTTAGGTGTCGGTGCCACAATCATGATGGATATGTGGCTATTGCTGTTAAAAACACTCAACCGCCCAAGCTTAAATTTTGCTTTGTTGGGCCGTTGGTTGGGCTGGATGTTTCGAGGCAAGTTCATCCATGCATCGATTGCGCAAAGTCCTGCCATCCGACAGGAATATGCCTTGGGTTGGCTGGCACATTACAGTGTCGGCATGCTGTTTGCGTTCAGCTTTGTGCTGATTGTTGGAGAAGCATGGTTACGACAGCCTCAATTTAGCTCTGCTTTTATTTTCGGGGTGATTACAGTGCTTGTTCCCTTCTTGATTATGCAACCGGCTATGGGGGCAGGCTTTGCCTCAGCTAAAACAGCACAGCCTTTGCATAACTGTCTACGAAGCCTGATCAACCACGCTATTTTCGGCTGCGGTTTATATCTCAGCGCGCTATTGCTTGCATTATTTCACTGAGGGATCAACCATGAAATCGATTGCCATTATTTATCATAGCCGTCAGGGCCACACCCAGTTTATTGCCCAACAGATTCAACGCGGTATAGCGCAAGTTGGACAGATTAAAACTGATTTATTCAGCGCTGAGCAGTTAATGTCTCAACCCGAATTACTCTGTCACTATGACGGACTGATTTGGGGCTCCCCCACCTATTTGGGTGGTGTTTCAGGCACATTCAAACAATTAATGGATGCCACAGGGCCTTTATGGAAAAAACAAGCATTTAAAGGAAAATTAGCCGCAGGATTTACCGTTTCCTCACTGCCCGCAGGGGATAAGCAATCTACACTGATTTCACTTTTCACCTTTTCGATGCAACACGGTATGATATGGGTTGGTAACCCTATTTTACCTGAGCAACATCAAGGGGTTCCGTATACGCAAGCAGCCAATCGTCTCGGCTCATGGACTGGGCTTATGGCACAAGCTGAACATGCCAGTGCAGCAGATGCCTTTGATTTTGGTGATATCAAAACTGCCCAGCTATTTGGACAAAATTTTGCATTCAGCTTAAGTGCATATCAAGGAGTGGTGATCACGTGAAAGCAGCAAGTCTTTTATTTCCATTGGTTTTGTCCTGCATGATGTCTTTTTTAATTTCTGGCATCACTACATTAAAGGCAGTCGGTTTTATCGAACATTTCTTTGCCATGTGGATGTCAGCCTGGATCGTGGCGTGGATGTTTGCCTTTCCTAGCGTATTGGTCTGTGCACCGATTGCACAAAGGTTGGTAGGATGGATTCTAAAGAAACACTAATTGGGACTTTGTAAGCAAAAGCCTACAGTGACTGTGGTCATTGGCGAATATCCCTAGAGAGATAGATTCACTAAGATATGAAGCATAGAGAGACAGGATGTCTCATTCAGAATAACAAGAACACAGGATGTGGTCGTTGACAGGAGTTGGCGGCAAGAAACCAAATATGAAAAGCCTCGACAGGATGTCGGGGCTTTTTTATTGTCCTTGAGTTTGTTTGAATACAAAAAAAGTAAACGATTTAACTTACGATTCTGCATTGACTCCCTGTGGCTTGCTACCTACTATCCGCATGTTTTATATATGATGGTCAGTCTTGTTTTACGATGATAATTTACAACAAATTTTGCTTTTCTCGGTTCCCAATCACTTTTGCCAAATTGAGTGTCGTCCTTTTCATTAGCTATTTAACCGCTGCCTGTACCAGTACTCAAGGCCCTTCTGTACGTCAATCTCAACAATTTGCAACAGGAATCCAGAACGCCTACTCCGTTGCGCCGAGCACAGCTAATCGCGTTGCTCCGATCATTCTCAAAACTGCTGAACGACATAACATTTCCCCGCATTTACTCGCTGCACTGATTCGTCAGGAATCCAGTTATCGCACGTTTGCCCGCTCCTCTGCGGATGCAGTGGGATTAACGCAGGTCCGTCCAAAATTCTGGCAACAGTTTTGTCCAGGTGATCTGTATGATGAACATGTCAATATTAATTGTGGTGCCTATATTTTGGCGAACTACTATCAATCTACTGGAGACTGGGCAAAAGCCTTGGGTTATTACAATGTGGGTCCGACAGGCTATCGCAGAAGCCCGTATATGCGCCAACAAGCTGAACGTTATGCCAGCTCAGTCAAACGGCATGAACAGTCCTTGAAAGAAGCTTTATAAACCTTGTCGGTAAAAATCTACACCGGTTGGCGTCATTGGCGAATGTCGTCATTATCTTACGTTCATTAATATTGGACTCATACAGGGACAGGACGTCTCATTCAGAACAATAACAGCACAGGATGTGGTCATTGACAGGAGTTGATGGCAAGAAACCTAATATGAAAAGCCTCGACAGGATGTCGGGGCTTTTTTATGTCCCGTTTAAAAGAATGAATACGGTAAAACAACTGCTATTGACTCCCCTAAACCGAGTGCATACCATCCTAATAATTTTATTCTGTCTCGGGTCTTGGTTTTGCAAATCGTCTCTACATCAACTGATCAAGGTATGACTTCTCACGCGCTCGGTTCACTTTTTTTAAAGCTCAGCCTTATCATTATGGCAGTGAGTCTTTCCGCGTGTAGTAGCTTAAGCGGATCATTTGCAAATCGCTCGAATCAACTCTCCTCAGGCTTACAAAACGCTTATTCTGTTTCACCCAGCACGGCCAATCGTTTATCACCGATGATCATTCAAAGTGCTGAGCGTTATGATGTATCGCCGACTTTACTGGCCGCGCTGATTCGACAGGAATCCAATTACAATAGCGCTGCCCGCTCACCAACGGGGGCCATTGGTTTAACCCAAATCATTTCCAGTCATTGGAATCAGGCTTGCCCAGGCAATCTTTATGATGAAAATGTCAACATTAACTGTGGCGCGCATGTCCTCTCGACCTACTATCGATCTGCTGGAAGCTGGTCCAAAGCCGTAGCCTATTACAATGTTGGCCCAACAGGTTATCAACGTAGCTTCTGGACACGGCATAAAGGTAAAAAGTACGCCCGCTCGGTGAAACGCCATGAAAAAACCTTGAAAAAAGCCTTATAAAAAATACAGCAAAAATGAAAAAACCATGCGCTTAGGCATGGTTTTTTATAACTTGAACAATAGATTTAAGCTTCGTCAAACAGACCTTCAAATAAGACTGAAGATAGGTAACGTTCACCGCTATCCGGTAAGATCACCACAATCGTTTTACCCGCATTTTCAGGACGTTCTGCAATTTGAGCTGCCGCCGCCAATGCTGCACCACTGGAGATACCAACCAAAATCCCTTCTTGAGTTGCACACTTTCTTGCCCACTCAATGGCATCCGCACTATTCACAGCTACAACTTCATCTACCAAATCTAGATCTAAGTTCTTCGGAATGAAGTTGGCGCCAATACCTTGAATTTTATGCGGTGCCGGGGTAATGCTTTCGCCATTTTTGGTTTGAGTAATGATTGGAGATTCAGCCGGTTCAACTGCTACAGAATAAATTGGCTTATTCTGAACGTGCTCAAAATAACGAGAAATTCCGGTAATGGTTCCGCCTGTGCCGACACCAGCCACGAGAATATCAACTTGTCCATTGGTTGCCTGCCAGATTTCAGGACCAGTGGTATCGACATGAATTTGAGGATTGGCTGGATTTTCAAATTGTTGCGGCAAGAAATATAGTTCTGGATTTTCCGTAGCTAAATGAACAGCTTCATCTACTGCACCTTTCATTCCTTTAGCAGGCTCAGTTAAAACCAGATTTGCACCTAAAGCTTTTAAAACCTTTCGGCGCTCCAGGCTCATACTTGCAGGCATGGTTAAGGTAATTGGATAACCTTTTGCCGCTGCAACAAAGGCTAAAGCAATCCCTGTATTACCACTGGTCGGTTCAACAATATGCATGCCAGCTTTCAGTACACCACGTTTTTCTGCATCTGCAATCAAAGCAGCACCAATACGACACTTCACTGAAAATGCAGGATTGCGGCTTTCGACTTTGGCTAAAACCGTTGCACCCGTTTTAATCAGACGGTTGATACGCACTAAAGGTGTGTTCCCAATGGCTTCGGCATTGTTTGAATACACTGCGATCCCTAGGTTGGCTGGTGCTGGAAATTGCTGATCAGTTGACATGTTATTTCCCTTCAATCATTATTTATGATAAGTTTTTAAAAATATACCGCCAATAACCTTACAGCGGAAATAGAAAAAAGTAAAATAATACAAGTTTTTCTCTTTGAGATCATTTACTAATCTCAAAAATCAAAAACTTCCACATATATACTCTGTTCATTAATATATTTTTCAAATATTGGTGAATATTTTTTTATTGCATTCCTATTTTCCTGAATAAAATAAAATTTGGCCTCATTATTATCTTTAAATTTCATTATAATCGCATTATTACTACCATTAGAGAGCATATTATCTATAGAATATAATAATGGTTTCCCTCTATAATCCCTATTATAAATAAGTAAACTCTTTACTTCACTACAATCGTAAATATTTTTATCAATCTTGATTTTACTAGTAGAAAAAATTATTGATCCACTACACTTTCCACGTAAAGTCTGTATTTTCCCCTTTCTTCTGAATCCTCTGACCACATACACCACAATAAAAAAAAGCGCCAATAAATGAACAAGATGATATAAATTGGAAGCATAGATTGGCTTTATAGAAAATAAGAAAATTATAATAGCTAAAGAAGAAAAACTGAGAATCAGCAACATTTTATCTAATGTAATATTTTTTTCTTTATTAGGATAAAATACCTTTAAGTCAAAACACATAATTCACCTCAGATTAAATCTCTTTACTCAATTCTCATACCAAAAATTTAAAAATAATAATCCAATGACCAAAATAGTCATGCCTAACCAAAAAATATTATTTATCCTCTTTGTTCTATTCAATTGATCTATATCCAGCATGAATGTCTCAGGATCAATACATAAAAGAGAGCTAAACAGAGAATCTATATGTGCCGTGGGATTCTTTTTCCTTAACTGCTGTAAGAAAACACTAAGCATGAATTCTTTATTTTTCAATGGATAAATTCTTAACATTGAGAAATTAGGTTCAAATAGGTTGTATATCTTGACGTGATTACCCGTATTAGTACAATTATAAAGAACAGAGAATATATAATTACCTGCCTTTGCTGGAATAATAGTTACATTGGTAATTTGATCAAATTCTAAGTATTTACTGGTATTATCTAATAAAATGAATTCAATATGATCATCCTTTATCGCGTAGTTTTTAACAGCCTTTTTTTGAGTTGCTCTGGGCTTAGAATAAAAAAATAGAATCAATAAAGGCATGATAAAAGCGACTAAAAGCAACTTAATCCATTGATCTGCAATAAACTGATCTATATCAATATTGCCTAGATCAATAATTTCATCTATGAGTACAAGTCCTAGAGAGATGAAGATAAATAAGAGAAATAGGGCGAAAACCAACATTAAATATTGAAAAATGGTTCTCCAAAAAGGGGCTACTTGACCATAAACTGGCAAATCATATTCAGAGCCATTTTTATTCGGAATGATGTCAATCAGCTCAAACTGTTTCAATTTATTGCTATTATTTAGATCGCTAGGTTTAACCTGGTACTTTTTCCGCTTTTTAACTAATTTACGCATTTATACACCGATAAACTCTATTTTTAGAAGGTCTAGATAAGTTGGTAATAATCTAAAAATAGATGGATCAAGGCTAAAACTTAGAGACAAGTTATATTTTTCATCTATTATATTTTTTCTATCCAATAAAAAACACCCCCAACCGTCAGGTTAGGGGTGTTTAGATTTAAAAGCTGGCGATGACTTACTCTCACATGGCAAGTGCCACACTACCATCAGCGCTAAGAGGTTTCACTTCTGAGTTCGGGAAGGGATCAGGTGGTTCACTCTTGCTATTGTCGCCAGCAAACTGTTTTGGTTTTGGGTGGTCTTACGTTTTTTGCCACTTAGTACCGAAAGAGTTATTAACGGATTAGTTAATTGAGTCGTATTGTAACTAGTTTTGACACTAAATCAAGTTATGTATTGAATTTATCTTGAATACAACAACTGTTTGGGTGTTGTATAGTCAAGCCTCACGAGCAATTAGTATTGGTCAGCTTCACACGTCACCGTGCTTCCACACCCAACCTATCAACGTCCTAGTCTCGAACGGCTCTTTAGAGGAATAAATTCCTAGGGAAATCTTATCTTGAGGTAGGCTTCCCGCTTAGATGCTTTCAGCGGTTATCCCTTCCGAACATAGCTACCCGGCGATGCGACTGGCGTCACAACCGGTACACCAGAGGTTCGTCCACTCTGGTCCTCTCGTACTAGGAGCAGATCCTCTCAAATTTCCAGCGCCCACGGTAGATAGGGACCGAACTGTCTCACGACGTTCTAAACCCAGCTCGCGTACCTCTTTAAATGGCGAACAGCCATACCCTTGGGACCTGCTTCAGCCCCAGGATGAGATGAGCCGACATCGAGGTGCCAAACACCGCCGTCGATATGAACTCTTGGGCGGTATCAGCCTGTTATCCCCAGAGTACCTTTTATCCGTTGAGCGATGGCCCTTCCATACAGAACCACCGGATCACTAAGACCTACTTTCGTACCTGCTCGACTTGTGGGTCTCGCAGTTAAGCGCGCTTTTGCCTTTATACTCTACGCGTGATTTCCGACCACGCTGAGCGCACCTTCGTACTCCTCCGTTACTCTTTAGGAGGAGACCGCCCCAGTCAAACTACCCACCAGACATGGTCCTCGCCCCGGATTACGGGGCAGAGTTAGAACCTCAACATTACCAGGGTGGTATTTCAAGGACGGCTCCATTAGAACTAGCGTTCTAACTTCAAAGCCTCCCACCTATCCTACACAAGTAAGGTCAAAGTTCAATGTCAAGCTGCAGTAAAGGTTCACGGGGTCTTTCCGTCTAGCCGCGGGTACACTGCATCTTCACAGCGATTTCGATTTCACTGAGCCTCTGCTGGAGACAGCGCCGCCATCATTATGCCATTCGTGCAGGTCGGAACTTACCCGACAAGGAATTTCGCTACCTTAGGACCGTTATAGTTACGGCCGCCGTTTACTGGGGCTTCGATCAAGAGCTTCGCTTACGCTAACCCCATCAATTAACCTTCCAGCACCGGGCAGGCATCACACCCTATACGTCCACTTTCGTGTTTGCAGAGTGCTATGTTTTTAATAAACAGTTGCAGCGGCCTGGTTTCTGTGGCTGCCAACAGCTCAGGGAGCAAGTCCCATCACCGTCAGCAGCGTACCTTCTCCCGAAGTTACGGTACCATTTTGCCTAGTTCCTTCAGCAGAGTTCTCTCAAGCGCTTTGGTCTACTCGACCTGACCACCTGTGTCGGTTTCGGGTACGATTCCTGTGTAACTGAAGCTTAGAGACTTTTCCTGGAAGCATGGTATCAGCCACTTCACTGTACAAGTACAGCTTGCTATCAGCTCTCAGCATAGAGCACCCCGGATTTGCCTAAGATGCATGCCTACAGCCTTCCACCTGGACAACCAACGCCAGGCTGACTTAACCTTCTCCGTCCTCTCATCGCATTACACAGAAGTATTGGAATATTAACCAATTTCCCATCGACTACGCCTCTCGGCCTCGCCTTAGGGGTCGACTCACCCAGCCCCGATTAACGTTGGACTGGAACCCTTGGTCTTTCAGCGAACGGGTTTTTCACCCGTTTTGTCGTTACTCACGTCAGCATTCGCACTTCTGATACCTCCAGCATACTTCTCAATACACCTTCATCGGCTTACAGAACGCTCCCCTACCACGTATACTAAAGTATACATCCGCAGCTTCGGCACATAGTTTTAGCCCCGTTACATCTTCCGCGCAGGCCGACTCGACTAGTGAGCTATTACGCTTTCTTTAAAGGGTGGCTGCTTCTAAGCCAACCTCCTAGCTGTCTATGCCTTCCCACATCGTTTCCCACTTAACTATGATTTTGGGGCCTTAGCTGGCGGTCTGGATTGTTTTCCTCTTGACTACGGACGTTAGCACCCGCAGTCTGTCTCCCGGATAGTACTCATTGGTATTCGGAGTTTGCATCGGTTTGGTAAGTCGGGATGACCCCCTAGCCGAAACAGTGCTCTACCCCCAATGGTATTCGTCCGAGGCGCTACCTAAATAGCTTTCGGGGAGAACCAGCTATCACCAGGCTTGATTAGCCTTTCACCCCTATCCACAAGTCATCCCCTGGCTTTTCAACGACAGTGGGTTCGGTCCTCCAGTTAGTGTTACCCAACCTTCAACCTGCTCATGGATAGATCGCCTGGTTTCGGGTCTATACCCAGCAACTAAACGCCCTATTAAGACTCGATTTCTCTACGGCTCCCCTATGCGGTTAACCTTGCTACTGAATATAAGTCGCTGACCCATTATACAAAAGGTACGCAGTCACACCACGAAGGTGCTCCCACTGCTTGTATGCATGCGGTTTCAGGATCTATTTCACTCCCCTCACAGGGGTTCTTTTCGCCTTTCCCTCACGGTACTGGTTCACTATCGGTCAGTCAGGAGTATTTAGCCTTGGAGGATGGTCCCCCCATATTCAGACAAGGTTTCACGTGCCTCGCCCTACTCGTCATCATTATGTGTGCCCTTTCGTGTACGGGAATATCACCCTCTACGTTCGCACTTCCCAGAGCGTTCCACTAGAACACACATAACTTAATGGGCTGCTCCCCGTTCGCTCGCCGCTACTAAGGGAATCTCAATTGATTTCTTTTCCTAAGGGTACTGAGATGTTTCACTTCCCCTCGTTCGCTTCATAAGCCTATGTATTCAGCTTATGATACCCGCCTTTTAGCGGGTGGGTTCCCCCATTCAGAAATCTCCGGATCAAAGGATATTTGCCGCCTCCCCGGAGCTTTTCGCAGGCTATCACGTCTTTCATCGCCTCTGACTGCCAAGGCATCCACCACATGCACTTAATTACTTGACTATACAACCCCAAACAGTCGTTACACCTACAAGTGGGTGTAGCAACAGAATCAATGTAAACATTAATTCATACAGCTTGTTGTTTCGTGAACTTAATCACCGTACAGCTTCAATCTAAATTCATATACCAAAACGCTTGATTCAGTGTTTTTGCTAGTTCTCATTTCATTCAACTTAAACATCGAAATGTTTAAATCAAAGAATGAGTGAACAATTTATTTCAGACTCAATTCTACTAATCTGTTAATGATTAACTACCACCTCGTCGGTGCGTAGTAAACTGTGATAAATCACAGAGATTAATAAACCAGTCAACTTGGACTGTATTCACTAAACTCTATAATCTATTTAGCTCAGAATTACTAAGTAATTCATGGTGGAGACTAGGAGAGTCGAACTCCTGACCTCCTGCGTGCAAAGCAGGCGCTCTACCAACTAAGCTAAGTCCCCAGCTTAAAATCATAATGAACGATATATCTCAATCTCAGCTTCAGCTATCAGATTTGGTGGGTCTGACAAGACTTGAACTTGTGACCCCACGCTTATCAAGCGTGTGCTCTAACCAACTGAGCTACAGACCCTCAGATACATCTTCGAAGAACAACTTGTTGTGGATTCTTACCGGTCACCAATCTTTCGTTAAGGAGGTGATCCAGCCGCAGGTTCCCCTACGGCTACCTTGTTACGACTTCACCCCAGTCATCGGCCACACCGTGGTAACCGCCCTCTTTGCAGTTAGGCTAGCTACTTCTGGTGCAACAAACTCCCATGGTGTGACGGGCGGTGTGTACAAGGCCCGGGAACGTATTCACCGCGGCATTCTGATCCGCGATTACTAGCGATTCCGACTTCATGGAGTCGAGTTGCAGACTCCAATCCGGACTACGATCGGCTTTTTGAGATTAGCATCCTATCGCTAGGTAGCAACCCTTTGTACCGACCATTGTAGCACGTGTGTAGCCCTGGCCGTAAGGGCCATGATGACTTGACGTCGTCCCCGCCTTCCTCCAGTTTGTCACTGGCAGTATCCTTAAAGTTCCCATCCGAAATGCTGGCAAGTAAGGAAAAGGGTTGCGCTCGTTGCGGGACTTAACCCAACATCTCACGACACGAGCTGACGACAGCCATGCAGCACCTGTATCTAGATTCCCGAAGGCACCAATCCATCTCTGGAAAGTTTCTAGTATGTCAAGGCCAGGTAAGGTTCTTCGCGTTGCATCGAATTAAACCACATGCTCCACCGCTTGTGCGGGCCCCCGTCAATTCATTTGAGTTTTAGTCTTGCGACCGTACTCCCCAGGCGGTCTACTTATCGCGTTAGCTGCGCCACTAAAGCCTCAAAGGCCCCAACGGCTAGTAGACATCGTTTACGGCATGGACTACCAGGGTATCTAATCCTGTTTGCTCCCCATGCTTTCGTACCTCAGCGTCAGTATTAGGCCAGATGGCTGCCTTCGCCATCGGTATTCCTCCAGATCTCTACGCATTTCACCGCTACACCTGGAATTCTACCATCCTCTCCCATACTCTAGCTTCCCAGTATCGAATGCAATTCCCAAGTTAAGCTCGGGGATTTCACATCCGACTTAAAAAGCCGCCTACGCACGCTTTACGCCCAGTAAATCCGATTAACGCTCGCACCCTCTGTATTACCGCGGCTGCTGGCACAGAGTTAGCCGGTGCTTATTCTGCGAGTAACGTCCACTCATCTTAGGTATTAACTAAGAGAGCCTCCTCCTCGCTTAAAGTGCTTTACAACCAAAAGGCCTTCTTCACACACGCGGCATGGCTGGATCAGGCTTGCGCCCATTGTCCAATATTCCCCACTGCTGCCTCCCGTAGGAGTCTGGGCCGTGTCTCAGTCCCAGTGTGGCGGATCATCCTCTCAGACCCGCTACAGATCGTCGCCTTGGTAGGCCTTTACCCCACCAACTAGCTAATCCGACTTAGGCTCATCATTTAGCGCAAGGTCCGAAGATCCCCTGCTTTCTCCCGTAGGACGTATGCGGTATTAGCATTCCTTTCGGAATGTTGTCCCCCACTAAATGGCAGATTCCTAAGCATTACTCACCCGTCCGCCGCTGGGTCAGTTACCGAAGCAACCTTCCCCGCTCGACTTGCATGTGTTAAGCCTGCCGCCAGCGTTCAATCTGAGCCATGATCAAACTCTTCAGTTTAAAATCATTAGTAGCTTA
>NZ_JFWP02000011.1:0-153270 GCF_000588715.1 Acinetobacter sp. 1000160 | reverse complement strand
TAAGCTACTAATGATTTTAAACTGAAGAGTTTGATCATGGCTCAGATTGAACGCTGGCGGCAGGCTTAACACATGCAAGTCGAGCGGGGAAGGTTGCTTCGGTAACTGACCCAGCGGCGGACGGGTGAGTAATGCTTAGGAATCTGCCATTTAGTGGGGGACAACATTCCGAAAGGAATGCTAATACCGCATACGTCCTACGGGAGAAAGCAGGGGATCTTCGGACCTTGCGCTAAATGATGAGCCTAAGTCGGATTAGCTAGTTGGTGGGGTAAAGGCCTACCAAGGCGACGATCTGTAGCGGGTCTGAGAGGATGATCCGCCACACTGGGACTGAGACACGGCCCAGACTCCTACGGGAGGCAGCAGTGGGGAATATTGGACAATGGGCGCAAGCCTGATCCAGCCATGCCGCGTGTGTGAAGAAGGCCTTTTGGTTGTAAAGCACTTTAAGCGAGGAGGAGGCTCTCTTAGTTAATACCTAAGATGAGTGGACGTTACTCGCAGAATAAGCACCGGCTAACTCTGTGCCAGCAGCCGCGGTAATACAGAGGGTGCGAGCGTTAATCGGATTTACTGGGCGTAAAGCGTGCGTAGGCGGCTTTTTAAGTCGGATGTGAAATCCCCGAGCTTAACTTGGGAATTGCATTCGATACTGGGAAGCTAGAGTATGGGAGAGGATGGTAGAATTCCAGGTGTAGCGGTGAAATGCGTAGAGATCTGGAGGAATACCGATGGCGAAGGCAGCCATCTGGCCTAATACTGACGCTGAGGTACGAAAGCATGGGGAGCAAACAGGATTAGATACCCTGGTAGTCCATGCCGTAAACGATGTCTACTAGCCGTTGGGGCCTTTGAGGCTTTAGTGGCGCAGCTAACGCGATAAGTAGACCGCCTGGGGAGTACGGTCGCAAGACTAAAACTCAAATGAATTGACGGGGGCCCGCACAAGCGGTGGAGCATGTGGTTTAATTCGATGCAACGCGAAGAACCTTACCTGGCCTTGACATACTAGAAACTTTCCAGAGATGGATTGGTGCCTTCGGGAATCTAGATACAGGTGCTGCATGGCTGTCGTCAGCTCGTGTCGTGAGATGTTGGGTTAAGTCCCGCAACGAGCGCAACCCTTTTCCTTACTTGCCAGCATTTCGGATGGGAACTTTAAGGATACTGCCAGTGACAAACTGGAGGAAGGCGGGGACGACGTCAAGTCATCATGGCCCTTACGGCCAGGGCTACACACGTGCTACAATGGTCGGTACAAAGGGTTGCTACCTAGCGATAGGATGCTAATCTCAAAAAGCCGATCGTAGTCCGGATTGGAGTCTGCAACTCGACTCCATGAAGTCGGAATCGCTAGTAATCGCGGATCAGAATGCCGCGGTGAATACGTTCCCGGGCCTTGTACACACCGCCCGTCACACCATGGGAGTTTGTTGCACCAGAAGTAGCTAGCCTAACTGCAAAGAGGGCGGTTACCACGGTGTGGCCGATGACTGGGGTGAAGTCGTAACAAGGTAGCCGTAGGGGAACCTGCGGCTGGATCACCTCCTTAACGAAAGATTGGTGACCGGTAAGAATCCACAACAAGTTGTTCTTCGAAGATGTATCTGAGGGTCTGTAGCTCAGTTGGTTAGAGCACACGCTTGATAAGCGTGGGGTCACAAGTTCAAGTCTTGTCAGACCCACCAAATCTGATAGCTGAAGCTGAGATTGAGATATATCGTTCATTATGATTTTAAGCTGGGGACTTAGCTTAGTTGGTAGAGCGCCTGCTTTGCACGCAGGAGGTCAGGAGTTCGACTCTCCTAGTCTCCACCATGAATTACTTAGTAATTCTGAGCTAAATAGATTATAGAGTTTAGTGAATACAGTCCAAGTTGACTGGTTTATTAATCTCTGTGATTTATCACAGTTTACTACGCACCGACGAGGTGGTAGTTAATCATTAACAGATTAGTAGAATTGAGTCTGAAATAAATTGTTCACTCATTCTTTGATTTAAACATTTCGATGTTTAAGTTGAATGAAATGAGAACTAGCAAAAACACTGAATCAAGCGTTTTGGTATATGAATTTAGATTGAAGCTGTACGGTGATTAAGTTCACGAAACAACAAGCTGTATGAATTAATGTTTACATTGATTCTGTTGCTACACCCACTTGTAGGTGTAACGACTGTTTGGGGTTGTATAGTCAAGTAATTAAGTGCATGTGGTGGATGCCTTGGCAGTCAGAGGCGATGAAAGACGTGATAGCCTGCGAAAAGCTCCGGGGAGGCGGCAAATATCCTTTGATCCGGAGATTTCTGAATGGGGGAACCCACCCGCTAAAAGGCGGGTATCATAAGCTGAATACATAGGCTTATGAAGCGAACGAGGGGAAGTGAAACATCTCAGTACCCTTAGGAAAAGAAATCAATTGAGATTCCCTTAGTAGCGGCGAGCGAACGGGGAGCAGCCCATTAAGTTATGTGTGTTCTAGTGGAACGCTCTGGGAAGTGCGAACGTAGAGGGTGATATTCCCGTACACGAAAGGGCACACATAATGATGACGAGTAGGGCGAGGCACGTGAAACCTTGTCTGAATATGGGGGGACCATCCTCCAAGGCTAAATACTCCTGACTGACCGATAGTGAACCAGTACCGTGAGGGAAAGGCGAAAAGAACCCCTGTGAGGGGAGTGAAATAGATCCTGAAACCGCATGCATACAAGCAGTGGGAGCACCTTCGTGGTGTGACTGCGTACCTTTTGTATAATGGGTCAGCGACTTATATTCAGTAGCAAGGTTAACCGCATAGGGGAGCCGTAGAGAAATCGAGTCTTAATAGGGCGTTTAGTTGCTGGGTATAGACCCGAAACCAGGCGATCTATCCATGAGCAGGTTGAAGGTTGGGTAACACTAACTGGAGGACCGAACCCACTGTCGTTGAAAAGCCAGGGGATGACTTGTGGATAGGGGTGAAAGGCTAATCAAGCCTGGTGATAGCTGGTTCTCCCCGAAAGCTATTTAGGTAGCGCCTCGGACGAATACCATTGGGGGTAGAGCACTGTTTCGGCTAGGGGGTCATCCCGACTTACCAAACCGATGCAAACTCCGAATACCAATGAGTACTATCCGGGAGACAGACTGCGGGTGCTAACGTCCGTAGTCAAGAGGAAAACAATCCAGACCGCCAGCTAAGGCCCCAAAATCATAGTTAAGTGGGAAACGATGTGGGAAGGCATAGACAGCTAGGAGGTTGGCTTAGAAGCAGCCACCCTTTAAAGAAAGCGTAATAGCTCACTAGTCGAGTCGGCCTGCGCGGAAGATGTAACGGGGCTAAAACTATGTGCCGAAGCTGCGGATGTATACTTTAGTATACGTGGTAGGGGAGCGTTCTGTAAGCCGATGAAGGTGTATTGAGAAGTATGCTGGAGGTATCAGAAGTGCGAATGCTGACGTGAGTAACGACAAAACGGGTGAAAAACCCGTTCGCTGAAAGACCAAGGGTTCCAGTCCAACGTTAATCGGGGCTGGGTGAGTCGACCCCTAAGGCGAGGCCGAGAGGCGTAGTCGATGGGAAATTGGTTAATATTCCAATACTTCTGTGTAATGCGATGAGAGGACGGAGAAGGTTAAGTCAGCCTGGCGTTGGTTGTCCAGGTGGAAGGCTGTAGGCATGCATCTTAGGCAAATCCGGGGTGCTCTATGCTGAGAGCTGATAGCAAGCTGTACTTGTACAGTGAAGTGGCTGATACCATGCTTCCAGGAAAAGTCTCTAAGCTTCAGTTACACAGGAATCGTACCCGAAACCGACACAGGTGGTCAGGTCGAGTAGACCAAAGCGCTTGAGAGAACTCTGCTGAAGGAACTAGGCAAAATGGTACCGTAACTTCGGGAGAAGGTACGCTGCTGACGGTGATGGGACTTGCTCCCTGAGCTGTTGGCAGCCACAGAAACCAGGCCGCTGCAACTGTTTATTAAAAACATAGCACTCTGCAAACACGAAAGTGGACGTATAGGGTGTGATGCCTGCCCGGTGCTGGAAGGTTAATTGATGGGGTTAGCGTAAGCGAAGCTCTTGATCGAAGCCCCAGTAAACGGCGGCCGTAACTATAACGGTCCTAAGGTAGCGAAATTCCTTGTCGGGTAAGTTCCGACCTGCACGAATGGCATAATGATGGCGGCGCTGTCTCCAGCAGAGGCTCAGTGAAATCGAAATCGCTGTGAAGATGCAGTGTACCCGCGGCTAGACGGAAAGACCCCGTGAACCTTTACTGCAGCTTGACATTGAACTTTGACCTTACTTGTGTAGGATAGGTGGGAGGCTTTGAAGTTAGAACGCTAGTTCTAATGGAGCCGTCCTTGAAATACCACCCTGGTAATGTTGAGGTTCTAACTCTGCCCCGTAATCCGGGGCGAGGACCATGTCTGGTGGGTAGTTTGACTGGGGCGGTCTCCTCCTAAAGAGTAACGGAGGAGTACGAAGGTGCGCTCAGCGTGGTCGGAAATCACGCGTAGAGTATAAAGGCAAAAGCGCGCTTAACTGCGAGACCCACAAGTCGAGCAGGTACGAAAGTAGGTCTTAGTGATCCGGTGGTTCTGTATGGAAGGGCCATCGCTCAACGGATAAAAGGTACTCTGGGGATAACAGGCTGATACCGCCCAAGAGTTCATATCGACGGCGGTGTTTGGCACCTCGATGTCGGCTCATCTCATCCTGGGGCTGAAGCAGGTCCCAAGGGTATGGCTGTTCGCCATTTAAAGAGGTACGCGAGCTGGGTTTAGAACGTCGTGAGACAGTTCGGTCCCTATCTACCGTGGGCGCTGGAAATTTGAGAGGATCTGCTCCTAGTACGAGAGGACCAGAGTGGACGAACCTCTGGTGTACCGGTTGTGACGCCAGTCGCATCGCCGGGTAGCTATGTTCGGAAGGGATAACCGCTGAAAGCATCTAAGCGGGAAGCCTACCTCAAGATAAGATTTCCCTAGGAATTTATTCCTCTAAAGAGCCGTTCGAGACTAGGACGTTGATAGGTTGGGTGTGGAAGCACGGTGACGTGTGAAGCTGACCAATACTAATTGCTCGTGAGGCTTGACTATACAACACCCAAACAGTTGTTGTATTCAAGATAAATTCAATACATAACTTGATTTAGTGTCAAAACTAGTTACAATACGACTCAATTAACTAATCCGTTAATAACTCTTTCGGTACTAAGTGGCAAAAAACGTAAGACCACCCAAAACCAAAACAGTTTGCTGGCGACAATAGCAAGAGTGAACCACCTGATCCCTTCCCGAACTCAGAAGTGAAACCTCTTAGCGCTGATGGTAGTGTGGCACTTGCCATGTGAGAGTAAGTCATCGCCAGCTTTTAAATCTAAACACCCCTAACCTAACGGTTAGGGGTGTTTTTTATTGCGGGGAAAAATAAGTTGGTTTATTAAATTATATTTCTTTTGGAATATTTATCTCAGAGCAACCTTTATTTCTTTTAAGTAAAAAATTTATTTGTTAAAAGTCCTAACATAATTCTCGATTCTTACAAATAGTTTGATTGGCATCACTTTAATAATCTTTACTTGAAGATAAACTATATTTACACAAAATCTATATTATGGTTACATTAGGCATATTTTTATAATGAAAAGTCTAATTCCGTTAGGGGATTTGATCGGGGACAAAAAGGAATGATCATGAATAAAAAGCAACTTACTTTAAAGTTGTCGGCGATTGCTTTGTCAGTGCTATTAGCTAACTGTGGAGGGGGAGACGGATATTATGGTAGTACAGGCTCATCTTCTGGAAATACTGATACGCCAGTAGTCGAAACTCCGGTTGCGACGAATTATCATATTATCATTACAAGTTCAAAACCAACATTGGTTACTTCGGGTGATAGTGCAGTAATTACATTGAAGTTAGTTGATGTAAATGGTGGTGGTGTTGCAAATCAAACCGTCCAGTTATCTATTCAGGATACAGCCTCTACGAATGTCACTATTGATGGGGCTTCTTCTGCTGTAACCGATAGTACAGGAAATGCAAATTTCACAGTGAAATTACCTAAAAATCTGAGCCAAGCACAATTGAATGATTTGATTGCAAATGGAGTAATGGTTAAAGGTAGTTTTACTGATGCGACAAAGAAAATAACCATTCAATCTTTTATACTTAATGTAGTGGATAATTCAGCTCCAGTATCTGAGACTGCACAATATAGTTTAAATATTACTTCTAATAAACCAACATTACTTGTAACTGGCGATAATGCAGTTATCACTGTAAAAGCCGTAGACAAAAATGGTGGTGGTGTTGCTGGGCAAAATGTTGTTTTAAGTATTCCTGATTATAAAACAAATGGTGTGACAATTAACGGTCCATCAACTGGTGTAACTGATGCAACAGGAAATGCAAATTTCACAATTTTATTACCGAATAAGTCTGCTCAAGCAGCTAGCTTAATTGCGAGTGGTATCGTGATTAATGCTGCATTAACTGATAGTAATGGGGTAACGTCAAAACAAACCATTACCTTAAATGTTTCAGCTGCCCAAGTTGAGCAACCAATTGCAAATATCACCTTCGGTAATTCTGGACAATTACAAACTAGTGCAGATGGTACGTACTACACGGAATCTGTTTCTGTACAAGTAACGAATATTGATGGTAAGCCAATTGCTTCTCAACCTGTAGTAATGTCAATTAATAATTTAAGCTATGCAAAAGGCAGTTTCGTTTACAATCCAGATGCGAAGCCAAGTGCAACACGTCAACTTGTCCTGCCATATACTTATTGTCCAATTACAGTTGCAGTTCCAGCGCCAGATTTTGTTCAATTACCAACGTCATTTGTAGCCCCAACTGTTTCTAGTGATGGGACCGTGACTTATACGACTGATGCAACGGGTAAATTTGATTTCCAGATTCGTTATTTAAGAAGATATGCAAATTGGCATAGAGTTAATATTATCGCGACAACACAATTATCTGGTCGTAAAGTTATCTCTAACATTCCATATACTTTAACTGCTTTAAAAACAGATATGGATAATCCTGCTGGCATGCCATTTGATGTTAGCCCATATGGACAAGGTGTCGATTGTAGTAATCAAAATTAATTGAAGAAAAGGGAAGCTGAAAACGCTTCCTTTTTTTATAATGCTGTTCCTACACTCACTGAGGCGGTCGGACGAACTTGCATTGAGCTACAAGCGGAAACAGCGAAAAGGCATAACAGGATAACAGCAAGTTTTGACATGGTTCTTCATCTTATGAAAAAGAACCATCTTCATATAAATCGCAAGATTTAACTATTTTGATCGGGTAATGAAATGTAATGAATTTAATCGTCTAGCAGATCCATCTGTTTGGCTAACTGATATAAATTATTCGAACGGTTCCCTGTGCGGCAGAACATCAAAATCGGTTTTGGCAGTTCATTATAATGATTTGCAAAAGTACGCACGTCCAGTTCAGTAATCTGCCCCGCCACGACAGGCTGATAGACATAATCCAGACCTGCACTGCGAGCAGACTCTTCAATCTGTGCACTGGTCGGCTGATCAGGTCCACCTTCCATATCAGGACGGTTATTAATAATCGATTTGAAACCTTTTTCAACAACTTGAGCTACATGCTCCGGGCCGATTTGACCTGCAAAACCTATATTTTCTGACATCTTGTCACTCCAAAATCAAACAAAACATTTTATGCTCTATCTATCATAGCATTAAGCTCGATCTTGGGTTTAAATGTCTATATTAAATAAACGATGATAACGAATAAGATACGCAATGGAGCGCGCATGCATACTTATACAGTTGAGCCGTTGTATGTTACGAGTGGTGATGAAACTATCGCTGCCGACTTCTATCTTCCGAAAACCAATATCAAACCCGCTGTGATTGTGATGGCGCATGGATTTGCCGGATTGCGCCAATTTAAGTTGGTTCAGTATGCACAGCGTTTTGCCCATGCCGGCTATGCCGTGATTTTGTTCGACTATCGTTATTGGGGCGGCAGTACCGGTAAACCGCGTGAACTGGTATCGCTCAGTGCCCAGCTTGATGACTGGAAGAGCATGATTCAATATGCCTCTAACTGTAAGTCGATTGATAGCCGACGGATTATTTTGTGGGGCACTTCACTCAGTGGTGGCTATGCTCTTAGTTTGGCGACGGATCTGAAAAATATTCAGGCAGTGATGGTACAAGTGCCTTATGTTGACGGGGCAGAGACAGCCAAGCTATATCCATTGCAACGTTATCCAGAAGCATTGAAACGTTCCAGTCAGGACTATATGGGCTCCAAGATGGGCTTGGTCCCTAAAACCTTACCCGTAGTCGATCAATATAAACTCTGTTTCTTACCGACCTCAGACAGTTATTACGGTTATCATTCGATTGTAAATCCTGATTATTACTGGAGTGGCGAAGTGCCTGCACGGGTGTTTTTTAATCTGATGCGTTACCGGCCGATCCAGTTTGTACGCAAGATTAATATTCCGGTGTTATTTATTGCGGCTAAATATGACAGCCTGATTCCGATTGCCTCAAGTCGTGAAGCCGCCACTAATATTGCGCCATTTGTGAGCTATCATGAGTGGGAAATGAAGCATTTCGATATTTATCACGATTCTTGGTTTGAAAAAGCAGTCACAACCCAATTAGAATTTTTACATCAACATATCGGAGTGATGTAAATGATTATTGTCTGTGCATCATGTGGTGCAAAAAATCGTGTACCTGAAGAAAAACTGGCGGTTCATCCCAATTGTGGTCAGTGCCATCAAGCATTGCTACCTTTAGAACCGATTGAGCTGAATGAACAGAACTTTAGCAATTTCATTAGCAATAGTGATTTACCTGTGCTGATTGACCTATGGGCAGAATGGTGTGGTCCATGTAAAATGATGGCGCCACATTTTGCTCAGGTCGCCAAGCAAAATCCTTACGTTGTTTTTGCCAAAATCGATACGGAAGCAAACCCGCGTTTGAGCGCTGCATTTAATGTCCGCAGTATCCCAACTCTGGTTCTCATGAACAAAACCACAGAAGTGGCGAGAATCAGTGGCGCATTACGTGCACCTGAACTGCAACAGTGGCTAGACCAGCAATTACAGCAACAGCAAGGAAATTAACATGAGCGAACGCCCAAAGCATCCTGAAGGGATCTTATCTCTACAAAATATTGCCATGCCAGCGGATACCAACTGGAGTGGTGATGTTTTTGGAGGCTGGATTGTTTCCCAGATGGATCTGGCTGGAGCGATTCATGTTGAACGTTTTAGTAAAGGCCGTTGTGCGACGATTGCCATTAATCAGATGACTTTCCTTGTGCCTGTAAAAGTGGGTAATGTGATTAGCTGTTATACCAAGATTCTGAAAGTCGGTAGCAGCTCGGTACAGGTTCAAATCGAAGTGTGGAACAGTCACGATGATTCACGTGAACCTGTACGGATTACCGAAGGCGTATTTACCTTTGTTGCGGTGGATGTAAATGGAAATAAACGTTTAATTACAGATGAAATTAAACAGTCTTTTCTAGCTTCACAGTCAGCTTAAATGATCCATTTTGATATCTGCACTTACTAGAACAGATGATGATGTTTTAACACTATTTTTTAATCGAGAATATACAGATGGCTGAAGAACTGGTTTTACAACTGGGCCACAAGGTTGAGCAATATCAAAGTATCCTGCCACAGATTCAGGCCATTGTTGAAGATGAAGCTGATGTGATTGCCAATCTGGCCAATATCTGTGCGGCACTCAGACAGCAATTTGGCTGGTTCTGGATTGGCTTTTATCTGGTGAAAGAAAATGAGCTGGTATTAGGTCCATTTCAGGGGCCTATTGCCTGTACCCGTATTGCCAAAGGGCGTGGTGTATGTGGTTCAGCATGGCAACAACAGCAAGTGATCATTGTGCCTGATGTGGATCAGTTTCCCGGGCATATTGCCTGTAGTTCTGATTCTAAATCGGAAATTGTGTTACCCATCATGAAAAATGGTGAGTGTGTCGGCGTGCTGGATATTGACAGTGATGAACTGAATCAGTTCGATGAGGTTGATGCTGAACATCTCCAGCAATTGATGGCAATGATTGAAAAATTTATCTAAGCCCAAACTAAAAAAAAGCCCACATAATGTTGGGCTTTTTTTATGTGTACTCTGCTTAGAACATGGTATTGGTATTTTTGCTGTTTTCTGGAATGTTCTGTATCACATCCCAGTGCTCTACAATTTTGCCATGTTCAACCCGGAATATATCTATAATGGCTCGGCCCCGGTCAGTGTCATTTTCAGTCGAATGCACATGCAGGACGACTAAATCTCCTTCAGCAATCACTTTCTTGATGACATTCTTTGCCTGAGGATTATGACTAAATTTTTGCGTAAAGAAGTTTACAAAAGGCGCCTTACCATCAGGTACATTCGGATTGTGCTGAATATACTGATTCCCAATATAACGATCCGCGTATTGTTTGACCTGATGTTTCAGGAAAACACCTTCATAAAAATCGGTGACAATTTTCTTGTTTTGTTCAGCTACAGATTTTGTGTGCTTTGCGGGCACAGAAACGCGAGAAGAGGCATCCGCAGCAAAGACTTGACCTGGGTAAAATGCTAGATTGAGCAGGACAAATACATGGGGAAGAAGCAATGTTTTTTTCATTTTTAGCATCAGAACACAAACTGAGATGCTTGTATCCTGATACTAATGATGAACTTGGAGTAGTCTAGACCCGTTATTATTTTTTACGTTTTGGTAACCAGGCCCAAAGCATCTGGCACTGGATCGGTTCGTTACCAGAATCATCAATCACGGTCACAGGAATCAATAACTCGCCTTTTTCATTCTCGGCAATAAACTTTTGCTGATCTGCCGATAAGCTCGCTGTCGCAGTTAAACCACCTTGCGCGACTTTTAAATAATCCACATGCAATGATTTGATCAAGACGATCCGATCATCCGGAACATGTAAACCCGTTAAAAAGCCCGTCGCAGTTTCTGCAAGTAATGCCATTGCGGCAGCATGAACCCCTTTAATATGGTTCTGCATATTGCGCTGGTTTTCAATACGAACAGTCACGTGGTCTTTATCCACCTCCAAATAGCGGATATTGGCTGTGCCGACCATAGGAACAACACGACCAAACGCTTTGCTCCAGAGCGTGCTACGAATGCCTTTTGGAAATTTAGAGGTGGTTTTAACCAGCTTATAAAGACGGTTATCTTTTGCCATGATGAACCTATTACTTAATCTTTGAAGTTATTAAATTGCAGTGGCAGACCAAATTGTTGTTCACGTAAAAAGTTCATCACTTGTTGCAAAGTATCGCGCTTTTTATCCGTGACACGGATTTTGTCTCCTTGAATAGAAGATTGCGCCTTGATGCCACTTTCTTTAATGGCTTTATTAATTTTTTTTGCGGTATCTGAGTCAAGTCCATCTTTAAGCTTGATCACTTGCACCACATTTTTACCTGAAGCGGTCGCCTTTTGCGGGTCAAGTGCCTGTACGTCAACTTTACGTTTATAGAAATGGTTTTCCAGCATGGTATAGACTTGTTCACACTGGAAATCACTTTCAGTTGAGATTTTGATTTCTTTATTTTTTTCGTTTAGCTCAATTGAAACATCCTGCCCACGGAAGTCAAAACGTGTAGCAATTTCTTTTTGCGTGTTTTGCACCGCATGATTGACTTCAAATAACTCTAATTCAGAAACAATATCAAAAGAAGGCATAGTTAGACCTTTACAAAGGGAAAGAATATTTGAGATGCTAAGGGGGTTTTCTTCATTTGCCAAGTGTTGTTTACATCAAAGGAGTGCACAATGATCCGTAAACAAGAAATTACAACATTTGAGTTCCCAGAAGGCGCAGTCATTTGGGATGTCCGAGATACCAAAGCGTATACAGAGGCTCATGTCAAAGGGGCGGTGAATCGTCCAATTGCTGAATTAACTGCGGATAGTTTGACTCAAGTGGCAGCGGATCAACCGATTTACATTCTGTGTGGTGGCGGTAGTAAAGCACCGCGCGCAGCAGAGCTTTTAGACGGTATTGATAGTTCTCGTGAGTATGTTGTATTGATGGGTGGCACACGCGCAGCGCGTGATGCAGGCTTAGCTTTGGAACAAGGCGCTTAAAACACTCAAAAAATTTGCCAAAATACTCGGGTATTTTGGCAAATTCAAACATAATAAAGATTCAAACGTCCAAATACTTAACCTGAATAATATGGTTTTTTAGCTTTCACTTTCTTCTGGAAGCGTTGCGGATTCAATTTATCCAGTAACGGTTGTGGAACCGGACACAGTTCACCCAAGATCAATGCCGCCAGAATCTCACTACATAGTGGCGCAAACAAGAATCCTTTCGACCCTAAACCTGCAAAGCTATAGTTTTGCACATGGTTGTGGACTTTGCCGACCAGAGGAAAGTAATCCAGACTTTGGGCACGGACAGCGGCCCGACCTTGCCAGTGCTCTATAGGTGGCAACTGTTGTGCATATTCAGGGAACACATTGTGGATAAGTTCGTAGTTATGCACATGGTCTTCAGCCAAGACTTCGGCATCATCCCGATTGGGATAAAACGAAGCTCCCAGAATCAAGTGTGAGGCATCCAGTTGCATGCAATAGCCGCCATAACTATAGGCCTGATCCAGTGCTAAAGGCTGCTGGCTATTCTCAACCCAGCTGACTTGTCCCCGAATGGGTTTTAAAATCGGGTAGTTTTCAAATAGTTCAGCACTTTGTTTGGCGCAACAGACGATAACATGATCTGCCGTGGCGATCCGTTGTTGCTCCTGCCAAAGTTCAGTTTGTGATCCGACTGAGTTTAAGCGGGAAATTCTGGCTGTTTTTATGCTGATATTCGGATGCTGTAAGATTTCATCGCGTAACTGGTGTGGAGAAACTGCACCTGCATGATGTAGTGTCAAATTCGGCAAGTCTGTCTTCGGGAATTGGTGCTGCTCTGATGGTGCTGATAAAACACCTTCAGGATATTGTTCTGCCAAAGCCAGTAATTCATCCGCATTCTTCAATGCCAATTGCTGGACCTGAATTGGCCTAAAAGCCTTAAAACGCGCATAAAAGTTGAGCGCATGCTGCCAGCTTAAGGTCATCAGGTGTTCAGGTGCCTGATCAATCGGGCATAGTTTAGGATTGAGCAGCGCCAGTGGATTGCCAGAAGCACCTGCAAGCGGCTCATTTTGCTCGTATACGGTGACTTGATGACCACGTTGAGCAAATGCCCAGGCTGAGCTTAAACCTGCGATTCCAGCGCCAATAATCGCAATCTGGCGTGGTCCGGTGTTTAATCGGCTTGTATTTGCTTCGGTTTCGGTGGCAGGGTGCTGTTCCGAATTTATTGAGCCTGTTTCAGATGCTACAGTATCCAGCCAGATCGCTTTGAGCATTTCCCGTTTATGACCAAAACCCCGTGGACGGCTAATCTGGATGCCATGCTGTTTCAGCCCGCGTTTCAGTACTCCAGCCACGCTAAAGGATGCGAAGGTGGTTCCGAACTCGGACAAACGCACGATGTGATTCAGCACATTTTCTTGCCACATATCCGGGTTACAGGAAGGCGCGAAGCCATCCAGAAACCAGGCATTGACCGCTTGTGTTTTGGGGATGACAGGGAAGATATCCTGTGCATCACCCAGCCATAAATCAATGCTGAAACGTTGTTCCGGAAAACTGAGACGATGACAGCCTGCAATCGGCAGGGGATATTGCTGAATCAGCTGTTCGGCCAGTGGCTTTAGCTCAGGCCAGACATTCAGTGCGCGAACCAGGTCTGCTTTGCTGAGGGGAAACTTCTCTACACTGATAGCATGCAGATGGCTATGGTTATCTGGACGCACCTGTTGCCAGAGCTGCCACAGGGTCAAAATATTCAGCCCTGTGCCAAAACCGGTTTCTCCCACACAGAAGTATTGATAATCACTCAGTTGCGAAAGACGTTCGGTTAAATCATTACCGTTTAAAAACACATGGCGTGTTTCAAGTAAACCGTTAGCTTTGGAAAAGTAGACATCGCCAAATTGCTTGGAAATGGGAATCTCGATACCATCGACCCATTCCCAGTCCAGATCAGCGGTTTGTAGTTTTGATGAGAGAGACATAAATAAAGATGTTGGTTTTACCACTGACGACGGCGTTTAGTGTAAACATAACTGGCAATAAAGAAACCGAGAATCACACCGACCGCAATGGTCATGGCGCCGTATAAAAACATTTGTGCGCTACGTTCGCTTTGTAACACCTGAACCTGAACCGTTAAATTGTCATTTTTTAACTGTAGTTCCTGATTCTGTGCCAGTGCTTCAAGATTGGCATGCTCAAGTTGCTTCAAACGGCTGGCCTGATCCTGAATCATGGCTTTGACTTTAGCATCTTGCTGTTGTTTGGCTTTAACAATCTGTTCTGCTGTCAGCGGTTTAGTTGGGGTGGCAGGCGTGGCGGTGGTGATTTTAGCTGGTGTCGTTGGAGCGACTGCTGTTGGAGCAGCAGTCGGTGTAGCAGGTTCTACCGCCCATGCACTAGAACTGAGTAAACTGAAAGCGAACAAGCTTTTGACTGCAATGTGCATGATTTACCCTTTTGGAAAAGCTTTGTTGAACGGTCTAACCTCAATATCTGAGTAGATCCCTTCTTTTAAAAATGGCTCTTCCTGAATCCAGGCATCCAGTGCTTCGCGGCTATCAAATTCAACAATCATGGTACTGCCAAAAAAGCCTGCCTGTGCATCATTGGGATCTTTAGGGTGCGCACCAGCAGCAATTAAACGACCTTCATCATCTAACTTTTGTAGACGTTCAATATGTTGTGGACGGGTGGCTAAACGTTTTTCCAGAGTACCTTCGCGATCAGTACAGGTCAGCACAAAATATGGCATGGCAATAGCTCGATGATTTAAAATCTATTCAGTGGTTTTGAAATGTTTTCGTAAGAAAAACAGTATAGCAGCAAGGTAACTCAGAGAAACGATAATATCGCCAAAAGCTGTGAATTCGCCCCAATATTTTCCTTGCATATAGACAAAACCAAAGAAGAAATGCAAAGCAGCAAGCAAAAAGAATTGACCGCACCAGGCCCAGTTCAATTTGATCCAGCCTCTAGGGCTCAGCTCTAACATTGAACCTAACAGTTTCTGGATAATTGGCATGCGTTCTTTATTAAATAAAGGCGTCACTAAAAAGCCCAGACCAATCCCGATATTGATAATAATCGCCTTCATTTTGATGTAGGTCACATCGCTAAAAATCAGCGTGATGCCTCCAAAAATGACCGACATGAGCACGATAAACCACTGCATTTTTTCCAGCTTGAATTTCTGGAAAAAGAACAGGCAGCCATAGACCACAAGCGTCGAGATCAGCAGGGCACAGGTCGCCACCAGAATATGGTTCTGGTCGGTATTTCCTGCGCTGCCCACCAACTGCAACAAGGGATGATGACTATCTTTAGGATCGGTGGTTTTATAAAAATAAAAGAAGATAATAATCGGAAGATAGTCGAGCAACGCTTTCATGTTACAGTACGATGATGAAATAGGTCAGATAGCATAATACAAACCATGTTCGGTGTCGATTTACATACCCATACGCTCATTTCCGATGGTACCTTCTCTCCTGAGCAACTGGTACAGGCTGCTGTTGACTTAAAAATACAGATACTGGCCGTGACTGACCATGACACCATGGATGGGCTGGAACGGGCGCAAAATTATGCACAAGATCATGATATTCAAATTATTTCTGGCGTAGAAGTTTCCAGTCAGTGGTCGAGACCCAATACCAAAAAGAGTTACGGTGTGCATATCGTGGCTTTAAATATGCAAGATGAAGCACCCATCAGGGCCATGCTGGAAAATCAGAAAAAAATCCGTGCGGAACGGGCCAAAGTGATTTGTCAGCTCTTAGAAAAATGTATCGATTTTGATATTTATCCTGATGTGATTGCCCAAGTGGATGGGGAGGCAGATCGGGTGACTCGCACCCATATTGCCAAAGCCTTAGTCGAAAAAAATATAGTCAGTCGTCCGCAGCAGGCTTTTGACCGTTTCCTGAAAGAAGGCAAGAAAGCCTTTGTCAAATTTGAAGGGGTGGGGCTGAAGGAAACCATCGAGATTATTCATGCCAGTGGCGGGTTGGCTGTTCTGGCTCACCCAACCCGTTATGATTTGTCGGCAACCAATGTCCGTTACCTGATTGAACTCTTTGCTGTATCTGGTGGTGATGCGGTTGAGCTACCGCCGAGTATCGAGCCCGCTTCAACCCGACAGATGGTCGACCGGATGATTCAGCAATTTAATCTGGCGGTTTCAATTGGCAGTGATTTTCATGGCGACAATATGCCGTGGATTAAACTGGGACAAACGCCGCGAGTCAATCAAGGACAGAGCGGAATTTGGGAACGTTTTCGATAAGTGGAACAATGAAAAAATTACAACTTTGCTTCATCGTTGTTTTATTCTTGATTGTTTTATGGAGCATTCAATGGATGTTTCATGGTTTTGCAGGGCTCTAAATCAACTTAGGTTTTAATCTGCCAATCAGCGTGTTGCTGGAAGTAATCGCTTAAATAATCTAAAAAGCATTGCACTTTCGGCGGTACCAAGTCCCGATGCGGAAACACGGCATAGATTGCAGTGGCCTGCACGGGATAATCGGGGAGCACCTGGACCAGTGTGCCGGTGTTTAAATCTTTCGCAACATGCCAGAGCGAATGATTGGAAATGCCTAAGCCCTGTAAGGCGGCCTGTCGAATGGCTTCACCCGAATTGCTACTAAAGTAACCTTCGACACGGATCTGTTCAGTTTCACCGGCTTTATTCAGAAAATGCCACTGGTCGGTTAAGCCATTGGCATGCTGTTGCAAAATACAGCGATGAGCTTTGAGATCAGATAAGCTTTCTGGAATCCCATAGTGTTGCAGGTAAGCGGGTGCAGCACACAGTAACCGTGGATTTGGGCTTAATTGTCTGGCGATCAGACTGGAGCTTTGTAACTGTCCGATCCGAATCGCCAGATCCATGCCCTGTTGAATTAAATCAATGTTTTGATCATTCAGGTCCAGATGAATGTTTAGTTCAGGATGTAACAGCGCGAATTTGGCAATCATAGGCATTAAGATCTTGGTCCCAAAGATTGCGGAAGCGGTCATGCGCAATGTCCCGGAAAGGATATGATCTTTGACTTTTAATGACTCATGTAAATTGACAAAATCAGCCAGCCAGCTACGCCCGTGGGTCAGCAAGGTACGGCCTTCTTCTGTCAAGCTGAGTGTGCGGGTGGTACGGTGAAATAAACGCAATTGTAGCTGTTGTTCCAGGCGCTGCAATTTCTGGCTGGCGACAGACACGGAAATATTGGCATCTTGCGCGGCTTTGCTGATCGAGCCCAAGTCTGCAACCCGAATAAAAAACTGGAAATCTTCTGTATTCATTATCAATAAAACCAGAAAAGTATTTCCTGATTATCGTGGTTTTTTTAATAAACCCCTAGCGCTATTTTAGCTCTTAAGCAACTACAGGTTTAAGAAAAGCATCATGAAATATCATTTTTTAGGAAACTCAGGGTTAAAAGTCTCGGAATTAGGATTTGGCGCGGGTACTTTAGGCGGGCAGGGACAAATCTTTTCTGCCTGGGGGCAAGCCAGCCAAACCGAGGCCAATCAAATGATTCAGGCGGCTCTGGATGCCGGGATCAATTATTTTGATACCGCCGATGTCTATTCGGATGGCGAGTCTGAGCGAATGCTGGGCAAGGCTCTGGCTTCGCAAAGACAGCAGGCAATTATTTCGACTAAGGTGGGTATTCGTAGCTCGGCGCATTTGAATGCTGCAGGATTTAGTCGGGACTATTTACTTTCCGCCGTAGAGCAATCGCTGACCCGACTCGGAACCGATTATATTGATGTATTGCAATTACATCAGTTTGATAGTTTTACCGCATTACATCAATTGATGAAAACGCTGGATCAACTGGTACGCAGTGGTAAAGTCCGTTATATCGGCGTGTCCAATTTTGCTGGCTGGCAACTCATGAAAGCTCAGGCCATTGCAGAACAATATGGTTATGAAAAGTTTGTGGTCAATCAGGTCTATTATTCCTTAATTGGCCGTGATTATGAGTGGGAGCTGATGCCTTTGAATGACGACCAACAGATCGGTGCAGTGGTGTGGAGCCCTTTGGGCTGGGGACGCTTAACCGGTAAATTTGATCGGGAAAATCCGATTCCGGCCCAGAGCCGTTTGCATGAGACGGCACAGTTTGCCCCGCCTGTGAACGAGGCACATCTTTATCAGGTCATTGATGCACTTAAACAGATTGCAATCGAAACGGGTTATTCCATTCCCCAAATTGCCTTGAACTGGCTGTTACAGCGTCCAACCGTTTCCAGTGTCTTGATTGGTGCGCGTAATCAGACGCAACTGCAAGAAAATCTCAAAGCAAAAGATCTTCAGTTATCGACTGAGCATCGGGTGCAGTTAGATCAGGCCAGTGCGATTTATCCACCTTATCCTTATTATCCGTACTGGAATGGACAGTTCACCGAACGCTTCAAGTCTCTGGTACCCTCACAGTTTGTTTAGGCGATTTATTCATCATCCGAATAAAAATGCCCTCATTGGAGGGCATTGAAATTAAAGCAAGTTGTGATCTTGGGCCTGAATTGGCGGTGGCGTCGGGCGGCCCAAAGTGCCGAGTAATTCGATCTCAATCGAGCGAACCATGGCATCAAGCGGTAGGTCGTTACTTTGTGTGCCAAAAGGTTCTTCAATTTCAGTACTTAAGGCATCCAGACCAAGAAAGGTATAAGCTAAAATCCCCACCAGTAACGGGGTGGCCAAACCTAATAAGGAACCTAAGCTGAAAGGCAACATAAAGCAGAAGAAATACACAGTTCGATTCAGCAACACCGAATAGGCGAAGGGAATTGGCGTGTTGGCAATACGGTCACAACCGGTTTGCATTTCGCTTAAAGCCGCCACATGACGGTTCATCTGGGTATAGATAATATCCGAGATTTCACCCTCTTTCATGGCCTGTAACAGTTCCCACTGGATCAGGCTCAGCGTGTACTGCGGAGCATTGTGCTGTTGGTAAAGCTGGGTCAGCGCCTGTTGGCTCAAGCCGCTGGTTTCCGTCAATTCAGTCGGATTTGCGGTTTGATGGCGCAAACGGTCACGTAAAACATTGGCAAAGACAATCACATTTTGAATGATACGTTCCCGGCGGGCTTGGGTTAGAACACGACAGTCCCGATCAAAATGACGGGCTGTGGCAATCAGAACCCCCCACAGTTTACGGGCTTCCCACCAACGATCATAACAGGCGGTATTCTTGAAGCCCAGAAAAATCGACAGGACCACCCCGATCAGGGTAAAGCCAACCAATGGAATTTCAGGGAAACGGTAAAGGCCCACATATTCAACGCCACCAATAATGGCAGAGATCAGCATCACGAAGCCGAGCGAAGGTAAAATTTTGGGTAGAATCGTCCCACGCCATGAGAATAAAACTTTAAAAATACTCGGCTGGTCACGGACAATCATGTTATATGAATCATTAATTTTATGTGTTGATGTTCATGCTAGATTCAGGCTTTGTCAAGACCAGATTGCCTGATTGGAGCAGGGTTGAGTAGTTGTTGTTCAGAAAAGGAAAAATGTCCTTCAGGCGAAATAATAAAGTGATCGATCAGGTGGATTTCCAGCAGTTTACAGGCCTGTTTTAACTGCTGGGTCAGATAAATATCTTCGGGTGAAGGTTGGGCAATTCCATAGGGGTGATTATGGGCCACCACGATCTGGCAGGCTTGCTGTTGTAAGGCATAGCGTAAGGTCTGGTTGAGTGAAACAGTGCAGGAATGATGCGAGCCAAAAAACAGTTTTTTGAAATGCAATTTTCTCAGCTCTGCATCAAGGCAGAGTACCGCAAAGACCTCCTGCTTTTCTCCCAAGAGTTCATAACGTAAATAGTCGAGCACCAGCGTAGAGGTATCTAGACAAAGTCGTTGCTGATGGAAATGATTATTCAGATAACGTCGCCCCAGCTCTTTGACTGCCATGAGCTGGGCGTACTTGGTCGCAGCAATGCCATTAAATTGTGATAAGTCCTCAAGATTGGCATCAAATATCAAGTTAAGTCCGCCAAAGTGTTGAATCAAAATACGCGCCAACTCCACCGCAGAGTGCTGTTTCGAGCCCGAACGAAGAAAAATCGCCAACAGTTCGGCATCAGATAAGCTTTGTGCACCTTGAGATAAAAGTCGTTCTCTAGGACGTTCTTGCTCGGGCCAGGTTTTTATTGATTGATTCAATGCTTATTTTTCCCTTTGATTTTATTGTGATTATTATTTTTTTAGGCAAAAAGGAATGCCAGGCGTTGCCTTTTGATTTTTGCCAGACCAATAATATTCTCTACCGCCAGTTCCACTGAAATGTTGAGGGTGCTACTTGGGTATCCACTTATTTAATGCTATTGTGAGCGCCACTGCAACAGTAAGGTATCCTGTTTGTGAGCTTCGATCTAAGTGTTATTCCCCATAAAAACATTATATTAGCGGTTACAGGTGGTATTGCTGCCTATAAAAGTGCCATCTTGGTCCGCCGTTTAAAAGATTTCGGTTTTGATGTCCGTGTGGTCATGACACATGGCGCGCGAGCATTTATTACCCCTCTTACTTTTCAGGCGCTGTCTGGAAATCCGGTGCATACCGAACTGCTTGATCCTGAAGCCGAAGCCGGTATGGGACATATTGAATTGGCTCGTTGGGCAGATCTGGTTCTGGTTGCACCTGCCAGCTGTGACAGTATCGCAAAATTTGCCAATGGTTTGGCGGATGACTTGCTCAGTACGCTCTATTTGGCAACCAAAGCACCAGTCTGGGTGGCACCTGCCATGAACCAGCAGATGTGGGCGGCGAAAGCGACACAACGCAATTTGCAAACGCTGGTGGAAGATGGCGTGCATGTGATCATGCCAGATGCAGGTGAACAGGCCTGTGGTGATGTCGGCCTAGGTCGTATGCCTGAGCCTGAAGATTTGGCTCGCCAGGTCGCGGCCTATTTCCATAAGGCACAACGTGCGCTCGCTGAAAAATTTGGCCTGTTGGCTGGAAAGCGCGTCACGATTACTGCAGGACCGACCCGTGAAGCGATTGATCCGGTACGTTATATTTCAAACCATAGCACCGGTAAAATGGGCTTTGCACTGGCAGCTGCCTGCTATGCCGCAGGGGCAAAAGTGACGTTGGTCGCAGGACCTGTTAGTTTGGATACGCCGAATGGTGTACAACGCATTAATGTCAGTTCAGCCATGCAGATGCTGGATGTCAGTATGAACCAGCTGAAAGAAGGGTGTGACATCTTCATTGCAACGGCGGCTGTAGCGGACTATCGTGTGGCACAGGTTGCAGAACATAAGATTAAAAAAGCAGGTGATGAACTTGCAGTCGCATTAGTGAAAAACCCGGATATTGTGGCGACCATTGCCCAGCAGGAAGAGCGTCCATTTATGGTCGGCTTTGCCGCTGAAACGCAAAACGTAGAAGAATATGCGGCAGGTAAACTGGTAGCGAAAAAACTGGATATGATTGCCTGTAATGATGTATCACGTCCTGACATCGGTTTTGCTTCAGATCAAAATGCCATGACCGTGTTCTTTGCCCAGTCTTATCATATGAAAAAGCGTGAGCTGGAAAAAGCATCGAAACAGGAGATTTCACAGCAACTGGTTGAATCTATTGCTGATGCTTTACGCCGTCGTTTATAAACGTGGGAAGCAATCTTTTTTATTAAAATGCAACGATTTCGTTGCATTTTTTATGTATGCTAAATCAGCAATGTGCTTTGTACCCTGGATGTCAGCGACAAAGTTTTTGCATATGACAAATAAAGCATAGCCACAGTTTTTGATAGGATATCCTGATGATTAAAAAAACTTTAGCCACCGTTGTGATGTTGTCCGCTTTTGCATTCAGCCATACGGCAATGGCTGCGGGTTTAGAAGATGACATGAAAACGCTGGGCAAGAATTACAAAGCGTTTAATCAAGCCGACAATGCACAGGCTGCCACAGCCGCGTTAAATAATATGCGTACTGCTGCGGTACATTCGAAACAATATAATCTGGCTGCAAATACACAGGCGAAAGTTCCTACTTCAACAGCGTTATTTGACCAGATTGTCGGGGAAATTGATAAGGCCAAATTACTGGTACAAGCTGGTAAACTGGATGAAGCCAAAAAACAGGGTAAAAAGATTGCGGAATTACGTGATCAGGGGCATAAGTATTACACCCACTGATCGATCAGTGATGGGTGATAATCTGATAGGGCTGTGCTTAAACAAGTGCAGCTTTTTTATTGGAATTTGAGACCGTAAAACGACCGGGTTGAGACTGAGCATGATTCAGATTTTCACTGGGTGGCAAAGTTGCTACAGTGAAAACAAGAATGATGAGAGGTGATGATATGTCCTCACAACAACGTAATTATGAGCGTATTGCCCAAGCGATTCAGTACATCCAGCAGAACTTTCAGCAACAACCACAACTGGATGAAGTCGCTGCACATATTCACTTAAGTCCTGCCCATTTTCAGCGTTTATTTACCGATTGGGTCGGCACCAGTCCTAAAAAGTTTTTACAGTATATTAGTCTTGAACATGCCAAACGGATTTTGAAACAGGAACAGGGCAGTATTTTTGATGCCACCTTTGCCACAGGCCTGTCCAGTACCAGTCGCTTGCATGATCTGTTTATCCAGATTGAAGGCATGACACCGGCTGAATATAAACATGGTGGCCAGAGTCTGACCATCCACTATCAATTCGCAGAGACCTTGTTTGGTGAAGTCCTGATTGCATCTACCCATAAAGGTATTTGTGCACTCAGTTTTGTCGATGATCGGGTGAATGCTTTCGCCCAGTTAAAGATGCAATTTCCTCAGGCTGCTTTTATTGAACAGGTTGACGCCTTTCAGCAAAGTGCTTTGGCCTTGTTTCAAAAAGACCAGCAGCAGTTGGCTGAGATTAAATTGCATTTGAAGGGCACCGAGTTTCAGCTCAAGGTGTGGCAAAGCCTGCTCAAAATTCCCATGGGACAGCTTGCCACTTATGCTGAACTTGCCCGAGTCATTGATCACCCCAAAGCAGCACGGGCAGTAGGCACCGCGATAGGCAGTAATCCTGTGGCATTTCTGATTCCCTGTCATCGGGTGATTCAGTCGAGTGGCCTGTTTGGCGGCTATGAGTGGGGTAGCGTGCGGAAAACAGCGATGATTGGCTGGGAAGGTGTGCAAAGCCATGCCGCAATCTGAACAACAGCAGATCCAGACGGTGATTGATAAGATTCAGGCTGCGGATTGGGAGCGGATCACAGAGCAAATGCACCATCAGGGCTTTGCCTTGATTGAGCAGGTGTTATCAACCGAACAGTGCGAACTGCTGCAACAGTTGTATCCGCAAGCGGAGTTGTATCGTAAAACGGTGGACATGCAGCGTTATCGTTTTGGTCGAGGTGAATATAAATATTTTACTTATCCGTTGCCCAATCTGATTGAACAGCTACGCCATGAGGTCTATTCCCATCTGGTGCCGATCGCCAATGCATGGTTTAAGGTACTGAAGATAGCGCAAACATTCCCGGCTTCACATGCTGAGTTTTTACAGCGGTGTCATCAACAGGGGCAAACGCTGGCAACGCCACTGATTTTGAAATATGAGCAGGGCGGCTTCAATACACTTCATCAGGATTTATATGGTGAGGTGTATTTTCCTTTACAACTGGTGATTGTATTGAGTCAGCCGAATCGGGATTTTACAGGAGGAGAACTGGTCTTCACTCAACAAACACCTAGAGCTCAATCCAAGGCCATGGTAATGCAGCCACAGCAAGGCGATCTGTTAATTTTCACCACGCAATTTAAGCCAGAAAAAGGCAGTCAGGGTTATTACCGGGTCAATATCAAGCACGGGGTCAGTCCGGTGCTGCACGGTCATCGTTATAGCCTCGGGATTATTTTCCATGATGCGGTGAGTTAATCTGATGTGGCGACATCTTGAATTAACACAGACCGAGTTACATCAGAAACTGAAACAGCAACAGATTGTATTTGCAGGCAATGCACAGCTTAAAATTTATGGCCGGTTGACCTGTGCCTCGGGGAAGCGCATGCTGAAAAACAATCGGGTATTTTTCTTAAATGAAGATGAAGCGATAGCACAAGGCTATCGTCCTTGTGGACATTGTATGCGGCAAGCCTATAAGAAGTGGAAAGATGCAACTATTTGATATTGAAGCTGATCCTGAACTGAATCATTTACCCTATGATGGCACGGTACAGTACTATGGCAAAGTGCTGCAGACCGCGGCGGCAGATTATTATTTTGATCAACTAATGCAGACCATTGCATGGGAAAATGATCAGGCACTAATCTTTGGAAAATTATTGACGACTAAACGCAAAGTGGCGTGGTATGGAGATCGGCGCTTTGAATATACCTATTCCAATATGAATAAATACGCCTTGCCGTGGACACAGGAATTAGTTGAACTAAAACAACTGGTCGAAGAGTTAACCGGTGAGACCTTTAATTCCTGTTTGCTGAATCTTTATCATTGTGGTGAAGAAGGGATGGCATGGCATAGTGATGCGGAAACGGATCTCAAAAAAGATGGGGCAATTGCGTCTTTGAGCTTTGGCGCAGAGCGGAAATTTGCTTTTAAACATAAACAGAGCAAAGAAAAAGTCGAGCTCTATTTAGAGCATGGCAGTTTATTGGTGATGAAAGATACCACCCAGAGTTATTGGTTGCACCGCTTGCCACCGACCAAAAAAGTCAGTACCGCACGGATTAATCTGACCTTTAGAACCATTGTGGCTTAAGCATAAAAAAAGGACTGAAAATTCAGTCCTTTTGCAGCTAATCCCTCCCAACCTCCCTTTTAAAAGGGAGGCGTTCCTCTTCTTTTATGAAGAGGAATATGGAGAGAATGACTTATGCTTGACCTTGCGCGTCTGCATCCGCTTGGAGGCGTTGCATGTTTGCTTCAAATTCAGCATCAAAGTTGATTGGTGTAAGCAGCAATTGCGGGAAGCTACCCTTTGTCACCAAATCATTGACCGCTTCGCGTAAGAACGGGAACAGGATATTCGGGCAGTACGCACCCAAGATGTATGGAAGACGGTCTTCTTCAACACCATCGACCAGGAAGATACCTGATTGAGTTACATCAACGATGAACGCAGTTTCATTTTCGTTGTTCGCTTGAACCACAACTTTTAAAGACACTTCATAGTGTGTTGGATCAATTTTTTCTGCAGCAGAAGATAAATTGATGTTGAGTTCTGGTTGCCATTGCTTGGTAAATACTTGTGCACCAGGAACTTCAAAAGAAATGTCTTTGGTATAAATACGTTCTAACGCGAGTTGTGGTTGAACTTGTTCTTCGCTCATTGTTTTTCCTTAAATCTCGGATGTGTTGTTAAGCTAATAATTGGTCGAGTTTACCTTCACGCTCTAAAGCATAAAGTTGATCAAAACCACCGATAAACTGATCTTTAATAAAAATTTGTGGCACTGTACGGTGATTGGTACGTTGCATCAATTCCATACGAACTTCTGGTGCTTCATTGGAAAGATTAATTTCTTTAAAAGCAACACCTTTACGCTCAAGTAATTGTTTTGCACGGACACAGTACGGGCAAGAAAGGGTTGAATAGATGGTGACGTTTGGTGTTGTCATGTTATCTCTCCTTAAGCTTTGGTTTTGCTTTTAACTAAAGGTAAGCCTTGCGCTTTCCAGTTGCTAATCCCGCCGTCTAGACGGTAGCTGTCAGCGTGACCTACTTTTTGTAGTGCTGAACCGGCAACTTGCCCTAAGTTACAAATGAAGACCAATGGACGATCACTTGCTTTTAATTCATCAACATGACTGGTGATCTGGCTATATGGAATGTTACGGCTACCGCTGATGTGACCATCACGGAAATCTTTTCCATCACGTAAGTCGATCAAGATGGCATTTTTTGCCTTGACCAAGATACCGAGTGATTGTGGTGAAATTTTACGACCATTGCGTTGTCCTTCTAAAATAAAGAACAACACGATTAACACGCCGAGCGTACCAAACAAGAAGGGGTGATTCCCCATAAACTCTAACCAGCGTTCCACAAGTCACCTAAAATTAAAATACAAAATTGATCCTGAGTATAACTTATCTCTATGGTGATCAAAAATGTTAGTTCAAGGGGAAAAGCCCAACAAAATTAACTTTTTTGCTGAGCTTCCTGAATTTCGTCCATTAAACGCAGATAACTGTCCAGGCGTCTTGGCAAAATTTCACCCGCCTCAACCGCTTGTTTCAGTGCGCAATTTTTCTCATGGGTATGGGTGCAATTCCGGAACTGGCAAAGTCCCAGATGCGTTTCAATCTCGGGAAAACCAGTACGCACCTTTTCCGGACTGAGGTGCCATAGTCCAAACTCACGGATTCCCGGAGAATCAATGAGTGCGCCGTTTGTTCCAAATTTGATCAAACGGGTCGAAGTGGTGGTGTGCTGACCGAGTGCCGAGTTTTCTGAAATCACATTGGTTTTCTGTGCGGCATCTGGAACGATGGTATTGATCAATGAGCTTTTACCGACGCCAGACTGTCCAACGAACGCAACAGTTTCATTGTCCAAACGTGCAGATAATGCCGACAGGTCGCCACGTGATTGGCAAATTAGGGTTTCATAGCCTAGAGCCTCATATTCACTGAGCAAGGTGAGAATCGGATCATGTTCAGTCAGCAAATCGGATTTATTCAGCACCAGCAGCGCTGGAATATTGGCATCGGCACAGGCCACCAGATAGCGGTCGATCAAGGTCGGTGCGGGTTCAGGTAATGGTGCGAATACAATCACGATCAGGCTGATATTGGCAGCAACCGGTTTGACCTTGTGATAACGGTCAGGGCGGGTCAGTAAAGATTGTCTTGGATAAATCGCGGTGATAATGCCCAAACCTGTAATTGGATCGGCTTGCCATTTCACCCGGTCACCTGTGACCAAAAGTTCTAGGTTGGTACGGGTGTGACAACGCCAGATGCTGTCTAGTTCAATCGGTTTCCAGAACGGTTCCGGCTCACCCTCGGCCACTTGTGGTTTTTCAGGATACTGTTCAGGCACAGACAAGGCTTGTACTTCGAGTTGACGACCATAATGCTGAACAACCAGTCCATCTAAATCTTGTGACGTGTCAATGTCGTCCTGACGCGATTTATGCTGTTTCTCAATACGACGCTGCTGTTGTTCGGTTAAACGACGCTTACGAATTAAAGCCATTCATATCCCAAAAAATCCACACTTTGAAGACCGCAAAAATAGCATGAAGCCGCTATAGAATTACAGCCAAGATGTAATTAATTTGCTACTATTGATGTTTTTAAGCACTTTAGAATTGCCATCCATGAGCAGCACCCCTGATACACGATTAATTTGGATCGATCTGGAAATGACCGGTCTTGATACCGATAATGACAAGATCATTGAAATTGCAACAATTATTACAGATGATCATTTAAATATCTTGGCTGAAGGGCCTGTTTTAGCGGTACATCAATCTGATCTGATTCTAAATGCAATGGATGAGTGGAATACCAAGCAACATGGTCAGTCAGGCCTGATTGAACGTGTGCGCCGTAGTAAACTGACTGCGCAGGATGCGGAACAGCAAACCCTCGAATTTTTGAAAAAATGGGTCAATCCGAAATCTTCACCGATGTGCGGTAACTCCATTTGCCAAGACCGTCGTTTTCTGCATCGTTTGATGCCTGAACTGGAACAATTCTTCCATTATCGTAATCTGGACGTATCTTCGGTAAAAGAACTGGCGAAACGCTGGAGACCAGAAATTATGAGCGGTTTAAAGAAAAATGCGTCGCATTTGGCAATGGATGACATCCGTGACTCGATCGCAGAATTAAAATACTACCGTGAATACTTTTTTATCATGAATCACGATAAGTAATCGATGATTGCGTGATACATACAAGGAGCTTAGGCTCCTTTTTTATGCGCTAAAAATATTTGGGCTTGATCAAAAAATCGCTTAAACTCGGGTTTTAATAGCAAACTATAAAAAAGAGAGCGTACATGCAAAGTACTAACCCCATTTTAACGCGGGTAGAAACCTATCAAGATCTAGCTGCGCCAATGACCATTCAGGGTGCGATTCAAAAATCGGTCCTGTTAACAGTGATTGCTGCTGTTTTAGGGATGGGCTTATTTTTCTACTGTGCGATGACCGCGAATTTGTCGGTTGCCTACGCTGCAACGATTATTGGTGCAATTGGTGGTTTCATTCTGGCACTGGTGACCACATTTAAAAGTAATACCGCACCGGCTTTAGCGATTCCTTATGCCTTGTTTGAAGGGGCTTTTCTAGGTGGTGTATCGTTTATTTTCCAGTTGAAATATCCAGGTGTTCCGTTACAGGCCTTATTGGCAACATTCGTCACCACTTTGGTGCTGTTTGCCTTATATAAATTTCAGATCATTCGTGCCACTGAAAAGTTTAAGGCGGTTGTGATTTCGGCATCGATTGCGATTGCCTTGGTATTTGTGGTGCAAATCATTTTGCGTTTGGCCTTTGGTTCGAGCATTCCTTATATCTTTGAAAGTAACTGGTTGGGAATCGGTTTTGCAGCTTTTGTTGCGGTGATTGCCTCTTTAAACCTGATTCTGGACTTTGACCTGATTGAAACAGCTGCTGCACAACGTGCACCCAAAGCATTTGAATGGATCTGTGCCATTGCCTTATTGGCGACACTGGTGTGGATGTATTACTCATTCCTGCGTTTATTGAGTCTGCTTCGCGGTGATGATTAAGTTCTGATTGAAGTGAAAATACAAATCGTCTTCACATGAAGGCGATTTTTTTATGCAAGATTGTAAAAAAGATGGATTATGCAATTCCGCAAGCGCTGGAATCTTGGCATCATGTGGTGAAAATTTTTCGAGTGAGAATAAGATGTCACAAGGACTTTTAGCTGGTAAACGTTTTTTAATTGCCGGTATTGCAAGTAAATTATCGATTGCTTTCGGTATTGCTTCTGCGTTACACCGTGAAGGTGCTGAGCTTGCGTTTACTTATCCAAATGAAAAGCTGAAAAAGCGTGTCGATGATTTTGCAGCACAGTTTGGTTCAACTTTGGTTTTCCCTTGTGATGTTGCTGTTGACGCAGAAATTGACAATGCTTTTGCTGAATTGGCAAAACACTGGGATGGTTTGGATGGTGTGGTGCATTCAATTGGTTTTGCGCCAGCGCATACGCTTGATGGTGACTTTACTGACGTAACCGATCGTGAAGGTTTTAAAATTGCACATGACATTAGTGCCTATAGCTTTATCGCGATGGCACGTGCGGCGAAACCATTATTACAAGCGCGCCAAGGTTGTTTGTTGACTTTGACTTATCAGGGTTCTGAGCGTGTGATGCCGAACTATAACGTGATGGGTATGGCGAAAGCATCATTAGAAGCAGGCGTTCGTTATTTAGCATCAAGCTTGGGTGTAGATGGTATTCGTGTGAATGCAATTTCTGCGGGCCCAATCCGTACTTTGGCCGCATCAGGTATCAAGTCTTTCCGTAAAATGTTAGATGCCAATGAAAAGATTGCACCATTAAAACGTAATGTGACAATTGAAGAAGTGGGCAATGCTGCATTGTTCCTGTGCTCACCATGGGCTTCAGGTATTACAGGCGAAATCATGTATGTTGATGGCGGTTTTAATACCGTAGGTATGAGCCAAAGCATGATGGATGATGAATAATTAGATTGATCTAAATTATTTGATAAAGCCGCTTTATAGCGGCTTTGTTTTTAGAAAAAATTAATTATGTAGAGGAAGTTTGTTTGACAGCATCCCATTGTTAAGTTTTATCTACATTTTCGACAAAGTAGTCATAATATTTTCTCGCCACTTCTTCGGGACCAAGTGCTACGTCAATAAGCATTTGAAGAGTCCATACTGGACCTGGTATCACCTGATCTAAGTCAAGGTCTTCAGGGTAAGCTTCTGGGGTGATTGCCATTTCTAAGTTTTCAAACCACCAAATTTCAATTTTACGTAGTAGTCCAATCATCTCATCAAATGCCTCCGTTACATCAAAGTCAACACCTGATGAGGCGAAGGTAAGCATTTCGTGAGTTAAGGTATTACGGCATCTTTTAATATGCTCGAATCTCTCTAAGTCATTATCGTTAATCACATCCATATCTTGCAACCATTTCAATGATGCATAGAGAGGACTTCTATTGAGTGAAAGTACCTTTTCTTTATATTCTGGATCAACAATCATTCCATTTTCATTGAACCCATTTGTAAAGAAGTTCTCAATCTTTTCGATAATACTGCTTTTGAGTATTTCGAAAGCCATTGAAAATATTGATGCAGTAATAATATTCGTTTTAAGTGTTGTGGGATGAAGTGCTCGTTCCCAAGATGCCTTAACTTTTTCATCCATATTCGATCTCTATAAATAAATTTATTACTGTTCTAGATATGACATATTTCTATCAGTATTAGAAATATATTAAAAAAATCAACTGACGAATATAACTAACCATTTGTCATCCCATCCTTTATATGCTAATTAATGCTGGTTTTTTGTTTAATCGAAAATTCTAAATAGAATGTCGATAAACATATTATTTTTTAGCTTTAGGGGTAGGTCAAAAAGCGTGAAGAAAATAGCTGTTGTTTTGGGATTAGTCACTCTTCTTTCACTTCAAGGTTGTGCCGCAGTAATGGCAAGTAACCAGCCACATAAAAAGAATATGACGGTTTTAGAAGTGGGGAAACATCGAAATTATGTGATTTCTGAATTGGGTGCACCCGTCACTTCAGAAACCGTAAATGGCGAACGCAAAGAGATTTATACCTTCCAGCAAGGCTACTCAAAAGCAGCCAGAATCAGCCGTACCCTCTGGCACACGACTGCAGATATTGCCACCATTGGTCTATGGGAAGTGATTGGCTCTCCAACCGAGATGTATTTCAATGGTCAGAAACTCTCGTATGAAGTTGTTTTTGATGATCAGGACAAGATTAAACGTATTCAACAGATCCAGAATCCAGATCTGGTGAAAGAATAAGCGCGCAAAACAATAGCGCTAGGGCTATTGTTTCGGTAGTTCTTTTACAGGGCTACCGCCAAGTGCTTGCATCAAGGTCACATAGGCATTGTATTGATTCTGCTTGGTTTCAACCAAGCTGAGTCGGGCATTACGTGTAGTTTCCTGTGCATCCAGCAAGTTCTTTAGGGCAATTGCACCATTGCGATAACGCACTTCGGTCAAGCGCTCAGTTTTATCAGCTAGCTCGACATTGCGTTGTTGCAGTTGAACCTGCTGATTCAGTTGAGTGCGATTGGATAAGGCATTTTCCACATCGGCAAAGGCCTGATACAGCGTTTGACGATATTGAGTGATGGCTTTTTCATACTCAAGATCACTGATCGCAATATCTTTCTTCATATCGTTATATTGCAGGAAAGGCAGACTTAGGCTCGCACCCAAAGTTAAAGCAGGATTCTTTAATAACTGGGTTAGTGAGGTACTGGTAGAGCCGAGACTTCCGGTCAGGTTAATCGACGGATAGTAGCTGGCTTTAGTGGCATCTTTGGTGGCTAAGGTTTTACGCAAACGTAATTCCGAAGCCTGCAAGTCTGGACGGCGCGATAAAATATCCGCTGGTAAGCCTACCGCGATACCTGGCAAAGCATTGCGCGGTAATTGTGCAGGTTCCTTGATATTCAATTGTTGTACGGGCTCATGTAGTAAAACTGCAAGAGCAGTACGGGTTTCAACACGTTGCTGTTCAATCTGGCTCAGGCTGGCTTTCTGGCTTTGTACTGATTGCTCTGCCTGAGTTAGATCCAGACCAGACACTGCACCCGCCTTGTATTGCGACTGTACTAGAGAATAGGTTTTTTGGGTCGAAGCCAGATTCTGCTGAACAGTCTTATAACGTTCATTCAGATAGCCCAATTGCCAATACAGTTTCGCCGTGGTACCCACCAGACTTTGTGCAGTCGCTTGCAAGTCTTGTTCAGTGGCTAAAGCTTCCCAGCGGCTGGCTTCTGTTTGGCTGGCCAGCTTGCCAAATAAATCAAGCTCATAGCTGACTCCGGCGCTGGTGGTTAAACCACGATCAGAACCATCGCCTGAATTTAGATTATAACTATGACCAGTGGAAACCGTTGAGCTGGTACGAAGGCCTTGTTTATTTGCAGTCAAATCTGCCTGTAAGCGGGCTTGTTTCAAGGTGATGCCTGCCACGCTTAAATCACTGTTTCTCGCCAGAACCTGATCGACCAGTTGATTTAACTTGGCATCATTAAACAGGGTCCACCATTGATCGGTCAGATTCACCTGTCTATTTTTTTGTGCATCGTACTGGAACTGTTGTGGTACTTGGACGGCAGGGGCGTTGTAGGGTGTTTTGACGACCGCAGAACAGCCTGCTAATGATGTGCTGAGACAAAGTGCAAGTGCGATTTTATGTTGTTTGAATAACATTGATCGTCATTCCCTTAATAATTCGAAAGAGCATGATTATCGAGACAGTGTCTTATCGAGTTCTCATCCATTTTCAGTTTAAGCCTTCGGCTCGACCTACTTTTCGTTAGGGAAAAGTAGGCAAAACCATCGTCATCCGCAAAACCTGTTCTATTTTTTCATTTATCTAACTTCTCACAGAAACAATATTTTGTTGATACCACGCAGGTTGCGGATGACATTCCCGAGTATCTTGTTCCTGAGATCAATTTTTGCTGGTTACTCTCTCGCTAAAGCAGCAACTGGGTCGAGTTGTGCCGCATTTCGTGCTGGCAAGAAGCCAAATACAATACCAATCAGACTTGAGCAGACAAACGCTGCCACAATCGAGGTGGTTGAATAACTCATTTCAATCACGCCTTTGGCAAAGTGACCAATAATCTGTCCAATCCCTAAAGAGAGCAGTACACCCAAAATACCACCCAATAAACACACCAGAATGGCCTCAATCAGGAATTGCTGCAAAATATCGCTTTGTCGTGCACCGACCGCCATACGTACCCCGATTTCCTGGGTCCGTTCGGTTACAGAGACCAGCATGATATTCATCACGCCAATACCACCCACCACCAAAGAAATGACCGCAATTGCTGAAATCAGCAAGGTCATGGTGGCTGTGGTTTGCTGGATGGTTTCACGAATACTGTCCGAGTTCTGGGTAAATACATCCTGTGCGCCGTGACGCTGTTCCAGCAAGGTCAGGATTGCATTTTCAGCAGCGCTACTTGGATATTCGTCTTTAATACGGACAATGATGCTGCGAACATTGGATTGACCCAACATACGGCTCATCACGGTTGAGTAGGGTAGATAAACATTCAGGCTATCTGAATTACCCATAAAGCCTTGTTGCGCATCAATCACGCCGATAATACGGCTGGGTACACTACCCAATAACAGCACCTGACCGACAGGATTGGTGCCATCTGCAAAGAAGGTCTTTTCCGTGTTGGTATCAATCACCACATCTTGTGCACGTTGGGTCACGCTGGCCTTATCAAAAGGCTGGCCTGATTTAAAGGTCATACCGCGGACATAGAAGAAATCCGAGCTGACCCCATTCACAGTCGCCGCAGCTTCAGTATCTTTATAACGCAGCGTCAGACTGGTATTGGCTGACGGGCTGACCCCATCCACATAGGGCTGTTCAGCCAAGGCTTCGGCATCGGCAGGTACCAGCGTTTTGGCTTGTGAGGTCCGCGAGTTATCACCAAAACCACGTCCTTGATAGACGGTGATGGTATTGGTCCCGAGACTGCTGATATTTTCCAGAATCTGCTTTTGTGAGCCGTTACCCAGCGCCACAACCGAGACCACAGAGGCAATCCCGATAATAATCCCGAGCATGGTCAGGAAGGTTCGCATTCGATGCGCATTCATCGCAAGCAAGGCCATACGGAATGCCTCACCGAGACGGTCAAAGAAAGAACGCCAGGCTGAGGTTTTTTTCTGTGGGGTCCTTTGCAGGGTCTGATGTTCTAAATCTTGATCGGCATGTTCAGGCACATTGGCACGGTCTGAAATAATATTACCGTCACTAATCTCGATAATACGGGTGGCATTTTTTGCCACATTCAGATCGTGTGTAACCAGAATAATGGTATGACCTTTGGCATTCAGCTCACGCAAAATGCGCATTACCTCAATACCACTGTTCTTATCCAGTGCGCCTGTCGGTTCATCGGCCAGAATCACATCACCGCCGTTCATTAAGGCACGGGCGATAGAGACACGTTGCTGCTGACCACCTGAAAGCTGGCTTGGTCGATGATGTAAGCGTTCTTCAAGTCCCAGTTCTGATAATAATTGAGCAGAGCGTTGCTGCCGCAGATGACTGTCGACGCCTGCATAAATGGCAGGAACTTCAACGTTACCTGAGGCACTTAAATCGCCAAGTAAATGATAGCGCTGAAAAATAAAACCAAAATATTCACGGCGTAATTGGGCCAGTTCATCTGGCTCTAGCTGGCGTGTTTCACGACCATTGACCTGATAGCTGCCTGCGGTAGGTTTATCCAGACAGCCGAGAATATTCATCAGGGTCGACTTACCAGAACCAGACTGCCCGACAATTGCAACCAGTTCACCTGCATAAATCTTGAGGTCGATTCCTTTTAGAATCTGCACAGTACCTTCCCCCGCCGGAAACTCACGGGTGAGGTTACTGACCTCAAGCAGGGGCTGTGATGAATGTGTTTGATGTTGCGTCATATTACATTCTCATTGCACGTTGGTTGCTACGTTTTGCAGCTTCATTTGAACTGTCGGAGGCATCAGCAATCACCACCTGATCACCTTGTTTCAAGCCTTTCAGCACTTGGGCGGTGACACGGTTGTTTAAACCAATCAACACCGGTTGTGGTTGAGCTGTACCATCGGCCTGTAACACACGAACCATACCGGTAGACGCTTTACCTTGTGCAACAAGCGCCTTTTCTTCTTCACTCAGTTCAAGGCGTTTTGGACGTTGCGTTTTATCCCCATCGGTTTTTTTCGACTGTTCTGATGATCGATTGCCTTGACCACCCTTGGCACTACGATTACCACGTTGAGTCTGGATCGCTGCGGCTGGAATGGTTAAGGCATTTTTGGCATCAGCAAGCACGATGTAAACCTGAGCCGTCATATCAATACGAAGTTTGCCATCTTCATTCGGTACATCAAATAATGCGTTGTAGTACACCGCTGCATTCGAAGTCGATGAGCTGTTACTGCTGGTGGTTTCGGTATTGATCGAGTTTGGCGCTGGTTCAACCTGACGCAATTTTGCGTAATGTTTCTTGTCGCTATTACCTAAAGTGGTGAAATAAACGGTTTGGCCTTTTTCCACCTTCATGACATCGGCCTCGGAAATCTGTGCCTTAATGGTCATGGTGTCGAGCTTTGCCAGTTTCACAATGGTTGGTGCCGTTTGATTGGCGTTTACGGTCTGACCTTCTTCAGTCACGATCGCTACAATGGTCCCGTCCATCGGTGCCACAATACGGGTATAGCCTAAATCTTCTTTGGCAGTTGCGAGGGTTAAGCGAGACTGTTCAATCTGTGCATTGATCGATGCAATTTGAGCTTGCGCCGTTTTAAAGTTTGCCAAAGCCGCTTCCAGTTCAGCACGAGAGGTTGCGTCTTGACTGTACATGGCCTGTTGACGCTTATATTCGGCTTCAACTTTGGCCAGATTAGCCTGTTGTACAGCCAGTTGTGCCTGTTGGTTTTTGATGTTGGCTTCGGCGGTTTTCTTTTCGTTTTCCTGACGGATTGAATCAATTTGTGCAATCAGCTGACCTTGTTTAACCTGGTCACCCAACTGGACATACATCTTTTTCACCTGACCTGATACCTGTGCACCCACGCTCACCATCTTGGTGGCTTCGAGTACCCCCGTTGCCAATACCGAGTCTTCAATATCTCCGCGAGAAACTTCGGCACTGATATATTGCGGTGCTTGAGCTTTAGGCTTAAAGAACATCCATCCGAGTGCAGCGATGATCAGCACAGCGAGCGCAATCAGGATGAGTTTACGAGGCTGGATTTTTTTAGTGGTTGTTTTTGGCATGGCAACAGGTCAAAAGTAAGAAACTGCAGCTAGTATAAAAGTGAAATAAGGATAAAGCGTGAATATTTTTAATCTGGAATGAGAATTATTTTCTTTTTTTCTGCTGAGTTATTTCATAAAAATCTGATAAATACTGTGCACACCTGCTTCAGCATTGATGGGCAGGGCAACACCACCTGTTGAGGGTAATGCAAATTCTCTTGGATTAATTCGAATCAGGTGGGGAGCAAAACGCTCGCTAAAATAACGCACGGTTGGTATCGCCGTACCTGCGCCCAATTCGATCACAACAGGTTGATGATGGTCTTCTAAAAAAGTAGTAAGACGATGCAACTGTTGTTTCTGGTGCTGGCTGAGCCACGTATAATCATTAAACATCAGGATATTTGGGCGAGCAAGATGGCCGCAGTGCGGGCAGCGTGGCAGTTGTCCCTGCCATTGGCAATGCTGATGATCAATTGCTGGAGTTAATTCATCTGCTGGCCAGATATCGGATACACAGGCTGTAAGGCATTGCAGATGGTGAATAGAACCATGACATTCATAAATGTATTGTGGATCAAAACCTGCTTTTTGAAATTGTCCATCTACATTGGAAGTAAATACAAAATAGGGCAGTTGCAACTGTTCAGCCAATTGTCTAAGGAGATGAAAGCCTTGATGGGGGCGGGTTTGCCGATACAGAGCCAGGCGATGTCCATAAAATCCCCAAGCCAGACGGGGCTGCCGTTGAAACGCGGCTGGATTGGCAATTTCGGTAAAATCGAGACGCTGCTTACCGAGTTCAGGATAAGCTTGCCACATGCCCTGATTACCGCGAAAGTCGGGCAGACCAGAATCGACACCCATGCCTGCACCTGCACTAATGATCAAGCTATCCGCCCGTTTAAACAGGTTTTTTATATGCTCAGTTTGCTCTGGATCGAGTTGAAAAGACATGTGAATGCCTGTTGTTATGATGATGAGATGGATTATCTGGTTTTAAGCGGGTTGGGCAAATAGCGTTGTTCCACACAGTTCACTCAAGGCCTGTAGCATCAGGTGTTCGGCATTCTCTTTTGACATACCTTTAATTGATGCGTCAATCCGTAATAATAAATCAGGCCAGTTTAAAAACTGTCTTGGATTCAGGCGACGTAAAGCCTGTTGATATTGCGACACCTTGGTTTTCCAGATGCCGAGCTGAATCGCATTGTGTGGTTGCTCGAACAGCTGCATCAATAAGCGCATTTCCTTGCTTAGTGTCCACAAAATCAGGCTGTCAGGTTCGCCCGCAGCAATCAGGTACTGATAAATCTTCACGGATTGAGCCAGATTGCCTGCAAGTAGCGCATCACTTAAATCATAAGTGGTATAACGCGATTGATCCTGCAAGCAGGCATAGAGCTGTTCAATCTGGATCTGTTGAATGTCAGGGAACGTATCCGCAACCCGCATCAAGCTATTTTTGGCTGCCAGCAAGTTATGTTCATGATGCTGCATCAGCCATTGCCAGGCATCATTATTGAGCTGGATATTGAGCTTTTCTGCTTCAATGGCGAGAATTCGCTGCCGGTCTTGCGGATAGGTTGCGGTAAGCGGTACTACCACACCATTGGCTTCAACCACCTGAAAAAAGGCTGACTTTAAACTGCTACTGTCCTGTTTGGGCAGAACGATCAACAACAGGTTGTGTTCATTATGTTGAATATAGCTTTTAAGCTGTTTTAAGCCATTGGCATCCGGTTTGATATTGCCATGCACTTCAATTGCCAGTTGTTGAGAGAACAGGGACAGGCTATTCAGGGCATTAAAGACATTTTTCCAGTCATTGACACTACTGATGTCGTAGCGCTGGCGTTCAACTTCTTGTTGTTGCCAGCTTTTACGAAATGCATCCAGCAGGTTTTGTTCAAGTAGCGGTTCTTGTCCGTGCATGATCCATGCACCGCGAGCTTCATTGACACGTTTTAAGGCTTGAACATAATCCAGTTTCATAAGGCGTGATTATGGCTGGGCTTTAGGTAAACGGTTGGCCGCAATTTGACGTGTGATCTGCTGTGCTACATCATCAATCACAATACGGTTCAGATACGCTTCTTGCTGATTATCGGTGTTTACCGTTGCCACATCGTACTGGTAAGTACGAGACGCCGTGAGCGTACGCGGTTCGGTAATTTTACGGCCTTGACGATCTTCGATCTGGAAGGTCACGGTCAAGCGTAATAATACTTCGGTGAGTTTACCGTTGAGGAGCTGACGGCGAGGAGTGTAATCCAGAATGCGCAGCACATAGGCATCATTGGCATTGCTGAGTTGTACGCCGGTGGCACTGAGGTAAATACTGAGTCGGTTTTCAAGTTCACCGGTATTGGCAGGCAAGGCTAAAGACAGCTTGTTATAGACCAGCGGGGCTGCTGTTGGGTTACTTCCTTTTAAATGAAAGCCACAGCCGACTAAGCCTGCACTTAGGCCTAAAGTGAGAACGATAGCAGCTGCACGTTGCGCTAAGTGCATATTGATTCCTCTATTTATTCATCTTCCCTCAGCCCTCTTTTCAATTGAGGGAACCTCTCTTTTTACAAAGAGAGGTTAAAAGGGAATTTAAACCACTAAATTAACGAGTTTATTTGGTACCACAATTTCTTTCTTGGTCGGACCTGTCAAGAATTGTTGCACTTCTGGTAAAGCTTTTGCCAGCGCCAATAAGTCATCTTTAGACATATCAACTGCGACATCTAACTTACCACGAAGTTTACCATTCACTTGTACAACAATCGTTTGTGTATTACGGGTTAATGCCGACTCATCCACTTGAGGGAATTCAACCGTAGTGAGTTCCAGACCAAACTGGGTCAATAAGGTTTGACTTAAGTGTGGTGCAAACGGTGCAAGCAAGGTGAGGAGCGTGGTAATCGCTTCACGTGCGACAGCGGCGTCATTATCATCTTTCGCTTCAAACTTGTTGCTGGCATTGAGTAATTCCATCAAGGCTGCAATTGCGGTATTGAAGGCATGACGACGTTCGATGTCATCACCCACTTTCTGGATGGTTTCATGGGTTTTACGACGTAAATCCTGCGCATCTTTAGAAAGGTTTGCAGTATCAATCGTAGTCGCCTGATTGCCTTTTTCAAGGAAACCTGCTGCTAAACGCCAGACACGTTTCAAGAAACGGTTTGCGCCTTCTACACCCGCATCTGACCATTCCAATGATTGATCTGGTGGTGCTGCGAACATCATGAACACACGTGCAGTATCTGCGCCGTATTGATCAATAATGGCTTGTGGATCAATACCATTGTTTTTCGACTTGGACATTTTTTCTTGTCCGCCGATTACAACTTCCTGACCGTCACCTGAATATTTTGCAGACAGGATACGACCTTTCTCATCGCGTTCTAATTCGATATCGGCAGGGTTAAACCAGGTTTTCTTGCCATTCTCCGCTTCACGATAGAAGGTATCTGCCAGCACCATGCCTTGAGTGAGCAAGTTGGTAAATGGTTCGTTGCCTTGTACCACACCTTCATCACGCATCAATTTATGGAAGAAACGTGCATACAGTAAGTGCAGAATGGCATGCTCTACACCACCGATATATTGGTTCACAGGCAGCCAGTTTTGAGCCGCTTCAGGTTTTACCATACCGCCGGTAAAGTCTGGTGATGCATAACGTGCATAGTACCAAGATGACTCTACGAAAGTATCCAGGGTATCTGTCTCGCGACGTGCATCGCCGCCACAGCTTGGACATTTGGTTTCATAGAACTCAGGCATTTTATTCAATGGGTTACCAGAACCATCTGGAACCACATCTGTCGGTAAGACTACTGGCAATTGATCTTCTGGAACCGGCACCTGACCACAACTGTTACAGTTGATCATCGGGATCGGACAACCCCAGTAACGTTGACGAGAAACACCCCAGTCACGTAGACGGAATTGAACCTTCGAATTTGCCAAAGCTTGTGGTTCTAATTTTGCAAGGAAGGCATCGAAAGCCGCCTGGAATGCTAAACCGTCAAACTCGCCAGAATTAACCAGTTTGCCTTCTTTCGAGCCATACCATTCTTGCCATTCAGTTGCAGAATAATCTGCATCGTCAGCACCTTTGGCATCAATCACTTGCTTGATTGGCAAGTTGAATTTATTGGCAAATTCAAAGTCACGTTCATCGTGGGCAGGCACTGCCATGACAGCGCCAGAACCATAAGACATCAACACATAGTTGGCGATCCAGACCGGAAGCTGTTCACCCGTTACAGGGTGTTTTACAAACAAACCTGTGGCCATGCCTTTCTTTTCAGCAGTGGCTAAATCCGCTTCTGCGACTGAACCCATGCGGCATTCTTCAATAAATGCAGCCAATTCAGGGTTGCCTGCTTCTGATTGGAGGGCAGCAGCTTTCAGCGCAAGCGGGTGTTCTGCTGCAACCGCAACATAGGTCACACCCATAAGTGTGTCAGCACGTGTGGTATAAACCGTTAAGCCGTCAGCATAGATTTCAGTATTGGCAGACGGGAAGGTGATTTCCATCCCCGTCGAACGGCCAATCCAGTTACGTTGCATGGTCAAGACCTGTTGCGGCCAGCCGTCTTGCAAGGTATCGAGATCATCTAATAATTCTTGTGCATAGTCGGTAATGCGGAAGTAGTACATTGGAATATCGCGTTTTTCCACCAATGCACCTGAACGCCAGCCACGACCATTTTCAACTTGCTCATTGGCAAGAACAGTCTGGTCGACCGGATCCCAGTTCACGGTTGAAAGCTTACGATAGATCAAGCCTTTTTTATAAAGCTGTACGAATAACCATTGTTCCCAGTGATAATACTCTGGGGTACAGGTTGCAAATTCGCGATCCCAGTCGACAGACAAGCCCAATTTTTTCAATTGGTCACGCATATAAGCGATGTTTTCAAAGGTCCATTTGGCCGGCGCAACCTGATGTGCAATCGCTGCATTTTCAGCAGGCAAACCGAATGCATCCCAACCCATTGGCTGCAGGACAGTCTCGCCTTTTAAACGATAAAAACGGCTGATCACGTCACCAATGGTGTAGTTACGCACATGCCCCATGTGCAGCTTGCCACTTGGGTAGGGGAACATCGACAGGATATAGCGATGCTTGCCCTCTACAGTGTCTGCAACTTTAAAAACTTTGCGATGGTCCCAGTCTTGTTGAACTTGGGGCTCAATGGCACTTGCTTGATATTCGGAGTCAATGTGAGAAGTCGTCATAGGGATATGCGATACAACAAAAAAGTAAAGTTAAGATTGCTGCACAGCATAGCGCAAAATTGCAGGAAATGTCAGTTTTTAGATCGGGATTTTATCTGCAAGCGTCGCCAGCTTCAGGCCAGCTTGCAGATCGCTACGCTGTTTAATAGGCAGATTGCGGGGCGTTTGCCGGTGGCGTTTGTGGTTTGGCGCTATTGGCAGGTACTTCGGGTTCAACTTGAGGTACTTGAGGAGCAGTATTCGGGTTAGTCGTTGCATTATCCTGCTGAGATGGATTCTGTTTCACCGAATGACTGCTGCCATAAGTCGAAACTTTATCCAGTCGTTTGGCACCTTTCGGGGGTGGCGTGGTGGTGTAATGGGTCGAGCCCTTGGCATCCATCCACTTATAATATTGCTGTGCCTGATTGTGGCTGGAACACAGTAATAGGGTTGTTGTTGCTAGTGTATATAAGCTTGATTTTAAATAAGATGATGTCATATTTGATCTCCCCAAGAGAATGTTGTTTATATTCGATCAAAATGCTGAATTGAGCTGTTTACAATGCCTATTTTTCCTTAAAAAGAAAACAGTTTTTTGACAAAAGGCACTTTAAAAAGACCAAATTATTCCGTGAAATGTGTTTAAAAAAACAACAGCTAAAAAATATTCGTTAAAAACCTTTTCTTTGTTCTTGACTTTGCTTATGAAAGAAACAAGAATGCTTTCTTAAGTTTTATATGCGCTTATTTGATCACCCTTCGAATAAATGTCATGGCTTGTAATGGACATTCTTTCTAGCCGAGAGAATGATTTTTTGAAATGTGCTTATCCCAGCATATTTTGATTCGAGATGTCATCAAGTTTATACGGCTGATGAGTCTCAGAAAATTTTTCCTATTACAGCAAAAACGAGTAGAATACGCACACTTATAAGAAGTGCAAAAGTTAATGAATAACACACAATTTATGTCTCCCATAAATTGTGCTAACACTAGGGTGAATCACGTTGGAACTTTTATCTGGTGGTGAAATGCTCGTTCGTGCCCTCGCGGACGAAGGCGTAGAGCATGTTTTTGGGTATCCAGGCGGCGCTGTATTACATATTTATGATGCGCTATTTCAACAAGACAAAATTAACCATTACCTCGTTCGTCATGAGCAAGCTGCTGGTCATATGGCAGATGCATACTCACGCGTCACGGGTAAAACTGGTGTAGTACTGGTCACTTCAGGACCAGGCGCGACCAATACCGTCACTCCAATTGCTACAGCCTACATGGACTCAATCCCGATGGTGATTCTGTCTGGTCAGGTTGCCAGCCATCTGATTGGAGAAGATGCGTTCCAAGAAACGGATATGGTCGGTATTTCTCGCCCAATCGTAAAACACAGTTTCCAGGTGCGTCACGCTAGCGAAATTCCTGCCATTATCAAGAAAGCATTCTATATTGCTGCCTCTGGCCGTCCGGGTCCGGTTGTGGTTGATATTCCAAAGGATGCCACCAATCCGGCAGAAAAATTTGCCTACGAATATCCTGAAAAAGTGAAGATGCGCTCATATCAGCCGCCTTCACGTGGTCATTCAGGTCAAATCCGTAAAGCGATTGATGAACTGATTTCTGCAAAACGCCCGATCATTTATACCGGTGGTGGTGTGGTTCAGGGTAATGCGTCTGGCTTATTGACTGAGCTGGCACATTTACTTGGCTATCCAGTGACCAATACCCTGATGGGCCTTGGTGCTTTCCCGGGCAATGATCCACAGTTCGTGGGCATGTTGGGCATGCATGGTACCTATGAAGCCAATATGGCGATGCATAATGCCGATGTAATTCTGGCCATTGGTGCGCGTTTCGATGACCGTGTAACCAATAACCCTGCAAAATTCTGTACCAATGCGAAAGTGATTCATATTGATGTAGATCCTGCCACCATTTCCAAAACCATTATGGCGCACATCCCGATCGTGGGTGCAGTAGAGCCGGTACTCCAGGAAATGCTCGCGCAGTTGAAACAGATGAATGTTTCAAAGCCAAATCCTGAAGCAATTGCAGAATGGTGGTCTCAGATTAATGAATGGCGCAAAGTTCATGGCTTGCGTTATGAAGCAGGCCAGAACGGTGTTATGAAGCCACAACAGGTGGTTGAAGCACTGGATCGCGTGACCAATGGTGAAGCGATTATTACTTCTGACGTTGGTCAGCATCAAATGTTTGGTGCCAACTACTACAAATACAAACGTCCACGCCAGTGGATCAACTCGGGCGGCTTGGGCACCATGGGTGTTGGCTTGCCGTATGCGATGGCTGCAAAGCTAGCATTCCCTGACCAGCAGGTAGTATGTATTACTGGTGAAGCATCAATCCAGATGTGTATCCAGGAATTATCGACCTGTAAGCAATATGGCCTGAATGTAAAAATCCTGTGCTTGAATAACCAGGCACTGGGTATGGTGAAACAGTGGCAGGACATGAACTATGAAGGACGTCATTCAAGTTCTTATGTAGATTCATTACCTGACTTTGCCAAGTTAATGGAAGCTTATGGTCACGTTGGCATTCAGATTAACCACGCAGATGAGCTGGAATCTAAATTAGCTGAAGCGATGGCGATTAATGATAAATGTGTATTCATTAATGTCATGGTTGACCGTACTGAACATGTCTACCCGATGCTGGTTGCTGGTCAGTCCATGAAGGATATGTGGTTAGGTAAAGGGGAGCGTACATAATGAGACATATTATTTCTGTACTCGTTGAAAACGAGGCGGGGGCGCTTTCTCGTTTGGTGGGGTTGTTTTTTCAACGTAATTACAACATTGAGACACTGAATGTTGCGCCAACCGAAGATGAAACCTTATCGCGTTTGACCTTAACCACCTATGGTGATGATCACAAGATTGAGCAGATCACCAAACAACTCAACAAACTGGTTGAAGTGGTAAAAGTGGTTGATCTGTCTGAAGGTTCACATATTGAACGTGAACTGATGCTGATCAAGGTCAAGGCATTGGGCGCTGCGCGTGCGGAAATTAAACGTACAGCTGACATCTTCCGTGCGCAAATCGTGGATGTTACACCGACGACCTATACCATTCAGATCGCAGGTACAACGGACAAGATTGATGGTTTTATTGATGCACTGGCAGAAAATACCATCCTTGAAGTGGTTCGCTCTGGTGTATCAGGCATCGCACGTGGCGAAAAAGTTTTAACAATTTAATTTTTTAAAAACCCTCATCCCAACCTTCTCCCAGAGGGAGAAGGAGTTCCCTCTCCTTGGGGAGAGGGTTAGGGTGAGGGAGAAATACCCAACATATTTTTAAAGTTTTCATGGAGAAAACAGATGCAAATTTTTTACGATAAAGACTGTGACTTATCTATCATCCAAGGCAAGAAAGTTGCAATCATTGGTTATGGTTCTCAAGGTCATGCACATGCACTTAACTTGAAAGACTCTGGCGTAGACGTAACTGTTGGTTTACGTACCGGTTCAGCATCTTGGAAAAAAGCTGAAAATTCTGGTCTTAAAGTATCTGAAGTTCCAGCTGCTGTAGCGCAAGCTGACTTGGTCATGATCCTGACTCCAGATGAGTTCCAATCTCAACTTTATCGTGACGTGATTGAACCAAATATCAAAGAAGGTGCAACTTTAGCGTTTGCGCACGGTTTCTCTATTCTTTATAACCAAGTTGTTCCACGTAAAGACTTAGACGTGATCATGGTTGCACCAAAAGCACCGGGTCATACAGTACGTTCAGAATACCAACGTGGTTCAGGTGTTCCTGACTTGATCGCAATCCATCAAGATGCTTCTGGTAATGCACGTAACGTTGCACTTTCTTATGCTTCAGGCGTAGGTGGTGGTCGTACCGGTATTATCGAAACTTCTTTCCGTGAAGAAACTGAAACTGACTTGTTCGGTGAGCAAGCTGTTCTTTGTGGTGGTGCTGTTGAACTGGTTAAAATGGGCTTCGAAACTTTGGTTGAAGCGGGTTATGCACCAGAAATGGCTTACTTCGAATGCTTGCACGAACTTAAGTTAATCGTTGACTTGATGTTCGAAGGCGGTATCGCTGACATGAACTATTCTGTATCGAACAATGCAGAATATGGTGAATATGTGACTGGTACTGAAGTCATCAACGAACAGTCTCGTGAAGCAATGCGTAATGCATTGAAACGCATTCAGTCTGGTGAATATGCGAAGATGTTCATTCAGGAAGGTGCGTTGAACTATCCATCTATGACTGCTCGCCGTCGTCAAAACGCAGCACATGGTATCGAAGTAACAGGTAACAAGTTACGTGCGATGATGCCTTGGATTCAAGCAAACAAAATCGTAGACAAAGAAAAGAACTAATTTTTTCTAAGTCAAATAAAGACCCTTGTTTATTCAAGGGTTTTTTTATGGAAAATCCTAATGTTACGTACGTTAGCGAAGCATAGCTTCTCTCTTGCTTAGGGGCCTTACGAAGCGCAGCTTCTCATGCTTTTCTATTTCCCTACTCCTTGCGTAAGAAGAAAGTAATACTTTCTTAAACCTTACTCAGGATTCAAGCGAACAAGATTTTTGATAAAGAGAAAAACTAAGTTTTAGTTTAATCTTTTAAAAGCCCTTGTTTATACAAGGGCTTTTTTTATGCAATGTAAATGACAGGTGTTATATCCGAAGTAAAAATCAGATGAATGCAGTTTGAGATTTAAGCATTTTTATGAGAAAGTTTAACCATGCCCCAGCACAATAATGCCTTAAGATTTTGCGGAATCTGGGCGATTTAAAAACAGTTGCAAACCCAAAAAGTGCCCTGCAAAAAGCGTTAGTAAAAATAAATTAAATTTTCAATTAAAAAGTAGAAATAAAAAATAAGGCTTTTCATCGGTTTGAAATGTTCACCTGCTTTTATTCTATTGATTTATAAAGTGAAAAGGACTTGACCTTATGCCAGATGATGCTATTGTTAAGGAAAGTTTATGAATGTCAAATTCATCGCTTTTTTGAGTGTAGAAGGTCGTTCGGATTTCGAGCATTTTTGCTCATCAAATAAAAAAAAGTACTGAATAATCATGGAAGTCCTTTATGGTTCACGTTGATTACGATAGCACATTGGTCATCGTTTCCATTTTGGTTGCAATAGCGACATGCTATGCGGCAGTTTCAATGGAAGAACTCGTTTTTAAAGTTGCTTATAAAAAATTTGAAAAAAGCATTTTAGTGGCGAGTGGCTTAATCTTAGGATTAGCGATATGGTCAATGCACTTTGTGGGAATGCTGGCTAGCCATTTGCCAGAAGGGTATCGTTTTGATGTGAGTTTAACCATACTGTCCTATCTGGTCGGTGCTGTGGCTTCCATTTTTGCGGTATGGCTCACTTCTAGGCCAACCTTGCCTTTACCTCGTCTCGTACTTGGCGCTGTTTTTATGGGCCTCGGCATATCGGGCATGCATTACACCGGCATGCTGGCATTAATGGTTGAACACCACCGGATGCATTATGACCCTCTGCTGGTGATCTGCTCGGTGCTGATTGCGATTAGTGGTTCGGGCTTAAGTTTCTTTTTTATTTTCAAATATAAAAATGCAATAAAATACCGTACCTTGCTTAAAGCAACTGTTGCTATCCTGATGGCATTCAGTATTGTCGGAATGCATTATACTGGTATGGCAGCCACCTACTTTGATGAAAGCCTGGCACAAGTCCTGACCTCGGACCAGACTCAACAAAGTGTTTTACTGTTTACCATTATTTTTATTACCAGTCTGGTTTTTGTCGCAGGTTTCGCGGTCGCAGTGCTAGAAGCGCGTCTGGAAGAGCGCAATGAACAGCTCACAAAGATGAATAAAGAGCTAGCCATCCAGTCGCTACATGATGCGCTGACAAAATTACCGAACCGTTTATTTCTCACAGATTATGCTGAAGTGGTATTTAGCCACCATCGTTTGCACGACCAAAAAGCGGCATTTCTCTATATCGACTTAGACCGTTTCAAGTCTGTAAATGATGCTTTTGGGCATCATATCGGCGATCAATTACTGATCCAGATGGCAAACCGTCTCCATAATAAATTAGACAATAGCCGCCATAAGCTGTTCCGGATTGGTGGTGATGAGTTTGTTCTCATTGCCGAAAATACCGATATCAATGAAGCGATGCAGCTTGCAGAAAATCTTCTGCACTATATTCAGGAAACCTATTTAATTGCGACCAAAGATATCAATATCTCTGCCAGTGTCGGGATTGCCATGTATCCAGAACATGGCACCAATGTACAGGATATTTTGATTAATGCCGATGTCGCGATGCTGATCTCGAAAGAGCAGGGCCGCAATACCTATACCATGTTCCATTCCATGTCCGATCAACAGGATGTGCGTAGTCAGTCCAAATTGATTAACGATCTCTATAAAGCGGTCGATGAACAGCAATTTGTGTTGTTTTACCAGCCCAAATTTACCGCCAGTTATGAAGTCTGCGGTGTCGAAGCCCTGATTCGCTGGAAGCATCCAACGCTGGGATTATTAACACCGCAAATGTTTATCGATGGGGCAGAAAAAACCGGTTTGATTATTCCGATGGGCTATTGGGCACTCGAACAAGCCTGCCAGCAAATCCAGAAATGGGAACAAAATAACAGTGCCTTCTACCCGATAGCTGTCAATCTGTCTGCACTGCAGTTTGAAAATAAAAAGCTGTTTAGCGTACTGGAACAACTGTTAGAACAGTATCAGATCCAGCCACATCATTTAATTCTTGAAATTACCGAATCGACCGCGATGCATCATATCGATTCCAGTATCCGCACCTTGGAACGCTTACGCAAACTCGGTATCCGCATTGCCATTGATGATTTCGGGACAGGCTATTCCAGTTTCCTGTATTTAAAAGATTTACCGGTGGATGAGCTTAAAATTGACCGCGGTTTTCTCATTGATCTGCAGCCTAATTCCAAAGAAGAAGCGATTTTAGAAAGTATTATCCATCTGGCCGCAAAGCTGGGTTTGATCGTGACTGCGGAAGGGGTAGAGACCCAACAACAGGCCGATATCCTGACCAGCTTAGGCTGCCATCAGTTACAAGGTTACCTGTTGGGTACACCGGTCAATGTCGAAAGTCTGGTGCTGCATCGCCAGCAGCATTTTGCCTGAATCAATGATATTGGCTGCTCGGTTTGTTAAAACCTTACAGCCTGATCTTGCAGAAATTTTTTAATCCGAACGTTGCGCTAACCACTGGGTCACCACTGGCCAGACGGAATGCGGTGCCTGATTGCCTGAAACCAGTCCCATATGCCCGCCAGGAACAATTTCAAACTGTTTATCGCTACTGCTAATCAAATCCATCAATGGGCGCACTGCCTCGGCAGTGACAATGATATCGGTACTGCCACCCACCGCCAGCACAGAACAATCAATGTCTTTTAGATTCGCCGTTTGTTCCCCGAATTTCACCGTTCCTGTGGAAAGTTCATTATCAATCCAGAAACGTAAAATGATATCGCGCATGACGCCGCCCGGATAGGCCAGCATATTGTCCACAAAAGAACTTGAAGTGGCGTGATTGATCACAAACTGGCGATCATTCAGGTTTTTGAGCAGTTCCCAGTAATTCTTAAAGTTGCCAATCGGATCGGTGAGTTTAAAGCCCAGTGTATTTTGCCAGCCGTGGATATGGAAAACCCGGCTTGGCACTTGATAAATCCGGAATTTGGTGTTGCTGCGAATCCATTGTGCCGGTGCAGTCAGCTTCTGATAAAACTTGCCCATATAGCCTGATTTATGGGTGTTAATCGGTGAAGCCAGAATCATCATATTCTGAATATTTTTATCTTTAAACAGCGAGGTATAACACAGGGAAAGTGCACCACCTAAACTCCAGCCATACAGGGAAAGCTGCTGCTGACCGCTATGCTGGCGAATCTTTTCAATAAAGTCGGGCATAAAGGTTTTGACATAGGTGCCGAGATTATATCGAGCCTGTCGCAAGCTAGGTGTACCCCAGTCAATCAGATAAACGTCAAAGCCCTGTGCCAGAAAATAACGGACCAGACTACGAGTCGGGAATAAATCATAAATCAGCATATTGGCTGCAAGTGGCGGCACAATGACCAAAGGAATCCGGTGTTTTATGACGCTACGGTCAGTGCTGTAGTGACGCAGGCTGATAATTTCACGCTGATAGACGATCTCAAAAGGAGTCTTGCCTGACAGGGCCAACTGTTGGCCACGGAAGACACGATCTACAGCATTCGCCAAGATATGCTGGGCTTGCTGACGCCTGCGACTATTCAAAATGTGTTGCACCGCTTGAGTCGTGATGAGAGGTCGTTTCGCTTTTGGCAATTGAGTCATTGTGAACCTAAAACGTTAAGGTGTTGCACTATTGGGTAGCGGCATATTAGAAGAAAAATGCGGATAGCTCAGTGACTCATTTGCTTAAGTTATTTACCAAAATGATCAATTTTATAGAGAAAAAATGGTTCTCATCATGGTCTGGTTATTTTTGCGGAATAATAAAAATCAAAATAATGTTCATAAATAAAGATTTAAATTAAAAAACCTCAGTTAGGGTCTCGGAAAACGCATAACTGAGGATAAAGTGATTATTTTATTTAAATATATAATCTAATTTTAAATAAAAAAAACCTCAGTTGTTACGGGGGCAACTGAGGAAAAACCCACTTCTCGTTGTTTAAATTAATATAGGGGGATTTTTTAGCGATTGGAATACTTTTGCTTAAAAATACACTATATGTTTAGTATTTAGGACTAAAGTGTTTAATTGCGTTGAGTTAATAAATTAACAGTAAAAATTATATTTTACTCTTTTTTAGATAATACTGCTTAATCGCAATACGCTGTTCCTTAATATAATCACTTGGATTTTTTCCTGTCCAGCCGATAAATGCCCTTGAAAAGGCACTGATATGGCTATAGCCCAGTAAATCGGATATTTCCTGAATATTACGGTTAGAATCGATCAGTTTTCGGGTGATTTCAAACTTTCTGGATTGAAGTAAAGCGGAATAAGTAGTATTGGCACTGGCGAGGTCCCTTTTTAAGGTGCGTTCAGAGATCTTTAGTTTTTTCGCCACTTCACTTAAGGTGGGGAAACCTACACCCGGGACAAATTTGAGTTGCTGGTTAACCTTTAAAATAATTTTATTGTCTTGGTCTTGATAAAATAAATATTCCTTATTCATCAGATCTTTGGCAATGGCATAGGCAGCGGTTGAACTAAAGGTCAGCGGTAAATCCAGACACTTAATATCAAAGCTGATCTGGTTAAATTCTTTATTAAAATTAAAAGCAGGTAAACGTTTTTCATAAAAATGATGATATGGGGGCATATCCCAAGCCAGATCAATAATCATACCGGTCAGGTTATAGTTGGTGATCAATTGCAGGTTGCTCACAATATCAATAATGGCACTTTCGATAAAAAACTTGTTAATACTGTCTTTTTGAAATTCATTTAACTGGTTTGGAAGCTGATATAAAGGATTAAATCGGATAATGATTTTACTGTTTTTATTAAATATAGATAAGTCCATTTTATGCACTCGCATACTATAATAGTTCTGCAAGTCATTTAAAACCTGACCGATGGTGCTGTTGGTCAGCAAGGCAAAACCCAAGGCGCCGTGAGTGGTAATTTTACAGTTAAAACCAAATTGATAGCCTAGGCCACGATCGGGTAACAGCTCTAAAATACGGCCAACATAGTCAATCCATAACTCAAAACTTATACGCTCACTGGAACTTTGGTCAGTGAGATAGGATAAAGGAATTTGACAGCTTCGAATGATTTCACTTTGTGGAATCCCAAATTTGGTCGCAGTCGCGACCAGTATTTTTAAATAGTCGTTATGGACGTTAAATAGCTGTTTTTTCATAGCAAAAAGAAATTAATGGTCTATAACACTTATACATGAGTGTGGTCGCGAGTGATTATTTTTTGGCTCAAAGTCCTAATATGTTGATTAATAAGTGCCAAAGTGTTTTTTATTATGCATTTGAGGAATAGTGCACACTTTTTACTAAAAATAAGCTGTAATTGTTAAAAAATAAGAACAACTGTTAAGTTTATTTGGGTGTTATCGGTTAATTTTCGCGCGTTTAACCCTTTGTGTAGGCGCACATTCAATGAATAAAATCTATCGTTTAGTCTGGAACAAAAGTCTTAATTTATGGACTGTGGTTTCGGAAAATGCACGTGGTGTTACTAAAAAACGTAATGTAACAGTAAATACTGATTTACAAACTTCGACCTTAGTCCAACAAAATATAGAAAAATCAATAATATACCAACCAATCACCACAGTGCTGGCACTGACCATCAGCTCGGTGTTGTGGAGTACAGGCGCATTTGCTGCGACCAATACAGGTGGTGGTACATCAAATGATGGTACCAGTATGGCGCTGTCACCGACCGCTTCACAATGTGGTACTAGTGAAGCTAGTGTCAGTGGTCCAAATGGTGTTGCAATCGGTTGTGGTAGTAGCGTTACTGGTACGAATCCAACTATTGCACAACAATTAGCCAACCGCCGTGGAACGGGAGTGAATAACTATCCTACTGGTGTGGATCGTTTACCAGGCGCTTCAACCTCGATTGGTCGTAATAACAAGGTCAGTAATCCAGGTGGCGCGACAGTTCTTGGTAACTCAAACGTTTCAGATGGGACGGGCGGTTTCCAGAATGTGGCGATTGGTCAGGGTAACCTGACCTCTGGTTTAGGCTATAATACAGCACTGGGAATTGGTAACGAGATCTCGAGTGGTAACTCAAATGTTGCCATCGGGGTAAATAACCGCGCTGCAGGTAATACTGCAATTGCAATGGGGCGCCTTAGCTGGGCAGATGCTGATTTTTCTACTGCCATCGGTAATACGGCAACCGTGGCAGCTGGGGCAACTAATGCAATTGCCATGGGGCACTCTTCAACGGCCAAAGGCGTACGTGGGATTGCCATTGGTAGCAGTACTTCGACAGCAGCCAACTATGATCCTGCCACCGCAGCCAATGCCGATGGTGCTGATTCGGTTGCGGTCGGTACAGGTGCCAAAGGTACAGGTAACCAGACCACAGCGGTTGGCCGTCAGGCTACAGCAACGGGTGCAAATGCTTCAGCCTATGGCAATGAAGCTAATGCCAATGGAACCTCTAGTGTCGCGGTAGGCGATAAAGCCAAAGCACAAGGCAATAATGATATTGCTATGGGTCTGAATGCGGCAACCGCATCTGGTGGCAGCAATAATATTGCAGTCGGTAATGGCGTCACCACTGGTGCAACCGGGCAAAATGTTGCCATGGGTTCGGGTACAACCACAGCCAATTCGGCTTCAAGCACAGGTGGTGCAGTTGCGATTGGTCGTGACCAGAAAGCCACTGGCGACGGTGCGGTTGCACTGGGTGATCCGAACACCGCCAATGGTAACGGTACTGTGGCCTTGGGCCGAAACAATACGGCAGCAGGTGATACAGCAGGTAATACTGCTGCCAATGGCGCGGTTGCAATCGGTAATGAAAACAAAGCGATTGGTCAAGGTTCAGTTGCACTAGGTAATGCTTCGACAGCTGCGGCAGCAGGTGCGGTTGCTCTGGGTGATACTGCCAATGCGCAAGCAACCAATGGTGTAGCACTAGGTTCAAATGCGGTAGCAACCAATGCTGATGATGTAGCGTTGGGTTCAGGTAGTCAGACATCGACTGCAACAGGTACAGCTTACCGTACGGGTACCGCAGCGCCAAGCTCGGTAGTTTCAGTCGGTACTGCTGGCAATGAACGCCGTATCCAGAATGTCTCTGCGGGTGCCGCAGATACCGATGCAGTGAATGTCAGCCAGTTAAGAAGTGTACAGGATGGCGTAGACCAACTTGGTCAAACCACAGCTGGTGCGCTAGGTGGTGGTTCAACCGTGAATCCAGACGGTACCGTTTCTGCACCGAACTACACAGTGAACGGCAATAACGTCAGCAATGTCGGTGATGCAATTACCGAATTGGATAAAGGCTGGAACTTACAGTCGAACGGTGCCAACAGTGGCGCAGTGAAAGCAGGTGATACGGTTGATATCGGCACTGCAGATGGCGAAGAAAACTTACAAGTTGCGAAAGATGGCAACAATATTAAGTACAGTCTGAACCGTGACCTGAAAGTAGATAGCGTGACTGCGGGCGATACCGTGATCAACAACGATGGCATGACCATTGCTGGCGGTCCAAGTGTGACCAAATCTGGTATTGATGCAGCGGGCACGACCATCAGTAATGTAGGCCCAGGTGTTGCAGGAACTGATGCAGTTAACGTAGATCAACTCAACCAAGCGAGCCAAGACTTGACTGATAAAGGCTTTGGCTTGACTGCACAAGACGGCACTACTGTTCAGAAGAAACTGGGCGAAGCGGTTGATGTGGTAGGTGCAGATGAAAATATCACGACCAAAGTTCAAGACGGCAAAGTGGCAATTGAACTGGCTAAAGACCTGAACGTGAATAGCGTCACTGCGGGTGATACTGTGATGAACACCGATGGTGTGACCATTGCCGGTGGTCCAAGCATGACCAAGTCAGGTATTGATGCAGCAGGCAACAAGATCACCAACGTGGCCGATGGCGATATCAATCCAGATTCGAAAGATGCCATTAACGGTAGCCAGTTGGCGAAGAATGCGCAAAGCGTATCTGATGCTCTAGGTGGCGGTTCAACTGTCAATCCGGACGGTACAGTTTCTGCACCGAACTACAGCGTAAACGGTACGAGCCTGAACAATGTCGGTGATGCAATTACCGAGCTGGACAAAGGCTGGAACTTGCAATCTAACGGTGCCAACAGTGGCGCAGTGAAAGCAGGCGATACCGTTGATATCGGCACTGCAGATGGCGAAGAAAACTTACAAGTTGCGAAAGATGGCAACAACATCAAGTACAGCCTGAACCGTGACCTGAAAGTGGATAGCGTGACTGCGGGCGATACCGTGATCAACAACGATGGCATGACCATTGCGGGTGGTCCAAGCGTGACCAAGTCTGGTATAGATGCAGCTGGAAATAAAATTACTGGTGTTGCAGCAGGTACGGATGGCACTGACGCTGTTAACAAAGACCAGTTAGATCAGGCAAGCAATGATTTAACCAATAAAGGCTTTGGCTTAACTGCACAAGACGGCACCACTGTTCAGAAGAAACTGGGCGAAGCAGTCGATGTGGTAGGTGCAGATGAAAATATCACGACCAAAGTTCAAGACGGCAAAGTGGCGATTGAACTGGCCAAAGACCTGAACGTGAACAGTGTCACTGCAGGTGATACCGTGATGAACACCGATGGCATGACCATTGCTGGTGGTCCAAGCATGACCAAGTCTGGTATTGATGCAGCAGGTAATAAAGTCACCAACGTGGCCGATGGCGATATCAATCCAGATTCGAAAGATGCGATTAACGGTAGCCAGTTGGCGAAGAATGCGCAAAGCGTATCTGATGCTCTAGGTGGTGGTTCAACCGTGAATCCGGACGGTACCGTTTCTGCACCGAACTACACGGTGAATGGTAATAACGTCAGCAATGTTGGTGATGCAATCACTGAATTAGACAAAGGCTGGAACTTGCAATCTAACGGTGCCAACAGTGGCGCAGTGAAAGCAGGTGATACGGTTGATATCGGCACTGCAGATGGCGAAGAAAACTTACAAGTTGCGAAAGATGGCAACAACATCAAGTACAGCCTGAACCGTGATCTGAAAGTGGATAGCGTGACTGCAGGTGATACCGTGATCAACAATGACGGTATGAGCATTGCTGGCGGTCCAAGCGTAACCAAGTCAGGTATTGATGCAGCGGGCAGTAAAATCACAGGTGTTGCAGCCGGTACAGATGGTACTGATGCGGTGAATGTGGATCAACTCAACCAAGCTAGCCAGGACTTGACCGATAAAGGCTTTGGCTTGACTGCACAAGACGGCACCACTGTTCAGAAGAAACTAGGCGAAGCCGTGGATGTGGTGGGTGCGGACGAAAACATCAGCACCAAAGTTCAAGACGGCAAAGTTGCAATTGAACTGGCTAAAGACCTGAACGTGAACAGCGTCACTGCGGGTGATACCGTGATGAATACAGACGGTGTGACCATTGCTGGTGGCCCAAGCATGACCAAGTCAGGCATTGATGCTGCGGGTACTAAAGTGATCAACGTGGCAGATGGCGATATCACGGCTGACTCCAAAGATGCAGTCAACGGTAGCCAATTACACAATACAGCACAAAGCACAGCGGATGCGCTAGGGGGTGGCTCAACCGTGAATCCAGACGGTACAGTTTCTGCACCGAGCTACAGCGTAAACGGCACGAGCCTGAACAATGTCGGTGATGCGATCACTGAGTTAGATAAAGGCTGGAACTTGCAATCGAACGGTACTAACAGTGGCGCAGTGAAAGCAGGCGACACCGTTGATATCGGCACAGCAGATGGCGAAGAAAACCTGCAAGTTGCGAAAGACGGCAACAACATCAAGTACAGCCTGAACCGTGACCTGAAAGTAGATAGTGTGACAGCAGGCGATACCGTGATCAACAATGACGGTATGAGCATTGCTGGCGGTCCAAGTGTGACCAAGTCAGGTATTGATGCAGCAGGTAACAAGATCACCAATGTGGCCGATGGCGATATCAATCCAGATTCGAAAGATGCTATTAACGGTAGCCAGTTGGCGAAGAATGCGCAAAGTGTATCTGATGCTCTAGGTGGCGGTTCAACCGTGAATCCGGACGGCACAGTCTCTGCACCGAACTACAGCGTAAACGGTACGAGCCTGAACAATGTCGGCGATGCAATCACTGAACTGGACAAAGGCTGGAACTTGCAATCGAACGGTGCCAACAGTGGCGCAGTGAAAGCAGGTGATACCGTTGATATCGGTACCGCAGATGGCGAAGAAAACTTACAGGTAGCAAAAGATGGCAACAACATCAAGTACAGCCTGAACCGTGACCTGAAAGTGGATAGCGTGACTGCGGGTGATAGTGTTCTGAACAATGATGGATTGACCATTGCGGGTGGCCCAAGCGTAACCAAATCTGGTATTGATGCTGCAGGCAACAAGATCACTAATGTTGCAGCAGGAACCGATGGTACTGATGCAGTCAATATGGATCAGTTAAAGACCTCTGCAGCGGGTGCAAAAACCGAAGTTGAAGCTGGCAAGAATATGACTGTCGACAGTACGACGGGTGCAGATGGCCAAACTATCTATACCGTGGCGACGGCTGATGATGTTGAGTTTAACTCGGTGAAAGTCGGTGACGTGAATATTGATGGTGCGACTGGCAAAATCAGTGGCGTGACCGATGGTACGGTGGCAGCAGGTTCTACAGAAGCAGTGAATGGTAGCCAGTTACACGGCACAGCTCAAAGCGTATCTGATGCCCTAGGTGGTGGTTCAACTGTTAATCCAGATGGCACCGTGACTGCGCCGAACTACAGCGTAAATGGCACGAGCCTGAACAATGTTGGTGATGCAATTACCGAGCTGGACAAAGGCTGGAACTTGCAATCGAACGGTACCAACAGTGGTGCTGTGAAAGCAGGTGACACGGTTGATATCGGCACAGCAGATGGTGAAGAAAACCTACAGGTGGCGAAAGATGGCAATAACATCAAGTACAGCCTGAATCGTGACCTGAACGTAGACAGTGTGACTGCGGGCGATACCGTAATCAACAACGACGGCATGACCATTGCTGGTGGTCCAAGTGTCACTAAATCAGGTATTGATGCAGCAGGTAACAAGATCACCAATGTGGCCGATGGTGAAGTGGCAGCAGGCTCGAAAGACGCAGTCAATGGCGGTCAGTTGCATGATACGACAGATTCAGTCGGCAATATTCTGGGTGGCGGTGTCACTAATGAAGGTGGCAAGCTGAATGGTCCATTCACAGTGAATGACAAAGGCTATGACACAGTTGCTGATGCGATTAAAGCTGAAACTGCGGCTGCAAAAACCGAAGTTGAAGCTGGCAAGAACATGACTGTCGATAGTACAACGGGTGCAGATGGACAAACCATCTATACCGTGGCGACGGCTGATGATGTTGAGTTTAACTCGGTGAAAGTCGGTGATGTGAATATTGATGGTGCGACTGGCAAGATCAGTGGCGTGACCGATGGTACGGTGGCAGCAGGTTCTACAGAAGCGGTTAACGGCAGCCAGTTACATGGTGTGGCAGACAGCGTCAAGAACTCGATTGGTGGTGAAACCATCTTGAATCCGGATGGTTCTGTGACAACAGCCAACGTGGGTAACACAGGCAAAGACAATATCCATGATGCAATTGACTCGGTGCGTGGCGCAGCTGTTGAAGCGAAAACCACAGTCACTCAAGGCGATAACATGTTGGTAACCGAGTCTAAGAATGCTGACGGCAGTACCAACTATGAAGTTGCGACAGCACGTGATGTGAACTTTGATTCCGTACAAGTTGGCGATGTGAAAATTGATGGAGCGACTGGCAAAATCAGTGGTGTGACCGATGGTACGGTTGCCGCAGGTTCTACAGAAGCGATCAATGGTAGCCAGTTACACGGCACAGCCCAAAGTTTATCTGATGCCCTAGGTGGCGGTTCAACTGTTAATCCGGACGGTACAGTCTCTGCGCCGAACTACAGCGTAAATGGCACGAACCTGAACAATGTTGGTGATGCAATTACCGAGCTGGACAAAGGCTGGAACTTGCAATCGAACGGTGACAACAGTGGCGCAGTGAAAGCGGGTGATAGCGTTGATATTGGTACCGCAGATGGCGAAGAAAATCTACAAGTTGCAAAAGATGGCAACAACATCAAGTACAGCCTGAACCGTGACCTGAAAGTGGATAGCGTAACAGCAGGTGATACTGTACTTAACAACGATGGTATGACCATTGCCGGTGGTCCAAGCGTAACCAAATCTGGTATTGATGCATCAGGTAACAAGATCACTAATGTTGCAGCGGGAACCGATGGTACTGATGCAGTCAATATGGATCAGTTAAAGACCTCTGCAGCGGGTGCAAAAACTGAAGTTGAAGCTGGCAAAAACATGACCGTTGACAGTACGACAGGTGCAGATGGTCAAACTATCTATACCGTGGCGACGGCTGACGATGTTGAGTTTAACTCGGTGAAAGTCGGTGATGTGAACATTGATGGAGCGACTGGCAAAATCAGCGGTGTGACCGATGGTACGGTTGCAGCAGGTTCTACAGAAGCGATCAACGGTAGCCAGTTACACGGCACAGCCCAAAGTGTATCTGATGCCCTAGGTGGCGGTTCAACTGTTAATCCAGACGGTACAGTCTCTGCGCCGAACTACACAGTCAACGGCAACAACGTCAGCAATGTCGGCGATGCAATTACTGAACTGGACAAAGGCTGGAACTTGCAATCTAACGGTGCCAACAGTGCCGCTGTGAAAGCAGGCGATACCGTCGATATCGGTACCGCAGACGGTGAACAAAACCTACAAGTGGCGAAAGAAGGCAACAACATCAATTACAGCCTGAATCGTGACCTGAACGTGGACAGCGTGACGGCAGGTAATACTCGTCTGGATAACACCGGGGTTGAAGTTAAGGACCCGGTTGGCAATAGCACGTCGATTGTTGCCGGTGGCACCATTGTTAAAGATGCGCAAGGCAACAGCACTGCACAGACAGCAGCTGGCACCACCGTCAAGACTGCGCAGGGTGATACCACACTGGTCAACAGCACAGGTCTGGCATTTACAGATGCAAATGGTCAATCGGTTGGACCAAGCGTGAGCCGTACCGGAATTGATGCGGGTGGTCTGAAAGTGACCAATGTGGCAGACGGTGAAGTGGCTGCAGGCTCGAAAGATGCAGTTAATGGAGGTCAGTTGCATGATACGGCAGATTCAGTCGGCAATATTCTGGGTGGCGGTGTCACCAATGAAGGTGGCAAGCTGAATGGTCCATTCACAGTGAATGACAAAGGCTATGACACGGTTGCTGATGCCATTAAAGCAGAAGCTGCGGCTGCAAAAACCGAAGTTGAAGCTGGCAAGAACATGACTGTCGATAGCACGACGGGTGCAGATGGACAAACCATCTATACCGTGGCAACGGCTGATGATGTTGAGTTTAACTCGGTGAAAGTTGGTAACGTCAACATTGATGGAGCGACTGGCAAAATCAGTGGTGTAACCGATGGTACGGTGGCAGCAGGTTCTACAGAAGCAGTCAACGGTAGCCAGTTACATGGTGTGGCAGACAGCGTCAAGAACTCGATTGGTGGTGAAACCATCTTGAATCCGGACGGTTCTGTGACAACAGCCAACGTGGGTAACACAGGCAAAGACAATATCCATGATGCAATTGACTCGGTGCGTGGCGCAGCTGTTGAAGCGAAAACCACAGTCACTCAAGGCGATAACATGTTGGTAACTGAGTCTAAGAATGCTGACGGCAGTACCAACTATGAAGTTGCGACAGCACGTGATGTGAACTTTGATTCCGTACAAGTCGGCGATGTGAAAATTGACAGCGCAACCGGCAAGATCACCGGTGTGGCAGATGGTGACATCAACCCAGACTCGAAAGATGCGATCAATGGTAGCCAGTTGGCGAAGAATGCGCAAAGCGTATCTGATGCTCTAGGTGGCGGCTCTACGGTGAATCCGGACGGAACCGTGACTGCGCCGAACTACACGGTGAACGGTAACAAGCTCAACAACGTAGGTGATGCAATCACTGAGTTAGACAAAGGCTGGAACTTGCAATCTAACGGTGCCAACAGTGGCGCAGTGAAAGCAGGTGACACGGTAGATATTGGCACAGCAGATGGCGAAGAAAACTTACAAGTCGCAAAAGATGGCAACAACATCAAGTACAGCCTGAACCGTGACCTGAAAGTGGATAGCGTAACGGCGGGCGATAGTGTTCTGAACAACGATGGATTGACCATTGCTGGCGGTCCAAGTGTCACCAAGGCTGGTATCAATGCAGGGAACAAGAAAATCACTGGTGTTGCAGCGGGTGCAGTTCGCCCGGATTCAACCGATGCGATCAATGGTAGTCAGTTGCATGCCCAAGGCGAAGGTGTGAAGAACATTATTGGTGGTAATACCCAATACGATCCAAACACAGGCAAATACACCAATCCAGATGTTGGCGGTACAGGTAAAGACAACATCAATGATGCGATTGGTGCGGTAGGCGCTGCTGCCAAAGCGGCGAAAACCACGGTCACTGAGGGTGACAACATGGTCGTAACCGAAAGCAAGAATGCTGATGGCAGTACCAGCTACGAAGTTGCAACCGCAAAAGACGTGAAGTTCGATAGCGTGACTTCGACCGATGATGAAGGCAACGAAACCGTTCTGACGGCGAAAGGCACTCAGGTTAAAGACGGTGAAGGGAACGAAGCCGAATATGGTGCTAAAGGTGTAACGCTGAAAGACCAGGACGGTAACGGGACTGTATTGAATTCAACCGGTCTGGGCTTTGTTGACACAATGGGCAATAACATTGGACCAAGTATCACGGCCAAAGGCATTGATGCGGGCAATACCGTGATTACAGGTGTTGCGGCAGGTCGGGTTGCAGCCGATTCACAAGACGCAATCAACGGCAGCCAGTTAAAAGGCGTGTCAGATAGCGTGGCAAAATCGATTGGTGGCAATACTACAGTCAATCCAGACGGCACCATGAACACCAGCAACATTGGTGGAACAGGTAAAGACAACATTAATGATGCGATTGGTGCGATCGGTGATGCAGCCAAAGAGGCCAAGTCTTCTGTCAGCGAGGGTAAAAATATCGTTGTCAAAGAAAGCAAAAATGCGGATGGCAGCACCGATTATCAAGTTTCCACTTCACCAGATCTGGACGTCGACAGTGTGACGGCTGGCGGTACCAAAGTAGATGGCGATGGTTTACACATTGATGGTGGTCCAAGCGTCACTAAAGACGGCATTGATGCTGGCGACAAGAAAGTTACGGGTGTCGCAGATGGCGAAGTTGCCAAAGACTCGAAAGATGCGATCAATGGCGGACAGTTAAAAGATGTTTCCGACAGTGTTGCAGGTGCAATCGGTGGTAATACCACAGTGAATCCAGATGGAACCATTAACACCAGCAATATTGGTGGAACAGGCCATGACAACATCAACGATGCGATCGGTGCGGTAGGTGATGCTGCGAAAGCGGCAGGTGAGGCAGCCAAGGCAGCTAAGTCTTCCGTGAGCAATACGGACAATAATATTACAGTCAATAAAACCACTAAAGCAGATGGTAGTACTGACTATGAAGTGGGTCTGGCAAAAGACATCAGTGTGGATAGCGTTACAGCGAAAGATGTCAATGCAGATCGAGTCACTGTCGCAGGCGATCAAGGTTCAACTACTGTTACCGGTGGTGGCATCAGTATCACTGGTCCGAAAGGCGAGCAAGGTCCAAGTATGACCACCGATGGTATTAATGCGGGCGGCAAGAAAGTCACCGGTGTGGCTGACGGTGCGATTGCCAAAGGTTCACAAGAGGGTATTAACGGTAGCCAGTTACACCAGTCTTATCAGGATGTCGGTGCAGCACTTGGTGGTGGTGCAGGCTATGACCCAGCCAAGGGATGGACTGGACCAAGTTATGAGGTCGGTGGCGCTAAACATGACAATGTCGGTGATGCTTTAGGGGCACTGGATAATGCCGATAAGGCTTTAGGTGACCGGATTACCAACCTTGGCGATCAGATGCAACAGGCTTTCTATGACACCAATCAACGCATTGATGATGTTAAAAAACATGCCAATGCCGGTGTTGCTGCTGCTATGGCCCTTGAAACTGCGCCGTATATTTCGGGCAAATATACCTATGCTGTCGGGGCCGCTTATCATGGTGGCGAAAATGCAGTCGGTGTCACCCTGCGTAAAACTGCTGACAATGGACGCTGGTCACTGACTACGGGTGTTGCGGCTGCTTCTCAGGGTGACCCAAGTTTCCGTGTCGGTCTGAGTGGCGTATTTGACTAATCATCCATTCTAGAGCAAGGAGAACCCGACGGGTTCTCCTGATTACAACAATAATCAAGAGAGGCACACATGAAAAAAATACAAGCTTTAGCATTGATGGTGTTTGCAAGTACCGCATTCACGATTCAGGCAGAAACACAGGGTGAAGTTGAGTTAACCCAAGCACAGGAGGTGACGTTTCCTGAAGTGAATAAAAGCTATCTCAAACTGGTCAAACGTTATGAATACAACGATGTGGCTCGTTTAGATGTCGGTATGAACAAGGACCAGTTCCGTCATATCCTGGGTAATCCGCACTTTAGTGAAGGTGTTTTTGCGGTCAAGACCTGGAACTATGTACTGGATATCCGTGTTTCGAATACGCAGGACTATAAACGCTGTCAGCTACGGATTGATTTTGACAAGCACTACATTGCTAACCGTTTATCCTGGAAAGGTGAGGAGTGTCAGGGGCTGATGGCGTGGGGCACCAACAATGTGATTCCAGCACCCTTGCCAGCGCCATTACCACAGACAACTCCACAATCTGGCGTAGTATTCTTTGCCTTCGACCGTTCCGATGCCAACGCGATTGAAGTGGGTTCTGCCAATATGGCAGAGATGGCGGATCAAATTAAGCAGTCTGATCAGCCGGTAACAATTTCAGGTTATACCGACCGTTTGGGAGCATTTAATTATAATCAAACACTTTCTACGCAACGTGCCAATACCGTGATCCAATTGCTGATCCAGCAAGGCGTTGATCCCGCTCGTATACAGGTGCAGGCGCATGGAGAAACAGAGGTTTATCAGCACTGTTCAGGGCAGGCACGCAATACCCAGTTGTTGGAATGTCTGGCACCGAATCGCCGGGTCAATATTCAATGGTAAATGAATCTGAATGAACAAAGTGCGGGTGTTTTTCACCTGCACTTTTTTAAATGAAATTATATAATTGAAAAATAATTATTTTTTTATTTATATATTTTGAATAAATGGTAAAGTAAGAGGCATATAAAAGAAAAAATGAATCTGAAAAAAAAGCAAAAATAAATAAAATCTTAAAATTTTCCCAAACTGATTGATTTTGTGTTCTAAGGTGTTAAATAAATCGTATTAATTTTTGTTAGGGTATAGGGGAGTAAATCCTGAGATAGAATGTATGTTTCATACTTTTTTACATTGCGAAAGAAATATAAAACTGCATCTTATTGAAATCGGTAATAAAGATTTAAAACATGCCGTGGTTTTTTTTCTATTAGATGTTGAAAAGTTTTTTTCGATTATCGATGATTTATCTCAGGAGTTCTTTCGTATTATCTTGGTCTATAAGTGTGAGTTATTAGATCATAGTTTTACTGAAACGGAATTTTTAAAGGGGGTGGCCTATTTAGTTGAACGGCTGGAAGCAGAAGATATTCATTGTATATTTGAATCCAATCTTGAGTCCGATTATAAAAGTGCATTATGTTCGAGTTATTTTTTTGACTCTGTCACCATTTGCAGAAGTTTTAACAAAATATGTATGGAGGCATTTTTTGCAGCCAATCCTTATGTATATGAAAATAAAAAGTCGATCGATTTTATCGAGAAAGTTAATCAGCAGATTAACAATACCCTTTCTGAGGGAGAACCTTATTTATTAAAAGTCGCGAAAAAAATGAAATTAACACCGCGAATTTTATCTAAAAAAATAAAAAATGAAGGAGAAGAATTTAAACTGTTAGTAAAACGCAAAAGACATGAGAAGGCATTACTTTTATTGCAGGATAAAGAGGTGAGCTTATCGGATATCGCTTACACATTGGGGTATACGGAACATAGCGCATTTACACGTGCATTTAAAGGATGGACAGGATGTTCGCCTTATCAGTTCAGAAAATATTTTAAATAACCCAATGTGAGGCAGAGAATTTGGATATTCGGGATTTAAAAACCTTTATTTACGTTGTCGATAACCAGTCGATTACCATTGCTTCCGAAAAGCTCGGGGTGAATCAGTCAACGGTGACCAAACGTATTTGTAATATGGAAGAAATATTCAAAGGGGTATTGTTTAACCGTAAAACCAGACCGTTACAACTCACCAGTTTGGGAGAAAAGGTTTATCTCAAGGGATGCTTGATTTTAAAGGAATTAGAGGCTCTGGCAAATTTTAGTTATCAAGTCGAAGAACATTATACAAAGCAAGTCAAGATTGGCATTCCCCATACACTTGCAAATGATTTAATAGAATATATTGCCTTTGAAGCGAAGAAAACGGATGTACTGACAAATATTGATATTTCGAGTGGCTGGGGACGTAGCCTGATCCAGCAAATTCAGCTGGAAGAGATTGATCTGGCAACTTTTATGATTCCCTCTAATCTCAATATTCCTGCTGATTTGCTGTTTTCCAAAATTGGAACACTTGAATTTGTAGTGGTCTGTAAAAGGGGCGAGGCTTATAAATACAGCAACTTCGAAAAGTGCAGTAAAAAAGGCTGGATCTTGCATCCGGAAGGCTGCTGCTTCCGGGAAAGTTTGGCCAAACTGTTATATGAACGGAATCTGGGATTCTATATTAATCGGGAAGTTTTTGGGCTTGAGCTGCAATTGCAAAGCATCTTGAGAGGCGAAGGGCTGGGTATTTTCCCGAAACCTTTTTTTGATAAGTTTAGTTTAAAGAATAATGGCTTAGAACGTATTGAGTTAAAAGATTTTCCGCTTCATTTGAATGTCGGCATCGTAAAGTCTCAAAGTATGGACAATGAAAAAGCCCGTTCATTTTTAGAGATGGTGAAAAAACGCTATTTTTAGTTTCGTCTTAAACAGCTGATCAGAAAAAGCCCTTATTTTTTAAGGGCTTTTTTCTTGTTTTACTGAGCATTCTGATATTCATTAATCACTTCAAGTGCTGCCCTAAAGGCTTCCTGAGTGGCGGGTGCGCCGCAATAAGGCAGGCTATGTAATAATACTTCCTGTATTTCCTCGACACTGGCGCCATTGTTTAACGCGCCTCGAATATGTCCTTTCAACTCGGTTGGACTTTTTAGTGCGGTCAGGAAGGCGATCGTGACCAGCGAGCGATATTTACGGGGCAGTACACCTTCACGTTGCCAAGTCGATCCCCAGGCATGCTCATTAATCCAGTCTTGCAACGGTTGCGTAAAAGGAACGGTATTGTCCTGTGCACGTTTTACAAATGATTCGCCCATGACTTCGGTACGAACTTTTAATCCATTTTCAAAATCTTGTTGTGACATATTCTTACTCTTTTAAGCATGCAACGGAAAGTGTGAGGTTACGAAACCCTCTTCATCCTAACTGAATCATTCAGGAAGCTAAAGTCATTGCAATGGACTGATGGTTCTCGAGTTGAGTAAAGGAAATTTTCAAACAAGAGGATGAGTGATTCAATCTCGGTAGTGCCTCAATTGTGGATAAGTGAAGCGATATCCACAAAGGCTGTAGCCAATCATTTGAGCTGTTGCGATGCATGTCTGGAGTAGGTTTCGAATGGTGCAAAAGAGATCATGGACTGTTGTGAAAGTTAAGCGATTTCTGTCTGCCCGACGTGATGATAAGCACGATTAAAATAAACCAGACTGTGCTCATGCTGGCCTTGCTGAATGGCGACGATGCGGCAAATGAAAATGGTATGGGTTCCCACGGCCTGAACCTGCTCAATTTCACAATCAAAATTGACCAGTGCATCTTTTAATACCGGGGCACCGGTTTCTAACTCTGTCCAGACGCCATGTTTAAATCTTTCTTCCGGACTTAAGCGGGATGAAAATGCCGTAGAAATATGCTGCTGTTGCGCGCTTAACACATTCACGCTTAACACTTTATTTTCTACAAAATGGACATGGGAACTGGATGCCTGATTCATACAGACCAGTAAGGTCGGTGGCGTATCGGTCACGCTACATACGGCAGAGGCCGTAAAGCCATAACGCCCCGTCAAGCCAGCCGTGGTGATGACACTAACGGCACTGGTTAATAAAGACATTGCGTTTCTAAAGTCTGTCGCTTCAATCATCACGATATTCCCAAATCAAATCCGAGCTGTCTGAATAGAGCAAGGGCTACCTGCTGCAGCCCTTGTCGTTCCACAGTTCGGTAAATATTAAGCGGAGAGTTCTCTGCGAACAATGTCGGCACCTGCACTTAAAGCATGCAGTTTGCCTGTGGCCACCTGACGTGATAAGGGTGCCATACCACAGTTGGTCGAAGGGTAGAGCTTGTCTGCATCGACGAACTGAAGCGCTTTACGCAGCGTATCTGCAACTTGCTCAGGTGTTTCGATCTGATTAGTGGCAACGTCAATTGCACCCACCATCACTTTTTTGCCACGAATCAGTTCGATCAGATCCATAGGCACACGAGAGTTCTGACATTCGAGTGAGATGATGTCGATTTTAGATTGTTGTAGCTTTGGAAACGCTTCTTCGTATTGGCGCCATTCTGAACCCAGTGTCTTTTTCCAGTCGGTATTGGCTTTGATGCCATAACCATAGCAAATGTGGACCGCGGTTTCACATTTCAGCCCTTCCAGTGCACGCTCTAAAGTTGCCACGCCCCAGTCATTCACTTCATCAAAGAACACATTAAATGCAGGCTCATCAAACTGAATAATATCAACACCAGCAGCTTCAAGTTCTCGTGCTTCCTGATTCAGGATTTTAGCGAATTCCCACGCCAGCTTTTCACGGCTTTTATAGTGACCATCATAAAGCGTATCAATCATGGTCATGGGACCTGGCAGCGCCCATTTGATTGGTTGACTGGTTTGCTGACGTAAAAACTTGGCATCTTCGACAAACACCGGCTTTTGACGAGATACGGCACCGACCACTGAAGGCACACTTGCATCATAGCGGTTACGGATACGCACGGTCTCACGTTTTTCAAAATCGACGCCGTCCAGATGTTCAATAAAGGTGGTGACAAAATGCTGGCGGGTCTGTTCACCATCGCTGACGATATCAATACCGGCATGGCGTTGTTCTTGTAAGGACAGGCGCAATGCATCCTGTTTGCCTTCAATTAACTGCTCATCTTGCAACTTCCAAGGTGACCAGAGTTTTTCTGGCTCTGCCAGCCAAGACGGTTTTGGTAAGCTGCCAGCAGTTGACGTCGGTAATAATCGGTTCATAATCAATAATCTTGTTTATCTAGGTGAATAAAGTAATTAGTTTGCAGCCCATTGCTGAAGAATCGTGTGGTAAGGCTTAATGAACTGTTCTTCAGTAAATTTGCCTTGTTTAATCGCCAACTGGCTGCGCTCTTCCCGGTCATAAACAATACGAGTTAATGAATAGTCCTGATGCTTCAAGCTTGGCTGGTAGGTTTTTCCTGCGACTGAATTCGCGTTATAAATCTCTGGGCGGTAGATTTTCTGGAAGGTTTCCATGGTACTAATCGTGCCGATCAGTTCCAAGTCAGTATAATCATCCAGCAGATCACCGCGATGGTAAAAGGCCAACGGCGCCACGCTATTTGGCGGCATGAAATAGCGAACTTTTAAGCCCATTTTCTCGAAATACTGATCTGTTAACGAATATTCATCCTGCTGATATTCCACGCCCAGCACCGGATGCTGATTTGCAGTTTGATGATAAGTCTTGCTGCTGGAAACGCTCAGGCAAATCACTGGCGATTTATGGAAGTTGCTGTTATAGGTATTTGAGTCCAGGAATGATTTAAAGATTTTCCCGTGCAATTCACCATAGTTTTCTGGAAGGCTAAATTGCGCCTTGTCTTTATTATGTTCCAGCAGTAATACACTAAAATCATAATCGCGCACATATGAGGAAAAATTATTTCCGACAATACCGTCAAAGCGTTGATTATTCTTATGATCCACAATATTGGTTTTCAGGATTTCGATGGTCGGGAAGGTCTCACCTTTACCTTCAACATCAATATCAACCGAAATGATTTCAAGTTCGACAGAATAACGGTCTGCTGTCGGGTTATCCCAATGCGCCAGACTATTGAAACGGTTGTTAATCATTTTTAAGGTATTGCGCAGATTCTCTTGGCGACTTTCACCTCTGGCCAAATTGGCAAAGTTGGTGGTGATCCGCGTATTGTCTGAGGGCTGATAGTTTTCATCGAAACTAATGCGCTTAATCGTAAATGTAAACTCTTTGCTCATGATGATCTGATACCCTAAATTCTGAGATAAAACCTTATTGCTTCGTTGCCCTTTCCGGATGTTCCAATTTTTTGGAGTCTCCCAGTCAATCGGATTTTCAGTCGGTTCTGATATTTGCCAAAGTGGCTTCATCAGAATCAATCCTCAGATTGTCTCGTGTGAAGAGCATGCAGTAATTTATACTTGAAACATGACATGAATAAAAATGATTTTGTTTCACTGAAAAGTGAGTGAAATTCATGTTTAGAAATTTTATGCGCTCTCACGGCCATTTCACGACCTCAGAAATTGTAAAACTTTCCTCCGGTTTACTTTCAAGGTATATCCCTTATAATTTCAGGCCTGCGCTATGGCCCAGAATTCTCCCTTTTTAAATTTTTTCATTATGTCTTTATTTTCTCAGTGCTTAGAGCAAAAGCAATTCTGTATTCTGGTGGAATATCTATGTTCTAACCGTGATACGCTGGCAGTTCCCCTAAGTCTGGCTGGCTATCCTGCCATGATGACGTTGGCTGATCGTGTGCATAGCGATGAAGACTCTGCGCCATTAGAGTTGGCACAACAATACGCGCCTGAGATTGAAAAACTTTTGCATTTTTCAGGTAAAGGTCGGGATATTCAAGAATTTGAACGCTTTCTCAATCAGGCCGAGCAGCGTGGATATCACAACCTGCTTTTACTAAGCGGCGATAAACTGAAGAATCATAATTTTGGCCGCGAAATCCCGGCGCAACGGACTCGTTATCTCGAGTCTGTGAGTGCTGTGATGGCAGCCAGACAACGGCATCTGTTTAATATCGGCGTGGCTTTTAATCCGTTTAAATATACGGAAGCAGAGCGGGATGCCCAATATCTGAAACTACATAAAAAGATCAAAGCAGGCGCAGACTTTCTGATTACCCAGCTTGGATTTGATCTGGATTGTCTTCAGCACAGTCAATCCTTTATCTCTCAGCATTACAAACAATTTCCTTTAATTGCCTGCGTCATGCCGCTGAGCTTAAAACGCGCGCAATTTATGCTGAAACATCAGGTTGCCGGACTGGTGATTCCAGCGCATATTGTGCATGTCCTGAAAAGTGAATACGAGGCTGATCCTGTTCAGGCGGAAGCAAATGTCTATGCGCGTTGTGCGCTGCAGATCCTGATCTGTAAACATCTCGGTTTTGTTGGAGTGCATTTATCAGCTTGTCATAAGCCACAAGAACAACAAAAACTGGAACAGTTTTTAAAGCAATATGAAAACTGGTCTTTAGCAACCTGTGAAAAAGCCTGGAAACAATTGTGGAAAATGGATTCAGGGCTTGAGCTTAAACCTGAGCTGGCCACTTTTTCAAAACCTGTCCCCCCAGCCCAGATTTTTAAATATAAGCAAATGCATTTAATGCATCAGCTTTTTTTTGCATCTCATGCGGCGCTCGGGGTTGGCCGTTTTATTTTTAAAGCCAATTTCTGGAATAAGGCTCGGCCTGATCAGCTTTTATTGAAAATGGAACATTGGAGCAAACATCCACTGGTGGGCTGTGAAAGTTGTGGGCACTGCCGTCTGGATGACACGCTGTATATCTGCCCTGAAACCTGTCCCAAAGGGCTTGCCAATGGTCCCTGTGGCGGGACAAGTTTAGACCGGTGCGAGTTTGGTGACCGAGAGTGTATCCATTCGGTCAAAGCCCGACTGGCGAAGCACCTAGGCCAAACCGAGCTATTGAGAAGTAAACTAATTCCTGCGATTTCAATTGAAACCCGTTATACCAGTTCATGGAAAAACTGGTTTAAACACTCAGAATCACATTGATTGTCGCCATTGTTCCAGTCTGTTCTTTACAAGACAGTTGCAGCGTAGGGCAATGCAGTGCCACGCATCATTTTTATGGCTGAGATTAGACCTGAGCAAGCGCCTCTTGTTGAGTTCATTGGGTTACGTTAATGCCACTCTAACTTTCCTCCTGACAGTAGCGTCGCACCCAAGACAACCGGCACATAAATCACCGCACCAACGATCGCCAAAGGCACAATCGCGACCCCTGTGGCCACCTCTTTGGCTTTCTTCTTAAAACTACCCTGACGATGTTGTTCCACTTTTTTCACGATGGAAATTGGATAGGGCTGTTTTAATTGATAGGGAATGGCTTGTTGATTGGCAACCTGTTGATAGATTTGCCCAGAAAGATCAATCGATGCTAAAGGATATTCACAGTTTTCAATCGGGACTAATGCCGAAGTACAGTGGGTGGTGGTTTGGGTAAAGCCCAAGGCTTTTAATTGCTGATATTCACTGGCTGGTAGCAGGCCGATGGGTTGATTATAACGAAGTCTTAAGGTGCTTTTAAACTGGGTATCAGACAGCATTTCAAATTGTATCGGTAGTTGATTCATCAAGGAGCGTTGCTCAGGACGCGTATGCTGAATGATATTAAAGACGGTTGCACCGCCCTGATCCGCTATGTAGGTATAACGTTCTCCAGCAAAAACAATCTGCTGCTGGGTTGGGGTGGTCATTTTCCCAATTGCAATAATTTTATCCTGAAGCACGGGGTGGTATGTATATTGAGGCGGAAGCGTTGAACAGGCAGTTAAACTGGTCAGGGCCACAAGCGTGAATAGTTTTTGAGCCATATTGTGTGGTATCTATTTTATTAAACTTATAAGCCTTTAATTATAGATGAATTTCGTAAATTTCTCTCATTGACTTTAGCCGCAGTAATTTCCACTCAAAATGTATTGTTGAGCGAGATCTGAGCATGCTGAAAAGTTAAAATGATGAACTGGGTGTGGAGCGGTTGCAGATGCTGGCGATGATGCAAGATCAACCGGTTCTGGAAACTGCGGATACAACTGCTCCTGTTTAGCGGGCAGCCTTTCAACAATCAATCAATATTTTCTTTAAATCTGCTACAATTACGCCAATTTTAAATTCTTTCGCACGCTCTCTGCCTCTATCTCCATTTGCAGATACAGAGGGGTGCACAAAATTGTAGATTTTTCGCATGTTTAAAGATGAATTAGCGGCACAGGTTGCCCAACGACGCACATTTGCGATCATTTCCCACCCCGATGCGGGTAAGACCACCATGACAGAGAAACTGCTGTTATGGGGTAAGGCCATTCAGGTTGCTGGGATGGTAAAAAGCCGTAAGTCTGACCGTTCTGCTACATCCGACTGGATGGAAATGGAAAAAGAGCGTGGGATTTCGATTACCACCTCGGTGATGCAATTCCCTTATAAAAAGCACACCATCAACCTGCTGGATACACCGGGACATGAAGACTTCTCGGAAGATACCTATCGTACCTTGACGGCAGTTGACTCGGCACTCATGGTGATCGATGGCGCCAAAGGTGTTGAAGAACGAACCATTAAATTGATGGAAGTGTGTCGTATGCGCGACACGCCAATCATTTCATTCGTTAACAAAATGGACCGTGAAATCCGTGAGCCATTGGAATTGCTGGATGAAATTGAAAGTGTCCTGAATATCCGTTGCGTACCGATCACCTGGCCTTTAGGGATGGGACGTGACTTTGCGGGTGTCTATAACCTGCTTGAAGACAAGCTTTATGTTTATAAAGCTGGTTTTGGTTCAACCATTACCGATATCGATGTTCGTGATGGTTATGACCATCCGGATATTCGTGAAAAAGTGGGTGAGTTGGCATGGGCTTCTTTTGAAGAATCTCTTGAGCTGGTGCAGATGGCCAATGAACCACTGGACCGTGAACTATTCTTGCAAGGCAAGCAAACCCCTGTTCTGTTTGGTACCGCATTGGGTAACTTTGCCGTGGATCATGTTCTGGATACCTTTATTAACTGGGCACCAGAACCGAAAGCACATCCAACTCAAGAACGTATGGTTGAAGCCAAAGAAGAAGGTTTTACTGGCTTTGTGTTTAAGATTCAGGCCAATATGGACCCGAAACACCGTGACCGGATTGCCTTCATGCGTATTTGCTCAGGTAAATATGAAAAAGGTCTGAAAATGAATCATGTACGTATCGGTAAAGACGTGCGTATCAGTGATGCATTGACGTTCCTTGCGGGTGAGCGTGAGCATCTGGAAGAAGCTTGGCCGGGGGATATCATTGGTTTGCACAACCACGGTACCATCCAGATCGGTGATACCTTTACCAGTGGTGAAAGCTTGCACTTTACCGGTATTCCACACTTCGCCCCTGAAATGTTCCGCCGTGTACGCTTGAAAGATCCTTTGAAATCGAAGCAATTGCAAAAAGGTTTGAAAGAATTATCTGAAGAAGGGGCAACTCAGGTATTCATGCCACAAATCAGTAATGACCTGATTGTCGGTGCAGTCGGTGTGTTACAGTTTGATGTGGTGGCCTATCGCTTAAAAGAAGAATATAAGGTGGACTGTATTTATGAGCCAGTGAGTGTTCATACGGTACGCTGGATTCACTGTGATGATGACAAAATCCTGAATGAGTTTAAGAAAAAGGCACATGATCAGCTTTCAGTTGATGGTGGCGGTCACTTAACTTATCTGGCGCCAAGCCGTGTAAACTTGCAGTTAATGCAAGAACGCTGGCCAGATATCCAGTTCCGTAACACACGAGAACACTAAACTGTATAAAAACAGCTTCTAATTAGAGGCTGTTTTTAATTGAACGACCTAAAAATAAAGGATGATGAAATGAATGCTTTAAAACCACTTTTTGCTGTCAGTGTCTTGATTGGAATGATGGCTTTAACCGCATGTGATCATCCAGATAAAAATAAAGCCGATACCGTCGAAAGTAAACCGGCTGCGGCACCAGTCGAAAAAGCTGAAGTGCTGCCGTACTTAAATATGAAAGAGGCCAAGGCGGACTATGCCTTGCCATTTTGTGAAAAGAAAAACTGTATTGATGTTGATATCCAGACGGTAAAAACGCAGGACGAATGGCTAAATGCATGGATTGCAAAAAATCAGTCCAAGGTGATCCAGCAGCAAATTGAACTGGATAAAAACCTGACGCTGCAACAGGCCATTAATGCCTATGTGAAAAAGTCAGATGAGTGGCAGGACAAGTATTCTAAAAATAAGGCCTATGAACTGCATCTGAATACCCGGATTGCTTCACAGCGCAATCAATATGTGCTGTTACAGGTGGGAGTTAATGCCCAGCAAGAAGATCTTGCGGTGAAAGATCGCTTCTATTTCTTTGTGGCAGATCGCAAGTTGCAAAAGAGTCTGAGCGTGCTGGATATGATCCAGAAAAATCAGCAAAATGCCTTAAATGATATTGTGCAGGCGCATTATCAACAATGGATTGCAAAACAATCGGCAGAAGTAAAAAAACAGGTGCCAAAAAAACTGTATTGGGGACAGGCAGACTGGTTCTTTGATGGTGAGGGTATCGGTTTACATTATCGGGCCAATGAAATTAGCAAAGATGCCCCGCAACTGGATATTTATTTAACCACTGAACAGACTCGGCAGATGCTGCAAGCTGAGATTTATCAGCAGATGTTTTAAAGCATAGGGCAGAGAATGACAGATAATGAGATATTAGAAATTATTCAAAACATTGAGGCATCAATACTTGAAGATGAAGCAATGGCTAAGTTTAGAAGTTTTGGTGAAGTGGCGTTATATGCAAATCCTCAAGGCTATTTAAAGATTGCAGTTGAAATGCTAAAGAGCGCAATTGGCCAGCCAGCGGATTTACATTCTTTATTTAGCCAAGACAGTGATTTCGAAATTGATTTTTTAGTGCAGAGTGAAGATGAGTTAGATTTCCTATCAAAATAATGTAGAGTTTTAAGTTTCGTATAGAAATTGCATGTGCTTCTAGCAGTTTTGCATTAACTTCGATAGCATTTAAAAATCTTGTGTAATAACAATGCTTATAGGTCTCAGATGAAAACATTTTATAAATATAGCGTTCTTGCATGTGCTGTTTTGCTTGCAGCCTGCCAGCCTAAATCGGAGCCAAAACAATCACAGGATAAGCCGCAAGATCCACCTGCTGTACAACAGCAGGCTGAACCGGTTTTACAAGGCGAAACGGTTAAGATTCCGGTAAAACTCCCTGAATGTAAGGGCAATACCTGTCCTGACTTTACGGTTGAGCGTTTGCAAAGTAATTTCCCGTTTATCGATCAGTTGCTTGATCAGCAAATTCTTGAACAGCTTGGCAAAATGCTTGAGGTGGTCGATGCGGATGCACCGGCTGCTTCAACCGCAAAAAGCACTGGAGCAAAATCCGATCTGGACAGTCAGGCCCAGTTATATGCAGATTCATTTGTCAAAATTGATGAAGAGTTAAAAGCGTTAAGTAGCAGCCACCAGATCAGCTTAATGATCAAGCCAAAGATCTTGCAGCCGAAAGGTAAACTGGCAACCGTAGTTCTGAATAGCAGCAGTTATTTAGGTGGGGCGCATGGCGCAACCTCGCAGCGTTATTACAACTTTGATCTGGCAAATCAGAAACAGGTGCAGTTACAGGATCTGTTATTGCCAAAACAGAAAGCGACCTTAGACAAGCTGGCTCATGAAGCGTTTAAAACCTGGATTGTGGATTCCAAACTGGCCACAGATCCTAAGGAATACGAACAGGCTTGGCCATTTCAGGTGACAGATAATTTCTTATTGGGCGAACAGGGCTTGATCCTGCAATATGGCGAATATGATATTGGCCCGTATGTGGTCGGTTTGCCGCGTCTGGTGATTCCATTTAGTGAATTACAAGGGGTATTAAAACCTGAGTATTTGCCAAAAGTGGACGCACCAGCTGCCTCTACACCTGTCGCAAAAGAGAGCAAGTAAGCGCTGATGCAACTGTTCGATACCCATACCCATTTTGATGTTGCCGATTTTGATCATGATCGGCAACATCTGGCTGTGCAGGCCAAACGGGTGGGGGTCGAGGCATTGGTATTAATCGGGTTTCTGCAATCACGATTCGATGAGTTGATTCAGACCCATCAGCAATTACAAGGCTGGGAGCATGTACCGCAGTCTTATCTGGCGCCCGGTTTACATCCCTTTTATATTGAACAGCATCAGCCAGAACATTTACAGGATTTAGAACAGATTTTGCAGCAGCTTGATTGTGTAGCAATCGGTGAAATTGGTCTGGATACCTTTTTAAAACAACATAAACAGCCAGAATTATTGAGCAAACAGCAGCATTATTTTATTGAGCAATTACAACTTGCCAAGCAATATCAAAAACCGGTGCTGTTGCATATCCGTAAAGCACATGCTGAAACCATTGCGATTTTAAAGGCGCAAAAATTCAAGTTAGGCGGGATTGCCCACGCTTTCAGTGGCGGTGTAGAAGAAGCCAAAGCCATGATCAAGCTGGGCTTTAAAATCGGCATCACCGGGCAAATTACCAATCCCAATGCAAAAAAACTGCATCAGGTGGTGCATGCCATTGGTCCCGAACATCTGGTGATTGAAACCGATTGCCCGGATATGACGCCGTTGTGCTGTCAGACTTCAACCGAACATCGAACCCGCAATACGCCTGTCAATTTACCTTATGTGTTAGACAGCTTAGCGCAAATACTTGAGCTACCCCAAGCACAACTTGCCCAGCAACTGTGGCAAAACTCATGCACAGCCTTGCGTCTCGAATAACAACCATAATCCCGTTAAAAATAAGGTAACTAAAAGGGAACACATCCATTCCCAAACAGGGTTACATTAAACAGAGAACTTCATAATAAACAATCAGCCAATACTGGGAGGGTAACCTGATGGCCAGATATAGCAAAATCAATAGTTTCAATGCATTACAAACACTTACCGTCGGTTCTAAATCTTATCAAATTTTTAACCTTCCGCATGCAGCACAGACACTGGGTAATATTGACCGCCTACCCAAGTCACTCAAGGTTTTGCTAGAAAATTTACTGCGCTTTGAAGATGGAAAAAGTGTAAAAGTCGAGCATATTCAGGCACTGGTGGACTGGCAGAAAAGCAAACGTTCAGATCAGGAAATTCAATATCGTCCTGCCCGGGTATTGATGCAGGATTTCACCGGTGTACCTGCGGTGGTCGATCTGGCTGCCATGCGTGCAGCCATGGCGCAGGCCGGGGGGGATCCAAACCGGATTAATCCGCTTTCCCCGGTGGATCTGGTTATTGACCATTCGGTGATGGTGGATCATTTCGCCAATGATCAGGCTTTTGCCGAGAATGTCGAAATTGAGATGCAACGTAACGGTGAACGTTATCAATTCCTGCGTTGGGGGCAGTCTGCGTTTAATAACTTTAGCGTGGTACCCCCGGGCACCGGAATTTGTCATCAGGTTAATCTGGAATATCTGGCACAAGCAGTGTGGCTAGGAGAAGATGAAGGGCAGGATTTTGCTTTTCCGGATACCTTGGTCGGCACAGATTCACATACCACCATGATTAACGGATTAGGTGTGCTTGGTTGGGGCGTTGGCGGGATTGAAGCCGAAGCGGCCATGCTGGGGCAACCGGTATCGATGTTGATTCCAGAAGTGATCGGCTTCAAATTGACCGGCAAACTGAACGAAGGTATTACCGCAACCGATCTGGTGTTGACCATTACCCAGATGCTACGTCAAAAAGGCGTGGTGGGTAAATTTGTAGAGTTCTATGGCGATGGTCTGGCCGATTTGCCTTTGGCGGATCGTGCCACCATTGCCAATATGGCGCCAGAGTATGGCGCGACCTGCGGTTTCTTTCCGATTGATGAAGTTACACTCGGCTATTTAGCCCTGACAGGTCGTCAACAACAACGGATTGATCTGGTTGAGGCCTATAGCAAAGCACAGGGCCTATGGCGTAATGCCGGAGATGAACCGGTTTTCACCGATACTCTGAGTCTGGATATGAGCACGGTACAAGCCAGTCTGGCTGGACCAAAACGTCCGCAAGATCGTGTATTACTGTCTGATGTACCGAAAACCTTTAATGCCCTGATGGAACTGACACTAAAACCAGCGAAAGAAGCCAAAGAACGTCTGGAAAATGAAGGTGGCGGCGGTACGGCAGTAGAGGCACAGAAAGCCAATCTGGGGCATGAACAGCCGTCTTGTACCATTGACGGAAAATCTTATCCTTTAAATGATGGTGATGTGGTGATTTCTGCGATTACCTCGTGTACCAATACCTCTAACCCAAGCGTGATGCTGGCGGCAGGTCTACTGGCCAAAAAAGCGATCGAAAAAGGTTTGCAACGTAAACCCTGGGTCAAAAGCTCACTGGCACCTGGCTCTAAAGTGGTAACCGATTATCTGGCGGCAGCAGGTTTAACCCCTTATCTGGATCAATTGGGATATAACCTGGTGGGTTATGGGTGTACCACCTGTATCGGTAACTCGGGGCCGTTGCCTGATCCGATTGAAGCCGCCATTCAGTGTCATGACTTAAATGTGGCATCGGTACTGTCAGGTAACCGTAACTTTGAAGGTCGCGTACATCCACTGGTGAAAACTAACTGGCTGGCATCACCACCGCTGGTCGTGGCCTATGGTTTAACTGGCAATATCCGGACTGACTTAACCACGCAACCGATTGGGCAAGGCAAAGACGGACAGGATGTTTACCTAAAAGATATCTGGCCAAGCCAGTCCGAAATTGATGCCGTGCTACAGAAAGTGAATACCGAGATGTTCCATAAAGAATATGCTGCGGTATTTGATGGCGATGCAACCTGGCAAGCGATCCAGATTCCACAGAGCCAGACTTATGCTTGGCAAAATAACTCCACCTATATTCGTCATCCGCCATTCTTTGAGGAGATTAACCAGCCGCCGAAAGCCATCGCTAATATTGAACAGGCCAATATTCTGGCGGTACTGGGAGACTCGGTCACCACCGATCATATTTCACCTGCAGGCAATATCAAGAAAGACAGTCCTGCCGGGCGTTATTTACAGGATCAGGGTGTAGAACCAAAAGACTTTAACTCCTATGGATCGCGACGTGGTAATCACGAAGTGATGATGCGCGGTACCTTTGCCAATATCCGCATTAAAAACGAGATGCTGGGTGGTGAAGAGGGTGGTATTACCCTGTATATTCCGACAGGCGAAAAGATGTCGATTTACGATGCTGCCATGCGTTATCAGCAACAGCACACACCATTGGTGATTATTGCAGGTAAGGAATATGGGACTGGCTCATCACGCGACTGGGCTGCCAAAGGAACCAACTTACTGGGTGTCAAAGCCGTAATTGCCGAAAGTTTTGAACGCATTCACCGCTCGAATCTGGTGGGGATGGGCGTGTTGCCATTGCAGTTTGTGGATGGGCAAACCCGTCAGTCCCTGAATTTAACTGGGCATGAAACCATTTCTATCCATGGCTTGTCCGATGATATTCAACCGCACCAGACACTGGATGTTGAGGTCGTTCGGGAAGATGGTAGTCAGGCCAAATTTAAGGTGCTATGTCGAATCGATACCTTGAATGAAGTGGAATACTTTAAGGCAGGCGGTATTCTGCATTATGTTTTACGCAATTTGATTGCTGCTTAATTGAAGTGGGCCCTGTATATTTACAGGGCTCTTCCATTTCAGAATTTAGCTAAATCTAAATAACTTCTTCAGGCTAAAGCTCGGCTTCAACGACCAAACATCCCAACGATTAAAATATAGTGAGTCTTCCTCGAAGAAATCACTCGATTGTTTTTTGTGAAGTTTTAATACTTTTGCACCTTCCTCTACAGAAAAAGTTTGATTCTCTAACAGGGTTGGATTCTCTATCAGTAAATAGAGTAAAAACTGATTCAAGACATAGGAGGCATGTTCTACTTTTAAGTTGATACAGCCGTCAGCTTTGCCAAATTGATGCATGCCACAAGAATAAAGTGAGTCCTGATCGAAAACAGTGGGAACAAATGCTTTATATAAATCAAATAGATTCTCTGCATCAAAGTTCAGCCAGTCCGATCGAAGGTGAGTCACTCCAGACGTTTCAACTTTAATGGCTAATCCACCGGCTTTAAGTAGCGCCTGACCCAGTAACAGCGCTTGTTGTGCTAAGGCTATTGATCCGGCTTTGCAAATCACATAAATCACCATCTGATGTTGCTCGATTTGTTGTAGCTCTTGTTCTGAAAAGCGATCCATACTTTGCTGCCTAAATACTTGGCTTACACTAGGATCGTTTTTATGCTCTTCAATTTCAGCAAAATAATCACTGGCTAACGCTTTAATGATTAGTCCTGCGTAAATATAGCCTGTGTCATGGGTCAATAGCGCCTGTAATAAGGCTGAATGATTTTGCCAGATACCTGGAATACATAAGATAATGTCCTGTTGATCTTGTTTATCCATAATCATATTTTCGAATCAATTATTTTTTTATCATACAATACTCCTTATTAAACTCTGCCTTTATTTGCGATATGTAGTTACTCAAAATACGTGAGAAATTTGTTTTAAATGGTGGAGTGATCTCTTTTTAAATTAAATCTATTTGGATTGCCAATTGTTGATATTAAGTTCTGCCTGAGAACGGATTAAACTTCTCATAAATTGTTTAGCAAGATCAAAGCAGGTCTTTTATCTTTTTTATTTAAATTTGAGCTGCTTAGAGTTAAGGTGTTAGTAATCAATCATTCAGGAAGATGGTTTTGAACCAGTTACCGCGATATGTTTATTATTTATTGGTTGCCCAAGCATTTAATTTAATTGCAGCAGTATTGTCGGTCACAGTTTCAGCCATTGTCGGTTTAAAACTTGCGCCCACGCAGGCCTTGGCAACCATACCCTATGGCTTGCAATTTCTGGCCATGTTACTGACGACGTTTATCTTTTCATTTCTGATGAAAAAACTGGGTCGACATATCGTATTCCAGTTTGGGTGTATTTGTCTTTTCTTCGCGGGCGTACTGGGCTATCTGGCCTTACAACATGAACAGTTTGATCTATTGTGTCTCAGTCATTTTTCGCTAGGTTTATTCATTTCCACAGCTAACTTTTACCGTTTTGCAGCTTCGGATCGTCTGGCGCCAGATTTAATTCCAAAAGCGACGGCGATGGTAATTTCGGGTGGTGTGGTGGCCGCTGTGATTGCACCAATATTGGCGATTCAGTTTCAACAGCTACAAGGCTTACCTGATTTTACCGCGATCTATTGCATTTTCAGTGTATTGGCGCTGTTGCTATCACCCATTTTATATCTCTGGAATCGCAAGTTTAAATTACAACAGGCCCAGCAGGTGGTAACTGATTTAATACCGCGTGCCAAACTCCCGGTCAATCTGATTGCTGCTGCCATGATCAGTGGTGCATTTGCCTATTATGTGATGAATGTCATGATGATTATGTCTTCCTTACAGTTAAAGCAACATCATAGCTTTCATTACGCCTCAATCTCGATCCAACTGCATGTTCTGGCCATGTTTATTCCTTCGTTCTTTGTGTCGAAGCTGATCCAGCGTTGGGGGATTAATCGGACGATTTATACGGGTTTTATTTTACTGATGTTGTCGTCTTTGATTCCGATGCTGGGACAAAAGGGAATTTATATGAATGTTGCATTAATTGTGCTGGGTGTGGGCTGGAACTTCGCGTATTCAGGTGCTTCGACTTTACTGGCTGGATTAAATGAACAGCAAAAGCATCGCGTACAAGGGCTGAATGAAACCATGATTGCCTTGTGCGCCACCTTGGGTGCATTCTTGCCAGCACCGATTTTGACCCAACTGGGCTGGATGAATGCCAACCTGCTGGCTTTAGTGTTGAGTGCCGCTATTTTTGTCATATTTATTGTGCTCAGCCGACGCAGCTAATCGATAACAGGTGGCTTATCTTCCTCACCCAAACCGACTAAAACACGTTAAAATAACGCTTTGCTGAACTGTATAGATCACTGCTGATATGACTGATGTACCTGTAAATGATGAATATGACCGCCGTTTTGCTGGTGTGGCCAAAATTTATGGAGAAGATGCCTTTGCCCATTACGAGCAAAGCCATGTCATGGTCATCGGCATTGGTGGTGTCGGCAGTTGGGCAGTGGAAGCACTGGCACGTACAGGGATTGGCGAACTCACCTTGGTGGATATGGATGTGGTGGCAGCATCGAATATTAACCGTCAATTGCCAGCGATGAGTTCGACACTAGGGCAAGAAAAAATCGAAGTGATGGCAGAGCGGTGCCGTCAAATTAATCCACGTATGCAAGTGAATGTGATTGATGACTATCTCACACCTGAAAATGTCAAAGAAATCCTTAATCCGGTGCCGACCCTCATTTTAGATTGTATTGATGATGTCAAAGCCAAGCTTGCCTTGATGTTGCATTGTCGCTTTAACAAGATTCCCTTGATTGTTTCCGGCGGTGCAGGCGGTAAGCTCGATCCGCTGAAAATCCGTGTCGCAGACTTATCCAAGACCGAGCAAGACCCGATGTTGGCAAAGTTGCGTACCCAACTTCGTTCCATGGGGATTTGCAAAAAGCCAAAAGAGAAATTTGGCATCACTTGTGTTTATTCGATCGATAATCCATTTTCGAGTGCAGAGGTGTGTCCAAGCGCTGGTCTACGTTGTGGAGGCTATGGTTCAGCCGTAGTGGTGACGTCAAGTTTTGCGATGGTTGCCGTTGCGGAAGTCCTGAAAAAACTGGATAAGCTCAGGACTTAAATTCTTATTGGATTGATTATGCTTGTGGATATTGCGGTGCTAAGCGGTAATAGCTGTAAGTGACATTGGGATCTTTATAAACGTCATAGCTGGTCTGTTTAAAATCAGAGACCCACTGTGAACCGGTAAAGCCGGCAATGTGACCGTAACGATGCTTTTTGGTGCGGTGAATAATATAAATATCACCTGGCTGAGGATTGTTAAACTCAGGGCTAATCTGCTGATAACCGATCTGTTGTAAGGTACGTCCCCAGTCCGAAGCGGCAACAGGATGTTGTACGATATTGGCACCTGCAGACTGTAAAGCGATTCTGACAAATTTGGCACATTGAGATGAGCTGCGATAAGACGCGCGTTTAGCCAGTTTTTGCGAGAATTTACTCACATCAATTGCTGGTACTGATGGCGCCTTCGGCATTTCTCGATAAGGAATAACCACCTGCTGAGCAGGGGGGTGAATCATACTGTGATCAACTGAAGGTACATCATAAATCATTGTGAATCTCTACCGCATTTTCAAAACAACTGAACGTGTGCCAGAATCTATTACGCGGCACATGGTAAGCGATAAATCTCAAAAAAACCAAAATGTAATGTAATAATATAACAAATTTTTGAATTTATAATGAATTCTTAATCAATATTTATTGAAGATTTACTTAATTATAAGCAAGTTATGTGACACACAATAAAAAATTTCAGATTTGTAAAATCATATTTCACAGTGTGAAGTGTGTCACGTTTTTGGGAGGTTCACTCAAGCTTGATGTACTTTTAGATAATCTTCGGTACGCTGCATGGCGGCCTGAATATTTTGAATGGCCGTTTCAATATCGCTTATGGTTTTTGCATTGCCGCCACTGAGTGCCTGACGCCATTTTCGTGCGCCCGGCAAGTTCTGGAATAGACCTAAAATATGACGGGTGATAATCGATAATGGAGCGCCTTCTGCAACGCGTTGATGAATATACGGCATCATTTGCTGCATGATCTCAAAACGATCAGGCGCTTCCAGATTCCATAGTTGTCCCATCTCCGCCAATAAATACGGATTATGGTAGGCCTCACGACCAATCATCACTCCATCAACATGCTGTAAATGCTGCTGGGTTTCTGCAAAGGTTTTAATCCCGCCATTGATTTCAATGGTCAGGTGAGGACGTTCCAGTTTCAGACGATACACATCTTCATAACGTAAAGGGGGAACATCCCGGTTTTCTTTCGGTGATAAACCTTGCAAGATCGCAATACGCGCATGCACGATAAAATGCGTACAACCTGTTGCTGCGACAGTATCGACAAAATGCAGCATTTCTTCATAAGACTGCATATCATCAATCCCGATACGATGTTTCACAGTGACCGGAATTGACACGGCTTTTTGCATGCTATGAATACATTCGGCGACCAGATGAGGCTCCGCCATCAGGCAGGCACCAATTTTATTATTCTGAACGCGATCACTTGGACAGCCGACATTCAAGTTGACTTCATCATAACCCCAATCCTCTGCCATTTTGCTACAGGTCGCGAGTTCTTGTGGGTTTGAACCACCCAGCTGTAACACGATCGGGTGTTCTTCTTTGTTGAAGTCGAGATGGCGATTGGCGCCGCCGTAAATAATCGCACCTGTCGTCACCATTTCGGTATAGAGCACCACATTGGGGTTAAACAGGCGTGCAAAGAAACGATAGTCTTTTGTTGTCCAATCCATCATTGGCGCAACGGAAATACGTGGCTGTAATGATTCTAGTGATGGCATAAACGGCTCTCGGATGTGGACAAGAAAAGAAAGGGCAGCATTATACGAGTTTTAGCAAAATTTCACCAATGCTGATCCCGATCACTTCAATTTTTAAGCATAAACAGCCAGATTCAAGACGCTACAATCTGGTTTTGCTTGGTCGTAACATAATCTATAAAACTAAATAGCATGCAGGCCAACACCAGACTGAAGCCTGCCAGACAGGTTGCACTCCAGCCGCCATGATTCCAGGCAAAAATTCCCAAAGCCGATCCGCCAGCGCCGCCAGTGAAGTAGGCGGTCATATAAATGGCATTAATCCGTGATTTGGCATCGGGGCGTAACCGGAAAATAATACTCTGGTTACTGGTATGGACTAATGCTAAAGCTAACTGGATTAATGCAAATCCAAGAATATAGCTCACTAAAACCGTTTGACCGAAATAGAAAAATATCCAGCTGAGAATGAATAAGGCACAACCGATCCAGGTCAGTCGGCTGGTATAGCCCTGATCTGCATATTTACCAATATATTGGGTAGAAAGTGCCCCAAAAATACCAACCAGTGGCACCATACCAATCAGCAGGTCTTGTAGATGATGGGCTGAAGTCAGCAACAGGGCGATGGTTGAATATAAAATACTGACCGCGGCAAAGGCAAACCCCCCAGCAAGTGCGCGCAACACCAAACGCTTTTCTTGCTTCAGCAGTTGCGCCATGGAGACAAAAACCTGACCATAATTCAGCTTCATACGCATGACATAAGGCAGGCGGCTTTTTAAGGCATAGGCCAGAATCAACATCAGAATGCCACTGACCACATAAATGACTTTCCAGTGAAACAGGTTGGAAAATAATCCTGCAAGACTGGTTGAAAGCAAGATACCGACCAGTAAACCACTCATCAAAAAGCCAATCACTTCGCCTGTTTTTTCAGGTTTTACCGTCATGGTGGCCAGCGGAATCAGCACTTGAGCTGCCACTGAAAACAGGCCAGCCATCACCGTGCCCAACCACAACATCGGTAAATTTACTGAAAAGGCACTGATGAATAAGCCAATAGCACATAATCCCATCAATAAAGGAATAAATCGGGTTTTGTTAACCACATCGCCCATTGGCACAATGAACAACAGGCCGAGTGCATAGGACACTTGCGCAAAGGTGACGGTCAGGGCTGCCTGACCTTCGCTCACCGAAAAATATTGCTGAATCGAATGAATCAAAGGCTGACTATAATAGTTGGCGCCCGCACATAAACCGCACGCTGCCGCCATAAACCAAAGTAAAGTTTTATTTTGACTGATATCTTCTTGGGGGATAGACATAGGATTCTCTGTTCTGATTTATGCGGTATAAGCGGTAGCTTCGATTTCGACTTGCATGTTTTCTAGGGCTAGCGCAGGTACAGGAATCAGGGTGCAGGCTGGAAATGCCTGATTTTTCCATAAAGCTTGTATGATCGCGACCAGCGCCTGAAGCTTATCAGCATCATGATCGACGACCAGAATACGTAGCACGGCAATATCTGACAGCTGGGCCTGGGCTGAAGCTAAAGCCTGCTGAATATTATAGAAGACTTGTTGTACCTGTTGGTCAAAATATTCTGACAGCTCGCCATTTTTATTTTCGCCACCTTGACCTGCGATATGAATCATCCGCATATTGGGCTTTACAATCGCGACGTGACTATAACCATTGCGATGCGGGTCATAGAGTGCATCGGGGTTGATTAATTGAAATGCATCGGTATGGGGCTGATTCATGGCTAAAACTCATTCTGGTTGCTGTGGTATGTTAGTATCAAAGCTCAAGTTAACTAGAGGTCAAGCAGATTTTGAAACAACAATTACAGACTTGGCTGAGTATTGGCGAACTGGCGAAAAGAAGTGGTGTTTCAGTGCCAACCATCCGTTTTTATGAAGAAAAAGAATTGATCTGGGGCACGCGAACGGCAGGTAACCAACGCCGTTATCAACGGGCGATGTTGAGAAGGATTGCCATTATTAAAGCAGCCCAGCAAGTCGGGATCAGCTTGCAACAGATGAAAGAGAGTTTTGCGACCCTGCCGAAGCAGCAAGTGGCCACGAAAAAAGATTGGCAGGTCATGTCACAACAATGGCAGGGACAACTCGATCAGCAAATCATGATGTTGCTTCAGCTACGTCAACAACTGGATCAATGTATTGGTTGTGGCTGCCTGTCTTTGCAACAATGTCCATTAAGAAACCCAGAAGATTGTCTCGCAGAAGAGGCAATGGGAGCACATTTTCAGGAAATTTTATTATTGCTGAATCAGAAGGATGAAGCGAATCATTGAGTTGTTTAATATTTGCACCAATATTGTGCAAAAATACGGCTTTTGCTAGACAAAACCATACAAATATCACTTGAAAAAATGCCTGCTCAAGTTTTTACATTTCTTTTTGGTTTTTCTGAGGGTTTATCACAATTCAATTCAGATTTATTGATAAGAGAATTTGTCATTTCATCACAAGTCATCCAGCAAGTATTGCTGACATATTCATAAAGAAGTCGCCGAAACGACCAAGAGAAAAGCAAGAGAAGCCAATCCCACTCCCCAGCAGCATGTCTATGATGCTGATTCAACCCATTATTTTTGAATAGCCACAATAAAAACCAAAGGACTATAAACGGAACCTGGTTCAAGGCTGTTCAAGATAAGGATGAGGAGTAAATTTGTTGAATAAATGCCGTGTGGGTGTACCTTCTGGTAAGGAATACCGCAATTAAAACTGAATGGATCGCTTGGAGACTGATCAAAATTTCATATTAAGAATATATGAATGGAGAGCTTTGCTTTTCAAAAAGTCAAACATGCTGAGCATACAAGTTTTCAATATAAATGTGAATCATCAGTTCAAAATATGGGTATTTATTAAATAAATATTGGGTGGAAATTTAAAAAACTTCCATTAGAATCCAAATTTCTACAAAGAATACTCCTGGGGGAAACATTGCTATTGGCGATGTTTACTTAAGAAAAACTAGCTTGAGGGACGCTCATGCAGATCGGAATCCCAACCGAAACTGTCGCTGGTGAAAGTCGTGTAGCGGCTACACCGGAAACAGTGAAGAAGTTGATTAACGCAGGTCATAGCGTTGTCATTGAACGTGGTGCTGGTGTTAAAGCTGCGTATATTGACAGTGCTTATGAACAAGTTGGCGCAACCATTACGGACGATGCATATACAGGTAGCCAAATTATTTTGAAGGTACGTGCCCCTAAAGGCGACGAAATTCAAAAACTTGCGGCGAATACGACTGTGGTTGCAATGTTTGACCCTTACCGCAATCCAGAATTAGACCAGTTTGCTGCTCAGCAAGTGTCTGCTTTTGCTTTAGAACTGCTTCCACGTACGCTGTCTCGCGCACAAAACATGGATGTACTTTCTTCTCAGGCAAACCTGGCAGGCTATAAATCTGTATTGTTAGCAGCGGCTGAATATCAACGTATGTTCCCAATGTTAATGACCGCAGCAGGCACAGTAAAACCTGCCCGTGTTGTGATTATGGGGGTGGGTGTTGCTGGTCTTCAGGCGATTGCGACTGCGAAACGTTTAGGTGCTGTTGTGGAAGCAACAGACTTACGTCCGACCGCAAAAGAGCAAGTTGAATCTCTAGGCGGCAAATGGCTAGACGTGCCAATGTCCGATGAAGAAAAACAACGTGCTGCTGAAGCTGCGAAAAGCGGTTATGGTTGGCAGCCGGGTGAGCAATACATCAAAGATCAAGCTGCGATTGTCGATAAAGCTGTATCAAATGCTGACATTGTAATCACCACTGCATTGATTCCAGGTCGTAATGCGCCGCGTTTAATTAAAGCTGAAACCGTTGCCAAAATGAAACCGGGTTCTGTCATTTTAGATATGGCAGTTGAGACCGGTGGTAACGTTGAAGGTTCTAAAGAAGGCGAAACGGTTACAACTGAAAATGGCGTGAAAATTTTGGGTATCCCAAACATTCCAGGTACGGTTGCAACAGAAGCATCGGCATTGTATGCGCGTAACGTTTTTAACTTCCTTGAGACATTATTCGACAAAGACAAAGTCTTTGCGATCAATCAGGAAGATGAAATCCAGAAAGCGTTACTTGTGGCACATGGCGGTCAAGTACTGCTCAAGCGCGGTTAAGGAGAGTTCTCATGGTTGAAACGATTACAATTTTCGTCCTTGCCATCTTCGTAGGTTATTACGTGGTGTGGGGCGTAACACCTGCATTGCATACCCCTTTAATGGCGGTAACCAACGCGTTGTCTTCAATTATTGTGGTGGGTGCGATGATCCAGACCGTAGGTATGCCTGCGATTGGTGTGGATGCCAATGTTGCATTCCAAAGTGTCAATGTGGTGAGCGTGCTTGGTGCGATTGCTGTGTTTTTGGCGAGCATTAACATCTTCGGTGGCTTTGCTGTAACTGCTCGTATGCTTGAAATGTTCAAGCCGAAGCAAAAGAAAAAAGAGGGCTAAGCGATGGAATTCATTCGAGACTATGCGGATTGGTTCTACCTGATTGGTGCTGTCCTCTTTATCTTAACCTTACGTGGTTTGTCTGGCCCTAAGACTGCAATTGCGGGTAACCGTTACGGTATGATCGCAATGGCGATTGCGGTTGTGACGACCTTCTTTGTTGCTGAACATCCAGTGGTCTGGATGATCGGCGGTGCAATGGTGTTAGGTGCTGTTGTGGGTATCGCTCGTGCGAAAACCGTTCCAATGACACAAATGCCTGAAACTGTAGCATTGATGCATTCTTTGGTTGGTTTGGCTGCGGTATTGATTGCGATTGCTGCGATCTTGCATAACAACCAGCTCACTGCATTGTTTGCGCAAAATGAAGCTGCTTTAACGGCTGCGGGTGTTCAACATGCACATATGAGTTCAGTTCATTTATTTGAATTGTTCGTAGGTTGCTTCGTTGGTGCGATTACATTCACTGCATCTGTATTTGCTTACGGTAAATTGGCTGCAAAGAAATGGGCAAAAACAATCTCTGGTGCATGGGTTAAACCTGTTCAGGCCATCATCTTTATTGCAATGCTGGCGTGTGGTTTCTACTTCTTTACCACAGGAAACATGACTGCGTTCTGGGCAATGACAGCACTTGCACTTGCATTTGGCTGGGTATGGATTGCGCCAGTGGGTGGTGGTGATATGCCAGTTGTAGTATCACTGTTGAACTCATTCTCTGGTTGGGCCGCGGCAGGTATTGGTTTCACACTTGAAAACAATATGTTGATCGTTGCGGGTTCACTAGTTGGTTCTTCTGGTGCGATTCTTTCTTACATTATGTGTAAGGCGATGAACCGTTCAATCATCAACGTATTGTTTGGTGGTGCAATGGGCGGTGCGGCAGTTGCGTCAGCAGACAAGGGTGAGCAAGTTCAACGTAACCACCGTTCTGGTTCAGCAGATGACGCAGGCTTCCTGATGTCAAATGCAGACAGCGTTGTGATTGTACCAGGTTATGGTATGGCGCAAGGTCGTGCACAGAATGCAGTGAAAGAGTTGTGTGAAATTCTGAAAGAGCAGGGTGTAAAAGTTCGCTTCGCGATTCACCCGGTGGCAGGTCGTATGCCTGGTCATATGAACGTATTGTTGGCAGAAGCAGATGTTGCTTATGAAGACATCTTGGAAATGGATGAGATCAACTCGGACTTCCCTGCAACAGATGTGGTACTTGTGATTGGTGCGAACGACGTGGTTAACCCGGCGGCGAAAGATGATCCAAGCTCACCAATTTACGGTATGCCGATCCTTGAAGCGCATAAAGCACGTACCATTATGGTTATCAAGCGTTCAATGGCGACAGGTTATGCTGGCCTAGACAATGACTTGTTCTACAATGAAAAAACCATGATGATCTTTGGTGATGCCAAGAAAGTTGTGGAAGACATGACCAAAGCAATCAATGGTGGTGGTCACTAATCCGCTTCACTCAAGATTGTAAAAGCCACCTTCGGGTGGCTTTTTTATTGGAAGTTATTTGGGTTTAAATAAACTTTTCAACCAAGTTCATAGACTGCTGATAGAGGTCACGTGCCAGTTGCTGATTTTTGGCATGTGAAGATTTCCAGTCAGGCATATGTGCACTGACATATGCTCCATTGCGTTTCGCCCATTCATCCCCAATCGCCATTTGAGTAATCAGTTTTGCAGGAACAGAAGTTGGAACTAAGCCGAGTTTCATCGCCGCATAAACTGGTTTGGGTAGGTCGCGATAAATATCAGAAGCGACGCCACCTGGGTGTAAGGCATTGTTGGTGATTGAGCTATCTGCCAGTTGTTCTGCGAGGGCATTACTCAGCAATAAATTGGCAAGCTTGGATTGCCCATAATAAAACAGCGGATTATAAAAACCTTCTGCGCGGAATTTATTGGGTTTGATGGAGCCTGCCCAATGTGCGATTGAGGCTAAATGGACAATCCGTGCCTGAGGAGATTGTTTTAAAACAGGAAGCAGTTTTTGCGTCAATAAAAAATGACCGAGATAATTGACACCAAATTGTTGCTCGAAGCCATCGGCTGTCAGCTGTTTAGTCTTGGCAAATAAGCCCGCATTGTTGATTAACACATCCAGCTTGCCGTAACGATCTGCAATTTCATCGGCTGCTTTTCGGGTAAGTTCAAGGCTGTTGAGGTCAAGGGAGATCAGGTCGACTTGTGCTTGGTCGAGTGCACGTAACTTGCTTTGTGCTTGTTGCGCCTTTTGTGGGTTTCGGCAGGCAAGAATCACGTGTTGCCCTTGTTTAACCAACTGTTCTGCCGTGGCAAAACCAATGCCGGTATTGGCACCTGTAATCAGTATTTTCACTTCCTGTACTCCAGTTATGCTATTTATTGGTGGGATGGCAAGAATCTGTATAGTGCTGCAATTTTGACAATTTGTCATGTCAAAATTAAGGGCAGGTGATAACTGGTATTTGCAGGCTTTTAGAGAGCCGCGTTACTGGTCTTTGCAGATGATGAATTGTTTGAATTGGAGCTTAGTCGAAATCAGTCTGCTCGGGTAAACCTTGCAGTAACTCAAAAAAATGATGAATTTGTGCTTCTGTGACACGTGCTGTAGAAATGGGAGGTAATTCATTGCTACCAAAGAAACCCACTTCAGATGTTTCAATACTTGGTTTTAACTCACCTCCAATGAGTTCACACCAAAAGAAAGCCTTATACACATGTAAAAACATGGCTGGATGAGGATGTTTTCTCCGATCCGTCAGTGCCAGAAGTCTGGTTGCTTTCACTTCTAATCCTGTCTCTTCCAGAACTTCTTTTTCTGCATTCTCTGCTGCTGAGTAGCCAATATCAGCCCAGCCGCCTGGAATAGACCATAAGCCGTCTTCTGTTTCTTTGGCTAATAAGAGTTTATTGTCTTTAAATACGACTGCACGCACATCTATTTTAGGTGTTGCATATCCGACATCCTCAAGCACATCTGCAATAAAGTCTGTCGTGTCAATTTCTTTTAAATCAATCAAAGTGCGAACATAACTGATAATTTGGTTATAACGTTCTTTGTCGTAGACATCTTTTGAATAGTACAAACCTGTTTGCGCGAGTCCAGTAATTTTGTTGAGTGTTTCAATCCATTCAGTTGAATCTTTCATCTTGTTTTAGATTTAATTGCTGATTAGTGAATCCATACTAGCATTGTTGTGCTGATTGGCAATGAAAAGAAGCAATCTATCAAGCGGGGGAAGGAATAATAAAACTAGCTTAAAACGAGTTTTTAAGTATAAAAAAGCGACCGATTCGGTCGCTTTTTGGGAGAACTTTACGCTACAGATTCGGGTGCGCGCCAGAAGCTTTCTAGGTCGTAGAACTTACGCGCGACTTATAACAGGTGTTGTCCTTGTCTAGCCAACTGTTCTGCTGTGGTAAAACCAATACATGTATTAGTATTTGATAAATGCTGATGAAGTGAATATTATTTTATAAAGATATAAAGTAAGCTGATTTTGGGTAATCTTTTATTTTAATTGGGCTCTGGGGGTGCTAATGTTTTACCGAAGTGTTGAAAATATTTTAAGAGGCTTTGGTGATTAAAAAACTAATATTTTTGGTAATCGTATTTATCAGTTTCTCTTTTTCTTCTGTAATTTTAGCGGAACCTCTTGAAGAGGCGAGTGCAAAATATGCTGATTGTCTGATGCAACAAATTGAACCCCAAATAAAAATGCCTAAAGCTGAAAATGATATTGTGAATGATACTTTTGCTAAATGTAGGCAAGAAGAGCAAGAATTGATGGGTAGTTTTGATGCAAAAAAACTACAAGGTGAAAATTATAAAAATATGAGTGAAGCGCAACTAAAGCTGCTGGATGAAATAACCAAGGGGATAGTAAAAAAAATGAGGGAAGATATGTCTGAAACAATGCTGAAACTTATTCGAGAAGAGCGAAACGGTACAATTGCAAAATAAAACCTCAAGATCTAAAAAGAAGTTTTAGTCTTTAGAAATTAAAAAAAAGCGACCGATTCGGTCGCTTTTTTGGAGAGCTTTACGCTACAGATTCGGGTGCACGCCATAAGCTTTCTAGGTCATAGAACTTACGCGCGGTTGGTAACATTACATGTACCACAACGAAACCGAGATCGATTAAGATCCATTCAGCATCGCGTTCACCTTCGACACCGATTGGGCGGAAACCTGCTTTACGTGCTTCATCAGCAACATTGTCTGCAAGGGCTTTAACATGACGTGTCGATGTACCGCTTGCAATTACAATTGCATCGGCAACATTGCTGATCGTACTTACGTCAAGTTCAAGAATATCTTTGGCTTTTACATCAGTGAGAGCTTCATGTACAACTTTAAGGCAAGCGTGTACATCTTTGTTCGCTGTTTTGATTTTTAGGTCGTGAGAATTAGAAGCGCTGGGCGATGGTTCTAAATTCATAGAGGGTATATTTTCCTGACAATTGCTCATTCTCAAATATACCGTTTTTCTCTAAAAAGTTCAAATTTTAGCAGTAACAGTTTATGTATTCACATCATTGGAAAAGTACTTCTTTTTCCAGGCAAAAGATTGATCTGACTGGTTTTTTGGCCGATATTCCGCTGCAATAAGACCGCGATAGTCGCTTTGTAGCAGCCAGTCAAAGATCTGTTTATACGGGATATTTCCTGTATCTGGCTCATGGCGACCCGGACAGTCGGCAAATTGAATATGTCCAATCTGGTGTAGATTTTCTTGTAGCCCGGCTAAAACATCTTCCCCCATCATCGCCATATGATAACAGTCATATTGCATTTTTAAGGCTGGATGGTTGACTGCCTCTAACATTTCCTGACCCTGAGCAATGTTCTGAATCAAAAAACGTGGCATATCGGTGCCATTAATCATCTCGAAAACCAGTTCGATACCTTGCTCGCTCAACATGTGGCAAGCAAGCTTCAGGTTGCTGGCTAGCGTATTCAGGCAAGGGAGCAGATCTGCATCCAGAGGTTGTTTGCCGGCCAGAATATTAACGCGCGGCACATTGAGAGCGGTGGCATAGCGTATTGCCAGTTCAAGCGCCTGATGGAATTCAATTTCTTTTCCCGGGATACCTGCCAGCCCGTTACCGCCTTGCATCAGATCACCGGCAGGAACATTGATCAGGCATAGTGACAGATTATGTTGTTCCAGTTGGGTGCGCAGATCAACTACGTCTAATTCATAAGGAAACTGAATTTCAACCTGTTGAAATCCGTGTGCATGGGCTAAAGCAAAGCGCTCAATTAAAGGGACTTCGGTAAAAATCATTGATAAATTGACTGCGAGATGGCTCATATTCTGACTCCCTGAATCAATAGACCCTGTTTATTGTTCTATAACTTTGATAATAGTAGCTAAATCCTTCTCGGCAAAGCCATTTTCTTGGTGGGCTTGTAACTGTAGTAAGGCTTTTTGTGCGACAGGTATCTTTAAGTTAAAACTTTGTGCCAGTTGTAGTGCATTGTTGAGGTCTTTTGACAAAGTTTGCACTTTCCATTGTACCGGTTCAAAGGTCTCGGTTGCCATGCGCGGCGCCAGTATCTGGAACGGCTTTGAATCGGCAAAGCCGCCTGCAAGGGCGGGAGCCAATAGGGTGGTGTCTACACCTGCCTGATCTGCCAGTGCCACCGCTTCAGCAATCAAAGTACTGTTGGCTGCCACAATTAACTGATTACAAATCTTGGTGGCTTGGCCTGTACCCGAGTCACCCATACGGGTTACCCGCTGCGACAGCACCTGATAAATAGGATCAAGTTGCTGGATGATCGCCGCATCACCCCCTGCAAAAATGACTAAGGTTCCTTGTTCAGCCCCCATGGTTCCACCGGATACAGGAGAGTCAATCCAGATCACACCCTGTTGTTGTGCTGCTTGGGCAAGACTTAGCGTCGCGGCAACGGATAGGCTGGAAAAATCCACAATGATTTGCTGTGCTTTTAAGGCTGGCTGAATTTGGGAAAATACACTTTGAACGGCCTGATCATCGGCCAGACAGGTTAAAACCACAGGATAATTTCCAATCTCTGCCAAGTCCAGACTTTGAGCACCTTGTTGAATCAGCACTTCACATGCATGAGGACTACGGTTCCAGACCGCCACCGTATAACCGGCTTGTAACAGTCGGCTGGCCATACGTGTACCCATTAAACCCATACCTAAGAATGCGATGGGTGTTTGTTGATTAACATGCATGTGAATGTTCCCTGATTGTGCTTATTTATATTGGCGCGGTAAAAATTCCACTTCCGGGTTTTTATCCTTCTTACGCGCAAGACGACTATTTTTACCTAATATAAGTTTAAGTTGCCACAGCTTTTCCAGACGTAATGCTTTTTCCGGTTGGTGTTCCATTGCATCCAGTACGCGTTTTGCAGCCATAATCGCATCAGGTGAACGCTGTAATATTTCTTCGGCAATCAGCTGGGCTTTTGCCAATGGATCATTGTCTAAATGCGTTACCAGACCGATTTGCTTGGCATATTCGGCATCAAAGATGCGTGCGGTCAGCGTCAGTTCTTTGGCAAGATCAACGCCAATCAGACCTTTCAGGGAGCGGGTCAGTCCCATATCCGGTACAAGGCCCCAACGACTTTCCATAATCGACATTTTAGTGCTTGGTGTTGCGATGCGAATATCTGCGGCAAGTGCCAGTTGCATGCCAGCGCCAAAGCAATAGCCTTCAATGGCTGCAATCACAGGAATCGGCAGGGTCTGCCAGATTAAAAATGCTTTTTGAAACAGGCTCTGGCCCGGCTTGATCAGTTCCCATGCTGCAAATGCGGTATTCTTCGGATTATTTAGATCAGACAGGTCGATGCCAGCACTAAATACATTGGCTTCACCCGTTAAGATGACACAGCGGATTGAACGGTCTTTTTCAATTTTTTTGGCGGTGGCCACCAGTTCTTTTAGCAGGGCAAAGCTCATTGCATTGCGTTTGTCTGGTCGGTTTAAAGAAACGGTCGCAATTCCATTGTTCTTTTCAACGCGTAAAAGTGCCATCTGTCTTACTCTTATTGTGTTCGATGAGGCAGCATAACATGAGTGTCAGGGCTGAAACATGACACCCCAGTCACCTTAACTGTCGTGCGCATGCAAGATCAAATGTGCTGCCTGTCTGACCTGTTCAATCGCTGTATTGAGCTCACTGAAACGATGATTGGTTTCACGGATAAATTGATCATCTGCTTTACGGCGCTCTTTGCGTAAGGTCGAGACAAACTGTTCAAACTCACCTGAGACCTGTTGCAGATTCGGTGTACCGACATAGCGGGTTGCGCCATACAGACGGTGCAGCACATGCTCAAGCTGTGGAAAATCTTCCATTTCAATCAACTGCTGCATTTCTGCAAGTTCGGTATCGAAACTGTCGACCAGCATATTCAATAGGTCTTGCGCCAAATCTTCTTTGTTTGCAGCCAACTGCACGCTTTGTTGCCAGTTCAGAATATGAGGGTCAATGGACTCGATTGGACGCTTTTGTTCAATATTGACTGGCTGGGCACTAAAGTTATTCTTGGTCCAGTGCGTCAGGATCTGGATGATCTGTTCCATCTGAATCGGTTTGGTGACATAGTCATTCATCCCCACTTTAAGCAACTTCTGCTTTTCATCTGCCAGTGCATGTGCGGTGAGGGCAATGATGGGTAGTTGCATGCCGTTATCAAGCGTCGATTCTAGAGAGCGGATGGCGCGCGTGGTATCAATCCCTGACATGACCGGCATTTGAATGTCCATAAATACCAGATCAAATGGTGGTGATTTTTGCTCGATACGCTCCTGAATAATATCAATGGCTTTTTGTCCGCTGAGTGCTTTGGTGGTGGTGACATTGAGTTCACCTAGTAAAGCTTCAAGTACAATCAGGTTAGGTAGATGATCGTCAACGGCCAGAACGTGTAGGCCTTGACCATTAAAGTCTTCAGGTTCCTGTTCGAAAATCGGCTGGTTACCGAGTAACTGAACCAGTTCGCGACGACTAAGCGGTTGATACAGCGGACGAGCGCGATATTCATTCAGCATATTTGGATCAAGGCTCATCTGGTAACCATACACCGCAAGGTTACCGTGATAACGCTGACGAATTTCTTTTAACAGGGCTTCGGTATCGCCGCTATGGTCCACAATCAGCCAAGTGCTTTCTTGCTGATTGAGATGATTTAAACGACTGAACAAGTCCAGAATAGATTGGGTTTCGATATGGGAAACCCGATAATTTTCCAGATAGGAGCGTAACACGCTGGCCGTCGCAGGGTGGGCCAGATAAGACACCACCTGTAAATGGTCAAAATGAGGATGCTCGACAAACTCATCCTGTTCTTCCACTTTAAAGGATGCGGTAAACCAGAAGGTCGAGCCTTTCTCTGTGGGTGCGCGTTCCTGATTGTCTTCAAAGCCAATCTGGCCATGCATCAAATGTACGAGCTGTTTGGAAATGGCCAGACCGAGTCCGGTTCCACCAAATTGACGGGTAACCGAAGCATCCCCTTGGGAAAAGGATTCGAATAATTTTTTACGGTCAGTCCCGCTTAAGCCAATACCGCTGTCCTGTACGCTGAAATGCAATAAACATTGTCCGATTTCATCATCTTCCATCCGCACCCGCACAATGATCTCGCCGTCAGGGGTGAACTTGATCGCATTGGAAATCAGGTTGGTCAGAATCTGTTTGAAACGTAACGCATCACCGACCACATGCTGTGGAATGTTTTCAGCATAATAGAAGGCCATATTGATATGCTTTTGTGCCGCCAGCGGCGAGAGCATATCCATCACATCAAAGATGGCTTCTTCAAGATCAAAGGGGGCGGTTTCGAGTTCCAGTTTACCTGCATCAATTTTAGAAAAGTCCAGTACATCATTAATCAGTGCCAATAAATGCGCTGAGGATTTTCGAATGGTTTGCAGGTACAGGTTCTGTTCATTACTCAGGTTTTGCTGACGTAAGAGCAAATGAATAAAGCCATCAATACTATTCAGTGGCGTTCTGAGCTCATGACTGATATTGGCCAGGAAAACCGACTTGGACTGATTGGATGAAATCGCCTGGTCACGCGCCTGACGATAGGTAATGTTCTGAACCTCCAAGGTATCCAGAGTCCGACGTAAATCTTCTTCGGTCTGTTCGGTATGTTCTTTTAATTCGAGAAAGCTAAAGTGCAGGCGTTTGACGACATTGGCAATGTCACGCTGTAGTAAACGCAGTTCACCGGTACTATTCACCACAATATGTTGATCGAGGGTGTCGGCATTGAGTCGTTGCATCTGCATACGAATCTCGTAGATCGGGGCCAGCCAGCGGCGGGAGAACACATTCAGGCAGAATAGTAAAATCAAGATGGTCAATAAACCGGTGACCACCAATGAAAGTAAGACTTTATAACGGGCCAGTTCCAGTGGTTGATTGTCCAGTTCAATCATCAGCCAGACGGAATCAGGATTGCCGCTGTCCAGTTTTGCACCGTAAATATTATTGTGGTTATGCGAAATCGGGCCGAAAAAATTACTGTTATTGGGGAAGTTAGGCCAGAAGCGGTTGTTTTGATAACCGACACTTAAATAGGTCTGTCCTTTATTATCAATCAGCACTGCACGTTGTAAATTCTTTTCATCAAACATTTTTTGCATGATGTTTTGCGCACGGTCATATTGATCGGGCTGCTCTTGCACCAACTTTAATAAATCATTCGCGGTTTGATGATAACGCGCCAGAATCGCCGAGGCATCTGAGCGCTGTTGCTGTTTGGCTGAGTTGGTGGTTTCGGCTAAAACCCAGAGAATTCCTACACTTGTCAAAATTGCAATTGGCACAAGAATCAGTGCAATCAACTGCCCATAAGCATGATTGAGGCGTAAACGTTTCGATATGGTCTTATTGAAATTTGACATAGTTCGGTCAGATTTATCATTCTGCGCAATATCTTAGCATGCTTTCTGATAAGCGCAGCGATCTGCTTGCCAATAAAAAGCAGAGTGAAATGGTGCAGTATTTCTGTTTTTTTCATACAATAGTCGCCACCTTAATATCGGTGTCGATCATGACGAATACGCAAACTGATTTTTTAGCAGATGAATTTTTACTGGATGAGTATGTCGGTAAAACCCCTTTAGTACGTTTGCAGCGTTTAGCGTGTCATACCCAGGCCACGGTATTAGCCAAATTAGAAGGTAACAATCCGGCAGGCTCGGTCAAGGATCGTCCTGCCTATAACATGATTGTACAGGCCGAAAAACGTGGACAGATCCAGCCAGGCGATACCTTGATTGAAGCCACCAGTGGTAATACCGGTATTGCTTTGGCGATGGTTGCGGCCATGCGCGGCTATAAAATGAAGCTGATCATGCCTAACAACATGAGTCAGGAACGTAAAGATGCCATGCTGGCTTATGGTGCGGAGTTGATTGAAGTGACTCAGCAGCAAGGGATGGAAGGCGCGCGTGATCTGGCGATGCAGATGCAGGCAGAAGGCAAGGGTTTTGTACTGAACCAGTTTGGTAACCCGGACAATGTCGAGGCCCATTACCTGACCACAGGACCTGAAATCTGGAAGCAAACAGGCGGCAAGATTACCCATTTCGTTAGCTCGATGGGCACAACAGGTACGATCATGGGGGTTTCTAAATATTTGAAGGAACAAAACCCTGATATTCAGATTGTCGGTCTGCAACCTTCAGACGGTTCCAGCATTGCCGGCATTCGCCGTTGGCCTGAAGAATATCTGCCAACCATTTTTGACCGTAGTCGTGTCGACCGTATTATTGATATTCCCCAGATTGAAGCAGAAAAAACCATGCGTAAGCTGGCACGTACCGAGGGGATCAGTGCGGGTACCTCTTCCGGTGGTGCAGTTTGGGCATCGGTTAAACTTGCTGAAGAAACCCCTGATGCCGTGATTGTCTGCATTATCTGCGACCGCGGTGACCGTTATTTATCAACGGGTTTATTTTCAGTTCAAGATTAGAATCTCCCCCTAACCCCCTCTTTAAAAAAGAGGGAGAACTCCTCCCTTTATAAAAGGGAGGTTGGGAGGGATTGGTAGAGATTTTAAGATGAATTTACGCTTTCCGATTTTAGTGTTTGATATTGAGACCCTGACTGATCTCAAGGCCGGGGCACATCTCCATGATCTGGACTTGCCAGCAGCCGATGTAGAACAGGCATTGACCAAGATTCGCCGCCAGGAATCAGGTGTAGAGTTTCAGCGTCTGCCTTTACATGAGATTGTCTGTATTTCTGGATTATGGATTGATGAAAAAGGTTTTCGCCTGTTTTCATTCAGTCAGGAACAGAATAGCGAAGCAGAAATGCTGGCCAAGTTCCTGTCTATTTTTGACAAGAAACAGCCGACACTGGTGAGCTGGAATGGTTCGCAATTTGACTTGCCTGTGATTCTGTTCCGTGCCATGTACCACGGCCTGTCTGCGCCGAGCCTGTTTGACCAGGGCGAAATTGACCAGCAGAAGCGGTACAACAATTATCAGAATCGCTATCATCATCGTCATGTTGACCTGATGGATGTGATGGCCATGTTTAATGGTCGTAATTTCCAGAAGCTGGATGATATTGCCTGTTTGCTGGGTTTTCCGGGCAAACGTGGTGAAGTTGGCTATCGTGTGCCAGACTATGTCCGTACTGAACAATGGTTAAAACTGACCAGTTATTGTGAAGGCGATGTGCTGAATACATGGTTGGTCTATATCCGCTGGTTGCTGCTAAAAGGTCAGCTCAATCAAAAAGATCATCAACAGTTGATTCAGGCAACGATTGATTATTTACAAACTCAAACGCAACAAACTGAATTTTTACAGGTATGGCAACAAACATCGCAATATACTGTATTTACCGCACCCACTTTTGCGCCAAAAAATTAGGTTCATCTTTTGAAACACAAAGCGAAACATCGCCCCGCCCAATATCCAACCTATACCTTTCAAATCGAAGCGTTTTCTCATGAAGGGCGCGGCATCGCGCATTATGGAACGCATCCTGACCATCCTAAAGAAAAGCATGGCAAGAAAGTCTTTATTCGCTATGGTCTCGTCGGTGAAACGGTACAGGCAAAGATTACCAACCAGACTTCTCGTCTGGAAGAAGCCGACATGATCAAGCTGGAAGGTGAGGCGGCTGAAGGTCGTGTCGATCCGATCTGTCCTCATTTTGGGGTATGTGGTGGCTGTAGCCTGCAACATATTCATCCTGACCAGCAGATTTTGTTGAAACAGAATGTGTTGAAGTCGCATTTACAACATTTTGCTGGTTTAGAGCCTGAGCAATGGCTGGCACCGATCCGTTCGGTAAAAACCGATTATCGCCGTCGTGCCCGTATCGGGGTGCGCTATATTGCCAAACAGAACCGTTTGGTGATGGGTTTTCGTGAGCATCATAGTAATCACCTCACTGCCATCCAGCAGTGCAATGTATTGGATCAAACTTTGTCCGAAAGCTTGCCTGAACTTAGAAAATTACTCGAAAGTCTTACAGGCAAAGCCCATATCGGTCATATAGAATTGGCCATGGGCGATACCGAGGTGGCATTGCTGATTCGTCATCTTGATGAATTAAATGTGTCGGATGTCAACCAATTACGTCAGTTTACGTTACTCAAGGGATGGCAGTTGTATTTGCAGCCCAAAGGGGCAGAGAGTTTACATCGTGTAGATGATGCTCAGGCACCGATGCGCTTGCATTACAGTCTGGATGATTTTGCAGTCAAATTTGCATTTTCACCTTTAGACTTTACCCAGGTGAACAGCGCTGTAAATGCACAGATGATTCACTTGGCATGTGAATTGCTTCAGTTACAGCAAGGGGAGAGAGTGCTTGACCTGTTCTGTGGATTAGGCAATTTCTCGCTCCCGATTGCACGTCGTGTGGGTGAAACGGGTCAAGTGGTGGGTGTTGAAGCAAGTGACGAGATGGTGCAACGGGCAACTGAAAATGCGAAAGCCAATCAGTTGTCACAAGCGATGTTCTTTTCACAAGATTTAACAAAAGACTTTTCGCATCATTCTTGGGCGAAACAGGGATTTGATGCATTATTAATTGATCCTCCACGATCGGGTGCGTTTGAAGTCATGCAATATGTACCTAATTTTGGAGCGAAAAGAATCGTTTATGTATCATGTAACCCATCAACACTGGCAAGGGATGCAGGTGTACTGGCACAATATGGCTATCGGTTAAAGAAAGCTGCGGTGATGGACATGTTTACGCATACTGAACATGTTGAATCGATTGCCCTGTTTGAGAAAATTGAGAAGCTGGAAAAAATCGAAGAGATAAACGATTAAAAAATGAGTTACATATCCAGAGGAGAAAGGTATGGTCACAGTACGTGAACAGTTACCTGGACGACTCCAAGAGTTGTCTGAGGAAGCGACTGTAGAACATGCCGCTGAAGCGCAAAGTAGTCTGGTCTCCTGGCTAGATCGGGTGCGTGGTATTTTGGATGGGGCTGAGCTGAAACAACTTCAAAAAGTTGCCGAGCTGACCTTAGCAAAAGAGTTGCAAGCGACGGATCATCGTATCAATACCTTTAGTACAGGTATTGGTATGGCAGATATTTTGGCCCATTTGCATGTCGACGAAGACACGCTTTCAGCGGCAGTGTTATATCGTAGTGTACGTGAAGGTCTGATTACTTTAGAGGACATTCAACAGCAGTTTGGCGAGCAGGTTCTGGCTTTGGTAAAAGGCACACTTGCAATGGGTAAACTGTCGGAGTTGATTGAAAAGAATAAGCGTTTAGAAGACCATTTTAATAATAATCAACGTGAACATCTAAACGGCATTTATAAGATGCTGATTTCAGTGACGGAAGATGTTCGGGTTGTACTGATCAAGCTGGCAGAACGTACCTACGCCTTGCGTGAATTGGCTACCGCCAGCAAAGAGCGCCAAGAGCGTGTGGCACGTGAGATTCTGACCATTTACTCGCCGCTTGCTCATCGTTTGGGGATTGCCCAGCTCAAATGGGAGCTGGAGGATCTGGCCTTTCGTTATCTGGCCCCGGAACGCTATAAAGAAATTGCGTCTTTGCTGAACGAAAAGCGTCTGGAACGTGAGCAATATATTCAGTTTGTGATTGATAAACTGAAAACCGAACTGGCTGCATATGATATTCAGGCGGAAATCACCGGGCGCGTGAAGCACATTTATTCGATTTATCGAAAAATGAAAAGCAAGAACCTGAGCTTCGATCAGCTTTATGATATTCGGGCAGTGCGTGTACTGGTCAAGAGCGTTCCAGATTGCTATCACGCTCTGGGCATCGTTCATCAGATCTGGCGGCATATTCCGAACCAGTTCGATGACTATGTCACCAATCCGAAAGCCAATGGCTATCGTTCATTGCATACCGCGGTAATTGCTGAGAACAAGTCATTGGAAGTACAGATTCGTACTTTTGAAATGCATAACGAAGCTGAGCTTGGGGTGTGTTCGCACTTTAACTATAAAGAAGGTGCCAAGAATACCGATCATTCCTTTAATGACCGCTTGCATTCATTACGTGCGGTCCTTGAGCATTATCAGGAACGTACTGAAACCACGCCACATGCTGAAGATGAAGAATCGAATGGCATTGATCAGATTCAGGATTTTGAGAATTTTGAAAAGATCTATGTGTTTAGCCGTGATGGGGATATCAAGGAATTACCACGTGGTTCCACTGTTCTAGACTTTGCCTATCATGTGCACACCGAGGTTGGAAACAAGTGCTATGCGGCACGAGTGAACCAGCGTTATGTGCCTTTAACCTATATGTTAAAGACCGGTGAGCAGGTTGAGATTTTAACCAAGAAAGATCGTGAACCGAACCGTGACTGGTTGGTGAATTCGCTGGGTTATATCAAGACTGCACGTGCACGTGACAAGTTACGTCACTGGTTTAGGCAGCAAGACCGTAGCAAGAATGTCGAAGTCGGGCGTGAGCTACTCACGAAAGAGCTGGCACGTTTAGCCATTCATCCCAAGAGTATTGACCTGAAGGATTATTCATCTCATTTCAACCTGAAATCGGGTGATGATATTCTGGTGGCTTTGGTCAGCGGTGATATCAGCCTGCATGCCTTGATGAATCAGGTCAACCGTCAGATGCATCTGGATCAGGATGAACCTGAACTGGTGCTGAAACCGGCGTTAAATCCGCGTGCCAGCCATACGCTATCTGCGCATGGTATCCTGATTGATGGGCTGGACAATGTCGAGCTGCATATTGCACAATGTTGTCAGCCGGTACATGGTGAATCGATTGGCGGTTATATCACCTTGAATCGTGGCGTCAGTATCCATAAGGTGGCATGTCCAGATTACCTGCGCATGACCACACAAGAGCCTGAACGCGCGGTTGAAGCGGACTGGGAAATGCAGCCAACCCGTGGTCAGAGTGTTCAGATCGTGGTGGAAGCGTATGATCGTCGTGGTTTGCTCAAGGATCTGACTCAGGTGATTTTTTCAGACCAGATCAATATCCGTCAGGTCAATACCATTTCTGAGGCAGATGGTATTGCCAATATGAAGTTATTGATTGAAGTCAAAGGTTTGGCACAGTTGTCCAGATTGCTGGCTCGTCTGGAGCAGCAGCCCGGGATTATCAGTGCCAGACGTCTGGTACAAGGCAGTTAAGCTGGTCAACGTAAAAAGCTGCATTTCGATGCAGCTTTTTTATGCCTAACGTTTGGATAAAAACAGATTGGTCCAGCGATTCAGGAACTGCGGACTAATGCTGGATAACTGATAGAGCAGTCTGGTTTTTATGCCGACAGGCGTATGGGTAGGGAGCAAGGCATGATCTTTGTGTTGTGCCAAATCTAGAACCTGTTTTGCGACATCGGCAGGAGTCAAATCCACACCCATATTCTGGATACTGCCTGCATCCATATTTTTCACCATGTTGGTTTGTACAAATAAAGGCATCACATCCAGAACACGAATTTTATATTTCTGCCATTCTACATCCAGAGCCTCGGTTAAACCGCGCACCGCAAATTTACTGGCGGAGTAAGACGCCAGATCAGCTTGACCGTAAATCGCTGAGGCAGAGGAGAGGTTGATGACACGGGCAAAACTGGCCTGTTGCAGGTGCGCTAACGCGGCATGGCAGCCATTGAGCATGCCTTTGACATTGATATCAATAATGCGGTGATGCAATTGAATATCCGTATTTTCAAATGGTCCTGAGTAGAGAATGCCGGCATTGTTAATGAGCAGGTTAAGTTCACCAGCCCAGTGAGTAAATTCCTGCAATGCGGTTTGCCATTGTTGGTAATCGCTGACATCCAGATAACCGGCTTTGGCATGTATGCCCAGTTCTGCAGCTAAAGCCTGTGCCTGGGGTTGATTGATGTCATAGATCCCCACTTTGAAACCTTGCTGGTAGAAGAGTCGGGCGATTTCAGCACCAATGCCTTGTGCAGCCCCACTAATAAAAACACTCTGTTGCATTGCCTTCCCTTGCTTTATATTGATAGTTTTTGCGTGCGTGTATATTACGCATAAGCGTATTCGGGCTGCAACACGTTGCTTCGATCAAGTGTGGAGATCATCATGGAAAAGTTATTGGCAATCATGCAAGAGTTAAGACAAAAGTGTCCATGGGATCAACAGCAAACACCAGAAAGCTTAACCCGTTATGCCATTGAAGAAGCTTATGAAGTCGAGGCAGCAATCCGTTCGGGGGACATCGATGAAATCCGCAATGAACTGGGTGATTTATTGTTGCAAGTGGTGTTTCAGTCGCAAATGTTTGATGAAAAAGGATTATTTGATTTTCATGATGTGGTGAATGCAATCAGTGAAAAATTAATTCGCCGTCATCCCCATGTTTTTGAGGCGGAAAAATATCAAAATTTGAGTGCTGAGCAAGTCAGTGCATTATGGAAACAGATTAAAAAACAGGAAAAACAGGGTAAAGTACAGTCTCGGTTAGATGAGATCAAGCATGCACCTGCACTGGTACAGGCACATGAAATTCAAAAAAAGGCAGCACAGCTGGGTTTTGATTTTGAATGTGTTGAAGACGCTTATGGCAAACTGGATGAGGAACTCGAAGAGTTACAGCAGGCGATCAAAAGCCACAATAGCGATGATATTCAGGAAGAGTTTGGAGATTGCTTATTCTCACTGATCAATGTGGGACGAAAGCTTGGCGTGTCGAGTGAGAGCGCATTATTGGCGACGATCCATAAATTTAGAAGCCGTTTTGCTTTTATTGAGCAGCAGGCACAACGACAACATAAAGACTTGCAAGACATGAGTTTGGCTGAAATGGATGAGCTCTGGAAGCAAGCAAAACGACAATTAAAAGCTCAGGAGAGCAACCATGATATTGCAGCAAGTATGCCGCAAACATAAGTTTTTTCTATTCATTATTTTGTGCTTGGGGTGTGTATCACCTCTTAAGGCACAGCAGTTTGACCAGGCCTATCAGCAATGGAAAACTCAGCAACAGCTACGTGACCAGCAGTTGGCGAATCAGGCAAATAATAATTATTATTTATCCCGCCCCACTCAGCAGGCTCCACAGCGGCTTTCATCTTCTGTAAATATTCCGGGCGATAAGATTAGCTTGAATCAGGCCAGCTTGCAGCAATTACAAATGTTAAATGGGGTAGGTGAGAAAAAAGCGCAAGCAATTATGGAATATCGGCAAAAAAATGGCGGTTTTAAAAGCGTCGATGAGTTGATGAATATCAAGGGAATCGGGCCAAAATTGTTAGAGAAAAACAAAGCAAGGCTGATGTTATAAACCTGATATTGTCATAAAGTGATGAATGAGGCAGACAGATCTGTTGAAACTTGCAACAGAATAAATTGCCCTTTGTGTGTGTTAGAGCTATGATTAGCGACAAATTGTTATTTACGTCCTGACGTAGGAGACAGTGTCTTTTGCAAACTTTGCGTGCGTCAAAATGTGGTTTGTCCACAACTCAACTTCCTTCCTCAATTCTAGATGTGATTGATAGTCTGACTAAAGCAGGCTACGAGGCATATATTGTGGGCGGTGGTGTTCGAGATATGATGTTAGGTCTTAATCCAAAGGATTTTGACGCGGTTACTAATGCTACACCAGCTCAGGTGAAAGAAGTATTTGGTCGACGTTGCCGGATTATCGGGCGACGTTTTGAGCTGGCACATGTTTATTCCGGTCGTGAACTGATTGAAGTGGCGACCTTCCGTGCCCCACCGAAAAAAGCGGTCACCAGTGCCTCCGGGATGATTCTTCGTGATAATAACTGGGGAACGATTGAGCAGGATTTTGCTCGCCGAGATTTTTCGATCAATACCCTGTATTACCAGCCACGAAAAGGGATCGTACTTGATTTCTGCCATGCGGTAGAGGATATTAAGACCCGTACCTTACGTTTTCTGGGTGAACCGGCACAGCGTTTTGAAGAAGATCCTGTACGGATGTTACGTGCATTGCGTTTTGCTGCAAAACTGAACTTCCAGATTGATCAATCCATTCTCGATGTGTTTAATGTTGAAATGACGCAATTACTGCGTGATGTCTCACCACATCGTTTATATGATGAATCACAAAAACTGTTCACCATGGGGCATTTGACCCGTGTCTTGCCAATGTTGATCGAGTTTGGTGTGTGGAAGCAGCTGTTTGCCGAAATTCAGCCCAATATCACCGCATTTATTGACCGTGCTGCACGAAATACTGATCAGCGTATTCAAGTGGGTAAAACCATCAACCCGGCATTTTTCTATGCAGTCCTGTTATGGAAACCATTTTTAGAACGTTGTGATTTCTATCTGAACAAAGGGATGGTGCCCGCGGAAGCACGTGCACAAGCTGGACTTGATGTATTAAAACGTCAGGCGACCCGGACCATTATTCCGCGTTTTGCGGAAACCTTTATCCGTGAAGTCTGGGAAATGCAGACCCGTTTACTCAATCCAAAGCCGCAACAGATTGAGGCTTTGGCAGGTCATGCTCGTTTCCGTGCCGGTTTTGACTTCTTGCTATTGCGTGAGAAGTCTGGCGATAGTAGTACTGAAGGTATGGGCGTCTGGTGGGAAAGCTACCAGGAAATGACCACGGATCAAAAAGAAGCGGCAATCCGTCAATACAATCGTCAACGCAGCAAGACACGTCGTAAGGCGGTCGAAGCAGATGAGCCGAAGACGACTGAAATCGAGCCTTTGGTCAATGTCCCTGAGCCAAGAAGCCGCCGTGGTAAAAAAGAACGGGTTAGAGCGGATGAGTCTGCGAGCCGTTTTATTGAAAAAGCGACGACGGGTTCAGTTAATGCGGATCACCCGATCCTCAAGCGTAAACGCGTACAACGTGATTTAAGCCAAGTGGTTTTTGGGCCAACGCAATGACGATTCGTAGCTATATTGGTCTTGGCAGTAATTTAGGCGATTCGCAGCAGATTCTGAGTGAAGCTGTTGCGAAGCTGGCAACACTGGGTGCTGTACAGGTTTCCCGACTTTATCAAAGTCCACCGATGGGGCCGCAAGACCAGCCGAATTACCTCAATGCAGTTGTGCAACTGGATACCGACCTTGCACCGCTTGCGCTGTTAGATCAATTACAACAATTTGAGCAAGAAGCAGGGCGTGTCCGTTTACGACGCTGGGGAGAGCGCACGCTTGATCTGGATTTGCTGATCTATGGTCAGGAGCAGATCTGCAATGAACGCTTAACCGTGCCACATATGGGTATTTTAGAGCGTGATTTCGTCGTTATTCCCTTATTAGACCTAGATGCCCATTTACAATTAAATGGTCATTCTTTAAAAGATTTAGAACTGGTACAGCAAGCAAACTTGACTGTAATAGCAGACCAGTCTTGGGCAATCGCTTAAGACTGTTTCGTTCTGGAAACGCCTGTAGAGGACATCATCATGATTAGTCTAAGTGACTTAAGAAAGTTTAAAGCCGAAGGACGCAAGTTCTCATGTCTTACTTGTTACGATGCAAGTATGGCTAAAGGGATGGAGTTGGCTGAAATTGATACGATTTTAATCGGTGACTCTCTTGGAATGGCGATTCAAGGCAGAGACTCTACACTTCCTGTGACGGTTGAAGATATGGCTTACCATACGGCTGCCGTACGTCGTGGTAATGCACATGCCCTGATTATGACTGACCTGCCATTTATGAGCTATGCCACACTTGAAGATGGTTTGAAAAATGCAAAAACTGTCATGCAAGCTGGCGCACAAATGGTCAAGATCGAAGGCGGTGCCTGGCTCAGCGAACTGGTTACCGTGTTGACCCGTAATGGTATTCCTGTGTGTGTGCATTTGGGTTTAACGCCGCAATCTGTAAATGTGTTAGGCGGCTATAAATTGCAAGCAAAAACACGTGAAGCCGCGGATCAGCTGATTGCCGACTGTCAGGCGGTGATTGATGCAGGTGCAGCAGTATTGGTACTTGAATGTGTACCTGCACAACTGGGTAAAGAAATTGCAGAACTGTTCCCGAATACACCCGTAATCGGAATTGGTGCAGGACATGAAACAGATGGGCAGGTATTGGTGGTTCAGGACATGCTTGGTCTGACCTTTGGTCGTGTTGCGCGTTTCGTTCGTAACTTCATGAAAGAGCAATCTGGCGAAACAGCCATTGTCGATGCGTTTAAAGCCTATCATGCTGCCGTGCAGGACCAGTCGTTCCCAGCCAAAGAACATACTTTTCAGGTTGAGCTTTAATCCATGAAAACTGAAACAACGATACAAGGCTTAACTGCGTCACTTTCTCCTGCGCGTAGTTCAAAGAAACTGATTGGTTTTGTACCGACCATGGGCAATCTGCATGAAGGTCATTTGACCTTGGTGCGTGAAGCAAAAAAACTGTGTGATGTGGTGGTGGTCAGTATTTTCGTCAATCCAATCCAGTTTGGTGCAGGCGAGGATTTTGATAGTTATCCACGTACTCTAGAGCAAGACAGCCGCTTATTGGCGGATGTGGGCTGCGATATTATTTTTGCACCCACTGTTGAGCAAATGTACGGGACACAGCCGCGTTTGACCAATATCAGTGTGGGTCAGATTACCGATGACCTGTGTGGAAAATCACGTCCAGGTCATTTTGATGGCGTTGCAGTTGTGGTGACCAAGCTGTTCAATATTGTACAGCCTGATTTTGCTTTCTTCGGGCAAAAGGACTATCAGCAACTGGCCGTCATTCGTCAGCTGGTACAAGACCTGAACATGCCGCTTGAAGTGATTGGCGTGCCGATTGTACGGGCCGAAGATGGTTTGGCTTTAAGTTCTCGTAATGGTTATTTAACCGAAGAGCAACGGGCAATTGCACCCACCATTTATCAATCGCTCAAACAGGCTGAACAGCAGTTACGTGAAGGGCAGGCACTCAACCAAGTGTTAGCAAATATCTCGACACAATTGACACAGGCTGGCTTTGTTGTGGATTATGTGGAAGCTCGTCAGACCAACCTGCAACCAATTGCGCAATTTGATCAGGACCTTGTTGTTTTTGTTGCTGCAAAACTGGGTGCAACCCGTTTGATTGATAATCTACAAGTTGACTTTAAAACATAAAAAATGAAGGGCAAAATGCCATGAAGCGTATTCTTATCGTGACAGGACAATCAGGCTCAGGCAAATCATCTGCATTACAAGTGCTTGAAGACTTGGGCTATTATTGTATAGATAACTTACCTTTGGCATTATTGCCTGAAATTGTGGCGAAATTGGATCACGAGAATAATCTTGAACAGTTGGCACTGGGCGTAGACATCCGCAGTACCCGTGCCGATATGCAAGAGTTCGACCATGTGTTTGAGCAATTACAACGCCATGGTTCGGTGGATATTATTTATCTGACCACACAGGATCAGGATTTGATTGCACGTTTTAGTGCATCACGTCGACCGCATCCGTTGGCCAGCCGCTTCAATAGCCTGTTGCAATGTATTCAGGAAGAGAAGCAACTGCTGATTCCGATTCAGTTTCGTTCTACCGTCCATATTGATACCACGGATAAAAGCGTCCATGATTTAAAACATATCCTATTGTCTAAACTGGGGCAGTCGGATAACTTAATTGTAATTTTACAGTCTTTTGGCTATAAGCACGGTATTCCACTCGACGCGGATTATGTATTTGACGTACGCCATTTACCAAATCCACATTGGGACTTAGAATTACGCCGTTTTTCAGGTTTAGATGAACCTGTGCGCCGCTTTTTAGAAGGCAGTCAACAAACCAATGAAATGTTTGAAGATATTTATGGCTTTCTTGATAAGTGGTTACCCGCTTTTGCTGAAGGACATCGCCATTACATGACCATTTCCGTGGGATGTACGGGCGGGCAGCATCGTTCGGTTTATATCGTGGATAGACTCAAACAGGCCCTTGAGGCAAAATGGGCTGTCCAAATCTTACATAGAGAAATGAAGCACTGGTCATGATAGACACAACAATTGATGTAATTAATAAACTCGGCTTACACGCTCGCGCATCTGGTAAACTGATTGAAGTGACGACAAAATTCCGTTCTTCTATCCAGATTGGTAAGGGCGATAAGTTAGTTGATGCAAAAAATATTATGTCATTGTTGATGTTGGGTGCAGGTAAAGGCACCACATTAAGACTGGTGATTGAGGGTGCTGATGAAGACAAGGCACTGGAAGAAATTCAAACGCTGTTCGCAGCAAAATTTTACGAGGCAGAGTAATAGTGGCACGTGGTCCCCAACGTTATACAGATGAAGATTTTGAATCATTAGAAGGGCGTGCGAGTCGAACTGAGCAAAAAAAGGCAGTTCAGCGCATGGCCGCTTTGGGTGAGCAGTTGGCTCAACTGAATCCAAAGCAGATTCAAAAACTTCCTGTCGATGAGCGTTTAATTGATGCCTTGCTTGAAGTGCAGAAAATTAGCTCATTTGAAGCGCGTCGTCGTCAGTTCCAACGCGTTGGTAAGTTATTGCGTAATGAAGATGAGAGCACAATTTTATCTTATCTTACACCGCAACAAGGCGCTAAAAAACAAATGCAATTGATGCGTTGGGTTGATCGTATGATTGATCAAGGCGACCCAATTATTAATGAGTTTAGTAAAGTATTTAACGCTTCTGAACGCCATACTTTGCGTCAGCATGTATTACGTATTCATCGTGATATCAAGCAGCAAGTGAGTGAAGAAGAGCTTGAAGCCTCGAAACGTAAGTTCGTCAATTATGTTCAACAGGTCGCGCTGTTATCTGAACAAGGATAATTAAAAGCCTACCTAAATAAAAAAACCTCGCTTGCGAGGTTTTTTTATTTAATATAAAGATTAATCTTTAAAGTACACGGTTGAGGGCATCTGCGATGGTTTGTACTGCAGTTTTATTGAAGAACGTTTCAGACATGTCCATACTTTCATCAGGCAACTGTTTTAGATCTTGCGCTAGATTACCTTCTGCAATCAGATACGCCTGATAGATTTTTCCATCTAACTGAACTCCGGCATAAGCATCTGTCAGTGTGGTGCGTTGCCCTGTTGTAGCATTGACCAGATAAGTGACCTTATGGTTTGAAAAAATATCATCTTTCCACTGGTAGCCTTTAGGAATGACGGTAGCCTTCTTAAACTCTTCTAAACTTCTAAAATCAGTTTGATCTGATTTGGAAAAGAAAATTTCTGGGGCTGTAGAAGTTTGCTGATCAATGTAGCTTAGTGTTGAACCCGCTGGAAATTTGGTCTGGTCATTGAGTAATTTCTTTAATGCATCTTTATTGGCATTTTCCAGAGTATAAACAACGCCTGAACTGATATAGCGTTCAGCAGGGGCTGTTTGCGGGTATTCATAATATTTAAATAAATCACTCACTGTTTTACCTGAAATATCAATTTTCTTAAAATGCTGATTAACTTGCTGTTCGGAGTGAATACTGCATGTGTCATTAAAACGGTTAATCTGTAGAGTTTGTTCACTTTGCGAAATAGCGTAGCCAAGAGGAAAACCTGAACTCGTTTTTTTGTATTGAAACGCGGTTGTAAATGTATTTGGCGTTAATACGTAATTATCTAGATCATCAATATCGCTATTAATTGAAGCATTTTTAATTAAGTTGGTTGTATTCTGATATAAGATTCCATCAATGATTTTATTTGAATAAAGAACCACGGGCTGCTCTTCATCATAATTACCTTCTTCTAAAGAAAACCATTCTTCATTAAAAATACCGGTTCCTTGTGTGTTAAGGTTCTTGGGAATGCCATTGACACAGGTAAGCGTTGAGGTGGTATTAGAAGTGAATGATGTTGGGTGAGTACTAGTATCAGATGAACCACCCCCACAGGCGGTAAGAGATGCTGTTAATAATAAATAGACTGATAGAGTAATCGGATTAAATTGGAATGATTTCATTATATAAAATTATAAAGTTAAAAAGTGAATATAGCATAAATATGTGTGATTATTGAACAATGTGATTTAGGTTTTTTTTAATGTTTAACTGGTATATATGACAATACAAAATAAAATGATAAAAAAAGAAGTTTCCTCGGAAACTTCTTTTTTTATCTCTTGTATTAATTTCCGAATTCGCCAGTGGCTCGTTGTTTTGCCCATTCCCTTAAAATAAATTTCTGCAATTTTCCGGTCGAGGTTTTTGGAATCTCGGCGATCACCACATCTTTTGGAACTTTAAAGCGGGCCAGTTGTTGCTGGCAATGCGCAATAATCTCTTCAGGGGTTGTGGTTGCTCCCTGTTTGAGTTCAATAAAGGCACAAGGCACTTCCTGCCAGCGTTGATCCGGTTTTGCCACGACTGCAGCAGTCAATACAGCAGGGTGGCGGTAGAGTACATCTTCCACTTCGAGCGATGAAATATTCTCTCCGCCTGAAATGATAATATCTTTTGAGCGATCTGTGATCTTGGCATAACCGTCGGGATGGCTCACCGCCAGATCTCCGGTATGGAACCAGCCGCCTTTAAAGGCTTCCTGCGTGGCTTCTGGATTCTTTAAATAGCCTTTCATGACAATATTGCCACGAAACATGATTTCACCCATGGTTTGTCCATCATTGGGAACTGGTTGCATGGTTTCTGGATCAAGTACCCGCATACTGTCCTGTAAGGGATACGGCACACCTTGACGTGAATGCAATTGTGCTTGTTCCTGAATGGATAAATCATTCCAGCCTGCCTGTGAGGCGCATAAGGCCGAAGGACCATAGGTTTCAGTCAGACCATAAACGTGATTTACATTGATGCCGAGATGATGCATCCCTTCAATAATCGCCACGGGTGGAGCAGCGCCAGCCACCATGACTTCGACATGATGATCAAATGAAGTTCGCTGTTCTGAAGGAGCGTTAATCAGCATGGACAGTACAATTGGTGCGCCACAGAAGTAATCAACTTTATATTGCGCAATATATTTAAAAATCAGGACAGGATCGACGCGACGCAGACAGATATTGGTCCCGCCACTGGCCGCAATGGACCAGGCAAAGCACCAGCCATTGCAATGAAACAACGGCAGGGTCCACAAATAGACTGCACGCGGTTTCATGCCGCAGGCCAGAATGTTGCTGGCCGCATTCAGGTAAGCACCACGGTGATGATAGACCACGCCTTTAGGATTGCCCGTGGTGCCTGAGGTATAGTTGAGGCTGATCGCATCCCATTCATCTTGCGGCAGTAACCATTCAAATTCAGGATTTCCTTGAGCAAGCCATGACTCATATTCATATTGTCCGATGGCAATCTGCTCGCCTTCAAACTCGGAATCAAATACATCAATCACCACGATCTCTTGCGGCACCAGTTTAAGTGCTTCTGCCGTGACTTCACGAAATTCAGGATCAACCAGCAGTACCTTGGATTCAGCATGTTCCAGCATAAAGGCAATGGTTTTGGCGTCAAGGCGGGTATTTAAGGTATTGAGTACGGCACCCGCCATTGGCACGGCAAAATGTGCTTCGATCATGGCAGGAATATTGGGAAGCAACACGGACACAGTATCGTTTTTTTGAATTCCCAGTTTTGCCAGTTGATGTGCAAACTGGCGGCAGCGTTGATAGGTGTGTTGCCATGTGATTTGACGTTCGCCATGAATAATTGCAGCTTGATGTGGGTAAATATAAGCTGCACGTTCTAAATAACGTAACGGGGACAGGGCTACAAAATTGGCAGCTGTTCGTGGTAATTCGTCGTATGCACTGACCATGTGTATTGCTCCATTTTATGTTGTTTTCATTATTGACTAAACTATTCTGTCGTCGAGTCTAAATCATTTAGGCTTTAGTCGGAGGGGAATCGTAAGAGATATCGGGTTTTTCTGGTCCAAAGGTTTCATCCACAGCTAAACCCGTGTAAAATCTTGGATACTTTTTTATCCGCCGTTTTTTATCTTTTGAGGCCTCGCCTCAATACATAATCTCGCGGTGATATGCTCCTTCGTATAGGGCATCACTCCTTAAGGATTTTTTATATGCCAATCATTACTTTACCAAATGGTGATCAGAAACAGTTTGATCAGCCAATTTCCGTGATGGAACTTGCTCAGAGCATTGGTCCGGGTCTTGCAAAAAATACAGTTGCTGGCCGTATCAATGATCGCTTGGTGGATGCTTGTGATTTAATCACAGAAGATGCGACAGTTCAGATTATTACCCCGAAAGATGAAGAAGGTTTAGAAATCATTCGTCACTCTTGTGCGCATCTGGTCGGACATGCGGTTAAGCAGTTGTTCCCGGAAGCGAAAATGGTGATCGGTCCTGTGATCGAAGAAGGTTTCTACTACGACATCTGGATGCCACGTCCATTTACCCTGGATGATATGGCTGGAATCGAAGAGCGCATGAAAAAGCTCATCGATCAGGACTATGACGTTGTTAAAAAGATGACACCGCGTGAAGATGTGATTGCAGAATTCACAGCACGTGGCGAAGAATATAAGTTACGCTTGATTGCAGACATGCCGAATGAAACTCAAATGGGCTTGTACTACCATCAAGATTATTTAGATATGTGCCGTGGTCCACACGTACCGAATACCAAATTCTTAAAATCATTCAAGCTCACTAAAATCTCTGGTGCATACTGGCGTGGTGATGCGAAAAATGAACAATTACAACGTATTTACGGTACAGCCTGGGCTGACAAAAAACAGTTAGCGGCTTATATCAAACGTATTGAAGAAGCTGAAAAGCGTGATCACCGTAAAATTGGTAAAGCGCTAGATTTGTTCCATATGCAAGAAGAAGCACCAGGTATGGTGTTCTGGCATCCGAACGGCTGGACCATTTATCAAGTGCTTGAACAATACATGCGTAAAGTTCAGCAAGACAATGGTTATCAGGAAATCAAGACACCGCAAATCGTAGATTTTACGCTTTGGGAAAAGTCTGGTCATGCGGCAAACTATGCTGAAAACATGTTTACGACTCATTCGGAAAGTCGTAACTATGCAGTGAAGCCAATGAACTGCCCATGTCACGTACAGGTCTTTAACCAGGGTTTGAAATCTTACCGTGATTTACCAATCCGTTTAGCTGAGTTTGGTTCTTGTCACCGTAACGAGCCATCAGGTTCTTTACACGGTATTATGCGTGTTCGTGGCTTTACCCAGGATGATGCCCATATTTTCTGTACCAAAGAACAGATTGGTAAAGAAGTTGCAGATTTTATTAAGCTGACTTTAGACGTTTATAAAGACTTCGGTTTTGAAGACGTACAAATGAAGCTCTCTACACGTCCAGAAAAACGTGTGGGTGATGATGCACTTTGGGATCTGGCGGAAAAATCTTTGGCAGATGCGCTTGATGATGCTGGCTTGGCATGGGACTTGCAACCTGGTGAAGGTGCCTTCTATGGTCCGAAAATTGAATTTTCATTGAAAGACTGCTTAGGCCGTATCTGGCAGTGCGGTACCATTCAATGTGACTTCAACTTGCCGATCCGTTTAGATGCTTCTTATGTGACAGAAGACAATGAGCGTGACCAACCTGTGATGCTGCATCGTGCAATTCTTGGCAGTTTTGAGCGTTTTATTGGTATACTAATTGAACACTATGCGGGTTTCATGCCACCGTGGCTTACACCAATTCAAGCGTGTGTCATGAACATTACTGATTCACAAGCAGAAGCAAGTGAACAGGTGGTCGCAAAACTCAAAGAAAATGGCCTTCGTGCTATTTCCGACTTGAGAAATGAAAAAATCGGATTTAAGATTCGTGAGCGTACCCTAGAGCGTATTCCTTACCTTCTAGTTCTTGGTGACCGAGAAGTTGAAGAAGGTACAGTTAATGTGCGTACTCGCTCAGGAAAAAATTTAGGTACTATGTCAGTAGATGCATTTATTGACTTAGTGAAATCTGCCGTTGCCGAACGTGGCCGGTACATTGTGGAGTAATAAAGATTAAACAGCCTGACCGTAACCAACAACAAGGTGCTAAAAGTAACCGTCCTGCAATCAACGATGAGATCCGTGCGAAAGAAGTACGCCTCGTCGCTGCAGATGGGGAGCAAAAAGGTGTTGTTTCATTAAATGAAGCATTGCGTGCTGCAGAAGAAGCCAATCTTGACCTTGTTGAGATTGTTGCTAATGCAGAACCGCCTGTTTGTAAAATCATGGACTACAACAAGCACTTATTTGACTTGAAACAAAAGCAAAAAGATGCGAAGAAAAAACAGCATCAAGTGCAAGTGAAAGAAATCAAGTTACGTCCTGCGACGGATGTAGGTGATTATCAGGTAAAATTGCGTGCAATTTTACGTTTCCTTGAAGAAGGAAACAAAGTGAAAATTACCTTGCGTTTCCGTGGTCGTGAGATGGCACATCAACAGCTTGGTTTGGCTCAATTACAAAAAATTGAAGCTGACGTTGCTGAGTTTGGTGTTGTTGAACAAGCGCCGAAGATGGAAGGCCGTCAGATGGGCATGTTACTTGGTCCGAAAAAGAAAAAGTAATTTTTTCTTGATAAAAAAGCACCGCGACAGGCGGTGCTTTTTTATGTCTGAATCGGCAATGGTTTGTTAAAAATCTGCTTAGTCTCATTCCCCAGTGTAAAAACTGGATATGATAAGATTGCTTGATAATTACACGATATAAAAACTGGAAAAATTCATGTCTACAATTAAAGGTACTCAAGAACTCTCGGAAGTTAATCAAAAAGTGGTACAGGAGGGAGAGGTTCTGCCACAAGTGAAGCTGAAAGATGGTAGCCGTGTCCAGACAGGTACCGTGGCAACCATGCTACACAATATCAATCTTTATAATGCAGGTGTGCGTGGGGCGATTGAAGAAGAGCTGGCCTTGGCGGTCCCAACGTTATTTAAAGTCGGTATGTTCGATCTGTTTTCGGTAGAAGAGTGGATTAATGGCACAAATGCGGGGCGAAAATTTGTTGGTGAAAGGGCTCGGGAATTCCAGCAAAAGCAAAACGAATTGTCTGATCGTTAGCTTTAAAACATGGCACGATTGTTTCTTTTCGTGCTGATGTACTGATCAAGATAAGCCAAGTGTGCTATAACGCAACAACAGTCAAGATAACGATCAAACAGGACAACATAAATGATTGACTTATACTACTGGGGTACGCCCAATGGACATAAAATAACAATTGCCTTAGAAGAAATGCAGCTGGAATATCAAATTTTTCCCATCAATATTCTTGAAAACGACCAGTTTCAGCCAGATTTTCTGAGAATCTCTCCAAATAATAAAATCCCTGCAATTGTTGACCAGAATGGCCCACGTGGCGAACCGATTTCTGTATTTGAGTCGGGCGCGATCTTGCAATATTTAGGTAGAAAAACTGGATTATTTTATCCAACTGACGAGCAGGAGCGGGTTGAAGTTGAACAATGGTTGATGTGGCAAATGGGTGGCTTTGGGCCAATGCTGGGACAGAATCATCATTTCAATAAGTTTGCGGCTGAAAAAATTCCCTATGCCATTGACCGTTATGTGAATGAAACCAAACGTCTTTACAATGTCTTAAACAAACAGTTGATCGGACAGAAGTTCGTGGCAGGCGAATATTCCATTGCAGATATGGCGATCTTGCCTTGGGCATTACGTTATGAATGGCAGGGCATTCAACTTGAAGATTATCCGTATGTAAAAGATTATATTGAACGCTTAACCGCTCGCCCTGCAATACAGAAAGCCTTGTCGATCAAGGTGGGGTGAGAACTGAACAACTTTGTTATGCCCAAGGACTGTCTGTTTTGAGAATCCTTGGGAAAACTGGGTTTATGTCATATAAGAATGATGATGTCTAGTTTATATCTGAATTAGACTAAGCCTTCTCTTTTGTAAATTTAAAAAATATATAAAAATGACGACTTCGAAAATATCTGCCCAGTATCTAGAAAAACTTGGTTTTGAAGGTGATTTTTCACCCACTTTGCTTCATTTAAAAACCTTATTAAGTCTGCATGTGCAGAAAATTCCTTTTGCTAATTTTTCTTCTTTTTTAGGGGGAGAGGTTTCTTTGGAATCTGATCAACTTGTTCAGAAATTATTGAGAAATGATCAAGGGGGGTATTGTCTAGAGCATAGCACCTTAACCAGAATTGCGTTAACCGAACTGGGATATGAGACTTATAACGTACTGGGACGGGTTTATTACCAAGGCACACCTAGTCGTACGCCAGTACGGACTCATTTGGTCACATTGGTGCATATTGATCAGCAATTGTTTTTATATGATCCCGGGTTTGGCGGTATGACACCAATGATGGTTTTAACGCTTGACCAAATTGGTGAAACACAGCAGACATCATTAGAGCCTTTTAGGTTTGTTGAAGTTGCCCAGAGTGGTTTGGATACGACTGTACTGACAGAAATGAAATATATGCTGCAAGTCTGTATTCATGATCAATGGGTCAATGTCTATGCGATTAACCCAGAACAGCAGATTGCATATGCTGATGCACAGGTCGCAAACTACTACATTTCGACCTCACCAGAATCCTTATTTACTCAGCACTTAATGCTATCGACTGCCAATAGCGAAATGCGCATCACGTTAAAAGATCGGGTCTTAAGAACGCATGGCAAAGGGGATTCTAATAAAAAAGAGTTAAGCAATTTTGATGAATTTGAACGCACCATTAAGACCGTTTTTCAAATGAATATCAGTGATGAGCAATTACAGGCTATTTGGGAAAAACTCGCACTAACTCAATAATTTCAGCTTATAGTACTGTAGGCTGCTATGCTTTGATTGATATTGAGTGATCCCTTTAAATTAATGTCTTATTTTTTATTATTTCTCTCGGCTTTTGGTGCAGCGACTTTATTGCCCTTACAGTCTGAAGCGGTACTAATGACCTTGTTGGTACAAGGTTTATCCAATCCGTTTTATCTAATTTTGGTTGCGACCATTGGTAATGTATTAGGTTCCTGTGTGAACTGGTGGCTTGGCCTGAAAATCGAACACTTTAAAGATAAAAAGTGGTTTCCTGTTTCTGAGCAGCGCTTGCAACAAGCCCAGCAGATTTATCATAAATATGGTTTCTATTCACTGTTGCTGAGTTGGACCCCTGTGATTGGAGATCCGATTACCCTGATTGCAGGCTTGATGAAAGAAAACTTTTGGCGATTCTTCGTGATTGTCACAATCGCCAAAGGTGGGCGTTATTTAACTTTATATGCTTTGTATGTTGGCATCTTTTAAAAATAAGGAGGAAGGCAAATGCTTCCTCTCAGCTCTATTGATCTGAACCTTTAGTAATATCGACTTTGAATAAATCACTGGTTTTAAACCAGCAATAACTCACCACGGCAAGGGTCATACAACCACCAAAAATGGTGGCGGTGATGGTGCCGAGATATTTGGCTGCCAGACCGGATTCAAATGCGCCCAGTTCATTGCTTGAAGAAACAAACATCCCATTCACAGCAGCGACACGACCTCGCATATTTTCAGGGGGGAAGATTTGCAGCACGGTTTGACGAACCACAACCGAAACACTGTCACAGGCACCGGTCATTGCGAGGGCAAAGAGTGACAGCCACATATTGTTCGAGAAGGCGAACAGAATGGTAAAAATACCAAAACCTGCCACAGCTAACAGCATATTGCGCCAGGCGTGGTGCATTGGTGGGAACTTGGTCAGCACAATCATGGTGATCAGCGCACCGATAGAAGGAGCCGCACGTAAGTAGCCTAAGCCTTCAGGGCCAACTTTTAAAATCTCTTCCGCAAAAATCGGCAATAGCGCAATCACACCGCCAAATAGTACCGAGACCAGATCCAGTGAGATGGCCCATAACACAATCTTGGTTTTCCAGATAAAACGGAAACCATCGGTCAGGCTTTGCAGCACATTCTCGGTTTCCATTTTCGGAAAAGTTCGCTTCGCTAGGCAGTTAATTAAAATGAAGCAAACAGCCAATAATGCAGATACAGCAAACAGACTGGTTTCACGACCTAAAAAAGCCAGCATAAACCCACCGAGCATGGGGCCAATAATCACTCCGCTTTGCCAGCCAATCGTGGTCCAGGTTGCGCCATTGGCATACAGTTCACGTGGAATCAGAAAAGGCTTGAGTGACGTTGCGGAGGGATTGTAAAAGCCACGAATGGTACCCAAGGCGAAAATGACGGCATAAATGCCCCAAGAGAGTGTGGTGATGCCAATTTTTTCTAAACCATGTAAATGGAACAGTGCCCAAAGTACTAACGGCAGGGGAATAGAAAAGAACAAACAGACTTTCATGATGCTCTGTTTATTCAGTTTATCTGCAAAATAACCGCCCCATAAAGACAAGGTAATGAAGGGGATTGCTTCTGCCAGACCAATAAAGCCGAGCGTAAGCGGATCACGGGTAATCTGATACAGTGAATAGGCAACGATGATTTCCTGAATCAGGATAGCCAGTGTCAAGCAGAACTGATTAACAGTCACGATAGAGAAATCCCGATACCGCAAGGCGGCGAAAGCATCATTCTGTATATTCATATGGATGGGTATTTAAGAATTTGACTCTATTATAGGCGCTGATTTTGTGTATGTTTCTCATAATTTGAGAATTAATTATGGAAAATAACGTTTGCGGAAAACACTTCTATTTCTATCAAAAAATGAGCATTTTACTTTTGTTTTAGCGGCAGATGCTATATCATACTGCCTTCCTTACCTGCAGGTCGATTTGCAATCGTGCAAACGTGCCGAACAGGTGCCCAAAAGAGGTTACTATGGCTAAGTTAAAAACTCGCCGTGGTGCAGCTAAACGCTTTAAAGCGACTGCAAACGGTTTCAAGCGCAAACAAGCATTCAAGCGCCACATTTTGACCAAAAAATCTGCTAAGCGTATCCGTCAATTGCGCGGTTGTGTAATGGTTCACGTAAGTGACGTTGCATCAGTTCGTGCTATGTGCCCATACATCTAAGGAGATTATAAATGGCTCGTGTAAAACGTGGTGTAGTGGCTCATCGTCGTCACAAAAAAATTCTTGCTCGCGCTAAAGGTTACTATGGTGCTCGTTCACGCGTTTATCGCGTAGCGTTCCAAGCGGTAATCAAAGCTGGTCAATACGCATACCGTGACCGCCGTCAAAAGAAACGTCAATTCCGTGCTTTATGGATTGCGCGTATCAATGCTGGTGCTCGTCAAAACGGTTTGTCTTACAGCCGTATGATCGATGGCTTGAAAAAAGCTCAAGTGATCATCGACCGTCGCGTATTAGCTGACATCGCTATGCATGATGCAATCGCATTTGCTGCTTTAGCTGAAAAAGCTAAAGGCGCATTAGCTGCATAAGCTTAGAGATTCAAAAGAAGGCCGCTTTTTAGCGGTCTTTTTTATATTTATAACTTTTCACTTCTATCAATCACTAGAGACAGGAGTTTGCTTCTATTTCTCCTATATGTGGTTGATAGAAGTTTAATAATCTAAGAGCTACTATTATGGGCTTCTTTGTCAGCTAAGTTTTTAAGTACTTTATAGATTGCATAAAACAGTGCAAGAATCAGAATAAAAAGATTGCCCCAATGAACTGCAAAATAAGCTAAGGTCCATAAAGCACAATAACACCATAACATTGACCATAAAAATTTCACGATCCCTAACCAACGAAAGTGTGGTTGCGGTTCGATAGGTGAGGTCGTTTCATGTTCGATAAGTGGAGTTGTGATAGGGGAGAAATCGGCTGAGTTTTGGGTTTTTGGAGTGAATTTAAAAGCAGTGAGTTGTTCTTGATGATTATTGATGTTGGAGCTCTGATATTGATTGGCAGCGTATTTTAGGATAAGTACATGGAATTCATCGAGTATATTACGTACGGTGTCAAATTCTAATCTTTCATTTTCAGTCATTTGCCAGTAATCACCATTATCATTTTTAATATGGGATTCATTATTCAACTGATTTTTTAAACGAGCAGCGTTGAGCATGAGAATACTGGCATAATTTTTTTTGAGGTTATAAGGCAAAACTGGAAACTGTTCTTCTAGTCTATACATGTCACCTTCATAACAATTATTATCAGTTAAAGGAATAGGGTAGCTACCAAAGCGTTGGGCTACAGCAAAATGATAAATTTTTTCTTGGTATTCATTGAAAAAGCTTTGCCAAGAGATCGGTTTTAAGTCTTCAGTAATATAAGATACAACCTCTACAGGAAGATCTTTCAATACATAATTTTCAACACTATCGTGATAATTATTATAGTCTGAATACAATGGATATCCATCGTTGTCGTAGCTTTGCCAAGATGGTTTTTCTTCACAAGGTAGGAGCACTTTCAATTCTTGCTGGGAAAAATGGCAAATAATGCAAAACTCATCCTCAGCTTGAAAGAAATTAAAAAGTTCTGATTCTTCGAGATAATTCGCAATTATTGAGGTTGAATGTAAACTGATTTTCTCTAGGCCTAGACGTTTAAGATAACTTAAAAAATGTGAAGCAGAGCCTGCGAGTAAATTACCCTGATCAATATTTCTTAAAATAGGAAAGTGAGTAAAGAGTAAGGGGTGGCGGTCTAAAAGTTCGGAATCTACACCTCCTGTTAAAAATTCGTTTCCATAACTGACTAACGCGATTTGACGGTATATTCTTGGTAAATACATCTATGCTGTTCTTCCTATTATAATCATTGTAAATAATAGATAGATTGAACAAAAACGCATGAGAAAACAATATCACTTTAGACAAGTGGCTCAAGATACTTATATCTGGGATGTACATCATCTGGTTGAGCGAACCAAAACTTTTGTGATCAAGAAAGTTACACTTGCTGATATTCGAGAACTCGACGAAGCTTATTGGTTTCCAGATCAATTTCCGACGACACAGCAAATCATAGAACATTTTCAATTGGTTCAAGACGCTGATCTGAGTTATCCCATTATTTTATGTGCCGAAGGTCGGCTCATGGATGGCATGCATCGTGTTGCCAAAGCAAGTTTATTGAAACATAGCCATATTCTTGCCGTGCAATTTGAACAAACGCCTGAACCCGATTTTATCAATGTGGATGAAGATGAGCTGGTTTATGATGATTAAATCAATCTTTTGATTTAATTCAAGATTACATAACCCAAACATGTTGCAATAGACTTTTCTCCCTGAATCTTTTTACAGTAAAGAAAACAAGATCGGGATAAAAAGTATGCGAGTGAGTGTAGAAGGTTTAGAACAAGGCGCGATTGAAACAGAATTAAGTATTTTGCCTAGAAAAGGCGAAACTATCCGGATCTTCTATGGTCCTGATGCGGAAGTAGAGGGCGAAATTGAAAATATCCATCACATTGTCAATCAGCATGATGGCGGGCATAAAGTTGTTATCAAAATCAGGCCAATTTTTTAAATTGATAAAAACCTAGATCAAGTGATCTAGGTTTTTTTTATTTAGTCTATCGTTATAAGCCGAAATAATACGCACACACGCAGATGACAATGGTGAGTAGAATTAATTTGATCACACCTGAAGCTCCAACTTTGTGATGTTGCTGGGTATTGTTAATTCGTTGTGGAATTTCCATGGTCCGGTCGATGATTTCGGGCTCTTCCGCTGTTAATTGAGCGCTTTGATAATGATTGGCGGTTTTCACAATCAATTTGGCAAATAGGTCATCCGCTTTTTGCAAAAAGTTGCGCACATTAATTTGCTCTTCGGGGCTAAGCAATTCGCCAGCCGCAGTGTAAGGATGCTTCTTTTGCTGTTCCAAATGCTCTACCAATGCCTGGGTGCGGTGTAATAAGCGATGTGCACAATCTGCTGGATAGTCGGTTGGGATTAAAGCCAGTTGCTGACTTGAAAGGTCTTCTGGATCGACTGCATAACCGTAGAAAGGAAAATCCTGCTGTTCAGGTTCTATAAAGTTGTCCGCATATTTGCTGTCAAATAATTCTCTTTCTAGAAAAATAGCAACTTCATTCCAATTCACTTTTTTGAGATCTGCATCGATTTTCTTGGCGAACTTATCATTTAACTCGTAACGCCAAAGATCTTCCTGACGTATCATTGATTGCTGAGAGTCGGGAGCCTGAAATTCACGATCACTATCATCCCATTCCGCCAGTTCATGTCCACAAATCCAGGCCGTCTTTTTATTGGCTTGATGGCTTACGATAAAATGTGCGAAGGGAAGCAGTTCAACATTGGCATTCGGATTCTGTTCGTCATTGAGCAGGCTAGATAAATGTAGACTCAGCTTTTTTACGCCTTGTTTTTTTAAGCCTTCAAGCCAGATCTGGAAATGTTGAGCCAGTAGATGCTGTGACATTAAATCTCTGAAGATCAGACGATTTTGATTAAAAACCGGGTGTTCAATCCAGCGACTGAAATTGAGATTTGCTGCAAGGTATTCATTGCCATAGGTGACAAGGGCAAGTTGCTGTTTCCAGATTTGATCAAGCGCCATCGTTATTCTTTCTCATTGACGAATTAGGGTTTATTGATATTTCACAGATGCTTGCGACAGTGGACATTTTTTTGATGCTACAAGGCATGTCTTATGTAATTTAGTCATTCTAAATAAATAAGATATAACGCAGTAGCGGCAAAAAATGTCCCTGTCCCATAGGGTTATGGCTAAAACTTCCCTAAACTGTGTTATGAAACTTGACAAGGGGTTTGCCATTGTCTGCGTTTCATGCCTTGTTTATGTCGTTTTAGCCGATAACGCAAGGCATGGTTGAAATGTCAATAGACCCTAGTATCTTATCCATTTTATTCAATTATTGATCATTTTTTTCAAAAATTAATCGGCCTGCTTCATTCTCCTGTGCTTTTATCCCCAACTTGCTGCACAAAAAACCAGAAGATTTAAAGCTGGGTTTTGCTTCATAAAAGGGGTAAAAAGCTGATAAACTATAGCGTTTTCTTATATTTCTATATTTTGTTGCTTTGAGAGTTACTATGTCACTGGAAGCCCTGACCACTGAAGCGCTTGCTGCCATTGCAGCGGCTCAAGACCTTGCTGCACTCGACCAAGTACGTGTGCAATTTACAGGGAAAAAAAGCCAGCTTGCAGAGCAGTCGAAAGCACTTGGAAAGATGGATCCTGAAGAACGAAAAGTACAAGGTGCTGCCATCCATGCTGTTCGTGAAGCAATCAATAGCGCTTTGACCGAGCGTCAACAGTCATTACAACAAGCGGAACTTGCAAAGAAACTGGCAAGTGAAACCATTGATATTACCTTGCCAGGCCGCGGTCAGCGCATGGGCAGTATTCATCCTGTTACTCAGGTTCAGGAACGTATTTGCCAGTTCTTTACCAAAGCAGGTTTCCAGGTTGCGCATGGTCCTGAGGTTGAAGATGACTATCACAACTTCGAAGCCTTAAATATTCCTGGGCATCACCCGGCACGTGCCATGCACGATACCTTCTATTTCGATGCAACACATTTATTGCGTACCCATACATCGGGTGTTCAAATTCGTACCATGGAAACCAGTCAGCCACCGATTCGTATCGTGTGTCCAGGCCGTGTTTACCGTTGTGACTCGGATCAAACCCATTCGCCGATGTTCCATCAGATCGAAGGTTTATATGTTGCAGAGAACACCAGCTTTGCCGAGTTAAAAGGTTTGTTAATTAACTTGCTTAATGAATTCTTTGAAAAAGATTTGAAAGTACGTTTCCGTCCGTCTTATTTCCCATTCACAGAGCCAAGTGCCGAAGTGGATATCATGGATGAGCGCGGTCGTTGGTTAGAGGTTTTAGGTTGTGGCATGGTGCATCCAAATGTACTCCGTGCTGCAGGCATTGATCCTGATAAATACAAAGGTTTTGCCTTTGGTTTAGGGGTGGAGCGTTTTGCAATGTTGCGTTATGGCATCAATGATTTGCGTATGTTCTATCAAAATGATGTGCGTTTCTTACGCCAGTTTGCCTAGACAGATTTGGACCTCTCCCTAACCTCTCCTAAAAGGAGGGGGAACAAAAGTAGATTTATAGGTTTTTAATAAAATGAAAATTAGTGAAAATTGGTTACGCACCTGGGTCAATCCAGCAATTGATAGCGATACATTGTCTGATCAGTTAACCATGCTTGGTCTGGAAGTGGATGAGTTGGCGCCTGTGGCGAAACCCTTTACTGGTGTAGTTGTGGGTGAAGTAGTCACGGTTGAGCAACATCCAGATGCGGATCGTTTACGTGTGACCACGGTGAATATTGGTTCAGGTGAGCCATTACAAATCGTTTGTGGTGCTCCGAATGTCCGCGTGGGCATGAAAGCGCCTGTTGCCACTGTTGGGGCGGTATTGCCAGGTGATTTTAAAATTAAAAAAGGCAAACTGCGTGGTGTTGAATCACATGGCATGTTATGCGGTGCTTCTGAAATTGATTTAGAAGACAAGATTGACGGTTTATTGGAATTACCTGCTGATGCGCCAGTGGGGATCAATATCCGTGAATATTTAAAACTTGATGACAATGTGATTGATATCAGTATTACCCCAAACCGTGGTGACTGTTTTAGTATCCGTGGTATTGCACGTGAAATTGCAGTCATCAATCAGTTAAAGATGAATGAGCCTGAAATTCAGTCAGTTGCTGCAACTATCACTGATGAAAAAGCAGTGACGATCACGACTGAGGGTACGCCACGTTATTTGGGTCGTATTGTTAAAAATGTCAATATCAAAGCTGCAACACCAGACTGGATGGAACAAGCACTAGCGCGTTCAGGTATCCGTACACATAGCATTCTGGTGGATATTACTAACTACGTATTACTTGAGTTAGGTCAACCTATGCATGCTTTTGATCTGGCGAAAATCGAAGGTTCAATCCAGGTTCGTCAAGCGCAGCCTAAAGAAAAGTTGATGTTGCTTAATGATCAGGAAGTTGAGCTACAAGATGACATCATGGTGATTGCTGATGATCAGAAAGCCTTGGCCATTGCCGGTATCATGGGCGGTCTGGACTCATCGGTTACTGATGATACACAAGATATCTTCCTTGAAAGCGCTTTCTTTGCACCGTTAGCGATTGCTGGCCGTGCACGCCGCTTTGGCTTGCATACCGATTCATCTCAACGTTATGAACGTGGGGTTGATTTTGAACTGCCAATGATTGCCATGCACCGTGCTTCTGAATTGATTCAGGCCTTTGCTGGTGGTGAGTTTGGTCCGATCACGATTGCTGAGCAAGCGGCTTTATTGCCAAAACGTGAAGCAATTGTATTGCAACAGTCACAAGTCGATCAGTTACTTGGATATCAGGTGGCAGGTGATTTTATTGTTGATGCATTAACGCGTCTGGGCTGTGTGGTGACCGCAATTGCTGAAGGTGAGTGGAGTGTGGTCCCACCTTCACATCGTTATGATATGGCAATTTATCAAGACTTGATTGAAGAAGTAGTACGTATCCACGGTTATGACAATATCCAAATCAGTTTGCCAAAAATTGATGTCAAGTTGGAGAAATATCAAGACCGTTTTGAAATTGCGCAATTACGTCAAACGATTGCAACATTGGGCTATCAAGAAGCGATCAGCTTTAGCTTTGCCGATGCAAAACTGGAAAAGCAGCTGAATCCAGCGGTACAGCCATTGATGCTGGCAAACCCGATTTCAAGTGATCTGGCTGCAATGCGCAGTACCTTGCTATCGAGCCTGATTCCTTGTGTACAGTACAACTTAAATCGTCAACAGCCACGTGTACGTTTCTTTGAGTTAGGTTTACGTTTTGACTATCAGAATGCCCAAAGTATTCATGATCTTAAACAGATCCCGACGTTAGCCTTGATTGCGGTTGGTTCACGTGTACCAGAGTCTTGGCATGCAAAACCTCAGGCCATGGATTTCTTTGACTTTAAAGGTGAGGTTGAAGAGATTCTGGCAGCAGGCCGTCTTGGGGTTGAGTTTGCCCGTAGTGAACGTGCATGGTTACATCCAGGGCAGTCTGCGGAAATTTTAGTCGCTGGTCAATCGATTGGATATCTCGGTCGTTTGCATCCATCACTGGAAAGTGAACTCGATTTGGGCACAACTTGGGTGGCAGAACTGGATCAGCAGGCTGTTTTGCAATCTTATGTATCTAATTTTACAGAATTATCACGTTTTCCATCGGTTAGACGTGATATTGCGCTTTTAATCTCTGATAATATTGAGGTAAGAGATATTCAGCGGTTAATTGAGCAAACTGGTGGAGAGTTACTCGACTCGACATGGTTGTTCGATGTGTATACGGGGCAAGGAGTTGAACAAGGCAAACGCTCTCTCGCTTTTGCAGTGTTATGGCAACATCCAACTCGTACGCTTGAAGATGCTGAAATTAAATCTGGTATGGATAACATTATTCAAGTGTTGGAAGACACTTACCAAGCGACATTGAGGGCCTCATGACAGCATTAACAAAAGCAGATATGGCGGACCATTTAAGTGAGCTGACTAGCTTAAATCGCCGCGAAGCAAAACAAATGGTCGAGTTATTTTTTGACGAAATCAGCCAGGCATTGATTGCGGGTGAGCAGGTCAAACTTTCTGGGTTCGGTAATTTTGAGTTGCGTGACAAACGTGAACGTCCAGGACGTAATCCTAAGACGGGTGAAGAGATTCCGATCTCTGCCCGTCGCGTGGTAACGTTCCGAGCGGGTCAAAAATTCAGACAGCGTGTTGGAAATGAGCAGATCGATTGATCTGCTTTTTTTTATCTTTGTATTTTGTTTGAACTTTAAAATATTTAGGCATAAAAAAAAGAGAACCGATAGGTTCTCTTTTTTTCGATAATCTAAAACTAGATTATTTAGCAGCAGAAGCTGGAGCAGCAACTTCAGAAGCAGCAGCAACTGGAGCAGAAGCAGCAGCAGTAGTCGCTTCAGAAGCAGCAACAGTAGCTTCAGATGCAGCAGTAGTAGCTTCAGATGCAGCAGCTACAGCTTCAGAAGCAGCAGCGTTAGCGTCAGCAGCTGGAGCTTCTTTCTTAGAGCAACCAACGAAAGCTAAAGTAGTAGCAATAGCAGCAACAACAGCGAATTTTTTGAATAACATGGCATCACTCTCATAAAATTGTGAGATTAAAAAAAACCTTAAGTTAGTCTGTTTGTGCTTTTATTATTCCTAAACGCTTTAGGTAACAACGCAGGGAGCAGCCTAACTGGTCTGAGGCTATCCTATCAAAGCAATTCATGAATTACTACTGTTCTGTCCAACAAAACGACAAAAATGGGCAAAATTTGGCTGTTTTTTGATAGAAAATAACTATGGATTATAAATTTTAAATCGGTAAGTTGCGGAAATTAAATAAGTTATTTTATAAATATATAAATAAATCAATAGAATAGTGTTTTTGGTAACTTTTTTAAAAAAATGTAAATGTTATGTAAGTTTGTCAACCAAATAAAAAAAGCTACCATTGAGGTAGCTTTTTATTCGACTTTAGGTCGAGGCTTTTCTTTTCATCTGATCGAAGAAATCATCATTGGTTTTGGTTTCTTTCATACGATCCAGTAAGAATTCCATGGCCGCAAGCTCATCCATTGGGTGAAGGAGTTTACGCAGGATCCAGACTTTACGCAGATTTTCTTCGCTCATGAGGCGTTCTTCACGGCGAGTACCTGATTTCTTGATGTTCATTGCCGGGAATACACGTTTCTCTGCAATACGACGATCAAGCGTGATTTCCTGGTTACCTGTACCTTTGAATTCTTCGTAGATCACGTCATCCATTTTACTGCCGGTTTCAATCAAGGCAGTTGAAATAATGGTGAGTGAGCCACCTTCTTCAATATTACGTGCCGCACCGAAGAAACGTTTTGGACGTTCTAAAGCATGCGCATCCACACCACCGGTTAATACCTTACCTGAGGATGGAATCACGGTGTTGTAGGCACGGGCAAGACGGGTAATCGAATCGAGCAGAATCACCACATCTTTCTTGTGCTCAACCAGACGCTTGGCCTTTTCAATCACCATTTCGGCGACTTGCACATGGCGGGCAGGGGCTTCATCGAAGGTTGATGCCACAACTTCACCACGAACGGTACGTTCCATCTCGGTTACTTCTTCCGGACGTTCGTCAATCAGAAGCACGATCAAGAACACTTCCGGGTTGTTACGGACAATGGATTGCGCGATATTTTGCAATAACATTGTTTTACCCGCTTTCGGCGGTGCCACAATGATTGAACGTTGACCTTTACCAATCGGAGCAACCAGATCGACTACACGTGCAGTTAAGTCTTCAGTTGTACCATTCCCGAGTTCCATAATTAGTTGTTCGGTCGGGAAAAGTGGGGTCAAGTTTTCAAATAAAATCTTGTTGCGTGAATTTTCAGGGGTATCGTAGTTAATCTGGTTAACTTTTAATAGGGCAAAATAACGTTCACCTTCTTTTGGTGGACGAATTGTACCGGTAATGGTGTCACCAGTACGTAAGTTAAAGCGACGGATTTGTGATGGACTGACATAGATGTCATCTGGTCCAGCTAAATATGAACCAGCCGCAGAGCGTAGGAAGCCAAAACCATCAGAAAGAATTTCGAGAACACCATCACCAAAGATTTCTTCGCCATTCATGGCATGGCGCTTTAAAATGGCAAAAATAATATCTTGTTTACGGTTACGTGCCATGCCTTCAAGGCCCATAAACTCCGCAATCTTAATGAGTTCGCCAATGGGTTTTTTCTTGAGTTCAGTTAAGTTCATAAGTGGTCAGACAGAATGGAATAAGTGGAGGACTACGTTAGGGAAAGAATAAAAATCGACCGCATACATACATGCTGATGTAATTGTATTTACACAACCACAATTCAGTAGTCTGGTTCATTGTTTCAGAGAGAAATGTGAAAACAATTGTTTATTGCCGAGCGGCGATCTTATGTTTTGTGTCTTGTAAGAAGCGCAATGAAGTAGATTCCATTCAAAGCTTCTTGATCCAGAAATATAGATGAAATCAGGGGATTTGTCAATTTTTAACTGGAAATACACGATTCAGCTGAGCGTGTATTTCCAGTACTGACAATTCAACAGTCGTATTAGATGTTTTGGTCAATAAATGCTGCAAGTTTTGAACGTGGTGCTGCGCCAACCTGTTGAGCAACAACTTCACCATCTTTAAACATCAATAATGCTGGAATATTACGGATATTATATTTCACCGCAGTGTCTTCGCATGAAGTCACATCAACTTTAACGATTTTCACTTTACCCGCGTATTCGTTTGAAAGTTCTTCAAGGACAGGGGCAATTGCTTTACATGGTGCACACCAGCCAGCCCAGAAATCTACAAGTACAGGCGTTTCAGCATCTAAAACATCTGCTTGGAAGTTTTCATCAGTAGTATTAACAATAGTCGCAGACATAAGGTTGCTCCAAATTTAAGAAATAAAGTGCGAATTTAAACATCATCACGATGAATATTACATTGCCGCTTTATTCAATGTAAGGGTTTGTTCCGATTATTCAAGTTTGAAAATGAAAAGTCTAATGGATGCTCACGATGTTGATCATCGACTTCTACAATGATTTAGGCATGAAAAGCATAAATAGCTCACTTTTATTGATGAAAATGACTTTAAAATTGTAAGCATGTGAATTACTCTAATGCGTGAATTGAGCATGGGTTTATATGAATAATGTCTGATTTTCTGATTGATGAAGAATTACTTGCTGCGATTGATATGGGATCGAACAGTTTCCATCTAGCGATTGCTCGTGTTGATCATGGCGAGGTTAAAAAAGTCGCTTCAATGTCAGAAAAAGTTCAGTTAGCCGCCGGACTGGATGAAAACAAGAATTTAACAGAAGCAGCACAACAACGCGGACTGGCATGTTTAGCCCGTTTTGTCGGGCGTTTGAGTTCGGTACAACCGAACCGTTTAAGAATTGTAGCGACCAATGCCTTAAGACAGGCGAAGAATGGTCATGAATTTATCCAGAAAGCAGCTGAAATTTTACCCAAACCGATTGAAATCATTGCCGGTCGAGAAGAAGCACGCCTGATTTACCTAGGTGTTTCGCATACCATGGCCAATGGCGGTCGCCGTCTGGTGGTGGACATTGGTGGTGGATCAACAGAATTTATTATCGGCGAAGAGTTTGAGCCGCTGCATACCGAATCTTTACAGATGGGATGTGTGGCCTATAGCAAAACCTATTTCGCTGACGGCGAGATTACCAACAAGGCATTTGACAAGGCGGTTGTTGCGGCGCGTAAAGAGATGTCAGGCATTGCCAACACCTACAAATCTGTCGGTTGGGATACGGTTGTTGGTTCAAGTGGAACGATCAAGGCCTGTCGTCAGATTGCAGTTAATCTAGGGTTAAGTGATGAGCAGGAAAACCTGACCCGTGATGGCCTGTATAAGTTAAAAGACCGGTTACTGAAATTTAAACATATCTCTGAAATTGATTTTGAAGGTCTGCGTGAAGACCGCCGAGCAGTTTTGCCAGCTGGTCTTGCAATTTTATTCGCCATTTTTGAAGTTTTAGATATCGATAAATTGGCATATTCTGACGGTGCGTTACGTGAAGGGGTCATGTATGACTTACTTGGACGTTTCAAACATGAAGACATTCGTGACCGTAGTGTGCAAGCCTTAATGGGCCGTTACAATGCCGATCCGAAGCAGGCCGAGCGTGTTGTTAATACGGCTCAACAATTGTTTGATGGCGTAGCACAAGCGTTGAATTTAACTACTGAAGACAGTGACTTACTGCGTCGTGCCGCTTATTTGCATGAAATTGGTCTGGCGATTAGTCATGGCGGTTATCATCGTCATGGTGCTTATTTATTGCAGCATTCCGACATCCCGGGTTTCTCGCAAATTGATCAAAACCATTTGTCTCATCTGGTTTCACATCATCGTCGCAAGTTGCGTGCGGATGCAAAAAATGACGTTTTAAAGGTCGGTGGCAGTCATTTACTTGATCTCTGTTTATTACTGCGTCTGGCGGTTTTGCTGAACCATAGTCGTAGTGATCAGATGCTTCCTGCCATTGAACTGAGTGTTGTAAATGATCAACAATGGCAACTAAGCGTATCTGGCGATGCTAAACAATGGCCTTTATTGGTTGCTGACCTGCATGATGAACAAGTGCAGTTTAAGCATTGGGACATTGAGTTAAATATTCAGTCAGACAAATTTGTTGATTAACCATATTATTATGGACCATTCTTGACTTATGAAAAATAAAGCGACTCAGTCCAAGGCTTGGGCTACGGTTCAAATTGCACGACATCCTGAACGTCCGCAATTTCTAGATTATGTCAGTGAAATCTTTACTGAATTTGATGCACTTCATGGTGACCGTTTATTTGGTGATGACGGTGCCATGATTGGTGGTCTGGCACGTTTTGACGGACAGCCCGTGATGGTGGTGGGTCAACATCGTGGTCGCAGCACCCGTGAAAAGTTACAACACAACTTCGGTATGTGTAACCCGGAAGGCTATCGTAAATCACAGCGTTTACTGGATATGGCTGAGCGTTTCAATTTACCTGTCTTTACTTTTGTGGATACCATGGGTGCTTATCCGGGTGTTGGGGCAGAAGAACGTGGTCAGGCTGAAGCGATTGCAACCAGCTTGGCGCAACTTTCAAGCTTAAAAGTTCCTGTCATTGCCACTGTACTAGGTGAAGGCGGTTCAGGTGGTGCCTTGGGTATTGGTGTGGCTGATCGTGTGATTATGCTGTCGCACAGTATCTATTCCGTGATTTCACCAGAAGGTTGTGCCTCTATTTTGTGGAAAACTGCTGACAAAGCGGCGCAAGCAAGTGAGGCACTGGCTTTAACCGCAGACAAGCTCAAAGCTTTGGGTATTGTGGAATATGTGGTGGATGAAGGTGAGGGTGCACATTTGCAACCTGAAAAAGTCATGCATGATTTGAAAGATGTGTTAAAACAAGCACTAGATGAATTGCAACCGATGGATGCCCAGGAACGATGCGACGCACGTTATCAACGTTTAATGAAGTTTGGCAGCAGCAATTTAGGCATCGCGTCTTAGCACAAACACAGCATTTTTCTGAACAAACCCGATTCCTGATCGGGTGTAGCGGCGGCATGGATTCCATGCTGTTGCTGTATCTGATGGCTGAACTTTTCCCAAATCGAATTCGCGCCATGTATGTTGATCACCAGCTGCAAAGGTTAAGTGCTGGCTGGGGAATGTTCGTCCAACAACAAGCTGAAGCACTTAATATTCCCTCTATTCTGCAAAAAGTCACGGTTGAAACTGGCAATCTCGAGCAGCAAGCGCGACAGGCCCGTTATCAAGCTTATCAGCAGCACTTACAGTCCAACGAAATTCTTGTTTTAGCCCATCATCAGCAAGATCAGGCTGAAACGTTCTTGTTGCGTCTATTTTCTGGGGCGGGAGTCACTGGACTGGCTGCTATGCAACAGCTTGATATGCGTCAGGATATGACCATCTGGCGACCCTTTTTAGACCTGAGTCGGGAACAGATTGAGCAGTGGTCACAACAACTGGTCTTGGACTATGTTACCGATCCTACCAATCACGATACCCATTATGATCGGGCATGGTGTCGGGAACAATTATGGCCGATGCTCGAACAGCGTTTCCCTAAAATGCAGTCGGCTGTGGCACGCAGCAGTTATCTGATGCAAGATGCAGCGGAAATCCTTAATGATGTGTTGCAACAAGACTGGCAAGATTGCGCAACAGATCGTGAACTGGATTTATCCCAACTGGCTCAGCTCTCAACTGCGCGGCAACGGCAGCTTTTATCCGCCTGGATTAAAGGCACAGATCAATATCGTCCAAGTTACGCTATGGTACAGCGCCTGCAAAATGAGGTCATTCTGGCCAAAGCGGATGCGCAGGCAAGCTTGCATATTCACCCGCATTATTATGTGCGCTATCAGAAAAAATTATATCGTTTAAGCCATGATGAGCTGTATGCACAACAGCAGATGTCGGTTGCCAATGTCGTATTACAACACTATGCAATTGGGCAAACTGTCGAGGTCGCGGCAGGGCAATTTAAAATCCAATCGCAGGCAATAGGGCTTTCTACACAACTGTTAGGACGTGAATTGAGCTTGCTTAAACGTCAGGGTGGAGAAAAAATCCATCTTTATGGGCGTGTTGGACATTGGCCTCTGAAAAAAGCCATTCAGGAAGCACAGATTTTGCCTTGGTTACGTCATACAATTCAAATATTAGTCGTGGATAATGTTATGCTTGGGGTTTTTAGCCCAAAAGGTTTTTGGTTGGCGCAATCTGAGTATGTAGAGCAAGGTGGTTGGCAACCAAGTTTAATTTCTGACTGTAGTTTTCAGCAGTCTTTTTGATATGACGAGTAGGACATGGCGACAGCATTGAATAAAAATATTTGTTTTATTGGCGGCGGTAATATGGCCCAGGCCTTGATTGGTGGCTTACTTTCTCGTGGATTACCGACCACACGCATTACCGTTTCTGATCCTGTAGAGCAAATTCGTCACGTATTAGAAGAAAAAGGAATTCAGACTACGACCGAGAATGTTGACGCAATCAAGCATGCCGATGTCGTGGTGTTGGCGGTAAAGCCGCAGGTACTGGCAACGGTATTACAACCATTAAAAGGCCTATTGTCAGATAAACTGGTAATCTCGATTATTGCAGGGGCTGAAATTCAGACTATTTCAGATTTGATCGGCGGCAGTCAGCGTATTGTCCGTGTTATGCCGAATACGCCAGCGCTGGTGCAGACGGGTGCACATGGGATTTATGCGCCTGCAGCAGTTGATGCACAAGACCGTGAATTGACCAGTCAGATTCTTGCAGCGACAGGTTTGACCCTCTGGGTAGAAAATGAAGCACAGATTGATGCAGTAACTGCAGTATCGGGTTCTGGTCCTGCATATTTCTTCTATTTGATGGAAAGCATGATTCGCGCTGGTAAAAATCTGGGACTGGATGAAAAGGTTGCAACTGCATTAACCTTGCAAACCGCATTAGGTGCGGCACAAATGGCAATTACCAGTTCAAATTCTCCCGCAGAATTACGTAAAAATGTGACCTCTCCCAACGGCACAACCCAAGCAGCTTTAGAGGTGTTTGACCGTGCCCAGATTTCACAAAATATTCAAGCAGCGCTTGCAGCAGCTCAAAAGCGTAGCCAAGAGCTTGCGCAAGAGCTGAGTGACAAGACTAAATCGGTTTAAGTAGGATAAGACAATTATGGGTGCAAGTTCTGCGCTAATTTTTGGTGTTTTGATCAATGTTGCAATTTTATTGGTCTTTTTCCGTTTTTTAATGCAATTGGCGGCAGTGAGTCCATACAATCCGGTGGTGCTTTCGACAGTGAAAGCAACCAAGATTGTAGATATTTTTAGTCGTATTTTTCCAACAGTAGGTAAAGGTCGTGTCAATTTAGCGGCAGTAGCGTTGTTGCTGGTGCTGTATTTACTGAAAATGTTCGGCCTGATGTATTTATCAGGGCAGATGCCACATAGCGCCGTGTATCTGGTGGTGACCACCTTTGTGACCATGATTCAGGACTTGATCCGTTTCTGTCGTTATTTGATTTTTGCCACCATTATTTTAAGTTGGGTGGTGATGTTTACCCAGTCACGCTCGCCATATATCGAAGTGATTCAGGAGCTGGCTGAGCCTTTACTTGCACCTTTCCGTCGTATCATGCCGAATATGGGGATGATTGACCTTTCTCCAATTCTGGCATTTCTGGCACTGTATGTGGCTGAGATCCTGATGAATGAAGCAGCTAAAGTCCTGTTAACGGGCCTTTAAGCGAGTTTGATTCAATAAAAAATGGGCATCATGCCCATTTTTTATTTCTTGATCAAGCGTTGTCGTATGGCTTGATTTAAGGGATTGGAAAAGTAGCGTGCAATCAAGGCACCTAATCCAATGGCGAGGATAAGATAGAGTAATAATAACACCAGTTTAATATTACCCTCGGTTAGTGCTGGTGTATAAAACAGTTTGAAAAAACCTAAAATAATCAGATGGAATAAATAAATTTCATAACTGTTCTTACCAATCTCTTGCAGCCACTTCAAGCGCTGGACCTGTATAACCTGCTCATTTGCGACATTCGCAAGAATGACGATTGCTGTTGCCAGTGCAAATAGACTGATTCCCCAAACACAGTTTTGTTTAATCGGGGCAGAAAAGTAGATGATAAACATGGTCGCAATCGCCATATATTTCAGGCCTGACCAAGTGCGGGCTTGCAGCTTCAGTTGCGGTGCCAGCAGTGCTGCAATACAACCAAAAGCAATCCCGTCGAAACTAGAGAAGTAATGATAGAGATACGCACCACTTTCTTCACCATAGTGCAAAGATCTAAAATAGGGTGCAAATAGAATTAAGGCGAAACATGTCAATAGAAAGTAGGGTTTTCTCTTAAACAGCAGCGCGGTCAGCGGAAACAGCAAATAAAAGACTTCTTCCACAGATAATGACCATAACACGCCAAGCGCATAGTTGACCCAGCCATTTTCGATAATCAGCAGGTTCATCCAGAAGGTCAGCGCTGCCAGATTGACGGTGGATTGAGCCACCACGATGCCATTTGGGGCTTGCGTCATAAAAGGCTTGAGCTCAAATGCACCGAGAAGATTGACTACACAGATCAGCAGAATCAGGGTCGGCATGATGCGTGCAAATCGTGATATATAAAAATCCCGGGTATTGATCTGCTGCAATGCTCCCCAACGCTTAATGGTATGGGAGGTAATGAGATAGCCCGAGATCACGAAAAACATGGTGACGCCGTAGTTGCCATTGCGGGCTAAAAGCGTGGTGATGTTTTCGCCAAAAACCTGAAAGTTAATGGAAGTATCAAATAGTTTGTAAGGAATATTGAAGTGATGCAGTAACACCAGAAAGATTGAAATACAGCGTAATGAATCAATAGAGTGAAAACGCTTGAATTGGACTTGATTAAAGGACATGTTGCATTCCTTTCTCCTATACGAATTAATTGTTATCGGCTATTCTTTATTATTGTGTTCTTGTAGCGCAGGGGAGTTTATCCCCTGTCTGCAAGAAACATTTTGTTTTTGTGCACTCAGGCTCGCTTAATGCGCAGCATCCCAGTTTAGACCTTGTCCGACTTCCACCACAAATGGCACTGAAATTTCCAATACCGATTGCATCACTTCCGCAATTTGTTTGGAAAGCTCATCGGCGATTGCCACATCTGCTTCAAACACAAGTTCATCGTGGACCTGTAATAACAGCTTGGCTTGATCTTTCGGCAGCATTTTATCGACGGCGATCATGGCCAGCTTAATAATATCTGCCGCACTGCCTTGTAACGGGGCATTGATTGCTGCACGTTCAGCCGCCTGTTTGATCATCTTGTTGCTTGCCATAATGTCTGGCGTATACAAACGTCGACCTAAAATGGTTTCCACAAAGCCTTGCTCACGTGCGATCTGGCGGGTACGTTCCATATAGTCCAGTACACCTGGATAGCGTTGGAAGTAACGCGCGATATAGCTACGTGATTCTTCACGGCTAAAGCCAAGCTGACGGGTTAAACCGAATTCAGACATCCCATAGAGTAGACCGAAGTTGACCGCTTTGGCTTGGCGACGTTGGTCATTGGTGACATCTTCAATATCAATACCTAGTACTTCGGAAGCGGTACGACGGTGTACGTCCTGACCTTGCTGGAAAGCATGTACCAACGCATCATCTTGCGAGAAATGCGCCATCAAACGTAATTCGATTTGCGAATAATCGGCAGCGAGTAACACGCGACCTTCAGGCGCAATAAAGGCTTTACGGATCTGACGACCAATCGGAGTACGGATTGGAATGTTTTGCAGGTTTGGATCGGTTGAAGACAAACGACCTGTCGCGGTTAAGGCCTGGTGATAGCTGGTATGTACCCGGTGGGTTGCATCATTTGACTGCACAATCAGGCGATCGGTATAGGTATTTTTGAGTTTCGCCAAACCGCGATGTTCTAAAATCACCTCAGCCAATGGATGCTCAATTTTCTCAAGAATACTTTCACTGGTACTGTATTGACCGGTTGCCGTCTTCTTGCCACCTTTAAGCCCAAGCTTTTCAAACAGCACTTCACCGACCTGTTTTGGGGATGCGACATTAAACGCTTCACCTGCCAGCTCGGCTGCCTGTGCTTCAAGAGTCTGAATGGTTTCGGAAAACTCTACACTGAGCTGATCAAGGAAAGCGTGATCCAGTTTAATCCCATCTTCTTCCATGCCAGTGAGCACGCGTGCAACAGGCATCTCAATGTTATGTAGAATATTGACCAATTCCGGATGGGCTTTCAGTTTTGCTGCAAGCACTTCGTATAAGCGATAGGTAACATGCGCATCTTCAGCGGCATAATGCGCTGCCACTTCAAGCTCAATCTGGTTAAAGGTTTTCTGTTTGGCGCCTTTACCGGCAATCTGTTCAAAAGTCGTGGTCAAATGACTGAGATAAAGACGCGCAACATCATCCATGCCATGTCGTGTGGCTGCCGCATTCAGTACATAAGACGCCAGCATGGTATCGAAATACCAGCCTTGAATGGTGATACCGTGATTGGCAAAGATGTGGGCATCATATTTTAAATGATGACCAATTTTCTTGACCTGTTCATTTTCAAGAATCGGTTTGATCTGGGCCAGAAGCTGTTCACGATTCAGTTGTTGCGGTGCACCTTCATAATCATGGGCAACCGGAACATAGTATGCATCATTGGCATCAAAGGCGACCGAGAACCCGACCAGCTCAGCAAAGCGGTAGTCCAGATTGGTAGTTTCAGTATCAATCGCAAAATGATCTGCTTGCTGCATACGTTGCAATAATGCATCCCAATCCTGCTGGCTTAGCACGGTATGGTAGGTCGCTGTACCCAGTTGATCATCCTGACTCGACAGACTGGCATGATCTTCAATCACCACCTGCTCAGTTTTTTGTTCTGCTTTGGCAATGCTTTGTGCGGCCTGTTGATAAGCAGGGCTATTCGGGTTGTTGGGATGATCCAGCGACTGTAACTGGTTACGGAATTCAAGCTCGGTATACAGGTGACGTAACTGATCTACATTTGGATTGGTGAGTTTCAGGTCATGCCAATCTAAAGCCAGATCAAGATCACAAACAATACTTGCCAATTGATGGTCAATCTTGATGTTGTCTAGATTATCTTTAATGTTCTGGCTAATTTTGCCTTTCAACTGATCGGCATTGGCAATGATATTGCTCAAGGTGCCGTATTCATTTAACAACTTGGCCGCTGTTTTTGCACCCACGCCCGGCACGCCCATGATGCCGTCAGACGCATCGCCCATCAGGGTCAGGTAATCGATGATCTGGTTGGGATGAACCCCAAATTTCTCGAAAACACCCGCTTCATCTAAAACACGTTCTTTGAAGCTGTCTTCCAGTTTGACGTGTTCGTTGACCAGCTGCGCCATGTCCTTGTCACCGGTGGAAATCAGGACATGGTGACCTTCCGAAAGTGCACGTTTGGTGAGAGTGCCAATGATATCATCCGCTTCCGCCCCTGGAAGGCTATACAACGGAATACCCTGTGCTCTGATCAAAGCATGTAAATAAGGAATTTGCTGAGACAACTCCTCAGGCATACTTGGTCGATCACCTTTATAGATCGGCGATAACTTATGACGGAAAGTCGGTTCTGGTGTATCGAAAATCACTGCCATATGAGTCGGCTGGGTACGACGCATCAATTTCTGAATTGCTGAAATTGCACCACGTATTGCATTGGTATGTAAGCCAGTAGACGTCGTTAATGGCGGTAAAGCGTGAAAAGCACGAAACAAGAAATAAGACCCGTCAACCAAGACAAAAGGTGGCATTGCGCAAATCCTAATTATAAATTAGTCGGTATTTTACGTGAAAAAGCAGTGGCTGTCTTATCTGAACTGGAATCTGTAGCAGGGGAACTGTGGTTTAAGATTTGCAGTATTTTGTATGTGAAAATACCTGCTTATGCAGTGATCAAGTAAGATACCAGCAATGAAGCTGTCATAATTGATATAAGTCTATGTATAAAAGAGACAAACAGGGAATAGTCGTTGTCCTGATTGCTTTGACGGTGTTGCTTGCTTGTGCGGTTGCATTCAAATGGCATGCGACTGTTATTGCCGCGACAATCGGGCTGACCGTTGTTATTGTGCACATTCTGTCTGAGATTCATCAGCGCTTGCTACAACTTGAACAAGCAAGCGGGAATGGTTTTGTGCCGGCTACAGGGATGGCTGTCCAGAAAATTGTGATTTATAGCGCAGCATTGGTGGCCCTGTTTGCCTATGCGAATACTTGGATGTGGCTGGCAGGTGGTGCTTTATTGGTGTTGCTGTTGTGCCTGATCCAAACCATCAGTGCATTCCAGACCCGTTTATTGCATCTGGAACAGCATGCGATTCAACACCATCAGATTCAGGTCGAGCTCGCCGCTCAAGCCCAGTCAACTCCGCTGGATCAGCAGCTTGAACACACAACTACAGCTTCTTCTAATCCTATTGACTCCGTGCAGCATCCGGCATGGATGCAGCAAAAAACTGAATCCGTTGCAGCACCAGGTGGGCAGACTTCGACTCCCGTTACTCAAGCCACCAAGCCGAATACACCAAGTTGGTGGCAGCCCGCACTGGACTGGATGATACACGGCAATCCGATTCTGCGTGTCGCTGTCGCAGTACTCATGGTCGGTGTGGTTTTACTCTTACGTTTTGCCAGTGAACATTGGCAACTCAGTCTGGGGGTAAAACTGGGCTTTATTGCCAGTGCCGGTATCGCGACGACTGTGGCGGGGGATTGGCTGCAACGGAAAAATCAGCTCTTTGCCGTCGCGTTGCAAGGCGTCGGGCTGGCAGTCGTGTTCCTGACCTTGATTTTCTCTCATCATTTTGCCGTGATTGCCAGCTTAAGCACAGCCAGTATTTTATTTGTGATTTTATTATCGGCTACGGTTTATCTGAGTTTAAAGCAACACGCCCTGTATTTGGCCATGTTGGCCTTGACCATGGCTTATCTTGCGCCGTTGGTGATTCCACAAAATCATCCGGATGTGATTTTCCTGTTTGGCTATTACTTTGTGATTAACTTGGCAGTGGCAGCGCTGAACTTTATTCAACCCTGGAAAATCCTGCATCAGATTGCGTTCTTTGCCACCATGTTTATTGGTGGTTCTAGCATCGGGGTGTATGCCAAGACGTCGCAGTTCGATACTTTGGATGTGATCCTGTGGTTGCATATCGCTTTATTTATCTGGCTGAGTATCCGTTATAGCCAGTTAATGCTACGCCAAAACCAGCAACCAACCGATCAGTCATCTGAGCGCTTACAGCCGATTCTGGATGTCGGCCTGATCTTTAGTGTGCCTGTGCTGGGCTTTTCCTTGCATGCCTATTTAATGCATAACTCGACCTCAGCACTGACGTGGGGAGCCGTTGCACTTGCAGCGACTTATATTGCCTTAAATCTCTGGATTAAACGCCAGTATCCGCAACTTTCAATTTTAGCCAAAAGCTTTTTTATCCTTGCGGTGGTATTCGTTGCATTAATTTTCCCACTGGCCAAAGGGGCGCACTGGACCTCAACCGGCTGGGTGATTCAGGGCACGGCATTAATCGTTTGGGGTGTCACCGAGCGTTATCGTTTAAGTCGTTATGTGGGCGTCGCACTGGTCTTGCTCAGTTCGGTAGCACTGCTGTTTCAGGTCTGGTCAAATGATCATTTCCCGATTTTAAGCACCGCGATTTTTGCTTTAGCGCAATTTATTTCGGCTTTTTACTTGTTGCATTATCAGGAAGTCGAAAAGTACTTTAGTGCGCGCATGCTCAGCGGCGTATTTTTAGCACTTGGTTTATATTCTGGAGCGATTGCTGCGGTTGAATTGATGCATTGGCAACAACATGGGCTGAGTCCATATCTCGCGGTCGCAGCTATCTTGCTAGCTTTGTTTAGTCTGGCCGTACAGCTTAAATCTCGATTGCAATGGGGCAGTCTACAGCTCATCTTGTTGGCTGGCTTATTAGCATTGCTCTACGTGGAAAGTTTTGCTCAAAATGTGTATTCGGTTTGGCATTGGTCGAGTAGCTTAAACCAACTCAGCTTTGCTGTAGCTTCAATTGCCATGACCTTGATCCTGATGCTCTTGAGTGATAACAGATCTAAAGTATCGCTCATCCTGTGGTCGGCTTTGCTCTGGCTTAGTCTTGCTAGTATTGGATTGGCTATTTTTCCAATCATGCCGCTTGTTGCACTTGCGATTGTTCCGGCGATTTATAGTCTTTGGCAATTTGTATCGAAGAACACCCAATTGCTACATCAGGTTCCGATCTGGTGCTTAACCCTATTCTGGTTGGTATTGATCAGTCTGGATCCTTATTCTGCGCAGCAATATTATGTACTACCGCTATTTAACCTGACCGATATTCTGTCTTTATTGATGTTCTTTGGTCTGATCTGGATGATTTATCATCATGACTTTAGTGCAGAGCGTTCGATAGAATGGGGCTTTAAAGTCACCACGATTTTGATTGGGCTATTGGTACTGAGTAGTGTGGTGGTGCGCGCCATGCATCATTATCTAGGCACGCCATTTTGGGGCACAGCCATCTGGTCGAATGGTGATGTGCAACTGAGTTTGACGCTGCTGTGGGTGATTCTGGCGTTTATCCTGATGACCTTTTCCAGTCGCCGTCACATTCGTCAAATCTGGTTTGTCGGTGCGGCTTTATTGGGAATCGTGGTGCTGAAACTCCTGTTATTGGACTTATCGCAAAGTGGCACCTTAACCCGTGTGATTTCGTTTATCGGTTCGGGAGCGGTGATGCTGGTGATTGCTTATTTGGCACCGTTGCCACCTGCGCTAAGTGAAACAGAGAAAGAAAGCTAATTATCTTTCTTTCTCGTCTTTTTTCAGTTCTTTCTGATTGGCATATTGATCGATTTCATCATTTTCTAAAGGGAGAGGTCGATCAATCAGGCCCATTTTCGGTACAGGAATCTCGATTTCATTTTCCAGAAAGCCATTACGAATCCGCTCCTGCATTTCATCGCGGACTTTGAGTGAGTTTTCCTGACGGCACCACACTGCAAATAACAACTCAATGGAAGACTCCCTGAACGCCGTTACCGTCACTGTTGCTTTCGGATCATCCATCACCAGTGGATATTTCGCTGCAACATCTAACAAGACTTGCCGAACTTTGATGATATCTTCATGGAAGTTAATCGCCAGCGTAATCGGAATCCGCCGTATCGGATATTTGGATAAATTCATCACCGGCGTTCGAATCAGCTGTTCGTTCGGCAAGCGAATATAAACATTGTCCAGTGTGAGCAGTTTAACCGAGAGTAGATCAATTGAAATCACTTCACCTTCAATGGTTTGCCCCCGAATCAAGGTAATCTGAATGGTATCGCCGACTTCAAAGGAACCTTCGCCAATCAGGAACAAACCGCTGATCAAGTTGGTTGCAGAAGTTTGTGAGGCGAAACCCAAGGCCACGGTCAAGATCCCCGCTGCACCAAGAAAGACACTCAGTTTAAAACCCGCTTCCCTTAAACTGGTCATGATGAACAGCAAGAAAATAAAGTAAAAAATACCTCGACGCCATAATAAGCGTTGATGGGCATTAAAACGGCTGCCAATGGTGCGGATAAAGGCATTGGACACCAGTCGCGCAATCAGGAAGCCGATAAAACATAAAATAATGGCGACCACGATTTCGCTGAGGCGCTCAAAATTAATGTTGGTAAAAACACTGGTCAGGCTGCCAGCAACATCTTTTGGAATATTTGAATTCGGCATGGCACCCCCTTAAAAGAATGAATCAAACATATTGAATAAGGTGCTACCTGGGGCTCGAGGGGGATGTACATAGGTGACTTCACCTGCCTGAGTCGGAGTTTTGTTCTCAATGCGAATACGGGCCGGATGATCGGTTCCTTCGTAATAGACCTTGATTTGCGAGGTCCATAAGCGTCCTGTACTTTCACTATAGAATAATGGCAGAGCAGGCACCGGCACATTCATACGGTCAAAGCGCAATTGATGATGACTGGTGTTGTGAAACTCAATTGGCGTGACCGCACGGAAAGCACGTGGTTTCAGTAGATTCAAATCAATACGCCCGTCGACTGAGGTGGCGTAGCAAATCTCACCATTTTGCGGGTCTTTACCAAACCAGGTGTCTTTCGGTTGAATCACGGGAATATCAAAAAGCGGTTCAGAAAGACCATCTACCAGACCAGCGATCCACAATGGCGTACTGATATATAAGGTTCCGCGCTGTCCCGCTGGAATATAAATCGGATCTACAGGACGAATCACCACCGAGCGATCTGCCAGACGAGGCATTAAATGAAAGGTGCTATTGGTTTTATGAAACATGTAGCGTTCAATTTTTGCTGGGGGTGGCATGGCAAATTCAATATCGTTCAATATTCGCCATTGTTGTTCATAGTCATACTGAAACTGAGGGCGATGATATTCCAGACGCCATTCTTTGATGCCGCGGGTCAGACGAAAGAGCAATGAACCGAATTGCCAAGCTTTGGCCTGTTGAAGTTCGAATTGTTGTTCGCCCCACCATTTCAATGTATTGGAAGGCGGTGCTTCAAATTGATTATTTTGAGACAAGATGCAAAATTCCTTTGTGAGTATGCTAAACAGACTTCACGCTGTAATCTGCTTAGAGTACACTCAATACTTTCTCTTATCATTATTTGTGTGATGCAAATACTTAAACAAATACAAATTCCTTATAGTTTTGCGAAGCGACATGGCGTTTTATTGCGCTATGAAGGTGATCAAATTTTTATTGTACGACGCAAGGACACTGCGCGTATTGCGTTGCAGGAAGCGCGTCGAATTTTGGGGAAATCTGCTCACGATCAATTGTGTAGTGATCAGGAATTTCATGCTTTACTCAGTTCCAGTTATGCGGGGGATACCGGCGAATCGCAACAGGTTGCAGCAGGGCTGGAAGATCATCCCGATTTATTGAGTCTGGCCGATCAGGTCCCTGAAGCCGAAGACCTGATGGATCAGGAAGATGATGCGCCGATTGTGCGTTTAATCAATGCCTTATTATCAGAAGCGATTCGGGTCAGTGCTTCGGATATTCATATCGAAGCCTTCGAGAAAAAACTGTCAGTACGTTTGCGTGTTGATGGCCAATTGCGTGAGATTGTTCAGCCACGTCGTGAGCTGGCACCACTGTTGGTCTCACGGATCAAGGTCATGGCAAAACTGGATATTGCCGAAAAGCGGGTCCCGCAAGATGGCCGTATTTCATTGCGTCTGGCTGGACGTGAAGTAGATGTCCGTGTTTCGACCTTACCTTCCTCGCATGGCGAGCGTGTGGTGATGCGTTTGCTGGACAAGCAGGCGGGGCGTCTCAACATGACCCATTTGGGCTTGATGAAAAATGACTATGAGCGTTTAACCCAACTGGTCCATCGTCCACATGGCATTATTCTGGTCACCGGCCCAACTGGTTCGGGTAAAACCACGACCTTGTATGCCGCCTTGTCTGATCTGAATGACAATACCCGTAATATCCTGACTGCCGAAGATCCAATTGAATATCAACTGGAAGGAATTGGACAGACACAGGTCAATACCAAAGTGGACATGACCTTTGCACGTGCCTTGAAGGCGATGTTACGTCAGGACCCTGACGTGGTGATGGTCGGTGAGATTCGTGATCTGGAAACTGCTGAAATTGCAGTTCAAGCATCTTTGACTGGTCACTTGGTATTGTCTACCTTGCATACCAATACCGCAATTGGGGCAGTAACCCGTTTAAAGGATATGGGAATCGAGCCATTCCTCTTGGCCAGTTCCTTAATTGGGGTGATTGCCCAACGTCTGGTGCGTACCTTATGTCCGCATTGTGTCACATGGCGAGCGGCAGATGCTTTTGAACGCCAGGTTTTCCAGCATCTTAAAGCCGATGAAGCAATGCAACTGCCTGAACCGAAGGGATGTGAAAAGTGTTCACATGTGGGCTTTAGCGGTCGAACGGCTATTTATGAAATCGTGCCAGTCGATGAGTCGATGCGCCGTTTGATTCATGGCAATGCGGCTGAGTATGAACTTGAAAATCATGCACGCCGTCATGCAGCGTCCATCCGTGATGATGGTTTATTAAAAGTCCTAGCAGGTAAAACCACATTGGAAGAAGTACTTCGTGTCACCAATGAAGCTGCTGAAGAATAAATTTAGGCTTTGAAATAAAAACAGCATGCAGATCGCATGCTGTTTTTTATGGTCGTTCAAATTATGCAGCCGTCACGATATTAAAATTCACATCAATATTGTTGCGGGTTGCATTTGAATACGGGCAAACGATATGTGCGGCAGCAACCAGTTGTTCTGCTTCCGCTTGTTCCATACCAATCAGATATACATTTAAAGTAACTTCGATCCCAAAACCTGTTGGAATGGGGCCAATACCGACCTCACCTTCTACATAGGCATCTTTGCTGATATTGAACTTATCACGGTTGGCAACGAACTTCATTGCTCCCAAGAAACAGGCCGAATAGCCGGCAGCAAACAGTTGCTCCGGATTGGTCACTTCGCCGCCCGCACCGCCCATTTCTTTAGGTACACCGAGTTTTACATCTAAAACACCGTCAGAAGAGGTTGCACGGCCATCTCGACCACCGGTTGCTTTTGCTTTTGCACGATAAACCACTTTTTCTAATGACATGATAATGATCCCTGAATATTATTGAATGCAATTTGATCGTACTGATTCTGAAGCAAAATACAAGTCAGTAAACGTTGCCAATCTTGCCCTCTTTGGTTGTTATACGTGTAGGGTAAATGCCGGTTTATTGTCGGTGCCATGGTTGTTAGATGTGGGGAGTCTAGTTGTTGCCCGTTTAGTTTGAATAGGCCTGTACGTAGGACGGGGCTGAACAGTGGGAAAATTTTTATCGATTATAAAAAACAAAAGGCATAAGTAATCAAACTTATGCCAAGGCTAGAAACGTGTTCTGTTAGTGAATTACCACAGATCGGCAATTTTTTTCATCAGACGGGCACGATAACGGGCTGTCGGATTGCTGAGATTATTTTGCGCTTCAAGTTCGAAATGTTGCTGCCAAGCCTTGATCATTTCCAGCGTGGTACCTTTTTGCTTAATCACAGCAACATCTTCACGTTGAATATTATCCAGACGCTGACGGGCACCTTCTGGACCTGTTCCCCAGCCAATAATCCATTGACCAAACGCATTTAAGGATAAATTCTGCGGGGTAGACAAGATCGTTGCTGAAGTTGCCGATTCCTCGATATTTGCATCAACTGTCATTGCATGAAGTGATGCAGTGGTCCCCAAAAAAAACAAAGCAGCGATAAATCTAAACATGAATAAAGCTTAATAAGAATCAGTTGATGATGTTACATCATGCCTATCCCAAAATCATTCGACTTTGTTCGATCATGATCAAATAAATTGTATTAAATCATGAATCTAGAAAAGCTACATTGATAAAAATTGAACAATACGGTCAGCACATGTGCTGTTGCCGTTATTTTGCGCAAAACCGACATTGAAAATGTTGCGATTATGGCATTTTTAATAATTAATTAATTTGCGATGTTGCATCAGTGGCATAGAAGCACGTATAGCATTTTGTTCTTCAAGATCAAATGCACTGGTGATGAGACCATGACCTTCAGTCTCGATCATCTGAAGCAGCTGGCCACGACTATTGGTAATCCCGGCATGCCCCCAAGTTTGACGTTTTTCACCATGCCAGCCTTGCTGGGCAGCACCTAAAACATAACATTGGCTATCCATGGCCCGCGCTTGCAGTAGCAACTGCCAATGCATTTGACCCGTCGTATAGGTAAAGGCAGCAGGGGCGGTTAACATATTGGCGCCTTGCTGGCGCAGGGTTAAAGCCAGTTCCGGAAAACGTAAGTCATAGCAGACCATCAGGCCGATGTTACCAAAAGGTGTCTTGGCAACGATGACCTGATCACCCGGTTCGAAGAATTTAGATTCCTGATAACCGCCAACGGCATCATTGACTTGCACATCAAATAAATGAATTTTATCGTAGCGTGCTTCGGTGCCTTCAGGACTGATACATAAACTGACGGTTCGAACCCGGCCATCCTGAATGATTGAACCATCTGGACGGAAAGGGCATGGGAGCGTGCCTGCAATAATCCAGATCTGATAGCGATGTGCCAGTTGCTCTAATCGTTGCTGGATACTCTCGAATTGCGCTGCGGTCTCACGCTGTTTACCCGCAGCAAAGCAGACGAAGTTTTCAGGAAAAACGATCAGTTCAGCTGCCTGAGCTTTACTCTGTTGAATTAATGATTCAATGACAACGAAATTGGCTTCGATATCATTTTGGGAGTTCATTTGTACAACAGAGAGTAAAGTCATATAGGCGCCGCGTTATCAGGTTTAATGATCAAGCGTTTTGTTTATGTGCATCGAGATTGAGGCAATCTTGTTCTTTTTGCAATTGTTTAACCAGAGGTTCAAACATATTCTGGTTATTTTCATTTAAACGCATCAGTGTTTTATGTGCATCAAGCACAGTATTGAGCATGGCACTATGAGTGACATGTTCATCGGTAAGCTCTAACGTACATACACTCGGATCGCCACAGTAATTTAAAATCACAAATACCTGACCTAGCCCCATGCTGTTGGCCAAGGTCGTAATATCCGGATTTGTTGACAGCATGACTGCTTGGATCTGATGAACTTGCTTTAGCTTTAAACCCAGTTTTGCCAGAATGCCTAAAACGGTACTGTCAATAAACGTGGTTTCAGTTAAGTCAACGATTGCACCAACAACATTTTGCTGTTGTTCAATTCGGTTGAGCAGTTTGTCTAGACTTATACAAGAGTGAGCACGCACTTCGCCAATAAGCTTGAAAATATGCGTTCCGTTCAAACTTGCATATTCAACATGACCTGTTGACATATAAATGCCATTTTCAGAGAAAGGATATAAAATTATCCCATAGTGATATTCCAGACACAAGTGGGTGGATGCCTGGATTTGGTTAAGTTGATGATATTTAAATTAATTCATTCGGCGAAGGCTGAGTATTGCAATGTCATCCGCGACATGGTCGGGTGCTTTAAAGGCATCATTTTGCAGGTGTTCGACCAGTTGATTGAACTGATCATTCAGGCCACCATCGAAAGGTTCAAGCGCACCATCCGAACACACAATGAACCGTGCCTGAGGGCTTAATACACAGCGATGCTCTTCAACTTCCAGTTCTTCGGTGAGCCCTAACGGAAAGCTACTGGTGGTTAAAATCTGTGGAGGCTGGTTCGGTTCAAAAATAATTGGAGGCGGGGAATGTCCTGCACTAGACCAACGCACTTCATGGGTCGCCAGATTTAAAATACCAGCCACCATGGTGATGTGCTTTTCAATATTCTCTTGCACTAACATGGCATTGAGTTTCTGAATTAATTGCCCCGGTGTTTTTGAGCGACCATGAAAGGCGGCCATCCACGAGGTTAATAGGCTACTGGTGACACCATGTCCTGATACATCTGCCAGATAAAATAGCACTTCTTCATCATTCAAACGCCAATAGTCATACCAGTCGCCCGACAAATAAGCCGAAGGCTGAAAGAAAGATTCAAACTGGTAGTTCGGCAGCTCAATCGGGTTTGGCAACAAACGTTTTTGTAATTCGGCCGCCGAAGGTAAGTCACGGCTATCCTGATTACGTTTATATTGCGCATCGATCTTGAATAAAGAATGGATTGGATTCTTGGGTAAGCTATCCCAAATCCAGCCCGCCAAGGCTCCCAGTTCCCATGCTTGCGCCAAAGCCGCACCTTCATGTTCAAAGGCGAGTACCACCGTCGGCAACTTCCATTGATACTTTAAAAAATCTTGTACGTCGGCAATCGCAATAATGGTTTGATCATACAAGTCCAGATCATCAACTTGAATGATCTGCAAACTTGGTAACTCGGTTAAAGCTTGATCTAGACAGGGTATGGCACGTGTGGGTTGAATGAAATACATAGATGAATAGTCAATCCTTTGTATGATCATTTTTAATTCATCATAGATGAAAGATGACCTATAACTATAGTATTGCCAGAGTTTAAATTCCCTGACAATACATAAGTTTGTAAAACATTATTTTAATATGATCATTTTTCGTCAGAAGATGAGTCGTCAACATCATCTGCATCACCAACAAAAGAGACATCATCAGAGTCACCACGTTTCTCTGAAATCTGGAAAGCCTTACGCTGTAAATAGAAATCACGGATCATGGAATATTTATCACCTTTCAGGCTTTCTTCAATATCCAGAATTTGTGAACGTGCATCAACGGCTTGTAATACATTAGTAGACCAGTAAATCCCATCTTGATCATCCAGTAAATATTTTTGCGGACGTCCAAAACTGTCGGCTGCCAAGCCAAAACCATCACGGAAAGTACTTGGTCCAAAGAAAGGCAACATCACATAAGGGCCAGAAGGGACACCGTAATAACCCAGCGTCACGCCAAAGCTTTCTTCTTCTGTGTCTAAGCCCAAACGACGCGCAGGGTCTGCAAAACCTAAAGTGGTTAACGTATTTACTGTAAAACGACCTAAAGTTTTTGCTGCTCGGGTAGGGCGGCCTTGAATGAGCTGGTTCACCGCATTCCATGGCTCACCCAGGTTTTTACGGAACTGACGATAAGGGCTACGCACAGGTTCAGGAACTTTAGCCACATATTGAATCGCAACTGGCTTTAACAAGTTACGGTCTAACATGTCATTAAATGCGTAAATCTGACGATTTAATGGCTGTAAAGGATCTTTCACTGCATCCGGTTGTGCAGCATTGGCATTTACTTTTAAATCATTCTTGGTGAGATGCTTTAAGTCTTTTATGGCTTTAATGGTGGAAACCTTTTGCTCAGGAGTAACCTGTGCTTGTGATGTCGCAGTTTGAGCAGCAGACTCAGTTGGAGTCTCTTGCGCAAATACTGATGAACACGCTCCAGCAGTTAACAACCCAAGCAAGATAAAATTCGAGTAATGCATATAAGTCCTTAATCGCTGTGAGAGCGAAATAATACAGTCATTAAAATGATTGCGTCACTTAACGCAAAACATAGATATCGAGAGTACAGTTTAATTGTTCTTATCGTATTAAAACAAATTCGGTCGAAAAATATAAGAAAAAATGTAATTTTGCTCTAAAAATATACACTCGATCAAATAAATCAAATAAATTTAAAAAAGGGTGTTGCATTGGATAGTGAATGCTGTAGAATGCACATCCATCGGCGGTGATGCAGATAAAAACTTGTTGAGAAACAAGGATTTGGCTAAAATGGTTAGATTCTTGAGTTTGTTGATAAGTTTGCTAAATATCTAAATTACCTGTTGACTTTTAAGAGATTGAGAGTAATATAGCCGACCTAGCTTGATGATGACGAATCATCGAGAAGATCATTAAGAGAATAGAAGAACAACTTGTGTGGATTTTTACTGGTTGATCGATCGAAAATATTTCATTGATTAATTGGTTTAAATTTCTCGAAGTTTATTTGAGCAAATATTAAGTCAGTAATTGATGAGCCAAGATTTGTAGCCATAAGCTA
>NZ_JFWP02000010.1:0-160012 GCF_000588715.1 Acinetobacter sp. 1000160 | reverse complement strand
TGCCTGCGGCATCTGTTGCCGTAATGCTGACATTGATGGTGCTGTCTGCATCAAGCACTAACTGTCCGCCATCAACGGTCACACTCCATAAGCCACCGGTTTGTACCGTGGTGGTGATGTCTACGCCATTGACGTTGACCGTAACCACGTCACCCACGGTGTATTCACCGGTGACCGTACCGCTGATGGTTTGATTGGTTGCGGCTTCGCCTGAATCTACAATGCCATCGCCTGCAATCGGGTTAATGGTAATCGTCGTCGTGCTGTTGATTCGGTGCAGTGACATCCACGTTATAGACTTGGGTGTCAGTCACGCTGCTGCTGTTACCTGCTGCATCGGTGAAGGTCGCTGTGGCATCAATGGTTTTATCGCCATCGGCCAACAGGTCGCTACCTGCGACATCGGCTGTCCAGTTACCTGTTGCTGCATCTACAGTTGCAGTGTAAGTCACGCCATTGATAACTAAAGTCACCACTGTGGTAGCTGCATCTGCAGGGATACCGGTTAAGGTACCTGTCACTGTTACTGTGCCCGCTGATTCTGCTGCGTTGAGGACGTTGTCCGCAGTTACCGCATCAATCGCAAGGGTTGCACCCGCTGGATTTGGTGGGGTCGCATCGACGGTTTCTGTACCTGGTACAGACGGGTTGCCTGCAGGGTCGGTGGCAATCGCAGTGATGGTATCACCATCCACCAGACCGCCCGGGTTTGGTACAGTCCATTCGCCTGTTACTGGATCAGTCACCACATCAACGGTGCTGCCATCCGGGAAGGTCACAGTCACAGTTGAACCTGGTTCTGCCGTACCGGTGATTGGATCGGTACCATTGACCGGATCAATCTCTGGGGCATTCGGTGCAGTCACGTCAACAGTGAAGCTTTGGGTATCAGTGATTGTGCTGCTGTTACCTGCTGCATCAGTGAAGGTCGCTGTAGCATCGATGGTTTTATCGCCATCGGCCAACAGGTCACTACCTGCTACATCGGCTGTCCAGTTACCTGTTGCTGCATCTACAGTTGCAGTGTAAGTCACGCCATTGATAACTAAAGTCACCACTGTGGTAGCTGCATCTGCAGGGATACCGGTTAAGGTACCTGTCACTGTCACTGTGCCAGCTGATTCTGCTGCGTTAATAACGTTGTCTGCTGTTACTGGCGCAACAGTCAGTGTGCTACCAGTGGTATCTGGTGCAGTGGTATCCACAACATAGCTGTGATCTGCACTGACCGGACCTGTACCTGTTACATTCACGGTCACTTCAATGGTGCTGTCTGCATCTGCAGTCAACTCGCTACCTGGAACGGTCACGCTCCATGTACCATCCGCCTGTACCGTGGTGTTGTAATTGTTGCCGTTGACCACAACCGTCACTGCATCACCTGCAGTGAAGTCGCCTACAACCGCACCACTGACCGTTTGGTCCACACCCGCTTCTGCTGCGTTAACGGTGTTATCGCCTGCAATCGGGTTGATCACCACCACTGGTGTGGTGATATCCACGGTGTAGCTGGCATCTGCTGTCACAGTACCGGTGTTGCCTGCGGCATCTGTTGCCGTAATGCTGACATTGATGGTGCTGTCTGCATCAAGCACTAACTGTCCGCCATCAACGGTCACGCTCCATAAGCCACCGGTTTGTACTGTGGTGGTGATGTCTACGCCATTGACGTTGACCGTAACCACGTCACCCACTGTGTATTCACCGGTGACCGTACCGCTGATGGTTTGATTGGTTGCGGCTTCGCCTGAATCTACAATGCCATCGCCTGCAATCGGATTAATGGTAATCGTCGTCGTGCTGTTGTCCGGACCAGTGGTATCGACTGTATAGACTTGCGTGTCAGTCACTGTGCTGCTGTTACCTGCTGCATCGGTGAAGGTCGCTGTGGCATCAATGGTTTTATCACCATCGGCCAACAGGTCACTACCTGCCACATCAGCTGTCCAGTTACCAGTTGCTGCATCTACAGTTGCAGTGTAAGTCACACCATTGATAACTAAAGTCACCACTGTGCTTGCTGCATCTGCCGGGATACCAGTTAAGGTACCTGTTACTGTTACTGTGCCCGCTGATTCTGCTGCGTTGAGGACGTTGTCCGCAGTCACCGCATCAATCGCAAGGGTTGCACCTGTATTGTCTGGTGCAGTGGTATCCACTGTATAAACTTGAGTATCGATGACTGTGCTGCTGTTACCTGCTGCATCAGTGAAGGTGGCTGTGGCATCAATGGTTTTATCGCCATCTGCTAGCAAGTCACTACCTGCCACATCCGCTGTCCAGTTACCTGTCGCTGCATCTACAGTTGCAGTGTAAGTCACACCATTGATAACTAAAGTCACCACTGTGCTTGCTGCATCTGCTGGGATACCGGTTAAGGTACCTGTTACTGTCACGGTGCCAGCTGATTCAGCTGCGTTGAGGACGTTGTCTGCAGTCACATCATCAATTGCAAGAGTTGCACCTGTATTGTCTGGTGCTGTGGTATCCACTGTATACACTTGCGTATCAGTGACAGTACTACTGTTACCGGCCGCATCAGTGAAGGTGGCTGTAGCATCAATGGTTTTATCGCCATCGGCCAACAGGTCACTACCTGCAACATCTGCTGTCCAGTTACCTGTCGCTGCATCTACAGTTGCAGTATAAGTCACGCCATTAATTACAAGCGTAACAACCGTGCTTGCGGCATCTGCTGGAATATTCGTTAAAGTACCTGTGATGGTCACAGTGCCCGCTGATTCTGCAGTATTCAATACATTATCGGCAGTTACGTCATTAATGCTTAATACCGAACCTGTCGTATCTGGTGCATTCGTATCTACTGTATAGCTTTGATCAGCATTGATTGGCCCAACACCTGTAACTTCAACCGTTACATTGATTTTACTGTCTGTATCTGCAGTCAGATCGCTACCTGGAACAGTGACGCTCCATGTACCACCTGTTTGCAAGGTAGTCGTGTAATCTGTGCCATTCACATTGACAGTGACTTTATCTCCAACAGTAAAGCTGCCAACTACTGAACCACTAATAGTTTGGTCGACACCCGCTTCTGCTGCGTTAACAATGTTATCCCCAGCAATCGGGTTAATCACTACCACTGGTGTGGTGATATCCACGGTATAAGTAATGTCTGCAGTAACAGTACCTACGTTACCTGCGGCATCTGTTGCCTGAATAGTTACATTAATGGTTTTGTCTGTATCAAGCGCCAATTGACCACCGTCAACTGTAATACTCCATACACCACCCGTCTGAACCGTTGTCGTGATATCCACGCCATTAACGTTGACAATAACGACGTCACCAACTTTATATTCGCCTGTTACGCTACCACTAATCGTTTGATCTGTGCCTGCTTCTGTTGAATCCAGAATATTGTCACCCGCAACCGGATTAATTGTAATCGTCGTTGTACTGTTGTCAGGGGCTGTTGTATCAACCGTATAAGTATGATCTGCAGTAACAGAACCAACGCCAGTTACATCTACAGTCACATTAATGGTTTTATCCGCATCTGTGGTTAGCTCAGCGCCAGCAACCTCAATACTCCAGTTACCGTTGTTATCTAAAGTAGTGGTGTAATCTGTACCATTGACATTGACAGTGACTTTATCTCCAACAGTAAAGCTGCCAACCACTGAACCACTAATGGTTTGATTGACGCCAGCTTCTGCTGCATTCAGAACGTTATCACCCGCAATTGGATTAATCACCACAACAGGCGTGGTGATATCGACCGTGTAGGTCGCATCAGCCGTTACACTACCCACATTACCAGCAGCATCTGTTGCCTGAATAGTCACATTAATGGTTTTATCTGCATCAAGAACCAGTTGCCCACCGTCAACCGTGATACTCCATAAGCCACCCGTCTGAACAGTTGTTGTAATGTTGATACCATTCACATTGACAGTAACTACATCACCAACACGATACTCGCCTGTGACTTTACCGCTGATGACTTGACTGGCACCTGCCTCTGTTGAATCAACAACATTATCACCCGCAATCGGGTCAATGGTAATCGTGGTGGTGCTGTTGTTTGGTGGAGTTGTATCTACAGTTTCTGTACCCGGTGCTGACGGGTTACCTGCAGGGTCGGTGGCAATCGCTGTAACAGTATCGCCATCTTTCAAACCGCCCGGATTTGGTACGGTCCATTCACCTGTGGTTGGATCGGTAGGAACTTGGACAGTGCTGCCATCCGGGAAGGTCACCGTCACGGTTGAACCCGGCTCTGCAGTACCGGTGATTGGATCGGTACCATTGACAGGGTCAATCTCCGGTACAGCTGGTGCAGTCACATCCACGTTATAAGTTTGTGTATCCGTAACGTTGCTGCTATTGCCTGCGGCATCAGTGAAAGTCACTTTTGCATCAATGGTTTTGTCGCTATCCGCCAGTAAGTCACTACCTGCAACATCTGCCGTCCAGTTACCCGTCGCCGCATCCACAGTTGCTGTATAGGTCACACCATTAATCACAAGCGTCACAACAGTGCTCGCAGCATCTGCTGGCACACCTGTTAATTTACCTGTAATTGTGACAGTCGACGTTGACTCTGCTGCATTGAGGACATTATCTGCTGTGACCGGATCAACGCTAAATTCAACGTTACCCGTAATCGGTGGAGTAAGGTCTACAGTTTCTGTGCCCGGTGCAGATGGGTTACCTGCTGGGTCAGTCGCAATAACTTTAATCGTATCGCCATCTTTTAAACCGCCCGGATTTGGTACGGTCCATTCACCTGTGGTTGGATCAGTAGGAACTTGGACAGTGCTGCCATCCGGGAAGGTCACCGTCACGGTTGAACCCGGCTCTGCAGTACCGGTGATTGGATCGGTACCATTGATTGGGTCAATCTCTGGTACAGCTGGTGCAGTCACATCCACGTTATAAGTTTGTGTATCCGTAACATTGCTGCTATTGCCTGCGGCATCAGTGAAAGTCACTTTTGCATCAATGATCTTATCGCTATCTGCCAGTAAGTCACTACCTGCCACATCAGCAGTCCAGTTACCCGTCGCTGCATCCACAGTTGCTGTATAGGTCACGCCATTAATGACGAGTGTCACTACTGTGCTCGCAGCATCTGCAGGGATACCGGTCAAAGTACCGGTAACCTTCACAGTCGAAGTCGATTCTGCCGCATTCAAAACGTTGTCTGCGGTCACTGGATCTACATTAAATTGAACTGAACTTGTATCCGGTGGTGTACCGTCAATAGCCACGGTTTCTGTGCCCGGTGCAGATGGGTTACCTGCTGGGTCAGTCGCAATAACTTTAATCGTATCGCCATCTTTTAAACCGCCCGGATTTGGTACGGTCCATTCACCTGTAGTTGGATCCGTTTCAACATCAACTGTTGATCCATCAGGGAAGGTCACAGTCACGGTTGAACCCGGTTCTGCAGTACCTTTGATTGGATCGGTACCATTAATTGGGTCAATTTCTGGTACCGCTGGTGCAGTCACATCTACGTTATAAGTTTGTGTATCCGTAACGTTGCTGCTATTGCCTGCGGCATCAGTGAAAGTCGCTTTCGCATCAATGGTCTTATCGCTATCTGCCAGCAAGTCACTACCTGCCACATCTGCCGTCCATTTTCCTGTTGCTGGATCTACAGTTGCAGTATAGGTCACGCCATTGATAACTAAAGTCACCACTGTGGTGGCGGCATCTGCAGGAATACCGGTTAAAGTACCGGTCACCTTCACAGTCGAAGTTGACTCTGCTGCGTTCAATACGTTGTCTGCAGTTACCGCATCAATCGCAAGGGTTGCACCGGTATTGTCTGGTGCTGTGGTATCCACTGTATAGACCTGGGTATCGGTCACGTTACTGCTATTGCCTGCAGCATCAGTGAACGTCACTTTTGCATCAATGGTCTTATCGCTATCTGCCAACAAGTCACTACCTGCGACATCTGCCGTCCATTTTCCTGTTGCAGTATCTACAGTTGCCGTATAAGTCTTACCATTAATGACGAGTGTCACGACTGTGCTTGCTGCATCAGCAGGGATACCGGTCAAAGTGCCAGTAATTTTCACAGTCGAAGTGGATTCTGCCGCATTCAAAACGTTGTCTGCGGTCACTGGATCTACATTAAATTGAACACCATCTGTATCTGGTGGTGTGCTATCAATAACCACGGTTTCTGAGCCCGGTGCAGATGGGTTACCTGCCGGGTCAGTCGCAATAACTTTAATCGTATCGCCATCTTTTAAACCGCCCGGGTTGGGTACGGTCCATTCACCTGTAGTTGGATCAGTAGGAACCTGAACGGTACTGCCATCAGGGAAGGTCACAGTCACGGTTGAACCAGGTTCTGCTGTCCCCGTGATCGGATCTTTGCCATTAATTGGATCAATTTCTGGTACCGCTGGTGCAGTCACATCTACGTTATAAGTTTGTGTATCCGTAACGTTACTGCTATTGCCTGCGGCATCGGTGAAAGTCACTTTTGCATCAATGGTTTTGTCACTATCAGCCAGTAAGTCACTCCCTGCCACATCAGCAGTCCATTTACCGGTTGCTGGATCTACCGTTGCCGTATAAGTCTTACCATTAATGACGAGTGTCACCACTGTGTTTGCTGCATCAGCAGGGATACCGGTTAAGGTACCAGTCACCTTGACGGTCGATGCTGATTCTGCCGCATTCAGGACATTATCCGCAGTCACCGGATCTACATTAAATTTAACTGCGCCAGTGTCTGGCGGTGTAGTGTCTGGATTATTACCATTATTATTATCGCGCCCATGACCATCGCTGCCGCCACTTGCGGCTGCAATAATACCGCCAGCCACTAAAGGCACAGCCCACAACCATGGATTCATACCACCATCATGGTAAAGCAAAGGTTCTACAGACTGAATCGGTTGATAGACCACATCTGAAACAGGAACCTCTGGAGCAGCCTCTGGCACAACCGCTGGCGTTTCTTCTAAGTATACTGCCCCTTCCGTGTCTGCATCTGCATCTGCATCTGCGTCACTATCTGCATCCGCATCATTTTCGGCATCTTTAAAACGTGCCCAAATGAGTTGACCATCTTCGCCTTGAAAAACCAGACTGTTATCCAGATTCGCCCCTTCATTAAAGAAGTTTTGAATAACAATTGTTTCTCCGTTTTTCAGTAAAATAACGGCATTAGAACCATCTCTTTTTACTGTTGAGATATCGTTGACAGGGATCTTAACCAGAACCACCGTGGCCTCAGATGGTAAAGTCGTTGTTTTTTCCGTCGTATTTGCAAGGGTTTTATGACTTTCCTTGGAAATAATTTGTATTTCAGACATGATTATATTCCTCAATTATATATTATTAATTTCAAATCAATTTCTAATGACGTTATTACTGAAGTTAAAATTATTTTTTCAAGTGATAGAGTTCACGACACTACTTTAAATTAAACCGAATAAATGTTAAATAGCTCACAAAACAAAGAAAATAAACTTACATTGAAATAAATTATAACACTTACACAAATATATGTTTTACAACAACAAAAAAAATAAAAATTACTTTAAAAAATAAAAAATTTACACTTTTAAACAAATAAATTTACAAAGAAATAATAAGTTCCTAAAAAGTATTTTAATTAAATTAAACAAACTTTTTAAATATATTATTTAAATTAAAATAAAAGCCGCTCCCACACTTTAATTAAACTAAACACACCATTTAACGATTTTGTTAACTAAAAACAAAAAAGCCTTTTCATTATAAAAAGGCTTTTTTTAACAAAAGAAAAAAATATACGATTAAAAATTATCAGGATTTTCCAAGCGTTTGACCTCTTCCCGTTTACTTGGGTGATGCATGGTGGCGACCCCGTCCTCGGTTTTCTGATCCAGTAAAATTTCAGGGTTATAGATAGTAATCGTCTCTCGCCCTAAAGCATCCTCACCAATAATATATTTAAAACCACGGCGGTTCATCTTGTTACACATGCGTTGATAGAAGCCTTTTAAGCCTTCTTTCTCTTCATTTGGATTGTAGTAGAACGCATTCATCACCGCAGGCAAACCAAGACCACATACCACCCCGGACAGCAACACACTGATAAAGGTATAACCAATCAGGATACTGCTGTATGGGCTAAGCTGAGGAATGTTGGCCACAGCCAGAATCAAGGCCAGTGAAATACCACCACGTACCCCTCCCCAGGATAGAATCGCTAAACTGCCGTTATAGCTTTTTTTACGGAAAGAGGGAAATAAGGCAAAAGAAGCAAAGTTGGCCGCAAAACGGGACAGATGCAGGATAATAAACGCAATAATCCCGCCAATAATCAGGTTAGCACTCAGATCAAGAATAAAGAGCTCCAGACCAATCAGGGTAAATAAGAAGGAGTTGATAATGCCTTCAACCGTATGCCAGAAGTGATTCACTTCACGTATTTCACGCTGTTCACGAATCTCTTGCCATTTGTTGCCGACAATCAGACCGCCAATGACACAAGCGATCGGTGCTGATGCATGAGCAAATAATGCGACCAGATAAGAACCACTGGCCAGCAAGGCTGTGGTTAAGATTAATGACTCCATCTCGTGTTTACCGCGTAATAAACGCAAGATTGCAAAACCGAATCCAAAACCAATAATCACCGCGACAAAGATTTCATAAAGTAAGGTTTCAACGGTTGCCAATAATGAAAAATGCTCACCTTGTAGCACTTTTAATAAAGTCATAAATAAGGCAATACACATGGCATCATTAAATAAAGACTCACCTTCCAGCTTTACCATGAGATGGTGTGGCGCACGAATTGAACTGAGTACACCTTTAACACCAATAGGATCTGTCGCCCCAAGCGCTGCACCTAATAACAATAAAACGCCAATCGGGACCGGATAACCAACCAGCCATTGAAATAAATACAATAAACCTGCATAAAATCCTGCACATAGCACCAATGCAATAGTGGCTAAAATACCGATAGGTTTCCAGTAGTTTTTTAAATCTGAAATTTTAAACTTAAGTGCTGAAGAGGTTAAAATGAAACAAATCACACCATTAATTAAAAAATCATAAAAATCAATATTTCTTACAGCAGCTTCAATATTATGAATATTAATGGTAATAAACTGGTTGCCATTTAACAGGCTTGCGCCCCACTGTAAAATAAAGACAAAAATCGCAGAAACAATCGGAACCCCAATCGCTTGAGGAAAACCCAGTATTCGTTTATTAAAAATGGTGGTGGCAATGGATAATGCAAAAATTACCGTTAATGCTTGTAAAAGAAAAAAATTACCCATATGACCTCTTTATTTATTTCAACTTCGACACATACAATTTATTTAAACTTTACAACTCACCATAAAGTGCAATTCAAAAGTCTATTGTTTTTTATGATTGAATAAAGAATGAAGGTCTATGCTGCAGTTTGACTCACTAATTATTTAATTTTATTTACAAATGATTCAGTACAGTAATAAACCTATCATCCTCAATTCAGCATAGACATGTTATTTTACGTTAATTCTGCTTAAGCTTCGTATATCTTCCGTATAAAAATCAAGGACAAAAAACCGCCGGGGCTGATCACTTAAAAGTATTACATTGATTGACATCACCCGATTTCAAACCGGTCTGAAACCACTGCATACGCTGTTCACTGGTGCCATGAGTAAAACTATCAGGCACAACCTGTCCTGTGGCACGACGCTGCAGATAGTCATCACCAATTTTTTCAGCGGCATCCATCGCTTCTTCAATATCCCCTTGCTCAAGGAATTGGGTGCGCTGCTGATTTTGATGCGCCCATATACCGGCAAAACAGTCGGCCTGTAATTCTAGACGTACAGAGAGTTGATTGCCCTGTGCCTGGCTCGCCTGAGCACGTGCTTGCTGTACCTGATCTGAAATTCCTAACAGATTCTGGATATGATGCCCCACCTCATGTGCGATTACATAAGCTTGGGCAAAGTCCCCGGCCTGATCCTGACGGGAAAGCTCGGTCTGGTTCTGCTCACCAGAGATGCCCATCTGTTGACGCATATCCTTAAAGAAAGAGGTATCAATATAGACCTTTTGATCTGCCGGACAATAGAACGGTCCCATCGCGGCTTGCGCAGTCCCGCAACCTGATCTGTCCACACCACTAAACAGCACCAGACGAGGTGGCTTATAAGTCATTCCCAATTGCTGGAAAATCGGCGTCCAGGTATCTTCTGTATCTGCCAGTACCGTACCGACAAAATCACTGGCCTCTTTCTGCTCAGCGGTTAGGCTTTGTGGCGCACTACCTTGTTGAGACGATTGTGCCGTGACGGCTTGCGTGGCCTGATAGGCTTGTTGTGGATCGACACCAAAGAACTTCCAGGCCACAAAAGCCACCACCAGACCCAATATACTGATACCACCTGCTTTTGCACCGCCACCACCACGACGGTCTTCAACATTGGTACTGACTCGACGACCTTTCCAACGCATAACTACCTCACATAATTCTGATGATGACGATTCAGGCTTAAGTTGATGCCTTTGGCCAAACTTTCTGAATCAGACTGATAATAAGCAATACAATTGCGCCCGCCACCAGACCAATTCCAAGATTGATCAAAGTCGGCGTCAATGCACCAATGATTGAACCCACATTGGGAATCAGCTCTAAATGGTCAACGGTTTCTTCGGTAAAATGATGCAGTAAAGGAATGGTATGCGAAATAATACCGCCACCGACTAAAAACATGGCAATTGTCCCAACAATTGACAGTGTTTTCATCAAAACTGGAGCAAAAGCAAGTAAACCACGTCCTATTTTATTTTTAAATTCAGAAGCCTGTTGGGTTAAAAATAAACCTAAATCGTCAATTTTAACGATCATTGCAACCAGACCGTAGACACCGGCCGTCATGACAATTGCAATAATACTTAATACTGTCACTTTAGACATAAATGGTGCGGTTGCAACTGTACCTAACGAAATCACCACAATTTCAGCCGATAAAATAAAGTCGGTACGAATCGCCCCTTTGACTTTTTCTTTTTCGAATTTGGCCAGATCAACTTCGACATGCTGTAAATCTTCACTCGCCTCTTCTTTGGTTTTGGCTTTTTTATGCTGCAAGGTATGAACGACTTTTTCCACACCTTCATAACAGAGAAACAAGCCACCAATCATCAACAAGGGATTAATCAGCCAGGGCGCAACCACACTGATAAGCAATGCCAATGGTACGAGGATTAACTTATTAACAAATGATCCTTTTGCAACACTCCACACCACAGGCAGCTCTCGATCTGCACGTACGCCACTGACCTGTTGTGCATTCAGCGCCAGATCGTCGCCCAAGACACCCGCAGTTTTTTTGGCTGCCATTTTGCTCATTACAGCAACATCATCCAGAATCGTCGCAATATCATCCAGTAATAATAATAAACCACTCGCCATTTTTAATTCCTCATTTGTATTTATGTCGCTATTGTAGATTCCCTCAATATATTCACAATATTATTTTTCAGAAAAAGTTTCAGCAATCGCTGACGAAAAAAAATTATTTCCCGTACAATAATATCAATCTTATATTTATTAAATCACTGAATCTTGGAACATATCATGAGTAATATTGATCAACGTCCAATCATTTTGACAGGCGACCGTCCGACTGGACAACTTCATCTTGGACACTTTGTCGGTTCATTACGTTCTCGTGTAGGTCTACAAGACAGTCATCATCAACATCTGTTATTGGCTGATGCTCAGGCCATGACAGACAATGCCGATAACCCGGATAAAGTTCGCAATAACATTCTTCAAGTGGCACTAGATTATTTGGCAGTCGGCATTGATCCGAGCAAAACCACAATTTGTGTACAGTCATGCTTACCTGCGCTAAACGAATTGACCATGCTGTACCTCAACTACGTGACAGTTGCACGTTTAGAGCGTAACCCGACCATTAAATCCGAGATCCAGATGCGTGGATTTGAGCGTGATATTCCAGCGGGCTTCCTGTGCTACCCGATCGCGCAAGCAGCAGACATCACGGCATTTAAAGCCACCGTTGTTCCTGTCGGCGAAGACCAGATTCCAATGATCGAGCAAACCAACGAAGTGGTTCGTCGTGTTAACCGTCAAATCGGTCATGACCTGTTACCAGAATGTAAAGCGTTGTTATCCAATATGGCACGTTTACCTGGTTTTGACGGTAAAGCAAAAATGTCTAAATCATTAGGCAATACCATTGTGCTGAATGCTTCTGACAAAGACATCAAGAAAGCGGTTAATGCCATGTATACCGATCCGAATCACTTACGGATTGAAGATCCAGGTCAGGTTGAAGGCAACATCGTATTCACTTATTTAGATGCTTTTGATCCAAATAAAGAAGAAGTGGAAGAATTAAAAGCGCATTATCGTCGTGGTGGTCTCGGTGATGGTACAGTGAAAAAACGTCTGGAAGGTGTACTTAAAGAACTGATTACACCAATCCGGGAACGTCGTGCCGAGTTAGAAAAAGATCCGGATTACATTATGGATGTGCTTAAACAAGGCACTGAAAAATGCCGGATTATCACTCAACAGACGCTTGATGAAGTCAAAGACGGCTTAGGATTATTTAAATTCTAATTTATGTTCTTATTCACATAAAAAGCCCGATTTCGGGCTTTTTTTAATATAAGCATTTGATTTAAGTTTGATTTTAGAACTTCCCGATAAAATATAAAACTAACACTTTTTGTCACTTATTAACATGTATTAACAGTTGTTAACATGAATACCGATGAACTTGGTCGGGATTTTAAATAAGATTGCGTTGTAGATTAGCAAACACTAATCTCATGACATTTCTCCTTTCAACCGAAACTGTTTTAAACAGATTCGTTGTTCAACGCAATGACAACCCCAATCATTGCGTTTTTTTTCGCCTGTCATAATCTGAACAATTTAAGTTGAAATTCAACTGTATTAGTTTTATTCTTATAACTGTTTTATTTTTATAAAAAATTTATTAATTATCTCTAAAAGAAATAAGAGAAACGCTGATGATCTGGGATTTATTAACACATCCTTCTAATCTTATTTTTAGCATTGCCTTAATGCTATGTCTATTTATCGGTGTACTCGAATTCATCTTGCTATTATTTGGCGGTAGTTCCAGTTTTCTGGAACAGTTTCTTCCCGATAGCCTGACTGATATTGACCATGCCGATGTTTCACTGGAACAGTCAGGAAATCTGTTTACCCAGCTTTTAGAATGGCTTTATCTGGGCAAGGTCCCGTTACTGATCTGGTTAATTATTTTCTTAACCCTGTATGCATTAACAGGTCTGATTATTCAGGATGTTTTTTTCCAGTTTACAGAACAATATGTATCGGCATGGATCATTGCCCCTGCCTGCCTTTTTTTGGCAATGCCACTGGTACGTTATAGCGCGGCGCTGATTGCCAAGATTATTCCCAAAGATGAAACCACCGCCATTCGGCATGATGATCTGATTGGCCGTACCGCCCACATTATTTTAGGGGAAGCCAGACCAAACTCCCCTGCTCAGGCCAAAGTAAAAGACCAGTTTGGCCAGATGCATTACGTCTTGGTTGAACCCGAATTTGATATGGTTTTCCATCAAGGTCAGGACGTTATTTTAACGCAAAGAACCAAAATTGGCTTCCAAGCGATTGTTGTTTAGTTTTTATATTTATTACATGAGGGTGTTTAAATGTTGAGTTCAGCATTGACTGAAATTCTAATTATTACAGGTGTTATTTTTGCTGCACTGATTTTTATTGGTATTGTCATCGCGCGTCTTTATACTCGTTCCAGCAAAGAAGTCTCTTTCGTGCGTACCGGTTTTGGTGGTGAAAAAGTCATTTTAAATGGAGGCGCTATCGTGCTTCCTGTTTTACATGAAATTATCCCGGTCAACATGAACACCTTACGCTTAGAAGTAAAACGTGCCGCGGATCAGGCATTGATTACCCGTGACCGTATGCGTGTCGATGTCATGGCAGAATTTTATGTTCGGGTCAAACCGATTGCAGAATCCATTGCAACCGCGGCACAAACCTTAGGCCGTAAAACCATGTCTCCACCAGAGCTAAAGGATCTGGTTGAAGGTAAATTTGTCGATTCACTACGTGCGGTGGCCGCTGAAATGGCAATGGAAGAGTTGCATGAAAAGCGTGTCGACTTTGTGCAAAAAGTTCAGCAAGTGGTCTCTGAAGATTTATCCAAGAATGGTCTGGAACTTGAAACCGTGTCTTTAACCGGTCTCGATCAAACCAGCTTTAAATTTTTTAATCCGCAAAATGCCTTCGATGCAGAAGGTTTAACCAAACTGACTGAAACTATTGAAGATCGTCGTAAAAAGCGTAACGACATTGAGCAAGATGCTGACTTGGCGATCCGTGCCAAAAATCTTGAAGCTGAACGTGCCCGTCTTGGTATTTCGCGTGAAGAAGAATATGCCAAGCTAGAACAGGAACGTGAAATTTCCATCCGTAAGGCCGAACAATTGGCTGAGATTGCCTCTCAGGAAGCAGGCAAAAAACGTGAAGCTGAAGAAGCACGTATTGCTGCGGAACGTGAAGTGGAAATTAAACGGATTGCTTCTGCACGTGATGTCGAAAACGAGAATATTCAAAAAGCGCAATTAATCCAGAAAGCGCAGGTTGAACAGAAGAAAACCATTGAGCTGGCTGAACAGGATCGTGCCATTGCCATTGCTGAAAAATCCCGTGCCGAATCAGAAGCTAAGGCGCTGGCGGATAAAGCCCGTGCTGAAGCGGTAAAAGCAGAAGAAGAAGTTGTCACTGTCCGTGAAACCCAACGCGCTGAACGTCAAAAGGCGGTTGAACTGGTTGCAGCGAAACAAACTGCCGAGAAAGAAGCGATTGCCATTACCGTTGCTGCGGATGCGGGTAAAAAAGCCGCTGCCGATGAAGCAGAAGCCGTACGTATTGCCGCAGAAGCGGATGCTGAGAAAATCCGCTTAAAAGCCAAAGGTGAAGCAGATGCGAAAGTGTTGCTGGCTCAAGCCCTAGAGAAACAATATCAAGTCGATGCAGAAGGTGCGCGTGCAGTCAATGAAGCAGCCAACACCCTTTCTGCTGAACAGGTTGAAATGCAGGTGCGTCTGGCCTTATTGAAGCATTTACCAGAGATTATCCGTGAAAGCGTGAAACCGATGGAAAATATTGATGACATCAAGATCTTGCAAGTCAATGGTTTAAATGGCTTCGCTGGCGCTTCTGCAACTTCCGGTGAAGCGGTTGAAAACGGTTCAACCTCATTGTCTGATCAGGTGGTGAATAGTGCCCTACGCTACCGTTCACAAGCACCCTTAATTGATAGCCTGATGAATGAACTGGGCCTGCAAGGGGGCGACATCAATGGTTTGACCCAAGGCCTAAATAAACCGAAGGCAGAATAAGTTTGATATGAAATAAAAAAAGAGCCTGCTGCAGGCTCTTTTTTATTGCACTTTTACTTGTAGTTCACCATGACGGTCGCCTGCGCATTGACACTTCCCGCAACGGCAGCAACATTATCTTTCTTATAATATTTTGCATAGAAATTTTTAGTTAAAGCTGGATTTGATCCTGCGCCCAACCGACCAAACGAATATTCTGTGCCATAGGTAATCGCTGAATTATTAGATACATCATACACTCGAATGCCGACATTACTGGTTGCAGCATTACTATTGCTCAATACGTTAGTGATATTCGCGACATTGGCATTATCACTCATCGTAAAATAAAGTGCAGTACTGGCAAGCCCGGAACTGCATGTCGCCGTGATTGAAAAAGGGGTTTTCCCCCCTGCTTCGGTTCCGATAGTGGGCAAGGCACTGGTGGCAATGGTCGGCAAGGTCACAATCGGATTGTTTAAGCTACAGGTCTTGGTATTTTCTGGATTCAGTGTTAATTGCACAAAGCCCGATTGACTATCCTGATAACGGTTTGTGCCTTCGGTCAGGTCCACCACCACCTTGCCTAAATCAAGCTGTACTGCTGGCGTACTTTCGGTCAATCCAGAAGTAAAATAAAACTTCAAATTAACAATATTGACGCCTTGGGTCGCAGACTCGCCTGTCGCATTGTTATACAAGCTCACGGTCTTGGCTAAATCAACAACGGGCTTTCCAGACTTGGTATCCTGTATTTGAAAGGTGACATACGCATATTGATTAAAGTAAGGACTACTGCTGTTGACGATTTTGTAATAAGTCGAACCTGCATAACTGATCGTTTGATCAAAGTTGACGTTACTTCCTACTGTAGTAAAAGATGTAGTTTTTCGGTCAGGCACATTGTCTGCGACTTTGTTTGAACAATTCACCAAAGAATAAGCCGCAATCGATGTGGCAAAGTTGGTAACAAGTGTCCAGTTTGAAGTTGAATTTGTAATACTACTGGTATTCATCGCCAAAGGCTGAGTTGGATTAGAAGTACACACGCCGTTATCCGTAGCAAAAGCATGTTGCCCCTGAGCAATACCTAAAACAGTAAATAAGAGCGTAATTGCATATCTGGTCTGCATGTTATTTACACTCCACATCAATCATCTGCATCCGTTTCGTTGACTTATTCTGCGGAATCATTTTCTCTGGTGCGGCAATACGGCAAGCATAGGATTCATTCATCCCCCATTGCACATAGAGATCTTGTTTTAATAATTGCGCTTTTTCTATAAATAGCTGATTTGACTGGCCAAACATGCCTGCAACTTTCCCCGCCTGATTCACTGCCTGCACCCCGATCGGAATCTGCTGATGTTCACCCTTAACTTGTACATTTAATAAAATATTTGAGCTTTGCTCGACATCAAATTTGATCAAGGTTGAACTATAACGGCGTGGAATGACTTCCGCCTGATTCGCAGTTAAATTCACATCCAGAGGCAAATACTTGGTATCTAAACGGATGGTGTTGGCTTCATAAGGAGAAACATTGGCATAAATTGCATTGCCCCAATAGTCAACTTTACTGCCCCAGGCATTCACGACATCAGCGCCATGCGCACCCTTTGCATGAACAATGGTAAACGTGTCCGATAAATTATTGGTTGCGGTAATTCCATAAGGATGAGCGACAACCGCACCTTTGGCACTGAAACCATATTGAGTCTGGTCATCACTCCAGCCTGTTACCACGCCTAGTTGTACTTGAGCTAAGCTGTAATTCATATTGGCTGAAACAGCAGAATTATTTTTTCCATTGTTCCAGTTCTGGGTCGTGGTTAAGCCATAATTGAATTGATTGTTTTCCCCTAATGTTCCAGTGAAACCCACATTCGCTGTGGTTGGATGGCCGACGTTATCTGCATATTGAATATTAGAATACAGATTGGCCTGCTTTTTACGCCACTCTAAAGGTAAAGACAAGCTCAGATAAACCTTATTTTCTTTTCCAGCATCATTTAACTGATTATTATTTTGACTATAACCGATAGAATAGCTCAATTTATTCCAGCGATTACTATAGTTAATACTATATTGCACATAGTCTTTATTGGTATTCCAGTATTTATTTTGGGTGGCATTTAGATAAACAGAGCCTAAACCCTCTTTAAAGTTTTGATAAAGCGAAATATTGAATTGCTGTTTTAATAAATAGGTAAGAAAAAGACTATCAATTTCGGCTTGATTCAAATCATTAAAATTTCGTAAAGACATCGTATTACTTAATGTCATGTATTCACGATCTTGATATTGTGCTGAAATGTTCAGAAAAGTATTCAACGGACTATAGCTATATTGATAAGCAGCTTTATATTTCCATCCAGCATAATCATTTTTTGCTAAGCTCGCATTTGATTTTTCTGCATCAAATCTTAGCCCTCCCAGACGCGTATTTTGGCCAAAACCGAATAAATAGCTTTGAAAATCATGACTGAGATTGCTGCCCAGATATAGGCTGGAATAATTGCTTAGGCCATATTCGGCACTGAGCTGACCAATATAATCATCCGATGTTTTATTGTTGATTTTGTATTGCCCAGAAGCAATGCTGTAGTTTAACTGTCCCATTCGAACAAGGTTCATATTTCCTTGCATCGGCACAATGAAGCTGTGTTTTTCCCCACCATTTTCAGTGACCTGAACAGTTAAATCACCATTATTATTAACCGCTGTGAGATCATTAAACTCAAACTCACCCGCAGGTACGGTACGTTCGTAAATTTTTCGGCCATTCTGAAATACAGAAACCAAGGCATTGGTGTTAGCCAAACCACGAATCAAAGGTGCATAGCTGCGCTGCGACATCGGCAGCATACTAATATCGGAAGCAAGCTGTAAGCCGCGTATTTGCGCCGAATCAATTGCATAAGTCTGGGTATTAAAGTCACCCATCTCTAGCCGTGCTTTCAGCGCAGGAATATCTGTAGACAAGACATTCAGATAAGATTGATCCCCGCCGAGCTGTGTTCCATCTGAGTCAAAACTTCCCGCATGACGAAAGTTAAAACGACTGAAGTTAAATCCACCGGTTAAATTCAGATAATTGCTGCTGACTTGTTCTCGCTGATTCAATTTACTGGTGTAACGATTAAAATCGTAACCAAGATAAGCAGCAGTCACCCCCTGCTCAAATCGTTCAGGTGCAATATAACCTTCTGGTCGCTGATTAATGATGGCTAAAGGTAAAGAAATATCCAGACTTAATGCCGACATATCCAGATCATAGTAGGCATCCGGATTCAGCTCTTTAATGGTCAAGCATGGCTTTTTAGGTAGTTTTTCCAAGACTTCCGGACGTAGATCCAGTCGTTTCAACAATTGCTCATCAATACATAGCACCGCCGTCAGCTCGGCATTCAAATGCTCGAATTTAAGCGTCAACTGACCCAATGAGCGATGATGATTAATACTGGTATTGAGTGAGTACACACCCGCAGCAACACCATTGGTCTGCCGAAATGAAGTTAGATCAATATCCTGATTGCGTCCGCCGAATAATGCACGTGCATCAAAGGTATAAATCCGGTTATTTGAGCCATCTCTCGCTTGCAATTTCTGATTGATATTTTCATTTTCTGCTGCATAAGTAGCTTGCATGCATAAAAAAATAACGCTATATCTGAATGCATGCTTCATTTATTCTGCGCCATTGATGACGGCTTGATAAGCCTGATTTCCACCATAATCATTAATCAATAAATAGCTAATATGCTGAGGCTTAAATTGAATTCCAGGTTTAAAACTTTCAGTAGAATAAGGCGCAACCATTAATGGATCAGCATAAACAATATTTTCTTTATCCGGATTCAGGCTCACATTATAAAAATTTATATAATAAGGTGATGGATTATTTACCGTGATGCTTTTATTAATTTCATTATATTTAAAGGTGATATTTGCAAATGCTTTGTCTTGTGAGATTTTTAAATTAACAGGACGATAAAACAGTTTGATCCGTGAACGAATCGACACCTGTAATTTATTCTTTTCTGCGCTTTCTACCTGTTCAGCGGCTGGAATATCCAAAATATTAAACCAATATAAACTTTCTCTATCCTGAGGCAAAGCCGTAGTATCTTTCGCAATTAAGCGCAGCATTTGTCCTTTATTTGGGGCAATTTGCGTTAATGGAGGCGTTAAGATAAACGGTATCTTATCTGCCTCCGGGATCTGATGCGGGTCACCATTGTCTAACCAGGCCTGAATCAATGCAGGACGATCATCAGGATTGCTCAATTGAACCGTGACCGTATTCTGGTTGGAAGGAAAAATAATACGCGTACCAGTAATCGTCACTCCTGCACATGTTGCAGTAGAGATCGAACTGAGCATTGCAATGCCAAAGGCAATCGATGAGATACGCATATTGTGATATTTCCCCTGAACCAACCAAAATGAAACAACAATTATTTATAAATAATGCTGTAGCTTACTGATGACGTTACTGCACCGGCAGTGGTTGCAGCTGTCGCGAAATAACGTGCGAAATAGTTGAAGTCATTGCTGTTTGTACCAGCAGACACCCCTACACTGCTTGACTGGGTTGGTGCTGGTGCATTTACGTCAATCACGGTCTGGTTGTTGGTCAACAGTTGCACATCAACACCTGTCGCTGCGCCGGTGTTAATTAAACGACCTGCTGCATTCACTTTAGCCACTTCTGATTCGAAGTAAGGCGTCGCATTTAAACTGCTTGAAGTACAACCTGTACCGGTTAAATTGATTTTAAATGCAGTGGTACCCGCAGTTGCATTTGCCGCACCTAAAGCAGCGGTATTAACCGTTGGTAAAGTTACAGAGGCAGATGCATTACCACTTCCCGCAACGTTGGCACTACAGGTTCCAGCAACCAGCTGACCCGTAAAAGTGATCACGCCAGTTGCAGCAAAAGTTGTCGATGTTGCACATACAGCCAGGAGAGCAAGCCCTAAACTTAATTTTTTCATTTGAGAGTATCCATAAAAATTTGATTGATTTTTCATTACTTAGCTTCACCCCAAATTGTTTAAAATCTTTGTAAAAAAGCTATGCAATTCAGAAACAATAATATACACAAAAACAACATTTTCAATAAAAATTCGCAAACCATGTCACACTTTTACCGATTAATACACAACAATTCCAGTTTTGATTTTTTCATGATTTAAAACATCAACTTAAAAATACCGGAGATTAAAATCCATGTTTTTTAAGCTTTTCCTTTTTGGTCAGAAGGTGAATATTTTTGTCACTTTGGTACAAGTTATTGAAATTTAAGCAGCTCATACAATTTTTTAAAATGCATAAAAAATAGACAGTCATTTAATGTTTTAGGTGTATATTCCGACTGCAATGCTGAATTTTAAGTTTTATTGAGGATCAATTTTTATGGCCAAACCCACTTATATTTATAGCTCCCACCTAAATTTTTCAGGCAATAAAAAACCCCAATGTCGCCATTGGGGTTTTTTAAAGATTAAAATCTAACGTATTACGCTAAACCTTTCTCTTTTAAAACTTGCAACATAGTAGAACCAAGCTCAGCTGGGCTACGCGTGTAAGCCATTCCCGCGCGTTCAAATGCAGCGAATTTCTCTTCAGCAGTACCTTGACCACCAGAAATGATCGCACCAGCGTGACCCATACGCTTACCTTTAGGCGCAGTTACACCAGCGATGTAACCGACTACAGGCTTAGTCACGTTAGATTTGATGAATTCAGCAGCTTCTTCTTCCGCTGTACCACCGATCTCACCGATCATGATGATTGCATCAGTATCTGGATCGTCTTGGAACAATTGAAGCGCTTCGATTTGGTTCATACCTGGGATTGGGTCACCACCAATACCGATACAAGTAGACTGACCTAAACCAAGCTTAGTTGTTTGAGCAACAGCTTCATAAGTCAATGTACCTGAACGTGAAATGATACCAATACGACCTGGTTGGTGAATGTGACCAGGCATAATACCGATCTTACATTCGCCTGGAGTGATCACGCCTGGGCAGTTAGGACCAACTAAACGCGTACCGTTACCGTTAGTTTCTAAGTAGCGTTTTGCTTTAAGCATGTCGATTGTTGGAACACCTTCAGTGATCACAACGATCAGGCCAACACCTGAATCAACCGCTTCAACGATTGAGTCTAAAACGAATGGAGCTGGTACATAGATTACAGATGCATCAGCATTTGTTTCACGTACTGCTTCTTTCATTGTGTTGAATACTGGTAGATCAAGGTGAGTTGTACCACCTTTACCTGGAGTAACACCACCAACAACTTTTGTACCGTAGTCTAAAGCTTGTGCAGAGTGGAAAGTACCGTTTTTACCAGTAAAACCTTGTACCAATACTTTAGTGTCTTTATTAATTAATACGCTCATGATTGATACTCCTTACGCTTTAACTGCAGCTACAACTTTTTCTGCGGCATCAGATAAACCGTTCGCAGAAATTAATTTCAAACCAGATTCATCAAGTAATTTAGCACCTAACTCAGCGTTGTTACCTTCTAAACGAACAACAACTGGAACAGTTACGTTTACTTCTTGAACCGCTGCAATAATTGCTTCAGCAATCATGTCACAACGTACGATACCACCGAAGATGTTGATTAAAACACCTTGTACAGACGTATCAGCAAGGATGATTTTGAACGCTTCGATTACGCGCTCTTTGGTTGCACCGCCACCAACGTCAAGGAAGTTTGCAGGCTGGCCACCATAAAGTTTAATGATGTCCATAGTTGCCATTGCAAGACCGGCACCGTTCACCATACAACCGATGTTACCTTCTAAAGCAACATAGTTAAGATCAAATTCAGAAGCTTTTAACTCACGCTCATTCTCTTGAGACTTGTCACGTAAAGCAGCAACTTTTGGTAAACGGTAAAGCGCGTTAGAGTCGATACCAACTTTCGCATCTACACATAAAATATCGCCATTTTCACGAACTGAAAGTGGGTTAATTTCAAATAATGCAAAGTCATTTTCTACAAATGCTTGGTAAGCAGCGCCCATAATTTTAACAAATTGGCTCACTTGCTTGTCTTTCAAACCTAAAGCAAACGCAACTTCACGTGCTTGGAATGGTTGTAAGCCAACTAAAGGATCAACTTCAACTTTGATAATTTTTTCAGGCGTTTCTTCCGCAACTTTCTCGATTTCTACACCACCTTCGGTAGAAGCCATGAAAGTAATACGACGGCTAGAACGGTCTACAACCGCGCCCAAGTAAAGCTCACGCTCAACTGGGTAAACGTCTTCAGCAACGATAATGCTGTTTACTGGTTGACCATTTGCATCAGTTTGATACGTTACAAGACGAGTACCAATGATGTTGTTAGCAAATTCGATAACATCTTCTTTAGATTTTGCAACTTTAACGCCGCCAGCCTTACCACGACCACCAGCATGAACTTGCGCTTTCATTACCGCGAATTTACCACCAAGCTGTTCAAATGCAGCAACTGCTTCGTCTGCATTTGTTGCCAAGATACCTTCTTGTACTGGCATGCCATATTCTTTCAATAATGCTTTAGCTTGATACTCATGTAAGTTCATTTAGTTACCTACTATGTTGTTTGTGTGATACAGCCTGGTCTTCTTAAAATCAGGCTGCTACATATTGAATAAATGATTGCCTGAACCAGACAATCATCATCATTCAAAAAAGTGTGGCGAACCACACTTTATGTTTTATTTACGCTTGCGTTGAATCGCGTGGATTGCACGACCGTCAACAGAAAGCGCTGCTTCATGTACAACTTCAGAGAAAGTCGGGTGACCGAAAGTCATCAATTGCAAGTCTTCAACAGAAGAAACGAATTCAAGCGCGATCATACCTTGGTGTACGATGTCAGATGCATTAGGACCCACAACGTGCATACCTAAAAGACGATCTGTTTTCGCATCAGCAACGAATTTCACAAAACCAGCAGTATCACCAGCAGCCAATGCACGACCATTCACCGCAAACGGGAATTGACCAGCTTTAACTTCATGACCTTTTTCAGCGGCTTGTTCTTCAGTTAAACCGACCCAAGCTGCTTCTGGATGCGTGTAGATCACGCTGATGATGGTGTCGTAGTTCACTTGAGCAGCATGACCGTGGATACGTTCAACTGCCATTACGCCTTCTTCCATTGCTTTATGTGCAAGCATTGGACCGCGTACCAAGTCACCAATCGCATAAACGCCTTCAACAGATGTTTGGCATTGATCATTGACATCAACCAAACCACGTTCAGTGAGTTTAATGCCAGAATCTTCTGCCAATAAACCTTCTGCATATGCTTTACGGCCTACACAAACGATTAACTTGTCAAAAACTTGTTCTTTGTCTTCGCCAGCCTGGTTATATTTAACCGTTACTTCGCGACCATTGGTTTCAGCACCAGAAACTTTTGCACCGATACGGATATCTAAACCTTGTTTTTTCAAGATTTTTTGATATTCCTTCGCCAATGCTTTGTCTGCCATTGGTAAGAAAGCATCTAATGCTTCAAACACAACAACTTCTGAACCCAGACGACGCCATACTGAACCAAGCTCTAGACCGATCACACCGGCACCGATCACACCAAGACGCTTAGGAACTTCTGGGAATTTTAATGCGCCAGTAGAGTCAACAATCAAGTCTTCATCAACAGGAGCGACTGGAATATTGACAGGTACAGAACCCGTTGCAAGGATCACGTACTTTGGTTCTAAAACCTGTACATCACCTTCAAACGGTGTAAATTCTACTTTTTTACCTGCAAGTAATTTACCCGTACCTTGTAACCACTCGATACCATTACCTTTCAGTAATTGAGCAACACCACCAGTCAATTGATCTACAACTTTGTCTTTACGTGCCAACAAAGTGTCTAAATCAAATTTAACTTCACCCGTGGTAATACCGTGTTCAGCAAGTTCGTGAACAGTGGCTTCGTAACGGTGAGAAGAGTCAAGCAATGCTTTAGAAGGGATACAACCCACGTTTAAACAGGTACCACCTAAAGATGGTTTACCGTTGTGAATACGTTTTTCGATACAAGCAACTTTGAAACCAAGTTGAGCTGCACGAATTGCCGCTTCATAACCACCAGGTCCACCGCCAATAACAACAAGATCAAACTGTTGAGACATCTTTATCTCCAATGAATCGCCCCTATCTTCTTTTATCAGAGAAGAAATTTCACAAACCCAGAAACTAATCAGACTTGTGAAAGTCCCTCTTGTAATTCAAGAGGGACTTCGGGGGATTTTTAAATAAAAAATTATAGGTCAAGAATGAGTTTAGCTGGCTCTTCTAACAATTCTTTGATTGTTACCAAGAAACCTACCGCTTCTTTACCATCGATTAAACGGTGGTCATAAGAAAGCGCTAAATACATCATTGGCAAGATTTCAACTTGACCATTCACCGCCATAGGACGCTCTTGGATTTTATGCATACCCAAGATTGCAGTTTGTGGCTGGTTTAAAATAGGTGTTGAAAGCAATGAACCGAAAGTACCACCATTGGTGATTGTGAACGTACCACCAGTCATGTCTTCGATGCCTAACTTACCGTCACGTGCTTTAAATGCATAGTCACGGATACCGTTTTCAACTTCTGCATAGTTCATACGGTCAGTATCACGAAGTACAGGAACAACCAGACCACGGTCAGAAGAAACAGCTACACCGATGTCATAGAAACCGTGATAAACGATATCGTCGCCATCAATAGATGCGTTTACAGCTGGGTAGCGTTTTAATGCTTCAGTTGCTGCTTTAACGAAGAAAGACATAAAGCCTAAACGAGCACCATGACGTTTTTCGAAAGCATCTTTATATTGCTTACGCATTTCCATGATTGGCTTCATGTTCACTTCGTTGAACGTAGTTAACATTGCAGTTTGTTGTGTAGCCGCCAATAAACGCTCAGCAACACGCTTACGTAAACGTGTCATTGGAACACGTTTCTCGATACGCTCGCCTACAGCAACGCTTAATGGTTGAACTGATGCAGCTGGCTTATGGTTCGCAACATCTTCTTTAGTGATGCGACCACCACGGCCTGTACCTTGAACGTCAGCAGCATTGATACCAGTTTCAGACAATGCTTTACGTACTGCAGGTGCCTGGTTTTGATCAACCGGTTGAGTTGATGCAGCAGCCGCAGGTGCAGATGCAGCAGGCGCCGCTTCTGCTGGTGCAGCAGCTTCAGGAGCAGCCGCAGAAACAGCACCAGCTTCGAATTGAGCAATCACTTCGTCAGAAAGAACGGTATCGCCTTCATCTTTGATGATTGCAACAAGGCTACCATCAGCTGGAGCAACCACTTCTAAAACAACTTTATCGGTTTCAATGTCACAGATCACTTCATCACGTGATACAGGTTCACCTACTTTCTTGTGCCAAGTTGCGATCGTACCGTCAGCAACTGACTCTGGAAATACCGGTGCTTTAATTTCGGTTGCCATTATTTAGAATCTCCTGATTGTTCAACTTCAATAGCAAGTGCGTCATTGATGAGCTGAGCTTGTTGTTTTGCATGCAAGTATGGCGAGCCACAAGCAGGTGCGGCAGATGCTTCACGACCAGCATAGCTAATACGGATTTGTTTACCAGATTTAAGAACGTCTTCATACAAGCGAGGAACGATGAATAACCAAGCGCCTTGGTTCTTCGGCTCTTCTTGTGCCCAAACAAGTTCTTGAATGTTTGGATACTCAGCCATAACTTCAGCCAAGCGTTGTTCTGGGTATGGATACAATTGTTCGATACGAACGATCGCAACATGGTTAAGACCAAGTTCACGACGTTTTTCAAGCAAGTCGTAATAAACCTTACCACCACAAAGCACTAAGCGAGTTACGTCTGCTTTATTGATTTGATCAATTTCATCGATCACGGTTTGGAATGAACCGTTTGCCAATTCATCAAGTGTTGAAGTCGCAAGTTTATGACGTAGTAATGATTTTGGTGACATTACAATCATTGGCTTACGAATCGGACGAACTGCCTGACGACGTAACGCATGGAAAATTTGCGCAGGAGTCGTTGGCGTCATCACTTGCATGTTGTCTTCAGCACAAAGCTGCAAGAAACGCTCTAAACGTGCAGATGAATGCTCTGGCCCTTGACCTTCATAACCGTGTGGCAACAACATGGTCAGACCACAAACACGCTCCCACTTGGTTTCACCCGAAGCGATAAACTGGTCAATTACAACTTGCGCACAGTTTGCGAAGTCACCGAACTGCGCTTCCCAAACGATCAAGCTTTTCGGCAAAGTGGTTGAGTAACCGTATTCAAATGCCAGTACAGCTTCTTCAGACAATAAAGAGTCATAAACCGCAGTACGTGGCTGATTCTCTTTGATATGGCAAAGCGGAATATAAACTGAACCATCTACCTGGTTGTGCAATTTCGCATGACGGTGCGAGAATGTACCACGACCAACGTCTTCACCGGTGATACGTACTAGGAAGCCATCATCAAGCAAAGTTGCATAAGCTAAGGTTTCAGCAGCACCCCAGTTCAGTGGCATTTCACCTGTTTGCATTTTTGCACGGTCATCGATGACTTTTTGAACTTGACGCTGTAATACAAAACCTTCCGGCAATGTATTCATCTTCTGACCAAGCTCTTTCAAACGGTCGATGCTGAATGTTGTATCCCAGATGTCTGTATATTCATGGCCCAAGTATGGCGTCCAATCTACAAACATTTTTTTGTTCGGCTCACGAACCAGTGCATTGGCAACGTGGTTACCCGCTTCCAGATCAGAACGGTAGCCTTCAACCATGGCATCAGCACTTGCACGGTCAAGAATTTTTTCCTGAACCAGCTGATCAGCATACAACGTACGTGTCGTTGCTTTCTTGCTGATGACTTGATACATCAATGGTTGTGTTGCAGATGGCTCATCCGCCTCGTTGTGACCGCGACGACGGTAGCAGAACAAGTCCAGAATGACATCTTTACGGAATTCATGACGGAAGTCATGTGCAATTTGAGTGGCAAAAATAACCGCTTCAGGATCATCACCGTTTACATGGAAAATCGGTGACTGAATCATTTTCGCAACGTCAGTACAGTATTCGGTAGAACGTGTATCACGCGGATCAGAAGTCGTGAAGCCCACTTGGTTATTGATCACGATATGGACTGTACCGCCCACTGTGTAACCACGGGTTTGTGACATCTGGAAGGTTTCCTGGTTCACACCTTGACCTGCAAACGCAGCATCACCATGAACGATAACAGGAAGAACGTCATCACCGCCAATGTCTTTACGACGTACTTGACGCGCACGAACCGAACCTTCAACCACTGGACCAACGATTTCCAAGTGCGATGGGTTAAACGCCAATGCCAAGTGAACTTCGCCGCCTGGTGTCATGACGTTTGAAGAGAAGCCTTGGTGATACTTCACATCACCTGAACCTTTTTTATGCAGGCTCTTGCCTTCGAATTCACCGAAAAGATCAGCCGGGTTTTTACCCATGATGTTGACAAGCAGGTTGAGACGACCACGGTGTGGCATACCAATCACAACTTCTTTACAACCGACGCTACCAGCACGTTGAATGATTTCGTTCATCATTGGAATAAAAGACTCACCGCCTTCTACACCAAAACGTTTTGCACCAACGAATTTATTACCGAGATACTTTTCCAGGCCTTCAGCAGCAGTTAAACGCTCTAGGAAACCTTTTTTCTGATCATTGGTATAGTTGAATTTGCCGCGAACACTTTCCAGACGCTGTTGAATCCAACGCTTTTCTTTAGTGTCAACGATATGCATATATTCTGCACCAATTGAACCGCAGTACGTTGCTTCCATGGCTTCAACCATTTCAGACAAGGTTGCTTCTGCTTTTCCAATGGCGAGGTTGCCTGTATTAAATACAGTATCAAGATCAGATTTGGTTAAACCGTGAGCAGATAAATCGAGGTCAGGAACGTCTTCGCGTTTCGCAAGACCTAATGGATCGAGTTTAGCTTTTTGATGACCACGGTTACGGTAAGCAGCGATGAGTTGTAATACACCAATTTGACGACGCTCATGTTCTGTACTTACAGTGCTTTGAACAACAGGTTGAACTCGGCTTGCATTACGGCCCAGAAGGAGGAATTGCTCGCGCACACTGCCGTGTGGTTGATCACCTTTAGGGTATTTATCGAAATATTCACGCCAATCCTCTGACACTGAGGTTGGAGAAGTTAGGTACTGTTCGTATAGCTCTTCAATATACGCTGCACTATCAGCGGAAAGTTCAGTGTCAAGACGCAATGCGTCAGCAACTTCTTGCATTTTTGGACCCATTTCCTATTGCAAAAAATAATACAGGCTGCCTTTTAAGCACACCCATGATTCATAGTGCCAAATTGGTAACACGACACTACTACCCAAGGTAATCCAACCCTGAGACATTATTACTACACATCAGGAGTAATCCCTGTGATGTAACAAATGAGCCATGCACCTTCAATTCAAGGCACATAACTCATTCTTCATACTCGATGAAATCGAGCAATTTTTTGCAAATCATTTTAGAAAAATTAACTAAATTTTTAACTTTTCTAAATTGACTTTTTCACTAAAACCTGTACAAATCTTGAAGGCTTTCTTAATCGATAAGCCCAAGAATCTGCTTATTTTTTGATTCCAGTTGTGGCAGAAATCCTAACATGTTCTCAAGCTTGGATTGATTTTTTTGACACATACCACCTATAAAGCAGCGAAATACACATATCAAATTATATTCTAATATACCGCCCTTTTGATAAAAGTTGCACTCCAATCGATCAAAAATAAACATTCTCTACAAATATTGCACAAAGCGCATCCAGTTTGATTAAAAATAAATCAACCTAGTCACCATATCGATTTTGATGATTTTAATTAGCAACAAAATCCATAAATATTTGAGGCTAAATTTCTCAAATTCAAGTCAGGTTTTATTCAGGCAGTTACTTTTCAACCAGTCGTTAAACTTTCACAAAATAAAAAAGAAGCCCCTTGCGGGGCCCCTTTCTGGCTTAGAAAAAACGAATTAACCCGCTTGATCTAATAACATGTTACGAATGTGACCAATTGCCTTTGTCGGGTTCAAACCTTTAGGACATACAGATACACAGTTCATGATCCCTTTACAACGGAACAAAGAGAACGGATCGTCTAAACGAGCCAAACGCTCTTGTGTTGCTGTATCACGAGAGTCAATGATAAAGCGATACGCATTTAACAATGCAGATGGTCCAAGGAACTTATCAGGGTTCCACCAGAATGATGGGCATGAAGTTGAACAACATGCACAAAGGATACATTCATATAGGCCATCTAAGTGTTCACGCTCTTCTTGAGACTGTAAACGCTCTTTCGCCGGAGCTGGCTGGTTGTTGATCAAGAACGGCTGAATCTTGTCATATTGGTCATAGAACTGGTTCATGTCTACAACCAAGTCTTTTACCACAGGTAAACCTGGTAAAGGACGGATTACAATCTTCTCTGGCAAGTCGTTCAAGTTCCACAAGCACGCCAAACCGTTTTTACCATTGATGTTCACACCATCCGAACCACAAATACCTTCACGGCAAGAGCGGCGGAATGTTAATGATTCATCCTGCACTTTCAACGCAAGTAACGCGTCAAGCAACATACGGTGCTTGTCGGTTAACTCAAGTTTGAAGGTTTGCATGTACGGCGCTTTATCCTTATCAGGATCATAGCGGTAGATTTCGAATGTACGAGTGCCTCTACTCATCTTGGTTCTCCCGATTAGAATGTACGTGGTTTAGGTTCAATTGCTTCAACCGTTAACGGGCTGAAACGCACTGGCTTATATTCAAGACGGTTGTCTGATGAATACCATAAAGTATGCTTCATCCACTCATCATCACGGCGACCGTAAGAGTAAGTTGGGTGATCCGGTGCTAACTCATAGTCAACCACGGTATGCGCACCACGACATTCTTTACGTGCAGCAGCAGAAATCAAGGTCGCCTTCGCAACTTCATACAAGTTTTCAACTTCTAACGCTTCAACACGTGCAGTGTTAAATACGCGAGACTTGTCTTTTAAATGAATGTTACGTACGCGTGGCTCAATCGCCAGGATTTCTTTCACGCCTTTGTCAAGCAACGCTTGGGTACGGAATACACCTGCGTGATCTTGTACGATGTCACGGATTGCATCAGCAACTTCTTGTGCATTTTCACCAGTCGTTGATTCATCCAGTTTACGTACACGCTCTAAGGTATTAACCAATACATCTGTTGGAAGCGGTGCATAGTCATCGCCATGATGTTTGGTCACGTAATCAATGATGTGTTCGCCCGCTGCTTTACCAAATACCACAAGGTCAAGCAATGAGTTGGTACCTAAACGGTTTGCACCATGTACCGATACGCAAGAACATTCACCAATCGCGTAGAAACCTTTTACCGGCTTCACATAGTCACGCGTACCTTTATAAGAATACTCTTTAGTATCCTTATCGTAGTGCGCAGAGAATTCACCCTCTTCCACACCATGCGGCACAACCACTTGACCATGAATGTTGGTTGGAATACCACCCATTTGATAATGGATTGTTGGTACTACCGGAATTGGTTCTTTGGTACAGTCAACGTTTGCGAACTTCTTACCAATCTCATAAACAGATGGCAGACGTTTCATGATTGTTTCAGCACCTAAATGCGTCATATCTAGCAAGATATAGTCGGCTTTAGGACCACAACCACGACCTTCTTTAATTTCCTGGTCCATAGAACGTGATACGAAGTCACGTGGCGCCAAGTCTTTTAAAGTCGGTGCATAGCGCTCCATGAACGGTTCGCCGTCTTTGTTACGAAGAATCGCACCTTCACCACGGCAACCTTCGGTTAACAATACGCCTGCGCCTGCAACACCCGTTGGGTGGAATTGCCAGAATTCCATATCCTGTAATGGAATACCTGCACGAGCAGCCATACCAAGACCGTCACCAGTATTGATATATGCGTTTGTAGATGCGCGATAAACACGACCCGCACCACCGGTAGCAAATAAGGTTGCTTTAGCCTGGAATACCGCGATGTTACCGGTTTCCTGGTCAATGGCAGTTACACCAAGCACGTCACCCGCTTCGTTACGGATCAAGTCTAATGCAATCCACTCAACGTAGAACTGGGTGCCCATTTTCACGTTGCTTTGGTACAAGGTATGCAATAACGCATGACCTGTACGGTCGGCAGCAGCACACGCACGTGGAACCGCTTTTTCACCGTAGTTAGCAGAGTGACCACCGAATGGACGCTGATAGATCGTACCATCTTGGTTACGGTCAAACGGCATACCTAGGTGTTCAAGCTCGTAAACAACTTTTGGCGCTTCACGGGTCATGAACTCGATTGCGTCCTGATCGCCTAACCAGTCAGAACCTTTAACCGTGTCATAGAAGTGATAGTGCCAGTTATCTTCTTGCATGTTACCTAACGACGCACCAATACCACCCTGGGCAGCAACCGTATGCGAACGTGTCGGGAATACTTTGGTCAATACCGCAACTTTTAAACCCGCTTGAGCAAGTTGGTAAGCAGCGCGCATACCAGAACCACCACCACCGACGATAACGGCATCGAAAGTGAGGTTTTGAATATTTGAATAATCTTCTTTAGGGTTAATAGCGCCCATGATCTCTTCCTATCAATTTGCCCAGAAAATCTGGATACCCCAGATTGCGTACACGATCACTGAAATAATGACAGCAGAAGTAAGTACAAGGCGTAAACCTGAAGCTGAAGGACCCATTTGACGAGTCGTTACATAATCAGTAAAGACTTGCCACATACCAATCCAAGCGTGTGCAACCAGCGATAATACTGCTAATAAAGAAAAGATCTTCATTGGCAAAGTCAGCATAAAGCCAGCCCATTGTTCATAACCAAATCCGCTATGGCAAAGGATCCAGCCTAATAAAACAATAGTGTATGCAGCCAACACTACAGCACTGATACGCTGGATATACCAATCGCGTGAACCTGAACCTGTTAAACCTGTAGCACTTTTCATTAGAACATAATCCATACAAAGGCTGCGACGATACCGATCACAGATAAGATCAATGAAACTGTAGCCGCAATACGACCGCTTTGTAATTCTTCAGCGAAACCGAGGTCAGCAAGTAAATGCTTGATCCCTGCGATTAGGTGGAAAATTAATCCAGCTACAAATACCCATACGACAAAACGTACAAGGATATTTCCGAAAACGACATTTTTAACGTAGTCAAATCCTTCTGGTGAAGATAAAGATTTATCCAAAATCCATAAAAGAACAGCGACTAATAAGAAAACGATTACACCTGATAGACGGTGTAGAATTGATGCAATAGCCACGGGTGAGCGTAAATTTACCGCTAACACCTGACCCATGGACAAATTGACAGGTCTGTTGCTTTTCACAGCGGGCATCCTGTAGGTAGAAACTCCATCCGGAGTTTGTTTGAATTAATTCAAAGGAAAGCTGGCATTGTTAGGCAAGCACAGCACATGCCTAACCTATAAACGACATCGAATTATAAAACGTGAAATATCAAAATACAAACAATCAGCTTTCGCTTTAGTCGAAAAAAACTTTAAATAAGAATCATTCACATGCATAATAATGACCAAAAAAACCACATGCTCAGACAAAAAATACTATCTAGTTGTTTTGTAATGATAAAATTAAGATACTATTTTTTATGGATAGTTTCTAATTTAATAAATTCTTTTCTTATATTTTCTCAAAATAATTCGTTTTTAAGTTTTTATTTGTCCAAATAATCACAGTTTATGCATACTCCAAAATAATAGTGCTCATTTATATATTAAATATAATCAATTAATAATCTATTTTTATAAGTCAGCCGCAGAAATCAATCAGTCATTTTTTATACAATCAATTGCACCAAAATGAATCAATTATTAGTTTAAAAGTCACGTTTTTAATTGTTTTTTTAATGACCAGTACAGGCTAAGCATAGGGAAACACAGGCTTTTGAAAAGCGATAAGTATTTATTTTATAAGCAGCAAAATATTGTCTCTCTAAAAATTTACTTACAATTGGACTGATGCTTCATTTTTTTTCTGCACCTAAATCTTGATTTGACATATTATACTCGACCGGTGCTGTGATTTTACTCAGTTTTTTCTTCGATACTGAATGACTAATTGACTGTAGCAACGTCATTTTTTATCCCTAAGTATAATTGACAAAATTTTAGTAGCCACTAATCTTATAGCAAATTTTGACACCGTCTGATTCGCACATGACAAGATTAGTATTTCGAGTCAGATAATCATTCACCAGGACAGGAGATCTATTGAATGTCTGCAGCAACTGGCAAAAAAGCCGTATTACAGCTTGATGGCAAAGAAATTGAATTACCAATTTACAGCGGCACATTGGGCCCAGATGTAATTGACGTTAAAGATGTATTAGCATCAGGTCACTTTACTTTCGATCCTGGTTTTATGGCGACAGCGGCTTTTGGATCTAAGATCACATTCATTTATGGGGACAAAAGGTGTGTTATTACACCGTGGCTATCCGATTGATCAATTAGCGACTCAAGCAGACTACTTGGAAACTTGTTATTTATTATTAAATGGCGAACTTCCAAATGCTGAACAAAAGACAGAATTTGACGCTAAAGTACGTAACCACACTATGGTTCACGATCAAGTCAGCCGTTTCTTCAATGGTTTCCGTCGTGATGCTCATCCGATGGCGATAATGGTTGGTGTTGTTGGTGCGTTATCTGCGTTCTATCACAATGGTTTAGACATCGAAGATGTAAATCACCGTGAAATTACCGCGATTCGTTTAATCGCAAAAATCCCTACCCTTGCAGCATGGAGCTACAAGTACACTGTAGGTCAACCATTCATTTACCCACGTAATGATCTTGGTTATGCAGAAAACTTCTTACACATGATGTTTGCAACACCTGCTGACCGTGATTACAAGGTAAATCCTGTTCTATCACGTGCAATGGACCGTATCTTCACACTTCATGCGGACCACGAACAAAATGCATCTACCTCTACAGTTCGTCTTGCCGGTTCTACTGGTGCGAATCCGTATGCATGTATCTCTGCTGGTATCTCGGCACTTTGGGGACCTGCTCACGGTGGTGCAAACGAAGCTGTACTTAAGATGCTTGATGAAATTGGTAGCGTAGAAAACGTTGCTGAATTCATGGAAAAAGTGAAGCGTAAAGAAGTTAAACTCATGGGCTTCGGTCACCGTGTTTACAAAAACTTCGACCCACGCGCTAAAGTCATGAAACAGACTTGTGACGAAGTTCTTGAAGCTTTAGGCATCAACGATCCACAATTGCAACTTGCAATGGAACTTGAGCGTATTGCGCTTAGCGATCCGTACTTCGTAGAGCGTAAGCTTTACCCGAACGTAGATTTCTACTCAGGTATCATCTTAAAAGCGATTGGTATCCCAACAGAAATGTTTACGGTAATCTTCGCGCTTGCACGTACAGTAGGCTGGATCAGCCACTGGTTAGAAATGCACAGCGGTCCGTACAAAATCGGTCGTCCACGTCAGCTTTACACAGGCTCGACTCAACGCGACATCAAACGTTAATTCATATTAGCGTTGATAAAAAAGGATGCTTATGCATCCTTTTTTTGTTTTATCCGTTATGCTTGAGAAAAATAACACCTACATACCTTTATATACGTCCCACTAAAACATTGAAGCAATGAACAAAAAGTCCGCTGTTTTATACGAAACAACAATCACAGCATACGAAATAAAGATTCCGTCATTTGTGCTGTTTTTGGCACTGATCATTCTGAGCTGGTTATTTTTGGTTTACTGCTTCTACGATTTTAGCCTTTATTATTTTTATCAAATTCTCCCCTTCTTTGCCCAACTGCTTAATATTGCGTTGATGTTGGGTCTATTGCTACCTGTTCTTTATCTTTATAACCAGCTTTATCAAAAATATTTAAAACAAACGATTACGCTTAAACTCTATCGGCAAGGTCTCGGTCTAGAAAAATCAGCGCAGACTTATTTTTATCCTTGGCAAGATTTAATTCATATTCAACTGCGACAACATCATGCCCAGATCCATAGCTTAAACCTGCTGACCAAAACAGTATCGTATCGGCAATATTTTTATTTCAATTCATGGATGTGGCCTGCTACGTTAACCCAGCAACATTGTGAGTTTTTACCATTCTGGAAAAAACTGGAAGCACTGGCAAAACAACAACAGTTGCAACGTACCAGCAATGCAAGTACCAACAAGAAAACCCATGTTGACATCATTAGCATAATTGCAGATCAACAGGCGCTAGCCTCTTTTCAGAGAAAACAAAGATGGCTTACAGTTGGATTAATCCTTGTTATTTTAGCCAGTTTTAGCCTTTTTATGGGCTGCCTCCTCTGGCATGAATTTAACGATAGCAGCGTTGATTTGCCTCATCAACAAACCCAGTCAATCTCCGGCACCAATTTCGAAACATTCCAGAATCAGGTCTATATTTTTAAACAAGGCCAAGGCACATTTCTACTTCCCGCTGCGAGTGCCAATCAATTTACAGGCTTGGCTTTAAGTCATCTTGCTGATCGTGCAGATGAGCTGTATAGCAATGTTGGCAAAACACCCCAACATGTTTACTGGCAAGACCACATCTTGTCTCAATTAAATCCTGCGCAAACAAGCTATTTAGGCAATGATTTCACCAAAGATGGTCAACAGGTTTACTTTCGCGATATACGTTTAACCAACGCAAATGCTGCTCATTTCTCAGCAATACTACATCCAAGATTCAATACACTTAGCTATTTTTACGCCAAAGATGATCAACAGGTCTACTACAAAACAAAAGCATTAACAGATTTAAATCCGCAACAGAGCCAAGCATTTCCAAATAATAGTCAATATATTCACGATCAACAGGTGGTTTATTATCAAGATAAAAAGCTGGGCAAGTTAAATGCGCAACAGACTCAGATTTTTAGTGGCAGCAACCGTTTTAGTCAGAACCTAAATCTAGCAACAGACGGTCGAACTTTTTATTTAAATGAACACCCACTACCTCATATCGCTGAGCATAAGTTTTGGGGAACAACGCCTGTTGATTTATCACACCTGCAACTCATTGGTAGCCAAAGCAGTGAGCCCTATCCAGGAAATTTCAGTTATATTTTTGCAGATCAGCAAAACATTTATATCTATGATGAGTTTTATCAACGATTAAAAGTGCTCTATCATTTTCCTCAACCCATACAACTACAAGCTCTGGAGGATAGACGCTTTAGTGATGGAAAAAATATGTACATCATCACTGAAAAGATCTACCGATCTAAAGGGCGTTCTTCTGGAACGACGACACATGGTTTTAAAATCAGCTTAATTCGTGAACAAGATCAGCAGATCATGGCACAATATTTTTCCCGTAACCCTAGCGCTCTAAAACTATCCAACCTGTTTCATAACAGGGAGATGAACTAATCTCAAAATATGAACAAGATGGGCTAGATGTCTATCAACAAACCTCATGATCAATAAGATTTTTATAACAAGTGCTTGCTTAAATCTCGTCTTCTTCCAGCTCTAAAGCACGCATTAAAGTATTACTGATGCCATCGGCACGTAACCATGCCAGCTCATAACTCGCTTTTGCCAAGGCCAGTACCCGACGTTCAAACTCATCCCAGATCGGTTTAACCTGAGCATCACGAATCCCAAGCCCACTCTCATGGGCCAAATGTTTATTCTTCTCACACAGCTTTAAAGCATGATACAGCTTACGGCCTGTAGTGGCGCTGTCTAAGACCCGAATTCGCTTATTTTGAATAAAGCCTTCAACATGCTGTACGTTTGCATGCGGCAATAAAGGCACAAGGATCTGATCGAGCTGCGCATCTAAACGCTTCCACACCTTCAAACGCTGCTCGGCCGTATAGGTATTCCACTGAATTACCTCGTGATTAAAGCGACGACAACCACGACAGACCAGATCACCAAATACCGTTGAACAGCGCCCTGCACATGGGGTCAATGATGGAATTCGACGATCATTACTCAAAACCAACTCCTATAAAACCATATTTATTTTATGGTTTTCTCGCTTATTTTCAGATTTCACGCTAAGATATGCGCCTTATTTTCCTATCTTAATACATTTGGAGTTATCCATGAACGCTACTGTAGAACAGCTTGCACCTGTAGAACAGCAAGCGACCAATAATTGGGTTGTTGCGGCACTATATCAATTTAAAGAAGTTTCAGATGCAGCAGGTCTGCAACAACGTCTTTTGGACTTGGTGAATCGCATCAATTTATGTGGAACTCTGATTGTTGCTTCTGAAGGAATTAACGGTACGGTTGCAGGTGACCGCGCTGCCATTGATACAATCCATCAATTTCTTTTGGACGAAGGTTTTAACGCAATGGAATATAAAGAGTCTGAAAGCTCTGAAAAACCATTCCGTAAAATGAAAATTAAGCTCAAAAAAGAAATTGTAACTTTAGGTGTAGAAGTAAAGCCACGTGATTTGGTGGGCCACTATCTTGATCCTAAAGAATGGAACGAGCTGATTAGCCGTGATGACGTTATCCTGATTGATACCCGTAATGATTACGAATATAAAGCAGGTACATTCAAAGGTGCGATTGACCCGAAAACAGAAACATTCCGTGAATTCCCGGAATACGTCAAGCAAAATCTTGAACAGCACAAAGACAAGAAAATTGCGATGTTCTGTACCGGTGGTATCCGTTGTGAAAAATCAACTTCTCTCCTGCTTCAAGAAGGTTTCAATGAGGTCTACCACCTGAAAGGCGGTATTCTTAAATACCTTGAAGAAACACCTGCTGAAGAAAGTATGTGGGAAGGAGAATGCTTTGTATTCGATGGCCGTACTGCGGTAACCCACGGCGTTGAAGAAGGCGAAAATATCAAGTGTCACGCTTGTGGCTGGCCACTGACCAAAGTTGAAGCTGAACTACCAAGTTATGAACATGGTGTGTCTTGTGTTTACTGTATTGATAAAACCAGCGATAAGCAAAAAGCAGGCTTCCGTATGCGCCAGTCACAAATTGCCGCTGCTAAACGCAAGCGTCTGTAAACGACAAAAAAGATTTCTCCAAGCCATAGTTAAACTATGGCTTTTTTATGGGCTTGATAAAATGATGTAACGTTTCACTGCTTGAGCAATCGCCCCGGCACAACTATGCTAAAAACAACAATCAAATGAATTATATAAAGGCGTTATGGGACTGGAACAATGGGTGCTTTCCATCATGGAAAAACTGGGATATTTAGGTATCGCATTTTTAATGTTTCTGGACAATGTTTTTCCGCCTATTCCTTCAGAAATTATTATGCCTTCAGCGGGCTATACCGCCTCAAAAGGTGAACTGACGCTCATCGGTGTCATCATGGCAGGTAGCGCAGGTTCCATACTCGCAGCGATGCTGCTGTACTGGATTGGACGCAAAGTTCCTCAACCTCGTCTGGTCAGGCTTATAGAACGATATGGCAAGTACTTGCGTATTCAGGTTGCCGATTTAGATAAAGCACTAGAGTGGTTCAACAAGCATGGTCACCGCATTGTATTCTTTGGCAGAATGATTCCGGCAGTACGGTCTTTAATCAGTATTCCTGCGGGCATGAGCCGAATGCCGTTTAGTAAATTTATGCTCTACAGTACAGCCGGGACCGTGATCTGGACCAGTTTTTTGGCTTATTTGGGTTTTCACTTCAGTCAGAATCAGGCATTGATGAGTCTGATTATGCAAAGGATCAGCAGCATCATTTTGGTGATTGTGATGGTGTATATTGCATGGTGGGCAGTTAAAAAATTTTATCTCAACAAAGCTAAAAAATAAGTGATTAGCGATAAATTTAAATTAAACTTTCAGTGTTAAAAAAGGCTATTAAAAAATAGTGATATTTTCTGACAAATTTTTCCTCCGCTAATGCTATTCTTACTTTAACTAAATATATTTTCAACTCAATATTATTATTTTCTAAATTGACTACAAAAAATGATGTATCCCAAAAATATTTTTAATTTCACTCATCCCATCAATAATTCTCCTTTGACTCATTACTCGCATTTATAATGATTGCTCATTCTCACGATCATTATTGATACTAAAAAAACAAACAAAATTTTGAATAGAATGTTCTGTATAAAAACCTATATTTTAGATTAATATATCTCTACCTATTCAAGAAATATGGCTAAGCCAAACGAATGAAAAAAATATATCCTGACATTTTCTGCAGCCTATGCGCTGGCAATGATCATTATTGCAATATTAGAAACTTTTTTTAAAGCCCCTTCAGGCTCATCTATTATATGTTTAATATCAGGAGGCAGTTGTGCAGCGGCTTTCTTTGTAAAAGATTATCAACGCATACCAGAACCATCCGAGAAAAAAGCTTTAGTTTGGGGCTGTTTTTTTGCCTCAATCATAATTAGCATTATCGCAACAATAATTAGTATTATGATTTTCCCCGAAACGGCACCTTTTCTAGCAGCTATAGCAGAGTTACCAATATGGATATGGTTATTTGCAATCAGTTTTACAGCCCTGCTTCATTATCTCGTTTTATCATTATCCTTTGGCTGGATGGCAAAACGTTTCGCGAAAGCTAAAACAACATAAATATAAAAAAACGTCCACTTGGGACGTTTTCATATTTCTTTTGCCAGAACAGCTTTTTTAAGCTGCTCTGGATGCACCATTACGCTGGCGTATGATACATCAGGTAAAGTTCATTTAAGTTTTCAGGGATTTCTTCTGCCAACTCATCCATCAATTGGCCATTACGGCGGAAAGATTCCATTTGTGGATCTTCTTCATCGATCCCGCTAAAGACCATGATGGGTAAGGTTAAATCGATCAACTGTTCTTCAAACTCAGGTGCAAACCATGCATCTTCATTCAGGAACATTGCATCGACAAAACCCACACTCCAATCGCCCAAGCTTGACTCGACATCCGCTTCTTCGATTTCAAATGGAAACTCGATTCCATTTTCATTGGCTAAATCCTGACGAATCGATTCCAACCAAAGCTTCACCTGCTCAAGCACTTCTGCAGGAAGTTTTTTGTGGTTACCTTCGAAAAGTTCATCTAACCAACGATCAAATTGTGGACCAACGGCAATTGCACACAAAAAGCCATGAGTCGCTGCAAAATCTAGACCGTATTCGTTTTGATCACCGTCAAGATAATTACTCAATAAGTCTAAATCTAACGTGCTCATTCTTTGTTTAATCCAATTTTAAAAATACATCGGCAACAGCATAACATTTTCGGGCGTGAAGTCTTAGCAATTTCGCTTAGTCTTCGTCGTCAAGGTCATCATCGTCGAAATCATAGTCAAAATCTTTTAATTCTCGTTCTAAACGACGTTGAGCTAAAAGGTCATCAATTAAACGGCGCTTTTCTAATGATTCTTTAGCGCTGATTTTTCCTGATGACTCATCAAAACCAACATCATCTTCACCGTAGTTATCATCATCTAGTTCAAAATCTGTAGAAGACACTAAGTACCTCTAATGAAAAAATGTTAATGGGTCTAGCCGCTATTTATCGGTCTTGGCCCACCTTGTCAAGTTTTATTTGTTTTTTTTACTATAAAACCGTGTTTTGTACTTTTTTTCGGCAGTTTTTTTGTGTATTTATAATCCAAGGACATCAACAATCAAAAAAGTTCTTTAAACAGGAATTACGCTTGAAAAATTATGACTTAACCCCATATTCAATGAACAAACGTGCAATCCATTCTATTTTTTATTTAGAGCAAACGGATCAAATCCAAAACATTCACCGTGAATTGTGCTATCATGCACGGTTTTTCACCGCCACAGATTCAACAAAAGAGTAAGCAAAGATGAGCGATATGAATTCCCCTACTTCGCAAGTAGCGGCTCTGATTAGCCGAGGCAAAGAGCAAGGTTATTTAACTTACGCTGAGGTTAACGATCATCTACCAGACTCAATTACGGAAAGTGAGCAGATTGAAGACATCATCCAGATGCTTCAAGACGTTGGTATTCCAGTGCATGAACGTGCGCCGGAAACTGATGACACCATGTTTGGTGAATCCACCGAAGCTGCTGACGAAGTTGCCGAAGAAGAAGCTGCTGCCGTATTAGCATCGGTTGAAAGTGAGCCTGGTCGTACCACTGACCCTGTACGTATGTATATGCGTGAAATGGGTACCGTTGAACTTCTTACACGTGAAGGCGAAATTAGCATTGCAAAACGCATCGAAGAAGGTATTCGTGACGTTTTACACTCGATTGCTTACTGGCCAAATGCTGTTGAAGTTGTTTTACAAGAATATAATGATTTTTTAACTGGCGAACGCCGTCTTGCCGATATTCTTTCTGGTTATTTAGATCCGGAAACTGATGAAGATATTCCAGAAGTTCTGGAAGAAGCTGAGATTGAAGAAGAAGATGAAGAAAAAGATTCTTCATCTAAAGCCAAAGACGTCAAACTTGATGATGATGACGAAGAAGAAGAATCTGAAGGTGATGATGACTCTGAAGGTGATTCAGGTCCAGACCCAGAGGTTGCTAAAGTTCGTTTCTCGGAATTAGAAGCGGCTTGGAACGAAACAAAAACCGTTGTGGCAAAACATGGCCGTAACAGTGAAGAAGCGAAAGCGGCACTCGAAGCACTTGCTGCTGTGTTCATGATGTTCAAATTTACCCCGCGTCTATTCGAAATCATTTCAGAAATGATTCGTGGTACCCATGAACAAATCCGTTCAAATGAACGTGAAATCATGCGTTATGCAGTGCGTCGTGGCCGTATGGACCGTAACCAGTTCCGTACCACCTTCCCTGAGCAAGAATCAAATCCTGCCTGGTTAGACGAACAGATTGCCAAAGCGCCTGCTGAAACCAAAGCCCATCTGGAAAAAGTACGTCCAGACGTATTGGCATTCCAGCAAAAGATTGCCGATATCGAGAACGACCTTGGCCTAAACGTTAAAGACATCAAAGAGATTTCGAAACGTATGGCAGTTGGCGAAGCCAAAGCACGCCGTGCCAAGAAAGAGATGGTAGAAGCAAACTTACGTCTGGTGATTTCGATTGCGAAAAAATACACCAACCGTGGCTTACAGTTCCTCGATCTTATTCAGGAAGGTAACATCGGTTTGATGAAAGCCGTAGATAAGTTTGAATACCGTCGTGGTTATAAATTCTCGACCTATGCAACCTGGTGGATTCGTCAGGCAATTACCCGTTCGATTGCGGATCAGGCTCGTACCATTCGTATTCCAGTACACATGATTGAGACGATCAACAAGATCAACCGTGTGTCACGTCAGCTTCTTCAGGAAATGGGTCGTGAACCAACGCCAGAAGAGTTAGGTGAACGTCTGGAAATGGATGAAGTCAAAGTTCGTAAAGTTCTTAAAATCGCGAAAGAACCGATTTCGATGGAAACACCGATCGGTGATGATGAAGATTCGCATCTTGGTGACTTCATTGAGGACTCTAACATCACTTCTCCAGTGGATGCAGCGACCTCGGAAGGCTTAAAAGAAGCGACCCGTGAAGTACTTGAAAACCTGACTGAACGTGAAGCCAAAGTATTGAAAATGCGTTTTGGTATCGATATGCCAACCGATCATACTTTGGAAGAAGTCGGTAAACAGTTTGACGTAACACGTGAACGTATTCGTCAGATTGAAGCGAAAGCGTTACGTAAGCTGCGCCACCCTTCTCGCTCAGAACACTTACGTTCATTCCTGGAAAACGACTAATCTTTTGGGACCTCTTGAGTGAGGGTTAAGGCCCTTCCTCAAGACTTGAAGTTCAACACTTCATCCCCATCTATGTATTAGATCAAAAGCGCCTGCACTGATGCAGGCGTTTCAAATTAAGAGGTTGCTCATGTTAGACCGCACTCCTTCTCGTGAATTACAAGAACATCTTTGGGTCTTCCCAATGGACTATCCAATCAAACTGATTGGTAATGCAGGGGATGAACTTCGAGTCGCTGTTGTTGATATTTTGCAGAAGCACTTCCCTGAATTTGATGGCAACTCAGTAAAAGTTCAGCCTTCACGTACAGGTAAATACCACTCTTTAACGGCTCAGCTACGCTTTGAAGAGCTGGAACAAGTTCATGCACTCTATGCTGACCTTGCAGCCTGTCCTCTAATCAAGACAGCGCTTTAATACAGAAATCCAAAATGCGAAAGTATTTTGGATTTTTTTACGTTAAAAATAACAGCCTATCTATGCTTAAACGGCTATTTATCTACTCAAAATCATTCCATAATTAAGCCACTCCCCGATTAAAAGCTGCAAAGGAAATTCTGCTGTAATGAGTGCTGTAAAACCGACCTTAATCATTCGTTGTTTCAATGATCTGCAAGATTACACGACACGTTTTGAAGCCATGAAAGACTTCACAACCCAGCGTGATGAAAACACCCCTGACGAAGTCTGGTTATTACAACATCAGGATGTCCTGACCCAAGGACAAGCAGGTAAGGCAGAACATATCCTGATGCAGAGCAATCTACCGGTCGTTCATACCGATCGTGGCGGTCAGGTCACCTGGCATGGCAAAGGTCAACTGGTGGCCTATTTCCTTCTGGATCTGAATCGCTTGAAGTGGCATGTCCGTCCCTTGGTCAGCTTTGCTGAGAAAGCCATGATCGATCTGCTCAAACAATACAATATTGAAGCTTATGCCAAACCTGATGCACCCGGAGTCTATGTTGATGGACGTAAGATCGGTTCACTGGGCTTTAAGATCCGTCGCGGTCGCAGCTATCATGGACTTGCGCTGAATATCGATTGCGACCTCACCGGCTTTCAAACCATTAACCCATGCGGCTATGCAGGTTTAGAAATGGTACGCTTGCAGGACTTACTGCAAGATTATCCAAGCTTTGAGCAGCTTTGCGGTACGTTCATTAGTTACCTAAAAAATACGGATTTCTTTAATGACCTTGTAGTCATATCTGAATAATTTACTTTTCAATCCAATTAAAATAAATTAGAGTAAATACTCTAAATCAGCAGTGCATAATTTTAACAAGGGACGAGCAAGTGATTTCAACCAAAGCAGTGAAGCCCACTTTGCAATTTGCCTATGTCAAACTCATGATGGACGTTGTGGGTCGTGGCCTCGTAATGGCAAGCCAAGTGGATCGTGAAGTTCAAGAGGAAGTGTCCAAGTTTCCTGTTGGTTTTATCCTTTCAATGAATGTTTTTCCAAATGGACCTGCGTTTGTAGCACGTGTGACCGAAGAAAAACAGTTAGAGCTGTTGTCAAACTATAAAGGCAAGCCTGATTTAACCATTACTTTCAAGCATCTGACCCATGCCTTTCTGGTGTTTTCTTTTCAGGAAAGTACGGCACAGGCCTTTGCCAACGACCGTATGATTGCTGATGGTGATGTCTCCAGCGCCATCCGTCTGGTTCGCTGCCTGAATAAAATGGAAGCCTTGATCCTACCAAAACTGATTGCTTCACTGGCAGTCAAACGCTACCCTGCTGAATTGACATTAAAACAAAAATTCACAGGTGCAAAAAATATCTATCTTAAAGTCGCAAAATCATATCTGAAACGGAGCGCATAACATGGCTAAGCCTTATTACGAGTTTTTCTGTCCTGTAAAAGTCATTGCTGGTAACGCTGCGTTAGAGCACATTCCTTTTGAACTTGCGACTTTAGGTGCAAAACGTCCAATGATCATTACCGACAAAGGCGTACGTGCCAATGGTTTACTCAGCCCAATCGAGGCTGCTTTTAGCACCACAGATGCGGTGATTGGTGCAATCTTTGATGATGTACCACCCGATTCAAGCTTAGAAGTGGTTCGCTTAGCAGCAGAACTGTATCGCAAGCAAAAATGTGATGCGATCATTGCGATTGGAGGTGGCTCAGTTATCGATACCTCTAAGGCAACCAACATCCTGGTCTCTGAAGGTGGCGATGACCTGCTGCAATATTCAGGTGCACACAACCTGCCTAAACCATTAAAACCTTTCTTCGTGATTCCAACCACCTCAGGTACCGGTTCAGAAGCGACCATGGTGGCAGTAGTTTCGGATACGCAACGCAATGTAAAACTGGCTTTTGCTTCTTATTATCTGATGCCACATGCAGCGATTCTCGATCCACGCATGACCCAGACCTTGCCACCACATTTAACCGCCATGACGGGTATGGATGCATTGACGCACTGTGTTGAAGCATATACCTGTCTGGCAGCCAATCCATTGAGTGATGCCTATGCCAGTGCCGGCATTAAAAAGATCAGTGAAAATCTGTTCAAAGTTTTGGATAACCCAAGCGATGCTCAAGGTCGTCTCGAGCTTGCTCAGGCATCTACCATGGCCGGGATCGCTTTCTCGAATTCAATGGTTGGTCTGGTTCATTCACTCGGTCATGCGCTGGGCGCAGTCGCTCACCTGCCCCACGGCCTATGCATGAACCTGTTCTTGCCATATGTGCTTGAATATAACAAAGAAATTAATGGCGACAAGATTGGTGAACTATTACTGCCACTTGCAGGCGCCGATATTTATGCGCAAACGCCAGCAAGTTTACGTGCCGACAAAGCCATTGCCACTGTGCTTGCAATGCGCGACCGCCTATTTAGCCTGACCAAGCTTCCACGTACCTTGCGCGAAACAGGTAAAATCACTGAAGCGCAACTGGATGAAGTGGCCGAAAAGGCGTTAAATGATGGTTCTATCATCTACAATCCTAAAGAAGCTAACCTGCAAGATATCCGTGCAATCTTGCAAAAAGCATGGTAATTCATTGAATTAATTAATTTTAAACAAAATAAGGCCTCATCATTGAGGCTTTATTTTATTTTGGTGAATCTATATTCATCTTTTTGTTTACCCTTTTGGCAAAAAAGTTGCTAAAAAAATTGTAAAAGTACTGCCAATTTATAGCGTTTTACGATAGATTGGCGCACTTCGTTTTTTCTGTAGGGGGGATCATTTCGTCTCAAATGATCCTTAAACCATAGCTGATCCTTGATCAACGATTATGAGGATAACGCCGTTGACAAATATCTCTGGGACTCCATCGGTAGCTAAGCTGCAAAAGACACTTGGTCTTTGGCATATTATTATTATTGGTTTAGCTTACATCCAACCCATGACGTTGTTTGACACTTTCGGACTGGTTTCCGAAGAAAGTCATCACCATGTTCCAACCTCTTATATTGTTGCCCTGATTGCAATCTTATTTACTTCAATCAGTTATGGTCACATGATCCGTCGATACCCTTCATCAGGATCGGCTTATACCTATGCACAAAAATCAATTCATCCCAATGTAGGTTTCATGGTGGGTTGGTCATCCTGGCTGGATTATTTACTCTCGCCGATGGTCAATATTATCTTGGCGGTGATTTATCTGGAAGCCTTGTTCCCAACAGTAAATCACTGGGTCTGGGTGGTTGTCCTCACAGCATTCATGACAGGGATCAACTTGCGTGGTGCCCGTTTTGTTGCCAACTTCAATAGCTGGATTGTACTGGTGCAGCTGATTGTGATTGGTACCTTTACCCATCTGGTTTATGACAAATTACAGATGGGGATTAATGCAGACGGCGCGATTACGGCTGAAACCCGCTATCAGTTGTGGAGTCTGGAACCGTTCTGGAATGAACTCACCTCAGTGGGTGCATTAATCACAGGTGCGACCCTGCTCTGCTTCTCATTTACAGGTTTTGACTCACTCAGCTCTTTGGCAGAAGAAACCAAAGATACAGAAAAGACCTTACCGAAAGCGATTTTCCTGACGGCATTATTTGCTGGTGTTATTTTCATTATTAGCACCTACTTTATGCAGATTTACTTCCCGAATGATCCTAAGTCGTATTTCACCAATATTGCTGAAACTCAACCCGAGATTCTGCTTTTGGTCGGCGGTTCATTATTCCAGTCTTACGTACTTGCTTTTGCCATTGTAACGGTTATGGCTTCCGGGATTTCTGCACATGCAGGCGTTTCTCGCCTGATGTACGTGATGGGTCGTGATGGCGTAATCAATAAGAAGATTTTCGGTCATATCAGTCCAAAAACCTTTACCCCGTCGTATAACATTATCATTGTCGGTTTAGTCGCATTGACTGCGGGCTTTATGGATCTGGATATTGTTATTTCGATGATTAGCTTTGGTGCACTGACAGCATTTACCTTTGTAAACCTGTCTGTGATTTCTCGATATGCCTTACGAGATGGCCGAACTAAAAACCTGAAAGACATAATCAGCTTTGTGATTATTCCTTTGCTCGGCTTTATCAGCATCTTTGCGATGTGGCTTGAAATTGAAGAATCGGCATTGAAGTTCGGTTTATGGTGGGCCATGTTTGGTATTTTATACTTGGGTTATAAAACCAAGGGCTTTAAATACAACGCACCACAACATAATGAATTTGATGATAAACATTAATTCTCATCACATTTAAATAAAAAAGGCGCTTAATGCGTCTTTTTTATTATCGCTATATTCCTATACATTTATTGACCATCAATTTAAGCCTGCCCAACTGGCTTTACTTATTCCATTCTCTACATTTAAAACCTATTTAATTATCTAATTAGGCATTTTGTTTATTTCCCTTTGATAGCTGGATTATGATTAAAAAAATTTAATAACAGTGAAAAATTAAAAGCAGATGTTTTTTTACACGCCACAAAAACAAAGGATGCAAAACAATGAAAAATATCATCAAAGGCAGTGGAATTGCAGTTCTTTCAGTCGCACTCAGCGCCTGTTGGTTTGACTCTGGTAGCGGCGGAGGCTCGAACTCGTCTGAACCAACACCTACTCCTACACCAACACCTCCCCCGACTCCAACGCCTACTCCGACACCAACGCCTACTCCAACACCGACACCTACGCCGACTCCAACACCTACGCCGACTCCAACACCTACTCCAACACCTACTCCAACGCCAACGCCTACGCCTACGCCTACGCCTACGCCTACGCCAGTATCGCAAACCTTTGCAGGAACTTGGGAATCTCCATACTGCTATCCTGCACCCAATAATTTCCGCTTACTGATCGAAAACCATGTAGACTCAAATAATTCATTTGATCTTATTGCTGATGGAGAACGCTATCAGGAAGCAAAATGCTCAGGAGAGATTTTCGGTGATTTTGAACATGATGGAGTTCAAAGGGGGCTAGTGTATTACAATATTGGCAACGCGCAACGCAGTAACAAAACCACTTATTATTTTGCTCGAGTAAAGCGTTATGGCGATGATGATAAGGATTCTGAGGCAGCCGTGTTGGCCTTTAAGGATGCCAATACCCTTTGTATGCTGGGTGGTAACGAAACTGATGGAGCCAAGATAGATCAGACTGTTCAAACAATGGATCCAACCTTTGCATGTTGGAAAAAATCTTCACTGAAACGTTTCCAAAGCCTGAAAGCCAATCCATTTGTCACCACCAGTAGCTATGCATTTAAAGATCTGGAACCGACACAAGTACGACTCAAAAATCAACTGGATGCTCAGGCCAATGCTGGATTTAGATTGGTAGATGTCCGTATTGATACCAATGTCACCTCTGACACGGCCTCATCTTTACTCAGCACAGACGAAATGAGAATGCGTAATCTGTATATCAAAGATAACGCAGCAAAAGCAGCCAAATGGCAGTATCAACTCACCACGGCCAATACGACAGGCACTTCAACTGAAAGATATAGACTGTTCAAAGCTGAATTCACGGCTCAAGCCAGTCAAGGCTTCCATTACCGCACACAATATAAGCTTGATAAGGATAAGGGCACATTTAATATTTACGAAAAACGTGTGGGCGATACCAGTGTCTATACAGTTAACGAAAAGGTGGTTAACCGAGATATTGTGACTGCTGCAACATGGGCAACACATGCTAATGAACTTGGTAAAACAGGTTGTCGTATAGAAATGGCCACCTCTTTTAATCTTCAGCAATATTCTTTCCTGTGTACCAATAGCAATCTACACAATGGGACTTATGACTACCGTTGGATTCCAATCACTAACACCACCAAGGCAGCGGAGATTCAAAAGATTCTGGATCAACAATTTGCAGCAGGTTATGTCTACCGTTTTACTTCTAGAGAGGGCGACGATCGGGTTGGCTTAGTTCTGGAAAAAGACAGCAGCAATGCCAATCCAGCTAAAGTGGTCTACAAGGTATTTGATGGCAGTATAGTAGATGACCGTGAACCAGGTGCAAGCGTTTATCTGTATGCACAGCGCCTGATTGGTCAGTCTTCGCTAGGCTGGAATTTATGGGGTACTGGAACTACCAGTAATTTAACTATTTATGCCAATCGTGCTAAGGAATAATTCATCCATTAGCAATAATCAGTAACACAGTAAAAGACCGCCTTACGTTGGCGGTCTTTTTTATTAACTTAAAATCTTAACCATGCAATTTTTCAACGATTGCTTTTACACGTTGAGCGTAAAACTTCGCAGTCTCTAAATCGCCTGTTGGAATCTCATCTACACTGGCATCTGACGGTGACTGAACCAGCAGACCAACTGAACCACCCAGATTATTAATATCTTCACGTTTGGCCGCTTTGGTATTGGCAGGTAATAAACCCAAGCTCACCCAAATACCACCATGTTGTGACGCTAAGGTTTGCAATTGAATCAAGGTCACTTGCTTGTCACCATTTAGACTCGCACTATTGGTAAAGCCCGCAAACACCTTATCCTGCCAGCCGCGGGTAAACCAGATTTTAGAAGAAGCATCGGCAAATTTCTTAAACTGCCACGGTGTTGCTGCCATATAGGTGGGCGCACCAAACACTATACCTTGCGCATTATTGAGGGTTTGCCAGTCTTGTTCAGTAATCTCGCCATTCTGATCAATTTCAATCAAAGCCGCATCAATTGCACCCGCAAAAGTTTCAGCAACTACTTTGGTATGACCATAGCCAGAGAAGTATACAACCGCAATTTGTGTCATGAGAGTATCCAAAATTTTTCAAAAGTTCGATTTAATGATATATTTTAGAAACTAGGTGTCAATTAGTTACCAATTGGTAACTACTGACATTCAATCGAGAAAATGAGGGTTATCGCTATGAATCAGGCATTAAAATACGATATTTATCAACAACATTGCCCTGCCCGTTTATTTTTCGAAAAAATTGCAGACAAATGGGTACTGATGATCATCAATGTGCTGGCACGAGACACCCAACATTTCAATCTATTGAAAAAAAGCATTCAGGGTATTTCACCCAAGGTCTTGTCACAAAAGCTAAAAATGCTGGAACGAGATGGCTTTATTCAGCGTCAGGTGCAGAATACCGCCCCGATTCGAGTGGATTATTCACTTACCCCACTCGGTCTGGAAGTGGCAGAAATGGCGTATCAACTCAAAGACTGGGCTGAGAGTAATATCGAAAACGTTATTTTTGCTCAACAGCGTTTTGATGCGATACAGCAACAAGAAATCCAATAAAAATGAGGGACAGGCGATGATTGCACAACCTTTAATTGCAGTGAGCGATGTCGAGAAAACCAGCCAGTGGTATCAGGCAATGCTTGGCCTGGAAAGCGGCCATGGCGGTAAAGAATATGAGCAGTTGTTATTTGAGAAAAGAATGGTGCTGCAACTGCACCAATGGCAAGCGCATGAACATCCACATATCGGAGATCCGAAACGAGTGATTGGTAACGGCGTGTTATTGTGGTTTGAAAGCAGTCGATTTGATGAGATTGTGCAAAAATTACAAACCCATCAAGTCGAAATTCTGGAAGGCCCTAAATACAATCCCAATGCGCATCATCGGGAGATCTGGTTTAGAGACCTCAATGGATATACGCTGGTTGTGGCAAGCCCATATGGCGATCTTTGATTAGAGTTGTTTAAAGCCTTGTTGTCGCCATGCTTCATAGACAATGACAGCGGTCGCATTGGAAAGATTCAAGCTTCTTGAGTTTTCCGCCATTGGCAAACGAATCCACTGCTCTTGTGGAAACATCATACGTACCTGCTCAGGCAGGCCACGGGTTTCAGGCCCCATCAACAAGGCCACAGGACGATTCAGGTCCACCGTATGCGGTGTTGCTGTACCTTTAGTTGTGAGTGGAAAAACGTGCTCAACCCCTTTGACTTTTAAGTCAGCGAGGCACAGCTCAATATTGTCCCAAATTTGCATTCTTGCCCACTCGTGGTAGTCCAATCCTGCACGTTTTAACTTTTTATCATCCAGCTCAAAACCCAAAGGTTTTACCAAATGTAGCTGCGCACCGGTATTGGCACATAGACGAATGATATTACCTGTATTCGCTGGAATCTCAGGCTCGTATAGGACGACATGAATCACTTAATTACTCACTTATAGATATATTGGCTAGCTTGGTACAGAACCTAATTTACTAAAAAAATATAGCCACTAGCTTCACTCAGGCATAGCCTTCGCCTTGCGTTCGGGCAGCGATAATCAATCGCTGCTTATCCTCACTCATGCCATTTTAACTGTTCACGTAAACTGACCACTTCACCAATAATGGTTAAAGTCGGTGCTACGATCTGATTGTCAGATACTTTGGTTGCGATATCCGCCAAAGTACCCACCACCACTTTTTGCTCCGGCGTGGTGCCTTTGGAAATCAAGGCCACTGGCATGCTTGGACGCTGACCATGTGCAATTAATTGCTCGCAAATACGTTCCAGACCGACCAGGCCCATATATAGCACCAAGGTCTGGTTTTCATAGACCAGTTCATTCCACGGCAGCTCAGGTGAGCCTTCTTTTAAATGTCCTGTCAGGAAACGTACACTTTGCGCATAATCACGATGGGTCAGTGGAATACCGGCATAAGCGGAACAGCCGGAAGCTGCGGTAATGCCCGGCACGACCTGAAAAGTGACATTGGCTTCGACCAGTTCCTGAATTTCTTCACCACCACGACCAAAGATAAACGGATCGCCACCTTTTAAGCGACAAACACGTTTACCTTGTTGCGCATATTCCACCAGTAAGGCATTGATGCCATCTTGTGGAACCGAATGGTTAGAACGCGCTTTACCGACATAAATCTTTTCAGCGTCACGGCGGCACAAGTCCAGAATCGGCGCAGAGACCAGACGGTCGTAAATCACCACATCTGCTTGTTGCATCAGGCGTAATGCCTTTAAGGTCAGCAGTTCTGGATCGCCTGGTCCTGCCCCAACCAGATAAACCTCACCTTTCGGTGCGGTCCATTCTGTTAAAGCCTGCTCAATCAGATCATTGGCTACAGCAATATTGTCATTGAAAACCTGTTCTTTCAACGGACTGGCATACAGGTTTTCCCAGAAGATACGACGCTCATCTGGATTGGCAATTTTGGCTTTGACTTGCTTGCGCCATTGCCCCGAAAACTCAGCCAGTTTGCCCATGCCATGCGGCACAATGGTTTCGATCTGCGTGCGTAACTGTCTGGATAAAACCGGGGATGCACCATTGGAAGCGACCGAAATCACCAAGGGTGAACGATCAATAATCGCAGGTACCATAAAACGGCAATGCGGAATATCATCGACACTATTCACCAGCAGATTACGCTGTTCACACTGTTCAAATACTGCTTTATTGACATCAGGCTGATCTGTCGCTGCAATCACCAAGCGATACGGCGTAGCCAGAACAGTTTCAGAAAAAGATGCCTGATGATACTGTCCGCTTGATTGTTCAACCAGCTGGCGTAATTCAGGCAGGATATCAGGTGCAATCACATCGACAATTGCACCTGCCTTGACCAGTAAATTTGCTTTGCGGTAGGCAATATGCCCACCACCCACAATCAGACAACGTTGCTGTTGCAACTTTAAAGAGATTGGGAAAATTTCCACGTCACGCCTCTATATTTTCAATCTGATTGAGCTCAAGCAAAAACTATGCACAAATTCGATGCAATGTTTAGTCGATGTAGCTAACACCGCCCATATATGGACGTAATACTTCTGGAATCTCGATTGAACCGTCTGCGCGTTGATAGTTTTCCATCACTGCAAGCAAGGTACGACCAACTGCCAGACCTGAACCGTTCAAGGTATGCACCAATTCAATCTTCTTCTGATCCACACGGTAGCGCGCTTTCATACGGCGTGCCTGGAAATCGCCCATATTTGAGCAGCTTGAAATTTCACGATAGGTATTCTGACTCGGCACCCAGACTTCTAGGTCATAAGTTTTAACCGCACCAAAGCCCATATCACCACCACAGAGCAGAATCTTGCGATATGGCAGACCAAGAGCCTGCAAAATGCCTTCTGCATGTGCAGTCAACTCTTCAAGCGCCTGCATAGAGTGCTCTGGTTTAACGATTTGCACCATTTCAACCTTGTCGAACTGGTGTTGACGAATCAAACCACGGGTATCACGACCATAAGAACCTGCTTCACTACGGAAGCATGGGGTATGGGCAGAATATTTCAGCGGTAAACGATCCGCATCAATAATTTCGTCACGCACGAAGTTGGTCACTGGCACTTCAGCGGTTGGGATCAGGTAATACTCTTTTTCACCTTGTAGCTTGAACAGGTCTTCTTCAAACTTAGGAAGTTGGCCTGTACCACGCAAGCTGTCTGCATTGACCAAATATGGTACATAAGCTTCGGTATAACCATTTTTAAGGGTATGGGTATCCAGCATGAACTGGGTTAACGCACGTTGTAAACGCGCCAAAGGCCCTTTCAAGACGCTGAAACGTGAACCTGTCAGTTTGGTCGCTGTTTCAAACTCCAGACCACCCATCATTTCACCCAAGTCAGTATGATCTTTGATTTCAAAATCAAACTGGCGTGGTGTGCCCCATTTCAGGATTTCAAGGTTATCGCTTTCATCTTTACCAAAGGGAACCGACTCATCTGGCAAGTTTGGAATGGCGAGAGATTTTTGCTCTAGCTCAGCTTGTAACTCAGCCAAAGCCACTTCAGCGGCTTTGATTTCATCCCCGATAGCTGCCATACGCGCCATGATTTCGGAAGCATCCCCACCCGATTTTTTAATTTGACCGACTTGTTTAGCACCAGCATTACGCTCTGCTTGTAAGTTTTCAGCTTTGGATTGCAAATCTTTACGGCGAGCTTCTAAATCAGCCCACTCTTGTACATTTAACTGAATACCACGTTTTGCCAAAGCAGCATTCACTGCTTCAATATTATTTCTGAGTAACTTTGGGTCGATCATAATCAATCATGAATAGAGGAAAAAACTGGCTATAGTGTAAGGCTTAAACCTAAAAAAATACAGCGCTTGTACAGCCTCTACACACGATATGTAGAGGCTGTACTCAAACTAGCCTGCATCTTTTGGCAAGCTCGGTAAGTATTCGGCTTTGACAAACTCCTTCGCCGCATAATATGGCAAGGTCAGTTCGCTCATTCCTTCTGCATAAGAAGCCAGCTCATACAATGGATAAACAAAGACAATGCCGTTCACACCATAGTAATAATTATCACTGACCTGTAACTGGTCTTTCTTGATGTTATGTTGTTCTAACCAGTTCTGATTTGCAGCATACAGTTCATCACGAAGTTTATTATTCATCTCCGGTTTAAGCAGTTCGCTCACGGTAATGTGCTTCTTGTTCTTCAAGTCGAAGTTGACAAACTCCTGATGTGACATGCCATGTGCCGCACCTGTTGAGTATGAATAGCTCTGAATGGCAAAGGTGGCAAGGTTATAATTCTGCCCCACAAAACGGACAGAGGTACTGCTCTCATTTTGCACCATTCCATCAGCGGGAGCTTTAACCTCTTGGTCAGCCAGATTTGCAAACGCATTCGGCTCAGCCTTTTTCATCCGGTTCATGAAATAGTCATCTATCCAGGTCTGGTTGGTGTGTACCGTTTGCAAGTCATAGGTGGTACAGCCATCTTCCAGACACACTTTTTGTTTTGGAATTTTAACGGCAGTAACGGTGGCATGAATAAGCGGAATATCGCTGGTTTTTTCTGTCGGGGGAGCCGCTTCTTTTTTCGGCTGACACCCGGCTAATGCGACAACCGTCAGGATAGGAAGAATGGGAAGAAATTTTGATAATTGTGAAGTATTCATCGTCCTACACGTCTCTGATGTTTTTCTTCACTATACAAAGCCTTGCCCGTAGATGAAATTAAGAAATGTATCTATAAACGGTTCAATAAAAAAAGCCGCATCATCTGCGGCTTTTTTATCTAATCAGGATTTACTGATCAATAATATCTGTGCCCTTTGGCGGTGTAAAATTAAACACCGATGCTGGAATCGACGGATTCACTTTAAGATTATTGAAACGTACATAGGTGGTTTGACCCAAAGAGTCCTGCAAGATCATTAAGTTCGGTGCTTTATTGGCACCAAAACTAATGGTGAGACTTTGGAATGCACCATCTTGCTGTTTCGGATACAAAGTGTAATACAGTTTGCTACGATCCGGCTGGGTCACGCGATAAGACTGCATGATCTGGTTGGTATTGCCCGATAATAATAATGCAGGGGTATTGGCAATTTGATCATCCAGACTTTGACGCACGGCTTGCTGTAAATCAGGATCATAGATCCATACCACCTTACCTGTGGTCACGATCGTTTGTTTGGCCGGACTGGTCGTTTCCCAATAAAATTTTCCTGGACGTTCAACTTTCATCGTTCCCTTAAAGGTCTGATTCATATGTTGAGCGGTCAAACTTTTTTTCTGTGCGGTTTTATTGCTGTTGCTACTTGCAACTTTTGTGGTTTGTTCAAAATCTGCGGTGAATCGTTGCAAGCCAGATAACTGCTGAACCAGACTGTTTGTTGCTTGCTGAGCCGATGCAGCGACAGGTGCAGCAAAGACCTGACTACTCACAACCGGAGCAAGTGTGATTGCACTTAATGTTGCAGCATAAGCCATTTTTTTTACGAAATTCATAAAAACAACCTTCTATCAGATTTCTACTGTTATGCCGACATCTTACTGTTTTTGATCATTAAAAAAATGAAGAAAAGCACAGGTTTTGTGTAGTTCGTGTCGCAAAGTTCTGCATTATGTATGAAGTTGCGACCTTTATGTAGAGATTGTAAGAGTAAAAAATCAACTTTTTGCTGATTCACTCATTCTCAAGTCAATGTCTGGTGAAAGAAAATTATTGATCCGTTTTTATCTAGACGAATCAGTAGCGTTTGCTAAGCTAAAGCCAAGCATATTGAACAGAATCCACCATGAAAAGCCTGGCCTTTATCCACCGTAATGACACGCGTTTTGCCATTGGTGACTTTTATCCGGCATTGTCGGTATTTTCTTATCAGGAACTAGGCAACACCACCTCACCCTTTTTATTACTGGATCATCTGGGGCCTGGACGACTGGCACCGAAAAGCCCAAAAAAAGGCGTGAATGAACATCCGCATCGCGGCTTTGAAACGGTGACCTTTGTGTTTGCAGGTGAATTACAACATCAGGATTCTGCCGGCCATGGCGGCATTATGACATCAGGCGATGTGCAATGGATGACCGCAGCTGCCGGTATTCAACATACTGAACATTTTAGCCCCGCCTTTCGTGAGCGCGGTGGGTATTTTGAAATGCTGCAACTGTGGGTCAATCTTCCCGCAAAAGACAAGATGGCAGCTCCGCGCTATCAAAGCTTGCAGAGTCATAGCATCCCTACAGTGCCACTGGAACATGAGGCAGGTTATGTGCGTATCGTGGCTGGTCAGTTCCGCAATATTCAGGGCATTGCCCACACTTATAGCCCAATGAATGTTTTAGATGTCCATCTAAATAAACAACAGCAACTTATCCTGCCTGCCCATCATGGCGACACGACTTTAATTTATTTACGCAAAGGCAGACTGCAGTTCGCTGCTGATGAAGAGCTTCTGGAAGAGCAAGCCTTGGCGGTAATGTCCAGTTTTGATACCGATGTTGCGATCACCGCCTTAGAAAACTGTGATCTGTTATTTTTATCGGCGCCTCCCTTGCAGGAACCAATCAATGGACATGGCTTTTTTGTGATGAACAGTTATGAGGAGATTTTACAGGCCTATGAAGACTTAAAAACCGGAAACTTTGGAAAAGCTTCGGACTAAACCACAATTTAAAACTTATCCGCATAAAAAAACCCGCTCAACGCGGGTTTTCTCGAACTATTAAAACTTAAGCTTCAACAGTTACATAGCGACGGCCAAACTGACCTTTCACTTCAAATTTTACTACGCCGTCAGCAGTAGCAAATAAAGTATGGTCACGGCCCATACCAACATTTGCACCAGCGTGGAACTCAGTACCACGTTGACGAACGATGATGTTACCAGCAGTTACAGTTTGACCACCGTAAACTTTAACACCCAACATCTTAGGATTCGAATCACGACCGTTCTTCGTCGATCCACCGGCTTTTTTAGTTGCCATGTCTATTTACTCCTCGTGTTAGCCTGCGATACCAGTAATTTTCAACTCGGTAAACCATTGACGGTGACCTTGTTGCTTACGGTAGTGTTTACGACGACGCATTTTGATGATGCGGATTTTGTCGTGACGACCATGGCCAACTACTTCTGCAGTTACTTTTGCGCCAGCTACAACTGGAGCACCGATTTGAATGTTGTCACCGTTAACAACCATTAATACGTCATCAAACGTAATAGTCGCGCCAGTTTCAGCTTTCAATAATTCTACTTTAAGGGTTTCACCCTCAACAACACGGTGCTGTTTACCACCGCTTTGGATTACTGCGTACATAATGTACTCCAACTTGCCCGTGTCGTCGTGCCGATAAAGGGACATATCGATCTTAAGACGAACGCCACTGGGGTTATACAAGGGGACAAATTTTAAGTGAAAATTGCTCAAACAACAAGTAATTTTGCATAAATGCCCGTATATCGATAACTTGCTTGGAATTTTTAGTAAAATCAATTAGATTGTGGGCGCACTTTTTTGATTGATTCGCGTCAAGATTTGCAATACATTTTCAAAAACAAATTGTGACAATAACAAACTGTATTTTGTACTGTGGTGAGTAAAGTAATAACGCTTGGTGGGAACAGCCCTTTTTCTGTCTAATTTAAGAGCAAAGAGTTCATGATCGCGTTTTAAATAGCGGATTACACCGTCTGCATAACAGTTTAGTCACAGATTAATTGCTACACTTGGCAACATTACCCACCTATACGAGGTTTTTCTTCATATGGTTATCGATTTTAAGCAAGACATTCTCTCCCCTGTTGCGACAGATTTTGCTGCGATGGATCGCCTCATCAATGAAGGAATTAGCTCAAAAGTCGGTTTGGTGATGAGTGTCAGCAAGCATGTGGTCGAAGCCGGTGGCAAACGCATGCGTCCGATTATGTGCCTACTTGCAGCCCGTGCCTGCGGTTTGGCCGATATGCAACAGGCCCAGCATCTGGCGGCCGTGATTGAAATGCTGCACACCGCTACACTGGTCCATGATGATGTGGTCGATGAATCGAGCTTGCGCCGTGGTCGTCCAACCGCAAATGCAACCTGGAACAACCAGACTGCAGTTCTGGTCGGTGATTTCCTGATCTCACGTGCGTTTGATCTGTTGGTTGACCTGAATAACATGACCTTATTGAAAGATTTTTCAACCGGAACTTGTGAAATCGCGGAAGGTGAAGTTCTGCAACTGCAATCACAGCATCAGCCGGATACCACCGAAGAAACCTATCTCAGCATTATTCACGGCAAAACATCACGTTTATTCGAACTTGCGACTGAAGGTGCGGCAATTTTAGCGGGGGCGGAAGAATATCGGGAACCGTTACGTCGCTTCGCCGGCCATTTTGGCAATGCCTTTCAGATCATCGATGATATTCTGGATTACACCTCCGATGCAGAAACATTAGGTAAAAATATCGGTGATGATTTAATGGAAGGTAAACCAACTTTACCGTTAATTTCAGCATTAGCTCATTCAACTGGTGATGATCATGCGATTATTCGTCGCAGTATTGCAACAGGTGGTGTTGAGCAACTGGACAAAGTGATTGAAATTGTTCATCACTCTGGTGGCCTGGAATATTGTCAAAAACGTGCTCAGCAGGAAACAGATGCGGCTTTGGAAGCATTAAAAGCGCTGCCTGATAATGAATATCGCCAAGCACTGATCAATTTGACGCTCATGGCTTTACATCGACTACAATAATTTTTCTGACTGCTTATGCATTTAACTTTATCTGATCTTTTTTTAAAAATGCAGGAACAGCTTGACCAACCTCAAGCTGTTCTTGATGAAAATCTCCTGATTGAACTGGTCAATCGTATCCGCCCTAAAAATCCAAACGATGCGGATGAAGTCAAACAACGTATTCACGCCCTGATCAGAATCTTATTACTCACCCCAACCTCTGCCATTCTGCTACAAAACTTTTTACTCAAACTGATCAGCCAATATAAACAGATTAGTTTATATGCCGATAGCGGCATTCTTTCGCTGGATGGTTTCTGGAATCAGTTAGGACAGCGTTTAGGGGCACATTTCCTGCCGCTGGTCGAGGATGGTCAACAACTGAAAACCCTGATTGGAAAAGTCTTTCATCAGGAAAATGATTATGAATGGCTGGATCTGATCGATAATCAGGACTGGACGACCTTATTTAACCTATTGGCTGAAAGTCAAAGCAATACCATCGAAAAACAGGTTTCCAAAAACGAACTGATCAAGGCAATTACGGTTTTATCTTACCGGATTAGCGGAATTGGCCTGTATCCTGAGTTTATTAATGCTCAGCCGGATATTATCGAATACGAATCGCCTTTTCTGGTTCAGAACCGCGATATCATTGAGTTCATTGAGAAATATAAAAAACAGATTGAAGATCAGGATGCGGTTGTAGTTTTACCCCCACCTGATGCCTCACAAGCCTTTGTGATGCTGGACCAGTGTCGTGATGTGGTACTTAAAATACGTCGTGCCACCAAACGGATCGGGGTCAGTATCAGTCTGACCTATCTGCTATCGTTACTGGAGCAGTCTCTGGACCGGATTGAACTGTTGCTGACACTCTTGGCCAGTAAAACTGAAGCGCGTTATACCGCACTGGGCGAATTGATCATCGATTTGACCAAAGCGCATTATGATAGTAAAAGTGTTCGTCATTTACTTAACTCGACCAGTGAACTGATCGCCCTTCAGGTGACTGAAAACGCCAGTAGAACGGGTGAGCATTATGTAAGTACCGACAAGGCTGGCTTCTTTGGTATGTACAAGGCAGCGGCTGGCGCAGGTGTGATTATTGCCATCATGGCAAGCCTCAAAATTTTAACTGCACGTTTAGTGCTTGCACCATTAATGCAAGCCTTTTTGTTCAGTATGAATTACTCGCTGGGCTTTTTACTGATTCACGTATTGCACTTTACAGTGGCGACCAAACAGCCAGCCATGACAGCGGCTGCACTTGCAACCACGGTACAGCAACAGAAAGGCAGTAAAACCGCTCAGATTGCTGAGCTGGCCGCTTTGATTATTAATATTATCCGGACCCAGTTTATTGCGATTCTGGGGAATATTTCGATTGCGATTCCGACGGCGGCGCTGATTACCTTTTTGTGGCAATACAATCTGGGAGAACCGCTGCTTAACCACGCCAAATCGGCAAAAATTCTGCATAGTCTCAACCCCTTCACTTCTTTAGCGGTGCCTCATGCCGCAATTGCCGGCGTCTGTCTGTTTTTATCCGGGCTGATTGCCGGCTATTTTGATAATCTGGCCGTCTATCGTAAGGTAGGGCCGCGTCTAAGACAGCATCCACGTCTCAAGCGCTGGATGGGACAAAAACGTCTGGATAAATTTGCAAGCTATATTGAGACCAATCTCGGTGCCTTGGCTGGTAATTTCCTGTTCGGGATTATGCTGGGAAGTATGGGTACGATTGGATTCATTCTGGGGTTACCTTTGGATATCCGTCATATTGCCTTTGCCTCGGCGAACTTTATCCAGGGTCTAATGACCATTGGTAATCCGGATATCGGTCTGATTATCGTGTCATTCCTCGGCGTCCTGCTCATTGGTCTCACCAACTTATTTGTCAGCTTTACCTTGACCATTATTGTGGCTTTGCGTGCTCGCCGGGTTCGTTTTGCACAATGGAAACCTTTGGCCAAATTAGTGATGACCCACTTCCTGACCCGACCAAGCGATTTTTTCTGGCCGCCAAAGCAACCGGTTGAAGTGGAAGAGCAGCCTAAAAACGCCTCATCATCTCATTAACTTTGTACAGAAAAGTCAGCAAACTACAAGTCTAACATTTGAACTATTTTTGGATATAATCAACCCGCCAGAAATAGTTTCAATAGATCGGTTGCCCCTTTCTATGCTGCGCTTGGTGCAACAAGTGATCGCTGATCTGAACTGGATTTTTTAGTTAAACTTAAAAAAACGGGCACAGCGGATGCGGTGAATTTATGACTTTATTTTTACAGATGTTCTGTCAGAAACTTGATGGATTGATGTATTCTCAACAGCTGAAAAAATGATTAAAGCGCATGAATGCCACATTAAACACTTAAAAGCCAAAATGAGATATGCATCAAATTTTGTTATGTTTTTTTACTGAACCTTAAAAAAACTTCAAAATGAAATTATCATAAAATTTCAAGACTTGACCTAAAGTGTACTCGCGAGTACACTTTCAAACACTCAACAACCCTGAACAACGGTTAAGCAAATAATGAGTAGCGCATGCCGTACCTATTGCTTTGTATTGGTTGCTTTTTTTTAGGACTCGGTGCGATTGGATTCATGAATGCCAACGCATCAACTTTAGACCTTTTTAGTGTTCAAGCTTTTTTTGAGCACCGTTCATTTACGCTTAACCATGTGACAGTTCTGCTCTCCCGTCTGGGTGGCATGCCTTTTTTATTATTTTTAACCTTTATTTTGTGTGTGTACCAAAGCTGGATTAAAAATTATAGGAATGTGACCTTTATCGCTTTAAGCGTGAGTGGCAGTATTGTGATTGGTTGGCTTCTGAAATGGAGCATTGATCGGCCAAGACCAATGGAGTTTTATCACTTGGTTCAAAGTTATGGCGCATCCTTCCCAAGTGCCCATAGCCTTTATGCTGCAACCCTGGCGAGTATCATCATGTTGTTATGCCAACAACATAAATATCGCACCAGTGTCATTTTAGTATCTACTTTATGGTTTATTTTCATGGGGATATCTAGAGTTTATGCGGGGGTTCACTACCCGACCGACGTTCTTGCCGGTTGGGGAATTGGGTTGATTTGGACTGCGTTGCTTTGGTTTGGGCTGTATCAAAGCACTTTCAGCAACAATTTGTTTTTAGATAAAAAATCTAAATTGAGGTGGAATAATGATGTCGGCTAAGCTTTGGGCTCCTGCCCTCACTGCTTGCGCATTAGCAACAAGCATTGCGCTTGTTGGTTGTAGCAAAGATCCTAAAGATGCACAGCAAGCTGCTGCTGCTCAAAAAATGCCACCTGCTGAAGTAGGTGTCATTGTTGCTCAACCACAAAGCGTTGAACAGAACGTCGAACTGTCAGGCCGAACCTCTGCGTATCAAGTTTCAGAAGTTCGTCCGCAAACAGGCGGCGTAATTTTAAAACGATTATTTGCTGAAGGTAGCTACGTTCAGGCGGGTCAAGCACTCTATCAAATTGATGCAAATACCAACCGTGCGACTGCAGACAATGCACGTGCGGCGTTATTACGTCAACAAGCGAACCTGAATGCTTTACGCGTAAAAGAAGGCCGTTATCGTCAACTTGTGGGAACCAATGCGGTTTCTAAACAAGAATATGACGATATCAATGCTCAGGTCAAACTGGCTGAAGCAGATGTTGCAGCGTCTCAAGCCGCATTGAAAAATGCTGAAATTACCTTGGGCTACTCAACTGTGCGTGCGCCAATTTCTGGTCAGTCTAGCCGTTCTTCGGTGACACCAGGTGCATTGGTGACTGCAAACCAGGCCGATCCATTGGTGACCATTCAACAACTTGATCCGATCTATGTGGATATCAACCAATCAAGTGCCGAGTTATTGCGTCTGCGTCAACAACTGAGCAAAGGCAGCTTGAATAACAGTAACAATACCCGTGTCAAAATCACGCTTGAAGATGGGTCGGAATACCCTGTCGAAGGCCAGCTGGCATTCTCTGATGCAAGTGTCAATCCAGATACAGGTACCGTGACTTTACGTGCGGTGTTCTCGAATCCAAACCATTTGTTATTACCAGGCATGTATGCAACTGCCAAGATTTCGCAAGGGATTTTGCCTAATGCTTACCTGATTCCACAAGCAGCGGTATCTCGTTTACCGACAGGACAAGCCATTGCAATGGTTGTCAATGCCAAAGGTGTGATTGAAACCCGTCCGGTCACCACTGCTGGTGTCAAAGGTCAGGACTGGATTATAACGAATGGCCTACAGGCTGGTGATAAAGTTGTTGTTGACGGTGTGGCTAAGGTCAAAGAAGGACAGGAAGTGTCTGTAAAACCTTATCAACCAAAAGCAGCTGAAGGTCAGAATGCAGCGCCAAAAGCAGCAGAACAACAAAAGCAAGCCAACTCACCAAAAGCTGAACAAAAAGCAACTTCAGAAGCTTAAGGGGTAGATTGCATGGCTCAATTTTTTATCCATCGCCCAATTTTCGCTTGGGTGATTGCACTGGTCATTATGTTGGCGGGGATTATCACGCTGACAAAAATGCCAGTTGCACAATATCCGACAATTGCCCCCCCCACGGTCACGATTTCTGCGACTTATCCTGGGGCTTCTGCTCAAACTGTTGAAAATACCGTTACCCAGATCATTGAACAACAAATGAATGGTCTGGATGGGTTACGTTACATTTCATCGAACAGTGCGGGTAATGGTCAAGCATCCATTAACTTGAACTTCGAACAAGGTATCGATCCGGATATCGCACAGGTTCAGGTTCAAAACAAATTGCAATCGGCAACAGCGCTGTTACCTGCTGACGTACAACGTCAGGGTGTAAAAGTCACCAAGTCTGGCGCCAGCTTCTTGCAGGTTATCGCGTTCTATTCGCCAGATAACAGTCTGTCTGCATCGGACATTAAAGACTATGTAAACTCAAACATTTCTGAACCGCTAAGTCGTGTTGCAGGTGTGGGTGAACTACAGGTGTTTGGTGGTTCGTATGCGATGCGTGTCTGGTTAGATCCGGCAAAACTGACCAGCTTTAACCTGACACCAAACGATGTGGCAACCGCAATTCGTGCACAAAACTCGCAAGTTGCAGTCGGTCAGCTCGGTGGTGCGCCATCAACAGCAGGCCAAGTCCTGAATGCGACGGTAAATGCACAAAGCATGTTGCAAACACCTGAGCAATTTAAAAACATCTTCCTGAAAAACTCGTCAGATGGTGCACAGGTACGTTTGGGTGATGTCGCTCGTGTAGAATTGGGTTCTGATAACTATCAGTTCGACTCGAAATTTAATGGTAACCCTGCGGGTGGTGTTGCAATCAAACTTGCAACCGGCGCCAACGCACTTGATACAGCAGCAGCGGTTGAAAAACGTTTATCCGAGTTACGTCATAACTATCCAAGCGGTTTAAAAGACAAGCTTGCTTATGACACCACTCCGTTTATTCGTCTATCAATTGAAAGTGTTGTCCACACGCTGATTGAAGCAGTGGTCTTGGTATTTATCGTGATGTTCCTGTTCTTGCAGAACTGGCGCGCAACGATTATTCCAACTCTGGCGGTACCTGTGGTTGTACTGGGTACATTTGCCGTAATTAATATCTTCGGTTTCTCGATTAACACCTTGACCATGTTCGCCATGGTACTGGCCATCGGTCTTCTGGTCGATGATGCCATCGTTGTGGTCGAGAACGTTGAACGGGTGATGCAAGAAGAACATCTGGAACCTGTGCCTGCGACCGAAAAGTCGATGAGTCAGATTTCTGGTGCGCTGGTGGGTATTACCAGTGTATTAACCGCGGTATTCGTACCGATGGCATTCTTTAGTGGAACCACCGGGGTAATTTACCGTCAGTTCTCCATCACCTTGGTTACGGCGATGATCCTTTCTTTGATCGTGGCATTAACCTTTACCCCTGCCCTGTGTGCGACCCTGTTAAAGCAACATGATCCAAACAAAGAACAAAGCAATAACATTTTTGCGCGCTTCTTCCGCTGGTTTAACCGTAGCTTCGAAAAAGTTGCAGTGAAATACCAAGGTGGTGTCAATCGCATGACTCACCACAAGTTATTCTCTGGTGTGCTTTATATTGCGGTGATCGCAGCTTTGGTCGGCATCTACAAAATGTTGCCATCTTCATTCTTGCCAGAAGAAGACCAGGGTGTGGTCATGACCTTAGTGCAGTTACCACCGAGCGCAAGCTTGGAGCGTACCGATAAAGTCATTGATACCATGACAGGCTATTTCCTGAACAAGGAAAAAGAAAACGTCGATTCGATCTTTACTGTGGCTGGTTTCTCATTCACAGGGGTCGGTCAAAACGCGGGTCTGGCCTTCATCAAGTTAAAAGACTGGAGCGAGCGTACAACGCCTGAATCACAGATCGGTGCCATTATTCAACGTGGTATGGCATTGAACATGATTGTGAAAGATGCATCGTACATCATGCCATTACAGTTACCTGCAATGCCTGAATTGGGTGTCGCGTCTGGTTTCGATATCCAGTTGAAAGATGTAAGCGGTCAAGGTCATGAGAAACTGATTGCGGCACGTAATGCGGTATTAGGCATGGCATCACAAGACAAACGTCTTGCCGGTGTGCGTCCGAATGGTCAGGAAGATACACCACAGTACCAGATCACCATTGATCAGGCGCAAGCAGGTGCAATGGGTGTTAGCCTTGCAGATATTAACAGCACCATGAGCATGGCTTGGGGTGGTTCATATATCAATGACTTCGTTGACCGTGGTCGTGTGAAGAAAGTTTATGTTCAGGGTGAAGCGAATACACGCATGATGCCTGAAGACCTAAACAAGTGGTATGTACGTAATAACAAGGGTGAAATGGTTCCATTCTCTGGCTTTGCCAAAGGTGAATGGACTTACGGTTCTCCTCGTCTAGAGCGTTATAACGGCGTATCATCGGTGAACATCCAGGGTACTCCTGCACCGGGCGTCAGCTCTGGTGATGCAATGATCGCCATGGAGGAAATCATTGGTAAGTTACCATCAATGGGCTTAACCGGTTTCGACTATGAGTGGAGCGGTTTATCTCTGGAAGAACGTGATTCTGGTAGCCAGACAGCACCATTACTGGTTCTTTCATTATTGATCGTGTTCCTGTGTCTTGCTGCATTATATGAAAGCTGGTCAGTCCCTGTGTCGGTATTACTGGTTGTACCATTAGGTATCGTCGGTGCATTTACACTGACCTGGTTAGGTATGATCATTAAAGGAGATCCAAACTTATCCTTTAACATCTACTTCCAGGTGGCGATTGTTGCGGTAATCGGTCTTTCAGCGAAGAACGCCATTCTGATTGTCGAATTCGCCAAAGAATTGCAAGAACAAGGTGAAGACCTGTTTGAAGCAACCTTACATGCAGCAAAAATGCGTTTACGCCCAATCGTCATGACTACACTGGCTTTCGGTTTCGGTGTACTGCCACTTGCCCTTGCAAGCGGTGCCGGTGCGGGTAGCCAACACTCGGTCGGTTATGGTGTACTGGGTGGTGTAATTTCTTCAACACTTTTAGGTATCTTCTTCATCCCTGTATTCTTCGTGTGGATTCGTAGTATCTTTAAGTACAAACCTAAAACTTTAAATACTCAGGAGCATTGATCGTGATGCAAACTGTATGGTCTATTTCCAGTCGTGGCATTGCAATCTCTGCACTCGCGCTGTCTTTGGCTGCCTGCCAAAGCATGCGCGGGCCAGAGCCTGTGGTAAGCTCAGATATTCCTGAAAGCTACGCGTCTTATGGCAATGCTTCTGGAACATCAATCGCGGAACAAGGTTACAAAGATTTCTTTGCTGACCAGCGCTTACTGCAAGTGATTGATATGGCGCTTGCCAATAACCGTGATTTACGTACCGCTACTTTGAATATTCAAAAAGCTCAGCAGCAATACCAGATCTCGGAAAACAACCAGTTGCCAACCATTGGCGCAAGTGGTAGTGCCGTTCGTCAGGTCACCCCTAGCCGTGATCCGGGCAACCCCTATTCAACCTATCAGGTGGGCTTGGGTCTGACCTCTTATGAGCTGGATTTCTGGGGTCGTGTACGCAGCCTGAAAGATGCAGCCCTAGATAGCTATCTCGCGACGCAAAGTTCACGTGATGCCACGCAAATCAGCTTAATTGGTCAGGTCACTCAGGCTTGGTTAAATTACTCGTTTGCAAGTGCACAACTTAAACTTGCAGATCAGACGCTAAAAGCGCAACAAGACTCGTTCAACCTGAACAAAAAACGTTTTGATGTCGGTATTGATAGTGAAATTCCTGTACGTCAGGCACAGATTTCAGTTGAAACAGCACGTAATGATGTGGCCAACTACAAAACCCAGATTGCTCAGGCACAAAACCTGTTGAACTTACTGGTGGGCCAGCAGGTTCCTCAGAATCTGTTGCCACAACAGCAAGTTGCGCGTATCACCCGACAAGGTGTATTAAGTGCCGGTTTACCAAGTGACTTATTGAACAACCGTCCGGATGTCAAAGCCTCTGAATACCAGTTAAGTGCTGCGGGTGCGAATATTGGTGCTGCCAAAGCACAACTGTTCCCAACCATTAGCCTGACCGGTTCTGCGGGTTATGCATCGACTGACTTGAGTGATTTATTCAAATCAGCCAATGGATTATGGTCAATTGGTCCAAGCCTGAATATCCCGATCTTTGACTGGGGTACACGTAAGGCCAACATCAAAATCTCTGAAACAGATCAGAAAATTGCATTGGCTAACTATGAGAAGTCTGTCCAGTCAGCTTTCCGTGAAGTGAATGATGCCTTGGCAACACGTGCCAACATTGGCGATCGTTTAACTGCGCAACGCCGTTTGGTTGATGCGACCAATACGACCTATAAACTTTCAAATGCCCGCTTCCGTGCTGGTATTGATAGTTACCTGACCGTGTTGGATGCTCAGCGTTCTGCTTACTCAGCGGAACAAGGCTTGTTGTTATTGCAACAGGCTGACCTGAACAATCAGGTTGAGCTCTATAAAACACTGGGTGGCGGCTTAAAAGCCTCAACCAGCGAGACGGTTACGCACCAGCCTTCAAGCTCACAACAGCACTACGCAAAATAATTTGATTTTGCAGACAAAAAAGCTCACTTCGGTGAGCTTTTTTATTGCAACAATTGCGAATATTTCTTATCTTCAAACACTGAAATATTGATGATTTAGAAGAAAACAATGTTACTGAGCAGTTTAGAATCTGTACCCGGCCATGAAATTTTACGTCAGCTTGATGTGGTTTATGGCAGCACCGTCCGCAGTAAGCATGTCGGACGTGACCTGATGGCGGGTTTAAAGAATATTGTCGGCGGTGAACTGACAGGCTATACCGAACTACTCGAAGAGTCACGCCAAGAAGCCACACAACGGATGATTGATAAGGCAAAAGCTTTAGGTGCCAATGCCATTGTGGGCATCCGTTTCTCGACCTCAAATATTGCCCAAGGTGCATCTGAGCTGTTTGTTTATGGTACAGCGGTGGTGGTGCAGCCTGTTGCACCTAAACTTCCTGATCCATTCGGCGCATAGGCAAGCATATGGAAGGATTAATTTTTCAGATTGTCCTGTTTCTGATCCTGTTTACTGTGGGTTGGGGCTTTGGTCGCCATATCGAGCAAAAACACTTACGTGAACTGGATCAGAAAGAACAACAGTTCGCCCATATCCGGATTGATACCAATCGCTTTGTACACACCACAGCATCAGGGCAAATGATCAGCAGTAATGTGGTGATCTCTCACGATTATTTTAAATATGTACTGGCCTCCATTCGCAACTTCTTTGGGGGGCGTCTGGTCAGCTATGAAAGTGTGGTGGAACGTGCGCGTCGTGAAGCTGTGGTTCGCCTGAAGCAAGAAGCGCATGCTATGGGCGCTAAACAGATTATGGGCGTTCGCCTCAGTACGACAGAACTGGGGATGCAAGGTGGCATGGTTGAAGTGTTTGCTTATGGAACGGCAATCATCGAATAAGCTGTTCTAGTCGCATATTCTCAAGCCGCACCAGACAGATCGAACACAATAAAAAAAATGCCTCATGACTCGAGGCATTTTTTATGACTAGGATTTTCAGGTTAATGAAATAAAACGATCGCCTTTTGTAAGGTAAAACAAATGCCTGCCAGCAAAGGCAGACCCACCACCAGCCAGGCCAGTACCACAGTAATTGTCTTGGAAGGTGCATGTACTACATCATGATTCAGGCTTAAATCTTGCGGTAATTTCTCATGAGCCAAGGCCTTCTCGGCAGCCAATTCAGCCTCGGTCATGTATTGATCTTCATCAACTGGCTTGACCATTAAATTGAGGACAAATCCAATGGCTAGCATAGCCGCCAGAATATACATGGTCGTATCATAAGATTGCGCTTGAGCCACGCCATGCGCCAGTTGATAATCTCGAATATTGGTAATCAGCAAGGTGCCCAATACACCAGCCACAGACCATGCAGTCAGCAAACGACCATGAATTGCCCCGACCATTTGGGTACCAAAAATATCCGCCAGATAAGCAGGTACTGTAGCGAAGCCCCCGCCATACATGGACAGAATGACGCAGAAAGCTAAAACGAATAAAGGCAGGTTTTCGGCATGAGCCAGTTGCGGGATCGAAACGTATAATAAGAAGCCTAAGGCCAGAAAAATAAAATAGGTATTTTTACGGCCAATAAAATCCGATGCAGATGCCCAGAAGAAGCGCCCACCAATATTAAATAATGACAGTAAACCGGTAAATCCTGCGGCAAAGGTCGCAATCTGCATTTTTTGTTCTGTATTTAATTCATTGATCCCGATCTCTAAACCTATCAGACGTCCACCAAACACTTCCTGCAACAACGGAGACGCCATCGCTAAAATACCAATACCTGCCGAAACATTTAAGCACAGTACGCCCCAAATCAGCCAAAACTGCTTGGTTTTCCATGCCTTATTTAAATGTACATGACGACTGGTGACCAGCGCATTCGCTTGGCTTGCTGCGGGTTGCCAGCCACTTGGTTTCCAGTTTGAAGGCGGAATCCGATAACCGAATGCACCTCCCATCATAAAAACAAAGTAAACGGCGGCTAAGACCAGAAAGGTTTGCCATACACCTACAGAAATATCGGTCGCGAAAAACTTCATCAACTGATCCGCGAGCGGCGCGCCAATCATGGCACCGCCACCAAAGCCCATGATGGCAAGACCTGTGGCGAGACCTCGACGGTCCGGGAACCACTTAATCAGGGTAGATACAGGCGAAATATAACCCAGTCCCAGCCCGATGCCTCCGATTCCCCCTCCTAGCCACAACAGCCACAATTGATGCGTATATACACCTAGCGCCGCCAGGATCAAACCACCAGCCCAGCAAAATGCCGCAACCACACCCGCCTTCCGTGGTCCTGCATGCTCAAGCCACCCCCCAAATAAAAAGGCAGATGAGCCCAGGAATACAAAAAACAAGGTGTACATGATGCTTAGGGTAGACACTGTCCAATCACAGGTCGTGGTGAACAGTTGTTCAAGCAAACCGATATCTTTACATTCAATCGGCACATCAATTCCCAGAGCTTTGGACAAGGGCAACCAAAATACGGAAAAGCCATAGGCCATACCAATACTGAGATGAATTGCCAGTGCGGCAGGTGGCAGTAGCCAACGGTTATAGCCCGCGTGGGCAATCGTACGTTCCTTGGCCAAAAGTGAAAGTCGTCGTTCCATCTACAATCTCCATGCCTTCACGGTTAAAGTGAGGCAAGCTTTTTTCATTTTTGTGCAACCCGAAGCAGCGCTCAGACCTGCTTGCTACGGTGTGGTTCTATTGGGGTAAAACACAATCGATCTAGCGATTGTGCATAAGCTCCATAATGTTGATCAAACCGCTTTAACCCATTAAAAATAAAGAAATAATTTAATAAATTTCAACCGTCCTGTGTCATATACAGGACCTGGGTGCTACTCTGCAAAAATCGCCTGCCAGTAGTGATAGGTTTTTTCTTCGCCATTGTCCAGCTTAAATTCATATGACAGCTGACGTGTTTCCGCGATTTCAAACTCAACAGGATGCTTGAATAAAGCACCTGCATAAGCAAAGCTATGATATTCGCCATTTTCACCACAAACATCCACCTCCGCTGGCATACGCTCAAGCAAAGCGGCATCAATATCCTGCCCGATAAAGGATTCATCAAGTTTGCTGGCATCGGTCACGATGATTTTGGTTTTGATTCCTGAATCCAGAAAATCCTGCATTACCTCAGCCGAGTTCAGGTTCCAGATCGGCTCCACCACTTCAATGCCTAAAGGGTGCAAACGCTCTTCACGATATTGCCGTACATCGCTCAGGTAAATATCGCCAAAGATAAAATGCTCCACCCCTTGCGCTTTAAAGTGATTGGCGGCTTCCAGCATAAGTTGTTCATATACGGGAAGGTTTTTGGGCAGAAATACCGGATAAAGCGGAATGCCAATACTCTCAGCCTGTTTTTCTAGCAGTCTATGTGGTATCGCATGCATCGAAGACAGTTCAGTCTCTTCATTGACCGTGGTCAATAGTGCGATAACCTGAAACTCTTTTTCTTGTAAGACTTTATACAAGGCCAAAGCAGAGTCTTTGCCCCCGCTCCAGTTAAAAACGGCTTTCTTGCGGCTATCTACTGTCATTTCATTCTACCTTTGGCATCTATCAGTCAGACCAGATTCTTCATTATTTCAGGCAACTACATGATACTTGTGACATATAAAAGCAATAGTAAAGTTAAGCCCGCAAAAACCCATATAACAGTAGGCACAATTGTTGGTTTCTTTTTAATCATAATCGGCAAGGCAATCAGAGTGGCTAACAAGCTGATCGGTGCTGTCAACATAAAAACGAAGATCGCAGCATAGCCGCTGCCACCTTCAAAGTCTGCCATATTAAAGGTGAATAGCCAGCTCAATCCGCCACCCACAACAATGCTGGCGGGTAATGCAAGCACCACATAGCCGACAATAGAGGCAATCGATACGCGATGACCAGAGACAGAGTCAGGCAAACGCGGGCTATCGGCCATGGCTACACACTTTTAAATACCTCATTGTGATACTTACTTCACTTTCATTTTGCGGATCATTTTATACAGCAAACCCGGCGATAAACGCGACACCAGTACGCCGAGATGCTCTTTTTTACCCCCCACCACAATGTACTCATCCCCTGCCATCAAGGATTCCACCATCCGTTCGGCAAATACATCGGCATCCAGACCATTTTCAATCGCTTCATCCTGATGGCCTTGCGGTTTACCTTCGCCATTTAATGCATTGAAAGACACATTGGTTTTGACAAAACCGGGGAAAACTACTGACACTTCAACACCGTCATTGGCAACTTCGGCACGTAAGCTATTGGCCCACATATGAATGGCGGCTTTGGCAGCCGAATAGGTCGCGCGATATTGCGTACCGAGTAGCCCTGCAACACTGGAGACAAATACCACACGGCCTGATTGCTGTTTCAGGAAAGTCGGCAATACGGTCTTTGTAAAGAACACTTGCGAGAAGTAATCGACTTCCATAATGGCACGTTCAGTATGCATGGTGGTGTCCTGAATCAAGGCACGCTGGCTCAGACCGGCATTATTGATCAGCCAGTCAATCCGTCCCTTTGCTGCCAGCACCTGTTCATGCGCATGACGTACCTGCGCTTCGTCGGTAATATCGGCAGCAATCGAGAGATGCTGTTCAGGCTTGAGTAACCCGACCCGTACCGCTTCCAGCTCATCATAACGGCGTGAGGTCAAAACCACCTGCGCGCCTTGCAATGCACATTCACGTGCCAGCGCTTTGCCTAAACCCGATGAAGCACCGGTAATCCAGACCACTTTATTTTCAAGACTTTTAAGTTTTGCCATTTTTTATATCCTGCCTATGCTGAATGCCGCATGAATTTGAGGAAGTAATCCACATAGGTTGCAGCCAGTTGCTGATCAATCTGGGTACTTAATTTTTCCAGACGTTTATAGCCCAGATGCGTGGTCATGTTAATCACGCCATTTAAGGTTTTATCCACCACAAAATTGAATTTTAAACATTTTTTTGGTTCACGAATCAGGTGATCAACCCCTGCATCAATGACTTCGGTGAGTAATTTAAGTGACTTTGAAATTTCGTTGTGATCGCCATTGGCCAGTTTCTGGCTAGACGCCTTGACCTGCTCGGCCAACGGCTGCTTGACCGGATAGGTCATATAAACCGTTTCATCTTCGATCTGTAAGGTTTTGGAAAGATATTCAACCAGCGGAATTAAACGGTCATTACCAAAAAATGAAATCGACCAAGGCATATATTTACGAATGGCGTCCAGAATCTGCTGAATCACTTTTTCAGATTCGCCTGTTTGCGAATATTGCTGATTTTCTTGTAATAAAACGATAAAAACCTGTTCCATGACTTCACAGGCCATCTCGGACAAGACACTGCCTAAAGCACTGGCCTGGCTTTCTTTGCTCCCTTGCAATAATTGTGTCCGAATATGTGCAAAACGTGCATAAGTATCCGCATGAATATTTAAAAAAACGGCGGTGTTCATTCTAATAACCCTAATTGTTAGATTGAAAAAAAAGAGCTTGTTGAACAAGCCCTTTTATCCAATCTATTTTTCTATCATTTTTGGCGTTGTATGCGCCGAATTTATCACACTCTATTCGCTATCGACATGCATAAATGCTAAAAAATGGTTCACACAATCAGTTGCAGCATTGCTATCGACCTGATCGCTCATTTTTTCCAAACGTTTATAACTGAGATGAGCCGTCATATTAATCACCCCGTTCAGGGTTTTATCCACCACGGTATTAAAGTGAAGACATTTTTTCGGTTCACGGATCAGGTTGGTTACGCCCAGATCCACAATCTGGATCAGGGTCTGGAACACATCGACCATATCACTGATCTCATTATTCTTGAGTCGGGTCACCAAGGCGCGTGCCTGTTGTACCAAATGTCGGTCAATCGGATAAGACACATAGACCTGCTCATCGTGATACTTGATCATATCGGAAAAATAGTTGGCAAAGGGACATAGCCGTTCATTGCCAAAAAATGAAATCGACCAAGGCATATATTTACGTACCGCGCCAATAATTTGCTGGATGATTTTTTCAGATTCAGCCGTATATTTTTGCGTTAACTGGGTCGGCTGGCGATTCTGGATCAATAACACGGAAAAGACCTGCTCAACAATATCACAGGCGATTTCCGACAAGACCTCTCCCAGCAGACGAGCCTGACTTTCAGACGCCCCCGCATTCAATTGCTGGCGAATTGTTTCAAACTGTCCATGCGTAACTTCATTAATCTTCAACAGAATTGAATAACTCATGAGCATCATCCCTTTTTAGTTTTCGCATTTTTATATTGTTGTTTTACGCATCAATATTTTTGAGTTATGTGATGCATTACACACAAATCTAATCTTATTTGCTTAAAAATCCAACGCCTTTCATCGGTTTTATGAGAAAAAATCAAAGTTTATAAGTGCCTTATCAGGATTCAGCCCGTCTTGCCTGCAATCAGGTCATCTGTGCTCAAGAAACTGGATGTGCTCTCATGTCACTGCAACAAACCGGAATGCAGACATTATTTGAGCGGCTCTATTGAATCGGCGATGGCATGCTGAAAGACCTACAGAAGCGAGGATTTTTTGCTACAATAGATGCAATTTTTTATTCAATTTTAATCTTCTGTACTATGACTGACGCTCAATCTGCTCAAAATATTGCAACCACTTACGATCCAACCGAGATCGAAAAGAAGTGGTATCAAATCTGGGAACAACAGGGTTACTTCAAACCTTCAGGTCAAGGTGAATCATTCTGTATCATGATTCCACCACCGAACGTCACCGGTAGCTTGCACATGGGGCATGGCTTTAACAATGCCATCATGGATGCCCTCACCCGTTATAACCGTATGATGGGTAAAAATACCTTATGGCAACCGGGGACTGACCACGCAGGTATTGCAACGCAGATGGTGGTCGAGCGTCAATTGGGTGCGCAAAACATTAGCCGTCATGACCTGGGCCGTGAAAAGTTCATCGAAAAAATCTGGGAATGGAAAGAACAGTCAGGCGGTACCATTACCCGTCAGATCCGTCGTCTCGGCTCATCTGTAGACTGGTCACGCGAACGTTTCACCATGGACGAAGGTCTATCCAATGCAGTGAAAGAAGTGTTCGTCAAACTGCATGAAGATGGCTTGATCTATCGTGGCAAGCGTCTGGTTAACTGGGACCCGAAACTACAAACTGCGCTGTCTGATCTCGAAGTTGAGTCAGATAAAGAAGAAGCAGGTTCATTGTGGCACTTCAAATATTTCTTTGAAGACAAATCACTGCGTACCCACGATGGTAAAGATCACATTGTAGTCGCAACCACACGTCCTGAAACCCTACTGGGTGATACCGCTGTTGCGGTGGCACTGGATGATGAACGCTATGCACATCTTGTGGGTCAGAACATTATCCTGCCAATTACCGGTCGTGCCGTTCCAATCGTTAAAGACGAATATGTCGATAAAGAATTTGGTACCGGCTGTGTAAAAATCACCCCTGCGCACGACTTCAATGACTATGAAGTAGGTAAGCGTTGTGAATTGCCAATCATCAATATCTTCAATAAAAATGCAGAAGTTCTGGCCGAGTTTGAATACATTGCCAAAGCGGGCGAGCAGATTTCTAAAACCATTGCTGCGCCAGCAGACTATATCGGTTTAGAACGTTTTGAAGCGCGTAAGAAACTGGTTGAACAGGCTGAAGCTGAAGGCTGGTTAGAACAGATTCAACCGTATACCTTGAAACCACCTCGCGGTGACCGTTCTGGCGTGATCATTGAGCCACTATTGACTGACCAATGGTATGTGAAAATTGCGCCATTGGCAGAGCCTGCAATCGAAGCGGTAAAAGATGGTCGTATCAAGTTTGTTCCAGAGCAATACAGCAACATGTATATGGCGTGGATGAACAACATTCAGGACTGGTGTATTTCACGTCAGTTGTGGTGGGGTCACCGTATTCCAGCCTGGTACGATGCTGAAGGCAATGTATATGTGGGTCGTGACGAAGCTGAAGTTCGTGCCAAAAATAACATCCCTGCGGATACTGCTCTGAACCAGGATGAAGATGTACTGGATACATGGTTCTCCTCTGCCCTGTGGACCTTCTCGACCTTAGGTTGGACCGGTGATGCAGAGAAAGATGCGGCCAATGATTTCCTTAAAACTTTCCACCCGACTGATGTATTGGTAACAGGTTTTGACATCATCTTCTTCTGGGTTGCACGTATGATCATGATGACCCTGCACTTCATGAAAAATGAAGACGGGACATCACAGATTCCATTCAAGACCGTTTACGTTCACGGCCTAGTGCGTGATGGCGAAGGCCAGAAGATGTCGAAGTCTAAGGGTAACGTGCTTGACCCACTCGACCTGATTGACGGTATCGATCTTGAAAGCCTTGTTGCAAAACGTACCACAGGTTTGATGAATCCGAAACAGGCAGCGAAGATTGAGAAATCGACACGCAAAGAATTCCCGGAAGGCATTCAGGCTTACGGTACAGATGCGGTTCGTTTCACTTTCTGTGCGCTTGCCAATACCGGTCGTGACATCAAGTTCGACATGAAGCGTGTTGAAGGTTACCGTAACTTCTGTAACAAGATCTGGAACGCGACCCGTTTCGTATTGATGAATGTGGAAGGTCAAACTGTTGGCCAAGAAGCACGTCCTAATCTTTGGGAACTGCCTGAACAATGGATCATGAGCCGTCTGCAAAAAGCAGAAGCTGCGGTACATCAGGCATTCGCGACCTATCGTTTAGACCTTGCTGCGCAAGCGATCTATGACTTTATCTGGAATGAATACTGTGACTGGTACGTTGAGTTAACCAAACCGGTTCTGAACGATGCCAATGTATCAGAAGAGCGTAAAGCCGAAGTTCGCCGTGTATTACTTGCAGTAATGGAAGCCTCTTTACGTTTGGCACATCCATTAATGCCGTATTTGACTGAAGAAATCTGGCAAACGCTTGCGCCGATGTTAGGCAAAGGCGGTGCTACGATTATGACTGCGCAATACCCTGTACCTGATCAAGCGAAGGTGAATGATCAAGCTGAAGCTGATATGCAGTGGTTACAAGGCCTGATTGGTGCGGTACGTAACATCCGTGGTGAAATGGGCTTGGGTAATGCGCGTTTATTGCCAGTATTGCTGCAAAACATTTCTGATGCTGAACGTGAGCAAATCACGCGTATCGAAGCGTTATTTAAGGCATTGGCGAAAGTTGAAAGCATTACTTTCTTGGCACAAGGCGAAGAGCCACCGCTTTCTTCTTCAAGTGTTGTAGGTCATGCATCGGTATTTGTACCAATGAAAGGCTTAATTGATCCTAAAGCTGAATTGGGTCGTTTGCAGAAGGACTTGGATAAGGTTCAAAAGCAGCATGATCAAATTGCCAATAAACTTTCGAATGAAGGTTTCGTAGCGAAAGCACCAGCAGCGGTTGTTGAGGGTGAAAAAGTGAAATTGGCTGAGTTTGCTGATCAGTTAGCGAAAATTAAGCAAAGTATGGAGCAGATTGCTGCGCTTTAAGCACTAGTTTGATTCAAAAATCCCCTCGAATGAGGGGATTTTTTTATTTCCATTTTTCTAAATAGTTTGTAAAGATGTTAAAATGACCCTTAATTTGTCTTTTGATGTTTTTTGAATCAAACTCACCAGCAACGCGGTAAGCATAACTCACATAATTTCTCTTACCTATATATGTGAATCTAGTATATAAAGTTCTCATATACATATTATGATTATTATGTAACTTAGCCCTTTGCAATCTATTATAATGAGCAGTTCTCATTCTAATAGCTTTTCTTAATTTATAGTGAAATTTTGAAAGCCCAGTTTCACGTAATAAAATTTCTTGCCCATCATATAACAAACCTAAATATTGTAGCTTATGAGGATAATTAAAACTAGGGATGCCATTTTTCTTAACCAATCCATTTTCAAAAACAATATACTGAGTTTTTTTATCATTAATCTTTAGTTTTAAAGCATCAATTTCTTGCAATATAAAACTTTTAATCTCATCAATATATTCATTATCAACAATAAAAATCATATCATCACAATACCTAAAATATTCCCCATTAATCTCTGTTATTTTACTTTTCATATTCTTATCAAAATTCATCATATAAATATTTGATAACATTCCACTCATTGGAGAACCTTGAGGAATCCCCTTAACTTTTAGATTTCTTTTAATTAACTTATTTTTTCTAACCACATTACGGAAAGTTTGAATATCACACAATCTATCCATACGCTTATGTAAAGTTCGAGAGTTTAGTGATAAATTTAATTTTTTATACAAATCTTCTTTATTTACATATGCAAAATTAGTTAAAGATTTAAAAATTTGATAATGATCTTTAGGTAATCTTGATTCACCAAGCACTTCTAACCATGTTTTTTTTAATAGTTCATGGTTCAGATTATCAAAAAAAACCTGAAATATCTAAACACAACACAGAACAATTTTTCTTTTTATTTATATAATCAAATACTTGTTTTGCAAAATGTATATTGCACATTGATATCTTTTTTAAAGAAGCATCTTTGTGATAAACTTTTCTAAATGCAATAATATTGTTTGATAAATCATTATTATTTAAGAAATCCTCATATTTTAAAGATAATAAATATGAGTAATAAGCATAAATATTACCATCAATATGACTAGGAAAATTAATAAGCCGCTCTTTTTCTTTAAAGTCCAACTTCGATATTTTAGTTTTTTTCTTATTAATCTTACCTTTCAAAGTTACCGTTCGAATTCTTTTTTTATTTTTTCTACAAATTTTTTCATCATTAAGCTTATAAGAAATCATTGGAAAAAAGAATGCACTGAAATTTTCTCTTTATCCACAACATACTCAAAAACTTTTTGATCACTTATTTTTTTATCAAAATGTAGGTAATTACGAAATTTATTTCTTTTTTCGAAGAATTTGGTATTTATATTTTGCATTTTGCCAACTTTGGGAGATTAGACGACTGTTATCTGTATCCTTCAAAAGGACATCCCCCAAAGTCTATTGAAGACATAAACTCAAGCCAGTCTATGCCCTCCTCCTTTTTCGGTACAGTCTAAACATTTCAAAGGAGTATGTGTAGAATGCTACTAATCAGTTTCACTCTCATGCTATATCAAAGCAGTGGGATCAACATCGACATAACAACAATCATCGAGATATTGATGAATAGTTTGAACTATTCATTAATATCGAGGTTTACATCTACAACCTTCTCAGCAATATATAACAATATTCTGACAAGCAAACCCCTAGTAAAACAACTACTAAAGGCAACACAATTCTAATTAATTCTTTATTATTTTCAATAGTATTATTTTTAAATATTAAAAATTAAAGCATTTCATGTTCAAATAATATTCTCAATCCTCTCTTTTTATCCATATATATATCAGCCTATACTTTTCTGCTTTGAACTGTTGTTGCTTGATACCTTCACCTCAGCCCTCTCACATAGGGAATAGGAGCTTTCATTCTTATCCATTTTCAGTTGTGAACACTTCCGCCACAAATCCTCCAACACCATATCCGTTCGGCTCAACACATCAAGATTCCAATACCGCACCACTTTTAAATCCAAAGCTTCTAAAAACTTGGTTCGTTCAGCGTCATATTCTTTTCCGTCGTCAGTACCGTGCTGACTCCCATCCAATTCAATGACCAAACCCAATTCATGACAGTAAAAATCCACAATATAAGGTGCAATCACATGCTGTCTGCGAAATTTCAGATTCATAAACCGTTTAGCACGAAGTAGTTGCCATATTATGTTCTCTGCATCAGTCGCATTACTGCGCATGGCTTTGGCGAATTCTAATAATTGTGGGTCTAGTTTCATTTTTTTCTCCTCTTTTTAATTTCCCTCACCCCAACCCTCTCCCTAAGGGAGAGGGAGCATCCTTTGTGAATTTGATAGTTATTCGATACGCAATGAGTTCCCTCTCCTTTCAGGAGAGGGCTAGGGTGAGGTTACAACACCCCATGCCCCAACAACATCTCCACTCCACTCAGCTTTTTCATATGCTTTAAACGTTCTTTTTCCCACTTCAACTGCTGCTTTAACTCAGCACAATCGGCATCTATGGCTTTATACACATCACTAATATGCACATGCTCAGCTTTGACTTTCTTCGCCAACTGAAAAGAATCCAGAATCTCATCAATTTGACTTTCAAGCTGCTGACTCTGTGCATCTAAAGCCAGTTTATAAAACTTCACTTGCTCCGCCGATAACTCTTTAACTCCAACACCTTTGTTCTGTTCAAGCTGTAATTGCAGTTTCAGTAAATAAAACAAATCCTGCTGTTCATAAGCCTGACTGGCCCGTTGGAATAACTCGGTTTTTTCTTCTTTTTTGGATTCGTCTTGCTCACGGTCAGGATGAATCATCGCAGCAATTTTTAAATACACCGTTTTCAGCGACTGCGCTGCCATCTGCTCAGCTTGTTCTCTTTTCTGCTGTTGTCTGAATTGCTTGGCCTGTTCTCTAGCCTGTTGCTGCTCGGCTACATACTGTTCAAAGTCATCTTGTTCTAACTCTGCCTTTTGCTCAAAACTTTGATGCTGTTCAAACTTGGCTGACTGTACTTTTTTAGTCTTTTTAGCCGATTGCTGGGCATGCTGCTGATAAAAGGTATCGATCTGCTTGACCAGTTTTAACTGTTCATCCTTCAACATCTTGGAACGCTTTAACAGTTGGGCAAGCTGGGCAATTTTTTCATCCAGTTGCTGCATATTAGTTTTGGAAAACTCATGCTGTTGCAACAAATTCCAAAGTTGATCCAACTGCTGAAACAGGATGTCATGCAATTCGCTATACACAGGCATCAGCTTTTGCCTTGTGTGCTGTTGAATCTCGGCTTGCGCATTCTGCCATGTGGCAAGGCTGATTTTTTGCTGTTCTATTTGATCAATCAGACGATTCAGCTTCTTCTGCTGTGAGGAAGGTTCAGCCCTTTTCTTTAAACTGACTTTAAGATCAAAAGACATCACGCATCTGCCTACAAATAAAAAAGTGTAGCAATAATCAGCCGACAAAGTCAGCCAACATTCTCAATATCCTGCTTGGATAAACCAATCGCTGAACTAAGCTTTACTCATCGCCAAATAAGGCATTGGCTGAAACGACTTTGGTAATTTTAACTTTATCCTGTTTCAGCAAGGGATAAATTTTTTGTCTCAGTGCATCATTGGTCATCGTGCCATTCAGATTCAGTAACACTGGTTCTTCACTCAGAGAACCTTTGCCCAAGTATTCTTGATTCAAATCATTGGTGGTTGCCTGATTGACCACCACAAAATATCCCGTAATGCCTTTGACCTGACCACAGGCCAAACTTTGCGGTGACCAATCCCCGTGGCGAATCACTTTTTGCAACCTATAGCCTTTGTTTTTTAATTGCTGCATTTGCGCTGCTGTTGCGATTGGAAAATCAATGCGCTTTTGTTGTCCTTTCCAGTTCACCAGCAAATGACTGGATTGACAAGATTCACGCATAACGCCGCCACTGCCTCTCAACGTGCCTTCGTCTGGATCATAACAGGATGAAATGACCTGAAAAATCGCTTCACCACAATGCAAAGGCTCAGATTGATAAGTCTTGAATGGCGTTGCTTGGGCTTGGTTTATTTGAGTTAAACAGACTGATAAAAAGCAAAAACTGACAAATTTATTGTTCATATGAAGTCGTATTAGAATTAAAGGCTGATTCATTGTAACAGATGAAAAAATTAAACAAATTGCGCTGTGCTAGCTCATTACTTTCATTTCATAAAAAACCGCCCAATTGAGCGGCTTTTTTAATCACATAAATGGATTACTGTGTGGTATAACCTCCATCCATCACTACCGCCTGCCCTGTAATGCCTGCGCCTTTGCTGCTGGCCAGGAAAATGGCATAGTCGGCAATTTCCTCCACGCTGAGTAAACGCTTCTGCGGCACCATGGCTAAAATCACATCTTCCAAAGCACTTTCCAGACTCACATTACGGGTTTTGGCTAAGTCCGCAATTTGCCCACGCACCAACGGTGTATCCACATAGCCTGGGCATAATGCATTCACGGTAATCCCGTCACGGGCACATTCCAGAGCTGCCACTTTGGTCAAACCGATCACCCCATGCTTGGCGCTGTTATACCCCGCCTTACCTGCAAAGCCAATCAGACCATTGATCGAAGACATATTGATAATCCGGCCATATTGTTGTGCTTTCATAATCGGAAATGCATGTTTAATCCCGATAAATGAACCTGTCAGCATCACTTGGACCAGTTTCTGGTAAATCTCGGTTGAGAAGTCTTCAATCGCTGCGACATGCTGAAAACCGGCATTATTGATCAGGATATCCAGACGCCCAAAGGTTTGTGTAGTCAAATCAATCGCGGCTTTATAAGCCTGTTCATCAGTTACATCACAAGGCGCAGACAAGGCTTCAAATCCTTGCTGTTTTAACTGTTCCACCGCTTGCTGACATTTCTCGGCATTCACATCAGAAATCACCACTTTGGCACCTTCCTGCGCAAATTTTTTCGCAATTTCCAGACCAATGCCACTGGCTGAACCGGTTATAAAGGCTACTTTGGCTTCAAGTTGTTGAGTCACTGCGTTACTCCTGTTTTTGTTTATCTGGATTGCTCGCCCTTATTATGGGCAAGCTCAAATTAAAATATGTCTCATACAATCCCGAACCATGTAAATGCAGCAATCACCACAAATACCGCCAAGGTTTTAATAATCGTCACTGCGAAAATATCTTTATAGGATTGCTTATGAGTTAAGCCTGTGACCGCAAGCAAGGTAATTACCGCGCCATTATGTGGGAGTGTGTCCATACCGCCTGAGGCCATCGCCACCACACGATGCATCACTTCCGGTGGAATGCCTGCTGCGACAATGGCAGCGTTATAGGTTTCTGCCATCGCACTTAAAGCAATACTCATCCCGCCCGAGGCTGAACCGGTAATCCCTGCCAACACGGTCGTGGTCACAGCTCCATTGACCAAAGGATTGGTGAATGTGGTACCGAGTGCATGACTAATCAAAGCGAAGCCTGGCAATGCCGCAATAATCGCACCAAAACCATATTCTGAAGCAGTATTCATCACCGCCAGCAATGAACCACTGATACTGGCATTCACTCCTTCTTTAAAGTTGGTCACTACACGTTGATAATCAAATAAAATTGCCGCAATGATCCCGACAATCAAGGCCAAACCGACTGCCCAAATCGCCCCTGTTTTTGCCACATCAACCGTGTAGTTAGCGAGACCAATTGCATTAAAATCAAAGCCATTCGGATACCATTCTTTGATGGCTGTGGACAGATAACGGTTCATGACCGCAACCAGAATCAACGGCACAAAGGCCATGCATTGACGCAGTACTGAACTATTGCTTTGGGTTGATGATTCAACATCGGCAGCCATTTGTGTGACTGGAGCCTCAGCAGCAAAACCAGCATAACCTTCCCCTGCACGAGCCGCAACTTTACGGCGTGACTCCAGATACAGTAGCCCCATGCTCAACACAAAGATCGCCCCGATCACACCCAAAAACGGTGCAGCATAGATATTGGTGCCAAAGAACGTCGTTGGAATTACGTTTTGAATTTGGGGTGTCCCCGGCAAGGCATCCATGGTGAATGTAAATGCACCTAAGGCAATCGTGCCGGGAATCAGTCGTTTTGGAATATTGGCTTGCTGGAACAGCTGATTGGCAAATGGATAAATCGCAAATACCGCCACGAACAGGCTGACACCGCTATAGGTCAGAATGGCACCGAGTAAGACCACGGTTAAAATGGCTTTCTTTGCACCAATCCAGTTAACAATGGTGCGGGCAATCGACTCGGCAATACCCGACATTTCTACCACTTTGCCAAAGATTGCACCCAGCAAGAACACCAGAAAATAGTCTTTAATGAAATTGACCATCTTTGGCATGAAAACGCCCGAATAAAACGGCAACACATTGGCGGGGTTGATCAGAAAGACTGCCAGCAAGGCGCATAACGGCGCCATGAGAATGACGGAAAAACCGCGATAGGCCGTGTACATCAGCAAGCCTAAAGACAGCAGAATGACAAATAAGTCCCACATATTCTTTTACTCCATTCCAAAGAATATATGTCAGGGTCAACCAGATTATTTTTTTTATACTGTGTGGTGGTTATCCTAACCATAAATAAAATCAAGAAACTGCCGATGGCAATACAGCATCTCAAAACAAAGATACATGCTCAAACGTATTTTAAAATAGCATTAAAACCATAAAAAACAAGACGATTAAAACAAAATACATCATTTTAATTTTTATTAAAAATCAATATATTACAAAAACTAACAGCAAAAAATTTAATTGATTAATAAAACAAATTAACTATTGAATAATACTCATCAATCCATTTAAAGTATATTTAGCTTATTCTTTTTAAAATCCATTTTTCGATATTGAGATAAAGTGAGTGAATAATCACTTGTCCTTGAGTTAAAAACAAACAGCTTGCCTTGCGCCAGCGAATTAACAAAAATACCAGTCACAATGCGCTGTTTTTTTTATAAATTACACCATATAAATCAAAAACTTTCCGAACAGGCGACTGAACATGACACTTAAGCAACTCAAGGCATTTCTTGCGCTGACGCGTACCCTGAATTATGCAAATGCCTCTGCTGAACTGCATCTCAGTCAGTCTGCGTTAAGTTTGAGTATCAAATCACTGGAAGAAGAACTCGGCGGCAAGCTATTTAAGCGCAATACCCGTCGGGTCGAGCTGACACAGGAAGGAAAGTCATTGATCCCCTATGCCAAGAAATTACTGGCCAACTGGGAGGATATGGAAAAGGATGTTAAACAACGTTTTAAACTCAACCGCGGCACCCTGAACATTGCCTCAATGCCCTTTGTCACCCATGCGATTTTGCCGCAAGTGATTCATAGCTTCTTAGCCAAGCACCCCAATATCAGTTTTTCCATTCATGATATTCCCAATGAGAAAGTACTGGAAAATGTTCAGGATGGTATTTTTGAAATTGGAATTTGCTTTGAACCGCCACGCAATGATCAACTGGAATTTAAGCCCTTATTTGAGGAAGATTTTCTGGCGCTGTTGCCCAAGACGCATCCACTGGCAAGTGCAGATTCGATCAGTTGGAAACAGCTGTGCGCCAATCCCTTTGTGACCTTGCAGCATCCCTCCATTGTTCGGCACCTGATTGAAGAAAACTGTCTTAAAAATCATCTGACTTTAGATCTAAAAGTTGAATGTCATCAAATCAGTTCCCTCTCCAGCTTTGTGGCATTGGATATGGGCGTCAGTGCCATTCCCCGCCATTTTCAGAATTTTATCGACAAGGAACATAACGTTTTGATTGAGATTGAAGACGGTAAACTGCCGCAAGCGATTGGCATTGTCTATAAAAAAGACTTTGAGCTTTCCAATATTTCAGCCGAGTTTATCGAGATCCTGCTACAACATGATTTTGGCTAAGACCCTTCAGTCGCTACACCAAGACCAACCGCCCGTCATAGCATCCTTTTGGGGGAAATCGATGAATTTTCTGGTATTAATGAGTTTCCCTCATTAATCCTTTAGAAATTTAAACTTCTGTAAATAATCCCTGAGTGCTAAAACTAATAGAAACCAAGGAATTTACAGGTGAAAAAATGAATAAAGTCTATTCAACCGCAGCACTGGCACTACAAGATGTGGTGCAAGATCAGCAGACCTTTGCAGTGGGCGGTTTTGGCCTATGCGGTATTCCTGAGGCATTGATCCAAGCGCTAAAAGATACAGGTGTAACCGGCCTGACCTGTATTTCCAATAATGCAGGTATTGATGATTTTGGCTTGGGTGTGTTGCTCAAAACCCGACAAATTAAAAAAATGATCTCGTCTTATGTGGGCGAAAATAAAGAATTTGAACGCCAATATCTAAACGGCGAACTTGAGGTTGAACTCACACCTCAAGGTACACTCGCCGAAAAACTACGCGCTGGTGGTGCAGGCATTCCTGCTTTTTATACTGCAACAGGTGCAGGTACCTTGGTGGCTGAAGGTAAGGAACAACGCGAATTTAATGGTCGCACCTATATCCTTGAACCGTCACTGACCGCAGATGTGGCACTGGTCAAAGCCTATAAAGCGGATAAAGCTGGCAATCTGGTATTCCGTAAAACCGCACAAAACTTCAACCCTGAATGTGCCATGGCTGGAAAAATTACCATTGCCGAAGTTGAACAGATCGTTGAGATTGGCGAACTTGATCCAGATGAAATCCATTTAGCGGGCATTTACGTCAATCGTGTGGTACTGAATGCCACACCTGAAAAACGGATCGAACAAAAAACCCTAAAAGCACAGGACGCATAATCATGGCATGGACACGTGAACAAATGGCACAACGTGCCGCAAAAGAATTACAAGATGGTTTCTACGTCAATCTCGGTATTGGCCTGCCAACACTGGTTGCCAACTACATTCCAGAGGATATGGATGTATGGCTGCAATCGGAAAATGGTCTACTCGGCATTGGCGAATTTCCTACCGAACAACAACTCGACCCTGATTTAATCAATGCAGGTAAACAAACTGTCACTGCGCGTGCAGGTGCGGCCTTTTTCTCAAGCAGTGAATCCTTCGCCATGATCCGTGGTGGTCACGTCAATATCGCCATTCTGGGTGCCATGGAAGTTTCTGAACAAGGTGACCTCGCCAACTGGATGATTCCGGGCAAAAAAGTCAAAGGGATGGGCGGTGCCATGGATCTGGTTGCCGGCGTACAACGCGTGGTGGTGTTGATGGAACACAATGCCAAAGATGGTACCGCTAAAATCGTCAAACAATGCAGCTTACCGCTCACAGGACAAAAAGTGGTGCATCGCATCATTACCGATCTGGGCGTACTGGATGTGGTTGCTGAAGGCATCCAACTGGTCGAGTTAGCCCCTGATGTGACTGAACAACAAATCCGGGAGGCAACGGGTGTCGAGCTGTTGATTGAAGCCCAAGCTTAACTGATTACTTCCTTTTATTTCCCTTATTGAAGTGATGCTTTCCGAGCATCACTTTTAGCCGTTTTTAGGCAACAAAAAATTCATTTAGGACAAATGAACTTTATAACAATCAAAGATGGATGCTTAAGATGAATAAACAACCTGCGCTGTTGGAGCGTTTCGCATTACGGATCAGTAACTGGTCGGAAAAATGGTTTCCAGACTCTTATATCTTTGCCTTACTCGGTGTCATCATTGTTTCATTCGCTGCAATCTGTATAGGTGCCCCGGTACAGGATGTTGCCAGTTCGTTCGGTAACGGTTTCTGGAGCTTAATTCCCTTTACCCTGCAAATGACCATGCTGATTATCGTCGGTTACGTGGTTTCCGTGTCTGCGCCTGTGAAAAAACTGATTCAGATGATGGCGCGTATTCCGCATTCGGGACGTAGTGCCATTGTCTTGGTTGCCACCACAAGTCTGCTCATTTCACTGGTCAATTGGGCGGTCAGTACCATTTTAACTGCCTTACTGGTGATTGCACTGGCCAAGCGTAAAGAGCTACAGATGGACTATCGTGCTGCTGCAGCAGCTGCCATTATTGGCATGGGCGCGACCTGGGCGCTGGGCATCAGTTCGTCTGCAGCACAATTACAGGCCAATAAAGCCAGTCTGCCTGAGTCGATCTATAACTTAACCGGTGTGATTCCATTTACTGAAACCATTTTCCTGTGGCAGTCTTTGCTCATGACTTTGATTCTGGTGATTGTTTCGATTGCGATTGCCTATTGGTCTGCGCCTAAGGGCGACAATGTCAAAACCATGCAAGATTTTGAGCTGGATTTTGAAGAAGAGGAAAAGACTGAAGTTAAATCGACCCGACCAGGCGACTGGCTGGAAAACTCCCCCCTGTTGACCATTGTTGTGGTGGCATTAGGCTTGATCTGGATGTTTATCGAGTTTTCCAAAACCAATCCCATCATTGCCATTTCCAGTCTCAACACCTATAACTTTGTGTTTTTAATGTTAGGTCTGGCCTTACACCGTACCCCGCGTAATTTTCTCAATGCCGTCAGTCAGGCGGTGCCTGCGGTCTCAGGAATTCTGATCCAGTTCCCGCTCTACGGCAGTATTGCCTTTATTATGACGCAAGCCTTAAACAGCGAAGACCTTTCCCTATCCCACTATATTGCCGAATTCTTTGTCTCGATTGCCTCCAAAGAAACCTTTGCCATTGTGATGGGCATCTACTCTGCGGTACTGGGTTTCTTTGTACCCTCTGGCGGCGGGAAATGGATTATTGAAGCGCCCTATGTGATGCAGGCCGCCAATGATCTGCAAGTGCATCTCGGCTGGTCGGTACAGATTTATAATGCAGCAGAAGCATTGCCCAACCTGATCAACCCCTTCTTTATGCTGCCCATGCTCGGGATTTTAAAACTCAAAGCCAAAGACGTGATTGGTTTTACCGTCACCCAACTGGTTGTTCATCTACCTTTGGTGCTGTTTTTACTCTGGATTTTAGGCAGAACCTTAAGCTATACCCCACCTGTGCTGTAAATACGCAGGCTCCCCATCGTCAGGCATGATCGTCTATCCGATCAAGATAAAGCGTGACGATGGTATGCTCGCTTGCGTTTGTTCATCAACTAAAACAATAAATGAAATTTGCAGGGTGATATTGCATTCAAACCACCGCATAAACTGTGCTATTTTTAAGCAAATTGCACCACTATTCACCAAAATTACAAATTAATTTCTAAATTGGTGCACTTTTTGCATTATTTATTTCATTAAATTGGGCTGTTCCCCTACAGCCTGAGTTTTTAGATTTACTAAATCCTTTTTGGTGCAAAAAATGAATCAAAGCTATGCGCCAGAATCGAATTTAGCACTTTTTTTGAGCACCACTATGCAAAACGTAGATCTATTTTTCTTACTGCTCGGTGCAGTACTGGTATTGGCAATGCATGCTGGCTTTGCATTTCTGGAACTCGGCACAGTACGGCATAAAAATCAGGTGAATGCCTTAAGTAAAATCCTGACCGACTTCGCCATTTCAGCGATTGCCTACTTCTTTGTCGGCTACTGGATTGCCTATGGCCAGAACTTTTTCCATGCAGGGAGCACCTTAGCCTCAGACCATGGTTATAACCTGATGCGCTGTTTCTTCCTGCTAACCTTTGCCGCAGCCATTCCGGCGATTATTTCAGGCGGGATTGCCGAACGTGCCAAGATGCGCTCGCAAGCGATTGCGACCCTGCTTTTGGTGGCGCTGATCTATCCCTTCTTTGAAGGCATGATCTGGAATGGCAACTATGGCTTGCAAAAGTGGCTAGAAAACACATTTGGTGCAAGTTTCCACGACTTTGCCGGTTCAGTTGTGGTGCATGCCATGGGTGGCTGGATCGCGTTGGCTGCCGTGATTTTATTGGGTGCACGACATGGTCGCTATAAAAATGATGGACGTGTCAGCGCTCACCCGCCGTCTTCAATTCCATTCCTTGCCTTAGGTTCATGGATCCTGATCGTCGGCTGGTTTGGCTTTAACGTGATGAGCGCTCAACGGGTTGAAGCCATTTCAGGTCTGGTCGCGATTAATTCATTGATGGCAATGGTCGGTGGCACCCTGGCAGCAAATTTTATGGGTAAAAATGACCCGGGCTTCTTACACAATGGTCCGCTGGCGGGACTGGTCGCGATTTGTGCAGGCTCAGACATTGTGCACCCTATTGGTGCATTACTAATTGGTGGCATCGCCGGTGCACTGTTTGTTTACCTGTTTACCTATACCCAAAACAAGCTGAAAGTCGATGATGTACTGGGGGTCTGGCCTTTACACGGCGTATGTGGTGCCTTTGGTGGGATTGCCGCAGGAATTTTTGGACAACAAGCACTGGGCGGGCTTGGCGGTGTTTCCTTTATTTCACAAATCATTGGTACCAGTCTGGGTATTATTGTTGCACTGGCTGGCGGCTTCCTGGTTTATGGTCTGTTAAAAGCCACGCTTGGACTGCGTCTTTCCCAGGAAGACGAGTATCGTGGTGCGGACCTGTCCATCCATAAAATTTCAGCGAACTCCGAAGAATCGATGTTCTAATTTTTATCCTATTTAAACGCGGCTGATCAGGCCGCTTTTTTTATCTCTTCTTAAAAATACGGTCTCTTTACTTCGTTGCGCATAGACGTACAGAACAGCAATGCCTGAATAAAGCCATTTATCCATACGGCATGAATGGCATAAATTATGCTTTATATATCCTGCATTTTTATCAGAATTCATTCATTTAAAAACTGCTTAATTCATCAACAGTTACCATTAACAAAACGGTAAACAATATCGCTTGAGCAATCGTATGCAAGTTGATTAAGATGAAAAATAATGTATTTTTTATGTTTAGAAAGAAAACATTATTTTTCATAACAATCAACGGTTAAACCGCAACAATTACGAATGCATCAGAATGATACAAAAGGAGTTTTGTAGATGACATCTAAACGCACCATGACCTCGCTGCTTTGTGCAAGCGCCCTGATGTTGGGACTCAGTGCCTGTAGCGACAATAAGGCCCCTGCTGCCAGTGACAAAGCGGCGGATGGTAGTGCTTCTTCTTCGGGCACACTCAATAAAATTAAAAGCTCTGGTACGATTGTACTCGGCTATCGTGACTCATCGATTCCCTTTTCCTACATTGCTTCCAATCCGAATCAGCCAGTCGGTTATGCCCATGACCTGCAACTCAAGGTAGTTGAAGCGGTCAAGCAAAAGCTGAATATGCCAGACCTGAAAATCCGCTATAACCTGGTGACCAGCCAGAACCGTATTCCACTGGTCTCCAATGGGACGGTTGATCTGGAGTGTGGTTCAACCACCAACAATAAAGAGCGTCAGCAACAGGTTGATTTCTCGGTCGGTTTCTTTGAAGTGGGTTCAAGACTGCTCACGGCCAAGAACTCCGGTATCAAGGACTTTTCAGATTTAAAAGGCAAGAAACTGGTCACCACAGCAGGAACGACCTCTGAACGTTATATCCGCCAGCACCAGCAAGAACTGGGCATTGGCGAAATCATTTCTGCCAAAGACCATGCCGAATCATTCCTGATGCTGCAAAATGGTCGTGCTGTGGCATTTATGATGGATGATATTTTACTTGCGGGTGAAAAATCCAAAGCCAAAGACCCGAATCAATGGGAAATCGTCGGCTCTGCGCCAATTCATGAAATCTATGGCTGTATGCTGCGTAAAGGTGATACAGGCTTTAAACAAGTCGTTGATGATGCCATTAAAGCCACTTATGCTTCTGGTGAAATCAATAACATGTATAAAAAATGGTTCCAGCAACCAATTCCACCAAAAAATATTAACCTGGACTTTGCGATGTCTGATCAGCTCAAAGCCTTGATTGCCAATCCACATGACCGGGATAAGTAATTCCCCGCGATAACAAGACTATTATTGCAGAACCGGGAAACAGAGGATGTTCTCCCGTTTCTTCTCAGGAGTTATTATGAATTATAGCTGGAACTGGGGAGTATTGTGGCAATCGACAGGTATTGGAGACACCACCTACCTGAACTGGATTATCACCGGCCTGGGATGGCTGATCGTGATTGCTGTTGTCGCATGGAGTATCGCCATGCTGCTAGGCAGTATCCTCGGAATTATGCGCACACTTCCAAATAAAACCGCTAGGGCCATCGGTACGGCCTATGTCACCGTGTTCAGGAATATCCCTTTACTGGTTCAGTTGTTTATTTGGTTTTATGTGGTTCCCAACTTTCTGCCTGCACCGATTAAAAACTGGTGGATGAATGATCTTGGTGCCAATACCACTGCCCTGATATCGGCCAGTATCGGACTTGGACTGTTTACTGCAGCACGTGTCTGTGAACAGGTCCGCACTGGTATTGAAGCACTGCCCAAAGGGCAAATTAATGCCGGTTATGCCATGGGATTTTCGACTCTGCAACTGTACCGCTATGTCATTCTGCCACAATCTTTTCGTACCATTTTACCGCCGTTGAGTTCCGAGCTGACCAACTGCGTGAAAAATACCTCGGTTGCGTCTTTGGTGGGTGTGGCAGAAATTATTTCGCAGATGAAAACCATCAGTGAATACACCCAGAACACCATCGAAATCTACACCTATGTCACCGTGATTTTTATTGTCATCAATATCTGTCTTATCTTTGCCATGAACCTGCTGGAAAAGCGTTTACGCATTCCTGGTTTAATATCAGGAGGTAAGTAGCATGGAATGGTTCACTTCTTTTCTCAGTGATTTACAGCAGTCCGGACCGGCTCTCTGGCATGGTTTCAGCATTACCTTAAAAGTCGTGGTCATCGCCACCATTGGCGGTATTGCCATTGGTACGCTGCTGGCATTAATGCGTCTGTCATCCATCAGGATTCTGAATGTGGTTGCACAGGCTTATGTCAACCTGTTCCGTTCCATCCCCCTGCTGCTGGTGCTGATGTGGTTTTATTTTGCCGTTCCCTTTATCTATACCGCAGCAACAGGCCAGTATCTGACCATTGATACCGCACTGGTTTCAAGTATCGTGGCATTTATGCTGTTTGAAGCCGCTTACTTTTCTGAAATTGTCCGTGCCGGTATCCAGTCGATTCCGAAAGGACAGGCTGCGGCGGCATCCGCGCTGGGCATGAGTTATGGGCAGTCGATGCGCCTGATTATCCTGCCACAGGCCTTTAGAAAAATGATGCCGTTATTACTTCAGCAAACCATTATCCTGTTTCAGGATTCCACCATGGTCTATGCCATTGGTCTGCTCGACTTTTTCAGAACAACCTATGTTCGTGGAGATTTAATGTCCTTGCTTACCCAATATATTCTATTTGCAGGACTTGTGTACTTTACCATCAGCGCGATTGCCACATTCGCAGTTAAACGTTTACAAAGGAGGTTACGGGTATGAGCGACAATAAAGTAATGATAGACCTCCAAAATGTCAGTAAATGGTACGACCAGTTTCAGGTACTGACCGATTGCAGCACCCAGATCCGTCAAGGTGAAGTGGTAGTGGTCTGCGGTCCTTCAGGTTCAGGCAAGTCCACCTTGATTAAAACCGTCAATGGGCTGGAACCCTTTCAACAGGGTAAAATCTTTGTCGATGGCGTCCCCGTGCACGAACCCAAAACCGATATGACCAAACTGCGTAGCCGGGTCGGTATGGTGTTTCAGCATTTTGAACTGTTTCCACATCTGAGCATTACTGAAAACCTGACCATAGCCCAGATCAAGGTCTTGGGACGTTCGGAAGCAGAAGCCAATAAAAAAGGACTGGCTTATCTGGACCGTGTTGGACTCAGTGCCCATGCCAATAAATATCCGGCCCAGCTTTCAGGCGGGCAACAGCAACGGGTGGCGATTGCACGTGCGCTGAGTATGGATCCGATTGCCATGCTGTTTGATGAACCGACTTCGGCACTTGATCCGGAAATGATCAACGAAGTACTGGATGTCATGGTCGGGCTGGCCAAAGAAGGCATGACCATGATGTGTGTGACCCATGAAATGGGCTTTGCCCGTCAGGTGGCTAACCGGATTATCTTTATGGATCAGGGTAAAATTGTTGAAGACTGCTCCAAAGATGAATTCTTTGGTACGCCACGTGGCGAACGCGCGCAGCAGTTCCTCGATAAAATTTTGCACTAACCTAAACGATATGTAACAAATAAAGCAGCCTAAACGGCTGCTTTTTATCGAATAAAGCTCGAGCGTTATTTGATAAAATGCTCAAACTTGCCCTCCCGATTTCTACAATCTTTAAGCTTTTCCAAGCAAGCGTTCAGCCAACATTTTTTTATATAAATTTAAGAGCAGATTAAGCTTTTAGGAATTAAATAGTGAGATGTTTATCTCACATTAACAGTATGTTCCATGATTTTAAGAACGCCTTTTTTCTTATGGACGAGCTTTTTAGTTTTTATCAGTTTTTTTATTTTACTGTTGGTGTTTCCTGTAGGCGGAGCAATTGACTTACATCTGATTGCGCCTTGGGTCAGCTTACATGGTGATTTTCCTTATAAGCATGACTGGTTTCTGGAACAACTTAACCATAGTTACGTTAAACAGCTTTTAACTGCCATCTACGTGATCTTCTTTTTGCTGTGGTGTGCTTCATTTAAAGTTGAAAAACTGAAAGCTCAACGCTGGCAATATGGCTATATGTTTTGGGTCAGTATGTTGTGTACCTGCATCGTAGGCTTGCTGAAAGCGCACTCTGCCCAGGCCTGCCCGTGGTATATGACCCATGAAACCGTAACAGGTTTTGTCTGGGATTTTTCTGCAACTGCTGGACATTGCTTTCCCGGCGGTCATGCCAGTACAGGCTTTGCCTTGATCACCGGTTATTTTGTCTATCGCCTCGATCACAAACGCAGAGCCTGGTTCTATCTATTTGCTGGAATGCTGATTGGATTCGCCATGGGCTGGGCACAGATGATGCGTGGTGCCCACTTCCTCAGTCATAACCTGTGGACAGCGTGGGTCTGTGTTGTAATTAATTTAGTATGTTATACATTTACTTATAAGTATCATCAACGCGCAGCAAAACGCGATGCAGTACCTTTATTGGCATCTGATGTGGTAAAGTGACAAGCAGTGTCCATTGAGCGGGCACTGAATTTTGCTCACATTAGGATTTTTTTGCTGTCGTATGTCCGATTTTCAAATATTTTTAGAATCTACGCTTGCTTCCCAACAAGACTCTATTCAATCTTATGAATTAGGCTTACGCAAAGTATGGTTAAAAAAGGCTTCTGAACGCCATGGACTATGGCTTTATACGCCGCTGAAATGGCTGGCCAAGATCTTTAATCTAGGTGCAATTACCCCGGTCCCGAATCAGGGTGGAGCGAAGGCCATTCAATGCGAATTCAAACGCATTCAACAACTCAAAGCGCTAGGGATCTCGACGCCAAATGTGTTGGCAGTTTCAAAAAAAGGTATTTTATTGGAAGATGTTGGCTCGCAACGTCAAAGTCCTGTCAGTCAGCTCGACCAGAAGCTGGGCAGCCTCAAAGATCATCCTGAAGCGAGATATGCCTTATTTGATCAGGCCATTCAAGCCATCAGTCATATTCATCAGCAGCAAGGTTATTTAAGCGAAGCTTTCGCGCGCAATATTCTGGTTGATCAACAAAACCAGTTTACCTTTATTGACTTTGAAACCGATCCGAAAGATGTACTCAGTCTGCATGACTGCTTTGTACGTGACTGGTTATTATTTATTTTTTCCACCGCCTATCATTTTGAGTTTGAACAGCTTGAACAGGCCAGCCAGCAACTTTACCAAGCTCTACTGGCCGAACCACAAGTCTATAAAGATATTTGCAAAGTCGGCAAACGTTTAAACTGGGTACTACGCTTTAATGTCAGTAAAGTCGGCAATGACGGCAAGCGTATCCAGAAATGTGTGCTGTTCCTACGTTATTTACGCGATCAAGCCGAAACCGCACCCCAGATCAGTTGAGTCATTTCCTCAACGATTTAGTGACTTGCCTTGTCTTCATGATGGGCAAGTTTTTTCGGTAATTTAACCAATACCGATAATCCACCCAGTTCAATACTTCTCGATAAACTCAACACACCACCCAAACGCTGGGTCGCTTTATCCACAATTGATAAGCCCAGTCCGCTGCCCACCTCTAAATGGTGATGCACCCGGTAGAAACGCTTCAACACCTTGTCATATTGTTCAGGATCGATCCCTGCACCACTGTCTTCAATCTGGATATAGGCAAAATCATCGGTATCGCTATAGACCGAAATATTGATAATCCCCTGCACTGGTGTGTACTTAATTGCATTGTCAATCAGGTTAAAAATAATCGAATGCACCGTCGATTCAAGGCTTTGCATTTCAATTAAATCATTACGCTCAAAGCCGAGATCAATTTCTTTCTGCATGGCCAGATTGACCAGTTGCTCCACACAATTTAACGCCACATCATTAAGACGGAAATTGGTATTCGGTTCAATCAGGCTGAGTGCGACATCCTGTTTAGCCAAGGCCAGAAGCTGAGTCACCAGATGCTGGATACGGGCGAGTCCCTTACTCAAATTCTGCAAAGATTCATGTTCAGGAAACTGGCTAATCAAGATACGGGTCTGCAGATTCAAGGCCGTCACCGGCGTCCTCAGCTCATGTGCAGCATCGGCAATAAACTGCTTCTGTTCGGTCTGTGCATGCTGAATCCGTTCAAACAACCGGTTCATTTCTTCAATGGTCGGTAATAATTCCTGCGGATAATCTTTGATATCAATCGGTGATAAGCCATCGGAATCACGCTGGGTCAGTTCTTCCTTAAATTCATCCAGTGGTTTAAGACTGAGACTGATGATAAAGGCCAATACAATAATCGCTACAGGCAGCAACAGGATATAAGGAATAAACATGCTGCCCGCCAGTTCCCAGGCGAACGCTTTTCGCACCTGCTCCTGCTGACTGATCTGAATCTGATAATCTTTTAAGGGAATCACATAAACACGCCACTTCCCTTGCGGCGTGTTCTGGGTGTAAAACCCAGCCTGTTTTACTGGCGGAACCAAGAGATGGGTCTGGTGCCATAAATGGCTCTGGTCTTTATAGGCCCAGATATCAATCAGTAAATCTTCTTCATGATAGGTCCGGTGCAATTCAACGCGGCTGGCAACTGTGGTCAAAGGCTGGGAGGTCGAGCGCTCAGCCATATATTGCATTTGCGTATCTAAAATTTCATCCACTTCATGTAATGAAATTTTATAAGCGGCCAAAATCAGAAAACAACCCAACACCACGCTAAAAATCGAGGTTCCCCAGATCAGTCTTTTCTTCAGCGAATAATGTCGGGTGTTGCGCATCGGATTATGACTGTCCCAAACGATAACCTAAACCACGAATGGTTCGAATAAAGTCTTTGCCCAGTTTGGCCCGCAAGTGATGTACATACACTTCAATGGTATTACTGGTGACTTCACTGTCGAAATCATACAACTTATCTTCGAGGTTGGCTTTAGAGAAAATTTTATTCGGATGCGTCACCATCGGAATCAGGATCGCCCATTCCCGGTTAGACAATTCGATCTGCTGACCTTTAAAAGTAGCCAGATGCTGATCGACATCCAGCGTCAGTTCGCCACTTTTGAGCAACTGTGACTGGCTTTTCAGTTGTGCCGTTTCAACATTGCCACGGCGTAACAAGGCATTGATCCGTGCCAACAGCTCATCAAACTCATACGGTTTAATCAGATAGTCATCTGCGCCCTGATTCAAACCATCCACACGGTTTTGCAACTGGTCTCTGGCGGAAATGATCAGGACCGGCAAGGCACTGCGTTGACGAATCTGTTTCAGGATCTGCATGCCGTCCATGAGTGGCAACCCCAAATCCAGAAGCACCAGATCAAAAGATTGCTTGGTGAGCAAAGCCAGTCCATCGACTCCGTTATTGACCCATTCCACGTCAAACTGATGATATCGCAGTAAGGTCAATGTTGACTCTGCAATCATAAAATCATCTTCTATCATCAAGATCTTGGTCATGATTTCATTTCACCTTATGGATTAGCACATGTTTCTAACATGTCATCTTTAGCATTTATTACTTTGGTTTTTACATCAAGCAAACTTAACAAGGTCGGGAACAGATTATCTTGGCTCAGCTTGTTTTTACTTTGTTGGGCCAGACATGTCATCTGTTTTTTGGCCTGTTGTTGCCATGCGCTTGAGAACCACATCAACATCGGTACATGGGTCTGCTGAGTCGGAGCAATGGCATAAGGCGCGCCATGCAGATACATGCCACTCTCACCAGTCGATTCACCATGATCAGATAGATACCACAAACCCGTTTGATATTGGGTCGTATTTTTCAAGGTTTCGATCAATGAATCCAGCACATAATCAGTATAAAGCAAGGTATTATCATAACTGTTAATCAGTGCTTCCTGCGTACAGCCTTGAATGGCATTGGTATCACATGTTGGCTTGAATACCCGGAATGCTGGCGGAATACGTTCATAATAGGCAGGTCCATGACTACCCATTTGATGCAATACGATTAAACGTGGTTGGGTATCGTCTTTCGGGATCGTCGCTAAATAGGCTTTTAGGCTATCAATCAGGATATCATCCAGACATTCGCCTTCCTTACACCATTTCTGCTGGATCGGCTCAGGAATTTTAAACTGTTCTACCCGGTCACATGTGCCCTTACAGCCTGAATTATTGTCAATCCAGGTCACCTGATACCCTGCACGTTTGGCAATATCCAATAGACCTTCACGATGGCTTGCTAACTGTTCATCATAATCTTCTCGCGGCATACCTGAAAACATACACGGTACCGACACTGCAGTTGCCGTACCACATGAACTGACTTGCGAGAAATTGATAATATTTTGCTTGGCTAATTTCGGATTGGTCTCTTTGGCATAACCATTTAAAGAGAAATTTTCTGCACGGGCAGTTTCACCGACCACCAATACCATCAGTTTAGACAGACCCTTTGCAGCCTGAGTTCGCTGTGCATCTTCACCATAATGTACCAACGGTAAATTCTGTTTAGGCGCTTTCTTTTTATAATACGACACCGAAGAGGCAATCATATTTTGAGGCGAGATCATGCCTTTAATATCGCGGTTCTCACGAAATATAGCTGCAAAATCGACATAGAAAACAAATAACAATCCACCAACCAAAGACAAGGAAACCACCGAGGCAATCAACTTTTTAAACAGCTGCCGGGGAATGGATTCAGATTTGATTTTGGTCATCAAAATCACCAGAATCGGCAGCAGTACCATCCCGGCCATCCAGATCAACAAGCGCCAAGACCAGGTGTCTCGTGCTTCGGAAAAGTTGGTTTGCATCAAGTTTTGAATCTGATCGGAGGTAATCCAGACCCCTAAGGTATTGACTGCATAGGCAGCAAAACCGCCAATAAAGACCAGAGCAATCGCCAGCAGTTTTGCGGTCCATTTCCAGCTCAATAGCTGAAAAATAAAAGCATATAAAGCCGTGACCACGCCCACAGAAGCAACGACAAAAAGTCCAGCCTTGATACCTGTATAGGGTGTTAAAGCCAACATCTTTTTATAAAAAGCGAAGTTCAGGAACACACCTAACCAGATGGCAAGTAGTACATTAAAGGTGAGTAATGAAATTGGCTTGGTTCTGAGTCTTTGCAGCAACATAGGCATCATGATCTAAAAATAAATTTCTTAGTGTTTTAAAGATAAGAATAAAAACTTAAAAATGACTTAAACTGCATCAGAAGCAAACTAAAAGTATTCGGTGCAGTCATAATTTTAATAAAAGTTTAAATAACATCCTGTTTTCTAAAAACAGTTTAATGCTATTTCACCGAATTTACGATGATTTTATGAATTAATAAAAAACGCCCTTTAAGCGAACTTAAAGGGCGTACTTGCAAAAAGCAAAGTTTAGAATTTAAATTCCAGACCTAGACCCGCAACGGGTTGCTTATCTTTTTTGCTGGCTTGCTCAAGGGTTAAATAACCTGCATAACCATAGGTTTTGACCTGTTTGTTAAAGGCATAGTCTGCCCCAGCAATCACCTGCTTCGCTTTAAAGTCGGCAGTGTCATTTTTAAAACTGGTGTCATTCTGGCTATATTGACCTTTGACTGTCCAGTTTTTGGCTTGTGGGATGTTATATTCCGCGCCCACTAACCAGCCTTGGGCATCATCAATGTTTTCTGAACCCGCTGCATTTCCTTCAGCTTTTTCTACTTCAGAGCTTTGATAGAGGGCTTTTAATGCCAGGCCTTCAAGTGGCGTCACTTTACCAATGGCACGAACCGTATTGGCTGCAGCGAAGAGGCTCCCCCCTGTAATTGCAGGTTCAGCCGCATTCAAGAAGCCACGCCCTAAGAAGTTACTTGGAATGGCTTTATCGTAACCAATACCTGCCACCAACAATGGATTATCATAGGTCACCGATGCTGACCATGCATCACCCAAACCACGGCCTGCAACTTTTGCACCACCGCTAGTCGCCTTGATCCCAGAAGACTCACCTGTTGCAAGTAAAGCATTCACCTTAAATGCACCATCCAGTAATTGAACAGCTGGAGATTCATACACCAGTACATTATCAATACGGTTTTCACCTGTGAAAATACCACCGATATCGGCTTTGTTCGCTACATAGTTATTAAAGGTATCAACCACACTGGATAACTGTTTTACAGGCGTATCATGCTTACCAATTTTTAAGGTACCCAACTGGGCATCTTTTAAACCTACAAAACGGTTACGCTGTGTCCAGTCACTGCTATCACCATCAGCACTAAAACCCCATTCAATTGCATACACGGCACTTAAACGGTCCGTCAGCTTTTCCTCTCCCTTAAGACCGAGGAATGAGCTGTTTGAGCTGATTTCCCAAACATCTTTATTTGATTTTGTTGCATTTTTTTCTGGTAAATAATCAACACTGGCATCAATCTCCCCGTAAAAGGTTGGTACTGCAAATGTTGTGGTTGCAAGTAAACTGAGCACTGCTGCTGTTACAATTTTGATTTTCATTGTTTACATCCTGGTTTAATTTGTAACAAATCCTACACATTAACTTTATATGACAAAATAATTAAAATCTTATTTATTTATTCTAATTTCGACTAAAGTTTAATTTTTATACATCATGGGCCAGTGAAGTTAATTTCATTTTATCTCTTTATATATTAACTAATTAATTGCTGTATCAAATAATTAATAATGCAAATTGGCAGGACATTGTGAAAACAATCTCAATTCAGAAAATCCTTCATTTCAGACTAAAAACAGGAAATATCAAGATAAAGCAAACTTAAACAGGCTCATGTTTTGTTTCATTTCTATTATGTTTAGCAATATATTTGTAATAAAAATCTAAACTGAGCTTACTTTATTTTTCCAATAAAAAATCGGCCATAAGCAAGCAATCGCAACCACACAGATAAAACTCAAATAACCAGAGTAGCCCCATACATCTCCAGCAAATCCACTGATTAAATACAGCAAACCACTGACAGTCGCCATGATCGAGACCTGAAAAGTAAAGTCCGTTCCAGCACATTGCTTACGACTATATTGCATGACCAGTGTCAGCATCACCACCAACAGCATGGCAGAACATGCATCTTCAAAGGCATTGACGGTATATAACCAGACAGGTGCAATCTGAACATGGCTTTCATAGCCGTGAGCAATCATTGCATAAGCCAGCAAGCTGATAATTTTTAGAATAGAGAAAATCATCAAACAGGCTATTCTGGAATAATGCTTGAGCAGCAGTCCGGCCATCCCCGCCCCAACCAGCGCAGCGACCGCACCGAACATGGTGATATAAACCCCGATCTGGGTGAAGTTCAATCCCATATCCACCATCAGTGGCTTTAATAAAGGCCCTGAAAGCCCGTCAGCTACTTTGAAACTAATCAGGACCAGTAACCAGGCTTTTAATTCTGCTGACGATTGAAAATAGTTTAAATAGGCCTTAATTGCCTGCAACAAGGGCACAGAAGATGTCTGCGTTCTTGTCGTTGAGTTTGCATGCATAGGTTCACGGTATAACAATACGGGTAAAGTATTAAGAAATACCAATAAAGCCAACGCCAAAAAGGTGGCTTGCCAGTGTAACCAGTCCAGACACCAGAGCACTGCCCCGCCCCCCACGATAAACCCAAGGCGTGATCCAATCACCTGAAAGGTATTACCCCAGTGCTGTTGATCTGTTTTGAGTAAGTTGACTGCCAGACCATCGGTTGCAATATCCTGCGTGGCACCGGTTAAATTCATCAAAAACAGCAAGACGAAGAAAACCAGCAGATAGCCGGGTTGATCCAGCGCCTGAATCGGGAAAAAGGACAAGATCATCAGAATCAGTACACTGGATAATTGTGTGGGAATAATCCAGCTACGATAATGTCCTAATCGGGATGATAAGGTCAGACGATCAACATATGCCGCCCAAAACACTTTGATCGACCACGGCAGCATCAATAAGCCAAAGCCACCAATATGGGCCAGAGATACACCTTGCGCCCTCAGAATCACGGGCAAGGCATGGGTCATAAAGCCTACAGGCAAACCCTGCGCCCAATACAAAGAAAACAATAAAATGTAAACCTGACGAAGATTCGGCATTTTCAGTTTCCAGCGCTGGAGTAATAAGGGAGCATCAGTATCCAATCCTTTCATTCTTCTGGCAATAAAATCTTATTTTTTGCCAATGCAGTCGCTGTCATCAGCGTTTAACATGAATAAAGTTGTCATTATTTATATTCATGTATGCCACAACATTTTCCAGATTTACCGCCCCTGGTTCCACAACGTGGTACAGCTTATAGCCGTGCATTGTGTAAAAAGCTCTTTCTTGCCCAAGGCTGGACGGTTGTAGGAGAAATTCCCAACCTGCCTAAAGCTGTCGCGATCATTTCTCCGCATACCTCCAATATCGATGGCTGGTATGGCTTTCTGGCAATTGGCGGATTGGGCTTAAAAGTGACCGTATTGGGTAAAGACACCTTATTCAAGCCCCCTTTCCAGCCACTATTAAATTGGGCCGGGCTGATTCCGGTTCGTCGCGATAGCGCCCATGGTCTGACTGAACAAGTGGTCGCCACCATTCAACAGCACGATAAAATCTGGGTCGGTATGGCGCCCGAAGGCACCCGTAAAAAAGCCGAAAAAATGAAAAGTGGTTTTTATCACATTGCCCATGCAGCCGGCATTCCGATTGTGATGTTTGCCTTTGATTATGACCATAAAACCATTTACTGTTTAGGGGCATTTACCCCGACTGGGCATTACCAGCAAGACCTTGAACAGATCATGCAACGTTATGTCGGTCATTTCTCGCCGAAAAATCCGGATTGGCTGGCTGAACCCTTACAAAAACTTGTGAAAAAAAACTAGAAAATGAAGGGCAAATCTGCTCTGATGTGCCCATCTTCCTGTACATTTTATCTGCATTTGTTATGAACATTGCTCGTCTGTCCTGCTTGGCTGTTTTTGGTCTTACTTTATTTGGCTGTGATCAGATCACAAAGAAAACTCCCCCCACCACTGCAATTCAGGCACGTGAGCCTGTGGTTGCGCTGGCATTAGGCGGTGGCGGTGCCAAAGGCTTTGCCCATATTGGTGTGATTAAAGTCTTAGAATCGCATGGCATCAAACCGAAAATCGTGACAGGCACCAGTGCCGGTAGCTTTGTCGGCAGTATTTATGCCAGCGGTCAAACGCCCTATCAAATGCAGAACCTTGCCCTGAAACTGCAAGAGTCGGATTTACGTGATCTGACCATTAATAGCCAAGGCATTATTCTCGGTCAGAAACTCCAGAATTATGTGAATAATCAAGTCGGCAATAAGCCAATTGAGCAATTCCCGATTCGTTTTGCTGCAGTCGCCACCCGTTTAGACAGTGGCAAAAAAGCCGAGTTTATTAAAGGCAATGCCGGTCAGGCGGTACGTGCCTCTTGCAGTATTCCCAATGTGTTTGTCCCTGCGGTCATCGGCAAGACCAAATATGTGGATGGTGGCTTGGTCAGTCCAATTCCGGTGAAAACCGCGAAGGATATGGGTGCCGATATCGTGATTGCGGTGGACATTTCTGCACGACCTGTCGGTGGTAAGCCGCTCAGCATGTGGGGCTTGTTAGACCAGACCATTAATATCATGGGTCAACAAAGCATTAATGAAGAACTGAATCAGGCTACCATCGTGATTCAACCTAAAGTGGGCCATCTAGGCGTGCTGGATCTTAAATCGAGTAATCAAGCCATTTTAGAAGGTGAAAAAGCAGCTCAGGCCAAGATCACGGCGATTCAAAGTGCAATTACCGCATTTAAGAAATCTCCCGCTGCCTTAAAACCGGTACCACGACCAAAATTCTAAAACTCCTCCTTAAAGGCTGTTGAGACCACTAAAACTTGTATTAGCCACAGGTTTTTTAGTCCTCCACAGCCACAATGCCTAAAAAAACAATCTTTTCATATTCATAAAGATAATCATCTGCTACAGTGCTAAGGTGAATGTTTTTTCACCTCTACTCCGTTTAGTTATGCGAGCAAATCTATGGAATTTGTAGTTGAACCTTGGCACTGGTTTGTATTAGGGATTTTACTGATTCTTTCAGAACTGATTTTGCCTGCTTTTGCTGCATTGTGGTTTGGCATAGCAGCAGTCATGGTGTGTATTTTACTGTGGCTTTTCCCGATGATGGGTTTTACCACTCAAGTGATTACTTGGGGTATTTTATCTATTTTATGTACGATTCTCTGGTTCAAATTTATCAAACCGCTGTCGATTGATAAAACCAAAGCGGGTCTCCCTCGCGAAGCAACCATTGGTCAAGTCGGTATGGTGATCCAGACCGGACTTGAGCATGGACAAATTATTGTACGCTTTCCGATCCCTGTTTTAGGTTCTGATGAATGGCATTGCCGTTGTACAACTCCGGTACAGGTCGGTGATCGCGTTCGCGTGGTTGATATTTTGGGTAATGATTTAGTCGTTCAACCTCATACGTCATAAACACAAAGAGGGTTTCTAATGTCTGTCGGTACGATTGTTGTTTTAGCTTTTTTAGCTTTTATCGGTGTAACTATTTTTAAAGGGGTGCGTATTGTTCCCCAAGGTTATAAATGGATTGTGCAACGTTTAGGTAAATACCATACCACGTTGAGTCCAGGTCTAAATTTCGTGATTCCTTATGTGGATGAAGTGGCATATAAAATTACCACCAAAGATATTGTTTTGGATATTCCTTCACAAGAAGTGATTACCCGCGACAATGCGGTGTTGGTGATGAATGCCGTAGCATATATCAATCTGACCACACCAGAAAAAGCGGTGTACGGGATTGAGAACTATACTTGGGCAATTCAAAATCTGGTGCAGACGTCACTGCGTTCAATCGTAGGTGAAATGGATCTGGATGATGCGCTTTCTTCGCGTGATCATATCAAGGCAAAACTTAAGGCTGCCATTTCTGATGATATTTCAGATTGGGGCATTACCCTGAAAACCGTGGAAATCCAGGATATTCAACCTTCACACACCATGCAGGCGGCGATGGAAGCGCAAGCAGCCGCTGAACGCCAGCGTCGTGCCACTGTGACCAAAGCGGATGGTGAAAAACAGGCTGCAATTCTGGAAGCGGATGGTCGTCTGGAAGCGTCTCGTCGTGATGCAGAAGCTCAGGTTGTTCTCGCTGAGTCTTCACAGCGTGCCATTGAAATGGTGACCAGTGCGGTAGGTGATAAAGAAATCCCTGTGGCGTATCTACTCGGTGAACAATACGTGAAAGCAATGCAGGATTTATCTAAATCTGGCAATGCCAAAACCGTGGTTCTGCCTGCCGATGTACTCAATGCCATTCGTGGCATCATGGGCAAACATTAAGCCATCTATCCAATAAAAAAAGCAGCGTAAACGCTGCTTTTTTTATTTAAACACTCCCGATCAGTTTTCGGGTTCTAAGTGGCAGCTTCGCTATGACTAAATCATAGGAATCCTGAATGAGATCCTGTACCAGATCAGGCGTGATCTCTGGGCTACAGGCAATCGAAATCCAGTGTTTCTTATTCATGTGATAACCCGCTGAAATCGCAGAATAGAGTTCCTGATATTCCAGACTTTTCTCTGGCTTACATTTCACCGTGACAAGCAATGTTCCGGCATTAAAACCGATATACATAAACATTTTGTCAAAGACTTTGAATACCTCAAATTCGGGACCAAAAGGTTGCGACTGGATTGCAAAAGGCAGGTTTTGCGCATAGTACAAAGCGCATTGTTCGAGTTGGTTTTGATTCATGACATTTCCCCCTACTCTATCTTGATCATTATTTGGTTTTATTTCAGGACGGTGTATGTTCATACATGATAGCTTAAATCAAATTTTCAACAGCAGCCTTCTCAGCTCAAGGCTAATGAGATCCGGTCAAATATGATTGAAGGATAAAGCGAAGAATCGGGTTCCTGTTTGCTCCTGAAAACCGAGTTTTTGATATAAGTTTTGTGCTTGTATATTCTCGGCACCGGTTTCTAATGCAATAAATCTGGCCTGTGTATCTTGCGCAAATTGGATGGCTTGCTGCATTAAGGATAATGCAATACCTTGTCGACGATAGTTCTGATCCACATAGAGATCATTTAAAATCCAAGCCTTACCCAGCGATACTGAAGAAAAAGTCGGATAGAGCTGTACAAAACCAATGATCTTGTTGTTGTCATTTTTCCGGATAAAAAATACTGAATCCTGATGATTTAATCTGTTTTCAATAAATTGTCTTGCACCCGCTAAATCACTGGCCTGTTGATAAAAAACCCGATAGGCATTAAATATTTCAGCGAGCGTGTTCACATCTTGAATTGATGGCGAATCGGCTGTATTTATTTGCATTTTTGTTATTTCCAAAACATAAAAGACCATAAAGTTGGTCTTTTATAACATCAATCAATAGCGAAAAACTGACTGCTTTTTAACTTTTACGCGCTAGCAAAAACTTCGAAATGTCGACCAGTTCTTTGGCATCATCCCCAAAATACGCTAAAGCGTCAAAGGCCTGATCATGCAAACTTTGCGCATAGGCTTGTGCCTGTTCCAGCCCCATTAAAGCAGGATAGGTCGACTTCTGCGTTTGCTCATCTTTACCTGCAGTTTTGCCCAAGGTTTCTGTGCTAGCGGTAATATCCAGAATGTCATCTTGTACCTGAAACGCCAGACCTATACTTTGCCCAAATTGACGTAATTTAGGAATCGCCTGATCCGTGCCCGCAAAGATGGTTACAGCACCCATCATAATCGCTGCCTGAATCAAGGCACCGGTTTTATTGCGGTGAATATTTTCCAATTCGGCCTGATTAACTTGCTTACCAGCCCCTTCTGCCTGCAAATCCAGGGCCTGACCACAGACCATTTTTGAACTCGCGGTCGCCAAGATCTGTACCTGCTTCAACACAATCGCGGCTTCAGTTCCCTGGCCTTGTTCATCAAACAGACGACTGCCCAGAATTTCAAAGGCCATCGACTGTAAAATATCACCTGCCAACAGTGCCGTATCTTCACCAAAGGCGACATGACAAGTCGGCTGTCCACGACGCAATAAATCATTGTCCATACATGGCAAATCATCATGTGCTAATGAATAACAATGGATCAGTTCAACCGCCACTGCTGCACGGCGGGCCGCTGCAAAATTATGATTCGGTTGCAAAGACGCTGCGGCATAACAGAGTGCTGGACGAACCCGCTTTCCACCAAGCATGACGGCATGATGAACAGCTGCTTTTAAAGGTTCTGGAATCGAAAATGCAGCCAATGCTGTCAATAAATCCTGTTGAATACGTTGTTGAGCTTGTTTTAAAACATCCGCATTAACTTGAGAAATAGATGACACAATTGCCTCGGGAAATCTTAATGGAAGGAAAATGACAAGACTTGCCAGAATGGCGACATCATAACACTATTTATCTGAAGAAATTGCATTTGTAGTTTTAATCGATTCCAAATAATAAAGCCTTCAAATGAAGGCTTTATCGCATCGTTCTCAGTAATGCCTAGAACGCATCCCCAGGTACACGCACCCAGCCTTCCATCAATACACGCGCACTACGGCTCATAATGGCTTTTTTCACAGCCCATTTTCCATCAATCAGTTCGGCTTGAGCGCCCACACGTAAGGTGCCGGAAGGATGACCAAAACGAACGGCTTCACGTTCACCGCCCCCAGCTGCCAAATTCACCAGCGTACCCGGAATGGCAGCAGCTGTACCAATTGCCACCGCGGCAGTTCCCATCATGGCATGATGTAACTTGCCCATCGACAAGGCACGAACCAGTAAATCGACATCAGTCGCTTCAACTGCTTTCCCACTCGATGATGTATAACTCTTTGGTTTTGATACAAATGCAATTTTAGGGGTATGCTGGCGTGCAGCTGCTTCTGAAATGTCTTTGATCAGCCCCATGTGCACCGCGCCATAGGCACGGATTTTTTCAAATCGCGCTAAAGCAGCCGCATCACCGTTAATATGATCTTGTAATTCCGTCCCTTGATAACCGATATCTTCGGCATTCAGAAAAATGGTTGGAATACCTGCATTAATAAATGTTGCATCAAAGGTACCCACCTCAGGAACAGTCAATTGATCCACAACATTTCCTGTCGGGAACATATCGCCACCTTCTTCACCATCATCCGCAGGATCCAGGAATTCAATCTGAACTTCTGCTGCCGGAAACGTTACCCCGTCCAGTTCAAAATCACCGGTTTCCTGTACTTCGCCATTGGTCACAGGCACATGTGCGATAATGGTTTTCTGGATATTCTTCTGCCAGATGCGTACTGTACAGATACCATTTTCAGGAATACGGTCGGCATCGACCAGACCATTAGAAATCGCAAACGAGCCCACAGCAGCGGTGAGGTTGCCACAGTTGCCACTCCAGTCTACAAATGGCTGATCAATGGAGACTTGTCCAAATAGATAATCCACATCATGGTCTGGCTCTGAACTTTTTGCCAGAATCACGGTTTTACTGGTACTGGAAGTTGCGCCACCCATCCCGTCAATCTGCTTGCCATAAGGGTCAGGACTGCCAATCACGCGTAAAAGAAGTTGATCACGTGCCTTGCCTGCTACCTGTGCCGCTGCGGGTAAATCATCCAGTTTGAAAAATACCCCTTTACTTGTGCCACCGCGCATATAGGTTGCAGCGACTTTGATTTGCGGTACTGAGCTCATGTCCATTCTTCCTTTTATCATATTCTTGGTGCAGCGGTATTTTGCATCTCAAATTACTGCACAGCCGTTATAAATACCATACGACCAATGGCGCCTGATTATATTTTCATGGATAAAATCTGTGCATTATATTGAGTATTTTTCATGACTTGTACAATGGCAAAAATGTGGAACCATCCGTCGGGAAAAACAAGAATCGGATTTTACTGTATAAATATGAAGCAAATTTCACATTAATATTAATCTAAATATATAATTTTAAATAATTTTTAAAAACAACTTTGCAGTCATGGCAATGCTGTACTTTTACTAGGCGAAAATCAATCAATCTATTAGAATAATCCAGTTAATTCCTCGTCGAGCTCAGTCCTTTGAACAACGATTCTTCTCAACTTCAGCGTGGACTAAAAAACCGCCATATTCAACTCATCGCGATGGGTGGAGCAATTGGTACGGGCTTATTTTTAGGTTCTGCGCAAATTATCCAGTCTGCTGGACCATCTATTATTTTGGGGTATGCAATTGGCGGCTTGATTGTTTTTCTAATCATGCGTCATTTAGGTGAAATGATTGTTGAAGAACCTGTTGCAGGTTCATTTAGTCATTTTGCTTATAAGTATTGGGGTAAATTTCCAGGTTTTATTACGGGCTGGAACTATTGGGTGCTCTACATCCTTGTGGCAATGACTGAGCTCACCGCCGTAGGTAAATATATTAATTACTGGTGGCCGCAAATTCCCGCTTGGCAGTCGGTCTTGTTTTTCTTTGTGGTGATTACCGCAGTCAACCTGACCAATGTTAAATTCTATGGTGAATCAGAGTTCTGGTTAGCGATCATCAAGGTAACAGCGGTCGTGGCCATGATTCTGTTTGGTCTGTTCTTACTGTTCACTGCCGATGCAAACTCGACGGCCTCATTTAGCAACCTGTGGTCACAGGGCGGCTTTTTCCCGCATGGCTTCGATGGTCTGTTCTACATGTTGGCATTCTTGATGTTTGCCTTTGGCGGAATTGAACTGATTGGGATGGCCGCAGCAGAAGCCAAAGATCCAAAGACCACGATTCCTAAAGCAATTAACCAGGTGGTGATTCGTATTCTGGTGTTCTATGTCGGTTCACTGGCGATCCTGTTGTCGCTTGTACCTTGGAACCAGCTCGATCTTGGCGGTTTGGATAAAAGTCCGTTCGTAATGATTTTCAGTCAGATGGGAATCGGTTGGGCCGCGCATTTACTGAACTTTATTATCCTGACAGCGGCATTGTCGGTGTATAACAGCGGGATGTATGCCAATAGCCGTATGGTCTTTGGTTTAGCCCAACAAGGCAATGCACCGAAAATCTTTACCAAAACCAATAAGCAAGGTGTCCCTGTTCCAGCAGTACTGCTCTCTGCGTTCCTGATCTTTGGCTGTGTGTTACTTAACTACTTTGTACCTGAAGATGCCTTAGGTCATTTGATGTATGTTGTTGTTGGTGCGCTGGTTTTAAACTGGGCCATGATCAGCTTGACCCATTTGAAATATCGTCGTCATATCAAAGCAGCACAAATCAAAACCTCATATCCTGCGTTATGGTCTCCATTCAGTAATTATCTGGTGTTGGCATTTATTGGTGTTGTGCTGTATATCATGTGGCAGCAAGGCTTTAAAGAATCAGTGCTGATGATTCCAATCTGGATTGTATTGATGTTTATTTTTTATAAATTTTTAAATCGTAATACTGAAAACTAACAGTTGATCGGTTTCCTCAAAAAGTGATTGCGTTTGCAGTCACTTTTTTGTTTATAATCATCAAATTATGCGCTTATAGCTTAACTGGATAGAGCAGTTGCCTCCTAAGCGACCGACGTGGGTTCGAGTCCCGCTGAGCGCATAGCCCTTTTAATTAATCTTGCCTTCCACAAGCTGCTGGTTAACTAAGATTTTCGGCAGGGTTTGCAATCGTTCTGCTTTGACTATTTTCTCTGCACACAATTTTGTCTGTTTATTTTATTAAGATAACTCAGCCATAAAAAAACGGAGCAGATGCTCCGTTTTTTTAGGTATATCTCAAAACTAATCAACCACACGGATTGGGGGGATTCGTCTGATTCTTAACGTCATTTCTTTTAAGACATAATTGGTGGCAACAACCAACATAAATCCGATAATAAAAGAACCGACAATATCGAAAGGAAAATGCACACCTACAAAAACTCGGGATGCACCCACCACCAGACTCAGCACTAAACCGACGATACCAATCTTTTTAAAACCCGCCAGCAAATAAGAAAAGGCAATAATCACAATCGTTAAAGTATGTTGGCTCGGAAAAGAAGATGAGGCACCATGCCCAATTAATTTATCGCCCAAATGCAGCTGGAATGGTCGAGGATGATGATAAAAGAATTCGATCACATCACTTATCACCAGTGAAAACAGCACAATCAACAAGGTTTTTGCGAACAGAAGACCATAGGTTTTCCACTGAAGCACCAATAACAACACCAGAAAACTAATAAAAACCGTATTTAAATCTTCAGCTAAAAAAATTACGATCTTGTCTAAAACAGGAGAATCCTTGGCAAACGTATTGATACTGTTAAACAAAGCAATATTTGTATCTTTAAAAATCATTTTACGTTGTTATCCATACTATCCATGACAGATTTATAGCCCTACCATACAGGACTAAAATGTAAAAATTATGAATTTTTATGGGTTATTCTGCACTGATTTGCAAACGCGGCTACACAACCGCTTCATTCGGAACAACAATCCAGCTTACTGAATAAATAGAGTCAATCACCTCTATTTATTCAGCTTAATTTTTTGATTTTGTTAGAATTTAAATTCTAAACCACTACCAACTACAGGTTGCTTATCTTTAGCATTGGCCTGCTCAAAAGTTGAATATCCACCATAACCATAGACTTTCACTTGTTTATTAAAGGCATAATCCGTACCGACAAGCAGTTGCTTGGCCTCGAAGTCAGCTGCGCCATTTTTAAAGCTGGTAGAGTTCTGGCTATATTGCGCCTTGACTGCCCATTTTGACTGATTAGGAAACTTGTACTCAGCACCGATTAACCAGCCCTGTGCATCATCGATATCAACTGCGGCCTCATCATTTCCTTTTTTATCAGTAACTTTAGAGGTTTGATATAAGGTTTTTAATGCCAGTCCTTCAATTGGCGTCAAACGTCCAATCACACGTACCGTATCAGCTGCGGCAAATACTTCATCAACTTTAGTTTCAGTGTCTTTGCTATTTAACAGGCCATGTCCCAAGAAATCACTTGGAATTGCCTTGTCATAACCAACACCAACCAAGAACATCGGATGGTTATAGCTCAACGAGGCAGACCAGGCATCGCCCAAACCACGACCAGCGACATTGACACCACCATGCCCGTCATCCTCAATCCCTTTGCTCTCACCTGTTGCCAACAATACACTCGCTTCCAGATTACCTTCATATAGTGCAATCTCAGGAGAGTCATACACCACGACATTATTGACCCGGTTCTCCCCGGTCATAATTCCCGTGATATCGGCTTTATTACTGATATAGTTATTAAAACTATCAACTGGGCTGGATAAATCTTTTAATGGGGTATTATGTTTACCTACTTTAAGTGTACCTAAACGGTTATCTTTCAAACCGATAAAACGATTACGTTGCGACCAGTCGGTTTTATCACCATCGGCATAAAAAGCCCATTCAGCTAAATACACAGCACTTAAATGTTCGGTTAATTTTTCTTCACCTTTAATCCCGACAAATGAACTATTACTGTTCACTTTCCATACATCGCGGTTGGATGAATGGGCATTCATTTCGGGTAAATAATCCAGACTGGCATCAATTTCGCCATATAATTTTGGCGCTGCAAATGCAGAACTTGCTGCAATACTCATCATTGTGACGAATAAAATTCTCATCTTCATTGTTATCTTCCTAACCATCTCAAAAAAAATTAAAACAAATCTGTTTCGCTCTATTCCAAGCAAAAAATAAATAAACAGGGATTCAAATCAAATGATGTGCTTTTATATTTTCGATATAAAAGCACATGAATAATCAGAATTACAGATTATAAAATGGAAAAACACCAAATATCAAAGCACTACCCATGAGTACGCAACAGGTAATAAATGCCCACTTCAAGGTAAATTTTTGATGATCGGCCAATTCAACAGAGGCTAAACCACATAATAAATAGGTCGAAGGTACCAGTGGAGATAATAAATGAATTGGCTGTCCAATAATCGAGGCACGTGCTACTTCAACAGGGCTAATTCCATAATGTGATGCTGCTTCAGCTAAAATCGGTAACACACCAAAATAGAAAGCATCATTCGACATGAAGAAGGTTAGAGGCATGCTCAAAACCCCAGTGATCGGTGCCAGATAAGGTCCTAAGCTTGGCGGAATCACAGCAACGAAGCCTTTCGACATCGCTTCAACCATGCCCGTGCCCGATAAAATACCGGTGAATACACCTGCAGCAAAGATCACACCGACCACGGCCAATACGCTATCCGCATGCATCGCAATCCGTTTTTTCTGCATATTGACGCATGGGTAGTTCACCACCAATGCAATACAGAAGCCCAGCATAAACAGGATCGACATCGGTAAAATCCCTTTTACCAAAGACGCCATGAGTACCAGAGTAAGAATACCGTTAAACCAGCGTAAGTGCGGACGTTGTGCTTCCGGATCTTTGGAAATGGAGATATTGTCCGCATGGCTAATATCCACCAGTTCAATCACGCCCAGACGTTTACGCTCATATTTGCCATAGAGATAGGCCAGGAAGAATAACCAGGCTGCTGCAATCACCATAGACGGAATCATCGGGATAAAAACATCACTGGCATCGACCTGAAGCGCACTGGCTGCACGTGCAGTTGGCCCGCCCCACGGCGTAAGGTTCATCACACCACTACACAGCAACATCAAGCAGGTCATGATCAGCGGATTCATCCCCACCCGTTTATATAATGGCATCATGGCTGCCACACAGATCATATAGGTGGTTGAACCGTCACCATCCAAGGATACCAGCAGGGTTAAAAAGACCGTTCCTAAAGTGATTTTTAGTGGATCACCTTTGACTTTCTTCAAAATCCATCTGACGGACGGATCGAAAAGACCCGAGTCGATCATTAAAGCAAAATATAAAATGGCGAAAAGTAGCATTACGCCTGTTGGAGCAAGCTTCTTAATACCATCCAGCATGGTATTTCCAAGCTCAGCCAACTGAATATGACTCAGGCTTTCAAAATAGAAACCTAAGCCCCAGGCAATAATAGCGAAGATAAAAGGAATTAAGATTAATGCAACCAATGCACTGAGACGTTTTGACATGATCAAATACATGAAACACATGATCATGCTGATACCTAAAAAAGTCAGCATTTAAAGCAATCCTTAGCCTGATAAGTTTTTTTTATGGGTAAACACCTTACCCGAATTAAGGACCGATTCTATGCGATTTAACTTTAAGCAATTCATTTAATTTTATTATATGTATACCCCATCCATTCACATGAAAAATGTTTTAAAAATTAAATCGGGTTCATTATTATCAAATTTATGATTTTTAAAATATTATTATATACCGAACAATCAAAATAAGCTTTTTAAATGACCTATATTGATTAAAATAATGACACATTATGGTGCAATTTTTGATTAAAATTTAACACATTTTATTGAATGATAATTAAAATAAATATCATTTAATTATCCGGCAACACACTTGGCTAAAATACAAGCGGCTATCTGCTTATTTAAAAGGGCTGGAAAATTATAACAATATACTTTCTAATTTATATCAGAAAATAAAAGAGTAAATTCATATTTTGAGAATAAAACCTATTTTTCTTATTCAATTATCTTGTTTTTATTCGCTCTATATTCATTTGGTGAAATACCCACCCAGTTCCGGTATGCTTTCCTGAAATTCGAGGTATCTGAAAATCCCAATCGTTCCGCAATTTCATCCACACTTAAACTGGTGGCTAAATATTCATCTGCCAGTCTTCTTCTGGTGCTATCTAAAATCTCCTGATAGCTCATCTCGAGATCTGCCAGACGACGGTATAAGGTCCTTTTAGATAAATGCAGTTGATCCGCGATTGCTTGCGCGGTCGGAAAGCCCCCGACCGAATCTAATAGTAACAGGCGAATGGTACGTACCAATTCCGGCTCTTGTTGCTCGTCCGCTGTACCCAGCATACGCGCACAAAAGGATTGGCACATGGCCGCCGTAATCGGATTGGCATTGGGACAGGGTTGATCTAGCCACTCAAGTGCAAAATGCCACTGCATCACATCAGCATCAAACTCCACCGGACAACGGAAGGCTTTTTGATATTCTTCGGCATAGGCCGGCGCAGGATAAGGCAGCAACAGTTTTTGCGCTTGAAACGGTGCTTCCAATACACATTCAATCAGGGTTTGAATGGAGCTGAACCAGAACTCGCACACCAACGGTAACAGCTTACCCAACGCAATAATTTCATGACCTTCGAAAATGGCCGTGTTATTTTGAATATAAAAGGTTTTTTTGAGAACGGGGCCTGCAAGCTTGATATGGCGCATCCCTAACTCAGCAGCCTGTTGCAGATTGCGCGATGCATATAAGGCATAGCCATATACCCCAAAATCAGATAAGCGTTGCTTTTGTCCGGCACGTATTCCGATCAGAGGGTCTTTAGACAGGCGCTGGATATTCTGAAAAAGTTTTAACTTCTGATATTGAGAGACATTGGCCGTGGCGCTGGTTAAGGCTTCAACTGCAATCCCCGTTCCTTCCAGCACAACGGGTATTGGATATCCTTGCTGCTGCATTTCATTGAGCAAACTGGTTAAGCCAAGTAAGGGAATTCCCGAGCCGGTATCTGGATCATCATAGCGCCCTTCAATTACATTGTATCCAGCAGCTGATTTACGCATTTTCTCACCTCTTTCCTTGAGTGATGATGCATAATGGCACGAAATTACTTTTTGTTGTCTCAATTTAACATCGACCACAAAGCACATCAATCATAAAGTCTATTCTACTAATAAGCATGAAAGGAGCAACAAATGACACTTTCAACTTCCCACGCTTTGGCTGATTCGGCAACTGAACATATGTATTCGGTTTTTAAACAACAACGTCATGCTTTTGATGCCAAGCCTTATCCGGAGCTGGATGATCGTCGCAGCAAGCTCGTTCAAATAAAAAAACAAATCATCCGTTATCAAGATGTAATTGCCACTGCAATCAATAGTGACTTTAGTTCACGCTCAGTTGATGAGTCAAAATTACTCGACTTGCTCGGTTCAGTACTCGAGGCAGAACATGCGATTCGCCACTTAAAACGCTGGATGCGCCCCAGCAAACGCCATACTGAATTGCTGTTTTTATCCAATCATCTGCGTGTGCAATATCAGCCCAAAGGTGTGGTTGGCGTGATTGTGCCCTGGAACTTCCCTGTTTATCTGGCTTTAGGTCCTCTGATTGCGGCAATTGCTGCGGGCAATCGGGTCATGATTAAACTGCCTGAAGTGACACCAGCAACCAATGCCGTGGTTAAACGTATGCTGGCCGAAGTGTTTAGGGAAGATGAAGTGGCGGTGTTTGGTGAAGAAATTTTAGATCCAGCCCAATTTACCTCTCTGCCTTTTAACCATATCGTATTTACAGGTTCACCTGCGATTGGCCGTGTGGTAATGCGTGCAGCGGCAGACAACCTGACCCCGGTAACCCTTGAACTAGGGGGTAAATCCCCGGCCCTGATTAGCCGTAACTATCCTTTAGCCGATGCAGCAAAGCGGGTATTACATGGTAAAGCGACCAATTGTGGTCAGATCTGTGTTGCCCCTGACTATGCATTAGTGCCAAAAGAAAAGGTGGATGACTTCGTTGCTGAATGCCAATCCAGCTTTACCAACATGTATGGTGCAAATATCAGCACTAACTCTAATTACACCTCGATTGTAAATGACCGTCATCTCAAACGTTTATTAGAGATACTGGATGATGCACAAGCCAAAGGTGCACAGGTGATTGCCTGCGGTGAATATGATCGTGATAAAGATGCACGCCGTATGCCGGTACATATCGTATTGAATTGCACAGCAGACATGCGGATTTTAAAAGAAGAATTGTTTGGTCCTGTGTTACCTGTTGTCGCCTACGATACTTTAGATGAGGCCCTTCAATATATTCGTTCAGGCGAAAGACCGCTGGCCTTATATTGTTTTAGCCATGATGCCGGTGAACGAGATTATATTCTCAAGCAGACTCACTCAGGTGGGGTCACCATCAATGACTGGGGCTGGCATGTGGTCAATCATGATGCACCTTTTGGTGGCATTGGCAACTCAGGCATGGGGACTTATCACGGTGAAGAAGGTTTCCGAGAACTTTCACATGCTAAAACCGTATTTGCCCGTCATCGTTTCTTCCCGACCCAACTGTTCTACCCACCTTATGGGACTTGGGTACAAAAACTGGCATTACGTTTCTTCTTGAAACAGGGTGATCCGAATATCAAATAACCCCTGTACCGACAGTAGGTTTAAAAAAGCATCTTGTCATGAGATGCTTTTTTTATTTTAGTCTTATCTGGCTTATGCATCTTTGCTGTTTAGCCCTAGATAAATTGAAGTGTGGCAGTCTCCGTACAATACGGCTTTCGCAATAAAATTATTTGAATTCTGAAAATTGGCTTAAAAAACACCAAAAACTTAAATCATGAAGAAATAAATCTCATTTTTTACAAAAAATCTTTGACCAAATAAAAAACTTTTTTTTCAAAACTGCAAAAATAAATGATTATTATTTGAAAATAATATTTTATATTTATCATCATATTACCAATAAAAACACATATGTATATAAATTTTTTAAGATTTATTTTTGTCCACTTTCAGCGATCTGCTCATACTGTCGAGTTCATTTAGAACATTTACTCTTATTTTAATTATGGTATTTTTGTTACATGAAGTTATAGCCAATCACAATAGATAACTTTTTGTTGTCAGATCATAGCTTCTTAACACTTAAGAATCTTGAAGTTCAAGGAAAGATTAAAAATGAAATTAAAACATCTTAGCACTGCCATGATCTTAGCAACGCTACCTGCAACTGGAGTTTTTGCAGCAGCGTTAGACCGTTCAGGTCAATCTATGTCTGCTTTTTTACAGCCGGGTAATTATTTTGAAGCGGGGATTTCGGTTCTAGATCCAACAGTAAAAGGTCAAGAAGCAGGCACATCAGCAACGACACGCAAAATTGGTGATATGGGTGATGATTATTACTTCCCTAGCGCAGCCTTAAAACTTCAACTGACTGATAATGTTTCATTTGGTCTACTTTACGATCAACCATTTGGCGCTGATGCAAAATATACTGGTGAAAATGTTTTTGTATCGAAACCTGGTTCTGATACCGTACTTGCTCAAGATCGTTTAGATGCTCTTGCTGATGCAGGTAGAGCTAAAATTGCTGCATTCATGCAATCAGATCAAGCAAAAGCAGCTATTGGAAAATTAATGTCTCAAGGTTTGAGTCAACAAGTAGCGACTCAAGCTGTGTTAGCAGAAGCAAGTAAACCACTTTTAGCAATGCAACAAGGTCTTCTAGAGGCTAATAAATCTTTAGGTATAGGTAATACTGGCGTTGAAGTTGACACACAAAATATTTCACTCGTTTTTGGCTATCAACCAATTAAAAATTTGAACCTTTATGCTGGTGGTGTTTATCAGACTGTAAAAGGCAAAGTAAATCTACGTGGTACAGCATATAGTATCTACAATGGTTATGATGCAGATATCAAAGAAACTGGTGGTGCTGGTTGGCTAGTCGGTGCAGCATATCAGATTCCTGAAATTGCATTAAAAGCATCGGTAACTTACCGCTCTGAAATCGACCATAAAGTTAATATTAATGAAAAACTTTCTGTAACGTCAGCATTAACAAATAATCCAGCTGTTTTAGCAAACTTATTAGGAGTTTCTGAGGCTGAAGCATTAGCTCAGGCTCAAGCCCTTGAAGAAGGTAGTGCAGGTAAGAAAACTAAAATTACCACACCTCAATCTGTTAACTTGGATTTCCAGACTGGGATCATGGCGAATACAGTCGCATTTGCAAACGTTCGTTGGGTGAACTGGAAAGACTTTGCAATCCAGCCTTACAAGTTTGGTTTATTATCTAAACAAATTGGCGGCTTAGTCGGTCGTCCAGATGGTTTCAACCTTGTTGAATATGCTGATGACCAATGGTCAGTAAACGCTGGTGTTGGACGTAAACTTAGCGAACAATGGGCAGGTAACGTTTCTGTAGGTTGGGATTCTGGTGCTGGTAACCCTGTGACCACACTTGGTCCAACAGAAGGTTACTGGAACGTAGGTCTAGGCTTACAATATAGCCCGACTCCTGCAACATTTATCGCGGGTGGCGTGAAATATTTCTGGTTAGGCGATGCGAAAGCGCAAACTGGCGCTCAAGCAGGTGGTAATGAATATGTCGCTAAGTTTGAAGATAACAATGCGATCGCTTACGGTTTAAAAATTGGTTATAAATTCTAATCCAATCATTTAAAGCAAAAGGTCATCTCAGGATGGCCTTTTTTATTCCCTTTTAATAAATAAAATCAAAATAATAGTTAAATATCATTGCTTATTTAGCGCACAGAATTCGCCAATAAAAAATGTGAATGCTCAAGTATTTTTGGTGACCTTAGCAGTTCATTTATTGACATTTGTAAAATATTTAAGCCCATAAAAATTATGATACTTTTCGCGCCATTCTGTTACAAAGTGATTTGAGAGAACATATTAATGAAGCTGAATGCTATTCAAACGGCTCTTCTACTTAGCTTGGTTCCAACAACGACAACATTTGCCGCAGCACTGGATCGCTCGGGCCAATCAATTGCAGCATTCCTGCAACCCAACAATTATTTTGAAGCGGGTATTACCATTCTTGATCCGAATGTATCAGGTAAAGATATTTCCCAAAACAATACAGGCAATATGGCGAACCATTACTACTCGCCTAACGCTTCCTTAAAAATTCAAGCCACAGATAAATTTTCAATTGGTTTGATTTATGACCAACCTTATGGTGCCGATGCAGAATATACAGGTCATAGTAACTTTATCGAAAGCCGTCCGGTCCCGTTTAAAGGTGGCACATCCGTTACTGTGGATACTGAAAACTTAAACCTGTTATTTGGTTACCAGCCGAACCAGAACTGGAACCTGTATGCAGGTGCGGTTTATCAAACCCTTGACAGCACCGTGTTATTACGCGGTGAAAGCTATAGTGCCTATAACGGTTATGATTTTAAAACAGGTCGTGATGAAGCAGTGGGCTGGTTAGCGGGCGTTGCTTATCAAATGCCTGAAATTGCGCTTAAAGCCTCTCTAACTTATCGCGCCAAGATCAAGCATGAAATGAATGCTTATGAAAAACATGGCGCTGCAGGTATGACACCATCTCCAGACATCAATGCAGGTTTCACTCAGATTAATAATTCTGAAGGTCAGACAGAAATCACCACACCTCAATCCATCAATCTTGATTTTCAAACCGGAATCATGGAGAACACGATTGCATTTGCAAACTTACGTTGGGTGAACTGGAAAGACTTTGCAATCCGCCCATACAAATTTGGTAAAGGTTCAGTTCTATCGGATATTGTAAAGAATACAGGCAAAAAAGACGGTTTCGATCTGGTGGCCTATACCGAAGATCAATACTCGATTACCGCAGGCGTTGGTCGTAAAATCAATGACCAATGGGCTGGCAACCTCTCTGTAGGTTGGGACTCTGGTGCAGGTAACCCTGTCACCACATTAGGCCCAACAGAAGGCTACTGGAATGTCGGTGTCGGTGTGCAATATAGTCCTACACCTTCTACCTTTATTGCGGGTGGTGTGAAATACTTCTGGCTCGGTGATGCAAAAGCGCAATCAGGTTCTCAATTTAATACACCGGGGTATGTGGCTGAATTTGAGAATAATGATGCAATCGCATATGGCTTAAAAATTGGCTATAAGTTCTAATACTTGACGCATAATAAAAGGCGCTTTAAGCGCCTTTTATTATTTTGGAATTTTTAAAAATCAGTAATCAAATGGATTCATTATTCTGGAATATCACGTTGTGATACAGAACGAATCGCCTGCTTTAATGCCTCATAACCATGCAATGGCGGAAACTGCGGAAATTCTGCAATCACATTATCTGGCGCATCAAACAGGAAACCATGATCTGCTTCACCCAGCATGGTAGTATCATTATACGAATCCCCTGCCGCAATCACACGGAAGTTCAAGCCATGCAAGGCTTTTACCGCTTGACGCTTCTGATCTGGCTGGCGTAATTTATACGCCGTAATCATGCCGTTTTCATCGGTTTCAAGCTTATGACAGAAAATGGTTGGCCATCCCAACTGTTTCATCAATGGATGAGCAAACTCATAGAAGGTATCAGATAAAATAATCAGCTGGAAATGCGTACGCGCCCATTCCACAAACTCTTTTGCCCCTTCAAAAGGCCCCATCTCTGCAATCACGGCCTGGATATCATTTAAGCCCAAACCATGCTGTTTTAGGATGTTGAGACGTTGCGTCATCAGCACATCGTAATCAGGAATATCACGTGTAGTCGCCTCAAGTTCTTTGATCCCTGTTTTTTTGGCAAAGTTAATCCAGATTTCCGGAACTAACACCCCTTCAAGATCTAGGCATACGATTTCCATGCTTATTCAACTATCCTATGTGTTAAAAATTGCGCTAGTTTAGCATGGAGATGTGCTCAACAATTGCCCTTTTTTCATGGTCTAACCATAGATTTTTTGAATAAGAATTTCCTTGGCGAACATATCCGACTCGGCATAATTGCATTACTATATGAGGCAGTATGTCGTGTAAACGACGAAGACCGATGAGCATAAAAGGCAACGTGTTATGACTTTAAATTTGGATCAAATCAATACAGAATTTGGCAATGATGCTGAAAAACTAATTGAGTGGGCATTAAGCTTAAATGAAAAAGCCATTGTGACAACGAATTTCCGTCCATTTGAAGCTGTCATTCTGCACATGTTGACGCGTGTCAAACCTGATATTCAGGTCGTTTGGATGGATAATGGCTACAACACCGAAACCACTTATCGATATGTAGATGAAATTAGCAAGTTACTGAATTTGAACCTTCTTACTTACCTGCCAAAACGTTCACGCGCACATCGTGAAGCACTGGAAGGTCCTGTACCGGCACTCGATGATCCAAAGCACGAAGCCTTTACCGCTGAAGTAAAGTTAGAGCCTTTTGAACGTGCAATCCGTGAAACTGCGCCTAAAGTCTGGTTTACCGCTTTACGTGCCACCGATACCGCAGTTCGTGCAGAAATGGACCCGGTCAGTATTAATCCGGATGGTCTGATCAAGGTTGCGCCATTATTAAAATGGACCTCAAAAGACCTATGGGAATATATGCAAAAACATAATTTACCGGACAATGAAGATTACTTTGATCCGACCAAAGGTGAAGAACATCGTGAATGCGGTTTGCACCTAAATCACTGATTTTCGCTCCGTATTAAAATAAAACCACTGATTCGTCAGTGGTTTTATTTTTCCTGACTCGTCTGTACAAAGTCATATTTTAACCAGAACAAACAGTATATACTGCGCAGAACGGTTCAATAAGACGAATAAGAACTCATAGAGTATCTTATAAAAAATGCGATGAGAGGCTAGATCTGCTATGCGCCCACTACACCCCATTGATTTTATTTTTCTCTCATTAGAGAAACGGCAACAGCCTATGCATGTAGGGGGATTGTTTCTATTCGAGCTTCCTGAAAATGCATCATCGACCTTTGTACATGATTTAGTTGAGGAAATTCGTCAGTCCAAGAGTATTCCTGTGCCTCCATTTAACAATCAGCTGAATGGTTTATTCTGGGGTGAGGATAGCGAGTTCGATCTAGATCATCATTTCCGTCATATCGCTTTACCTAATCCAGGACGTATCCGTGAACTGCTAGTGTATATCTCTCAGCAGCATAGTTCATTGATTGACCGTGCCAAGCCACTGTGGACCTGCGACATTATCGAAGGTATTGAAGGCAACCGTTTTGCCATGTATTTCAAGATTCACCATGCTATGGTCGACGGCGTGGCAGGCATGCGCCTGATTGAAAAATCGCTTTCTCATGATCCAAATGAAAAGCATGTGGTACCGTTATGGTGTGTAGAAGGCAAAAGAACTAAACGTTTAAAAGCGCCTAAGCCACCGACGGTGAGCAAAATTAAAGGCGTGATGGAAGGCATTAAATCCCAGCTTGAAGTGGCTCCAAAGGTCATGCAGGAACTGTCACAAACTATCTTTAAAGAGATGGGTAGAAATCCGGACTATGTCTCGACCTTTCAGGCACCGCCTTCGATCCTGAATCAACGCGTCAGTTCTTCACGTCGCTTTGCAGCACAATCATTTGAACTGGAACGTTTCCGCCGTATTGCCAAGTCATTGGGCGTAACCCTGAATGATGTAATTTTGGCAGTCTGCTCTGGCGCATTACGTGAATATCTGCTCAGTCACAATAGCTTGCCGAAAAAGCCGCTGATTGCGATGGTGCCTGCGTCTTTACGGACCGACGATTCGGATGTCAGCAACCGTATTACCATGATTCTGGCCAATCTGGCCACCCATATCGAAGATCCGATTGAACGTCTCGACATCATTCGCCGTAGCGTACAGAACTCGAAGCAACGCTTTAGCCGTATGACTGCCAATGAAATTTTAAACTATAGCGCAGTCGTCTATGGACCTGCAGGTTTAAACATTGCCTCAGGTATGTTGCCGAAGCGTCAGGCCTTTAACCTTGTAATTTCCAATGTTCCCGGCCCGCGTGAGCCTTTGTACTGGAATGGTGCCAAACTGGATGCACTCTACCCTGCATCGATTGTGATGGATGGCCAGGCACTGAATATCACCATGACCAGTTATCTGGATAAACTGGAAGTCGGCTTGATTGCATGTCGTAATGCATTACCGAAAATGCAGAATTTACTGACACATTTAGAAGAAGAGATTCAACGTTTTGAACAGGCAATTCAAGATTTGCCGCAAGCGCAAAAAGTCGAAAATTAGAATAACAGAATAAATTAAGGGGCTTTCGTTAGCCCCTTACTTTTTAATTGTACGGCAACGCTGTAAGAGCTGATGGCAGGCTGAGCGAATCATCGCTGTGGTAATCTGAACTTCTTTACCTTGACTGTCGACCATGTAGCAAGTGTTTACAGGGGTGCTATCTAAAACGTGTTTAAAACCGTGACTCACTAATCTTTCAGTTACATTCATCATTATATACCTCATATTATTTGCTAAGGGACCCAAAAGTACCTATGGCTCATTCTATGGTTCTAGTATTTAAAATTCATGATAGAAAGTAAAATTTCAGTTGTAACAAGGCTTAAGCGAAATCTTGTTACAACTTTAGGTTAAAATGATATCGTATTGCTCTTGCGTATACAGATTTTCCACCTGGAATTTGATCACACGATTAATAAAATGTTCTAAATCCGCGACAGCTGGGGCTTCTGCTGTTAAGAGCCGATCAATCACTGCTGGATGCGCAACGACAGTAAAGCCACCCTTGGAATCAAATGCACGGGCATAACGCAGAATCTCTCGAAATATCTCGTAACATACTGTCTCTGCTGTTTTCACATATCCCCGCCCCTGACAGGTTGGGCACGATTCACAGAGTAAATGTTCCAAAGATTCACGGGTCCGTTTACGCGTCATCTCTACCAGACCTAGCTCGGAAACCTGGGTAATTTTGGTTTTGGCGTGGTCGCGCTCGAGCATACGTTCGAACTGGCGCATCACCTCTTCCCGATGCTCGGCTTCCTGCATGTCAATAAAATCAATGATGATAATGCCGCCCAGATTGCGCAGACGAAGTTGTCTTGCAATCACTTGTGTGGCTTCCATATTGGTTTTAAATACCGTGTCTTCCAAGCTACGCCCGCCGACATAAGAACCGGTATTCACATCAATGGTGGTCATGGCCTCGGTCTGGTCAATCATCAGATAACCGCCTGACTTGAGCGCGACACGGGTTTGCAAGGCTTTTTGAATATCTTCTTCGACGTTATATAAATCGAATAACGGTTTCTCACCCGGATAATGAATCAGACGGTTTTGAATGGTCGGCACAAACTCATCCACAAACTCACTGAGTTTGCCGTGAATCTCGCGTGAATCGACATAAATCTTTGCGGTTTCATCACTGGCCAGATCACGTACGATGCGTTGCGGTAAAGGTAACTCTTCAAAAATCAGTTCAGCCGTCGCCGCTTCTTTTTGTTTACGCTGGATAAATTCCCATAACTTGCTGAGATAGCACATGTCCTGTGCAATCGCAGCTTCATCGACGCCTTCAGCGGCAGTACGCACAATCACACTGCCCGGCAAATGATGCTCGGCCTGAATGCCTTCAATAATGCCACGTAGCCGATCCCGTTCATCTTCAGATTCGATTCGCTGAGATACACCAATGTGATTGCCATACGGCATCAACACCAGATAGCGCGAAGGAATGGAAAGATCGGTGCTCAGGCGCGCGCCTTTGGTTCCCAGCATGTCCTTCATGACCTGAACCGTCAGCATTTGCCCGGGATGTAATAGCTCGAAGACATTGGGGGTGGGTTGCGAACGCGACCACACCATATCGTTAATATGCAAAAAAGCGGTTCGAGACAAACCAATATCGACAAAGGCCGCTTGCATCCCTGGCAGGACACGCACCACCTTACCTTTGTAGATATTACCCACTAACCCACGTTTAACCGTACGCTCAACAAATAGTTCATTGACCGTACCATTTTCAATCAATGCCACACGACATTCCATCGGCGTGACGTTAATCAGCAACTCTTCTGCCATAACAAACTCAAAACTTTATAAAAATTCTTATATCCGAAAGTGTTATCCCCAGTATTCCAATACTTAGGCTTTAACCCTTTCTAATAACTGTGCTGTCTCATAAAGAGGCAAACCCACTACATTACTGTAGCTGCCCCGAATTTGAGGAATATATTGTGCAGCAATTCCCTGTATCGCATAGGCGCCCGCTTTTCCTACTGGCTCGCCAGTCGCCCAATATTTTTCCATCTCTACCAGACTCAGTGGCTGTAACTCGACCTGAGTGCATACCGCGGTACTCAGCACCTGTGCAGACGTTGCCACACAGAGGCCAGAGTAAACCTCATGCCATTGTCCAGACAGTATGGCCCAGATTTCAAAGGCATGCTGTTTTGATTCCGGTTTTCCAATAATCTTGCCCGCAAAACTTACACTGGTATCTGCCGCAATCACAATGACATCAGGAAACTGCTCTAACACCACTTGCGCCTTGGCTCGGGCCAAACGTTCAACATAGTGTTCAACCGCTTCCCCCTCCTGCACAGCCTCGTCGATATCCGGACTGTAAATTTCAAAGTCCAGACCCAGTTGTGTCAATAGCTCCTGCCGACGCGGCGAGCTGGATGCGAGAATTATATGCGCCATTTATGCAAACAATAATAAACCAGTGGCCATGCTAACACACCTGTCACCACAGGTTGCCAGTGACGCGCAATCGAGAAATGTGTTCCGGCAATGGTCTGGCTAATCCACAGAAAGGTAATATGCGCAACAATTGCCAGTACCGCAATCACCCAGGAGTTTCCGAAGGTCAGAATGCGGCGTTCACGAATCAAATAGCGTGTCGTAAAGGCAATCAGCACAAAACTCAGTGCATTTAAGCCAAACGGTGCATCGAGCAACAGGTCAACAAAAAGCCCCATCCCGAAGGCAAACCAGACCCCGCACCAGACCGGCTGGTAAAGAATCCAGAACAGCATGATCATCAACATCATCGATGGACGCCATCCGGATGCCTCATAAGGGATCGGATAGATCATCAATACGGAACCTATCACAATCGACAGGATAATCATCAACAGTGGATCTTTGCGTTTCTCATAGTTCAGTTTAGCGATCGGCATACGGTTGCTCCTGCGCTAAAGATTCCGAGAATAAAACAACCACATGATGACCACTAGCCAGTTGGGCAGCAGGTGCCACGTCGATTTCAGCAAATTCACCCGAGGTATGTCGACTGACTTTGGATACCGTACCCACTAAGTAACCTGCCGGAAAATGTTCACCGAGTCCAGAGCTATAGACCTTGTCCCCAACCTGAATATTGGCACTGGTCGGCACATATTCCATTTTAAGTTGTCCCAGATCACCCGTACCCGTGACAATGGCACGCATTCCTGTACGTTCTAGACGTACCGATAATGAATGTTCTTTATCAGATAGCAGCATAATCCGTGAACTATGTGGATAGACATTAATAATCTGTCCCATAATCCCCTTATCATCCAGCACAGTTTGTCCTGTTCTTAAATGATCCATGGAACCACGGTTAATGATAATAATATGCCGCAATGGGTCAGCATCGGTGCCGATCACTTCGGCAATCTGCATACGACCATCGATAATCAATGGTGTATCCAACAGCCCTCTTAAACGATTATTTTCCGCAGAGAGTTCTGAAAGCTTTTGTAGACGGACTTGTGCCTGAAGGAGTTCAGCCTGCATGGCCGTATTTTCACGGCGCAATTGGGCTTCGGATTTGGTTTGTTGGTTAAGCCATTCTCGCGACAGTACAGGATAGCTTGCCAGCGCATAAATCGGATTATACGCGGCATACAAGACATCCCTTGCGGGTTGGATGACATAGGGCATGCGCCAATCAAAGAAAAGCACCACCAGACATGTAATGACCGCAATGACAAATGAGCGAAAAGATGGCGGTTGTCTTGAAAAAAGATTCGGTTGCACCGCCTCGTCCTTATGATTTAACCAACGAAAAGCATGTCATGGTTTGGATTGTCAAAGAACTCTAAAACTTTACCGCCACCACGAGTAACGCAAGTTAAAGGATCATCAGCAACAATCACAGGCAGACCTGTTTCTTGTGCAAGTAATTTATCCAGGTTACGTAGCAATGCACCACCACCGGTCAACACGATACCGCGTTCCGCAATATCCGAAGACAATTCAGGAGGCGTTTGTTCAAGTGCAGATTTCACCGCACTGACAATGCTTTGCAATGGATCAGCAATGGCTTGGGTGATTTCATCAGAAGTCACGGTAATCGCGCGAGGAACACCCTCTGCCAGATTACGGCCGCGAACTTCGATTTCAAGGGTTTTGCCGTCTGTAACAGCCATACCCACTTCTTTCTTGATCACTTCAGCTGTGGTTTCCCCGATCACACAACCGTGCGCTTTACGAACGTAGTTGATGATCTGTTCATCAAATACATCACCACCGATACGTAATGAATCTGCGTATACACAACCTTGCAATGAAATGATGGCGATTTCAGTGGTACCACCACCGACATCAACGACCATTGAACCACAGGCTTGCTCAACCGGCATACCTGCGCCAATTGCAGCCGCCATTGGCTCCTCGATTAGGCGGACATCACGTGCGCCTGCATTGAATACAGCCTCACGAATGGCACGACGCTCAACCAGAGTCGATTTACATGGTACACAGACCACAACACGTGGCGCTGGCGGGAATAAACGCTTTTCATGCACTTTGCCAATAAACTGATTCAACATGGTCTCAGTTACTTCAAAGTCAGCAATGACACCGTCTTTCATCGGACGAATCGCTGAAATATTCGCTGGTGTACGGCCTAACATTTGTTTAGCATCAAGTCCTACAGCGGCAACAATTTTTTGTGAACCACTGTGACGAATTGCCACAACAGTTGGTTCATTTAATATAATGCCACGGCCTGGTGCATAAATAAGTGTATTTGCAGTACCTAAATCAATGGCTAAATCCGGCGAAAACAAGCCAATTAGTCGTTTTAGAATCACGGGGGCGTTCTCAATTAAACTTTGTGTGAATACAAGGTGGCAACTTTAACTAAATGTGATGATTTGAACAAGTCAATCGCTTATTATAACGCACGATATTTTGAAATTTTTTAATACTGAATTAGGTAAAGTTATGTCTACATCATCAGATGCTCAGCAGACAACAGACTTAAACGCGCAAACGGTCTCACAAATCGCACACCTTGCACGTTTATCTCTCAATGACACGCAATCTGCTGAATATGCTCAAAGTTTAAATAAAATTCTTGGCATGATGGAAAGCTTGAAAGGCATTAATACCGATGATGTTGAGCCTTTAAAGAGCCCATTTGATAACCCGCAACCTTTACGCGCTGACGTTGTGACTGAAAGCAACCATCGTGATGAATATCAAGCGGTCGCCCCTGCTACTGAAGCAGGTTTGTACCTCGTACCTCGCGTAATTGAATAAGTTTTATTCGATTAGTCAATATTTTATATTTAGAATGTAAAGAAATTTTTCATATGACAGATTTACATCGCTTATCAATCCGTGAACTCTCTGAAGGCCTGAAACAAGCCCAATTTTCATCACGTGAATTGACTGAACACTATTTAAAGCGTATTGCAAAAATTGACCCGAAAGTAAAAAGCTATGTGACCGTCACCGCAGAACAGGCATTGGCCGAAGCTGATGCGGCTGATGCAGCACTGAAGTCAGGCAATGCACATGCGCTAGCGGGTATTCCCCTTGCCCATAAAGATATTTTTTGTACCCAAGGCATTAAAACCACGGCCGGTTCAAAAATGCTGGATAACTTCATTTCACCTTATGACGCAACCGTGGTTGCAAAAGCCAAAGCTGCGGGTCTCGTGACTTTAGGTAAGGTGAACATGGACGAATTTGCCATGGGTTCAACCTCTGAAAATTCTTACATCGGTGCAACCTCTAACCCTTGGGCACTGGATCATGTACCGGGAGGTTCATCCGGTGGCTCAGCAGCGGCTGTGGCAGCTGATCTTGCACCGATTGCGACAGGCACCGATACAGGTGGCTCAATTCGTCAACCAGCTTCATTCTGCGGCTTAACCGGCTTGAAACCGACCTATGGTCGTGTATCTCGCTTCGGTATGATTGCCTATGCATCATCACTGGATCAAGGCGGTCCAATGGCACGTTCTGCAGAAGACTGTGCTTATTTGATGAATGTGATTGCAGGTCATGATGCCAAAGACTCGACTTCGATCAACAAAGAAGTGGATGATTACGTTGCTAATTTGAACGGCACAGCGGTGAAAGGTTTACGTATTGGTATTCCAAAGCAATACTTCAATGTGGCAGGGTTAGACGCTGATGTAAAAGCACGCGTTGAAGAGTCATTGAAAAAGCTTGAAGAGATGGGTGCAATCTTGGTTGAGATTGACCTCAACATGACTGAAGCCTATGTACCAACTTACTACCTGATCGCGCCTGCGGAAGCCTCTTCAAACCTGTCACGTTTTGACGGTGTACGCTATGGCTACCGTTGTGAAAATCCTGTGGACTTGATGGACTTGTACAAACGTTCACGTTCAGAAGGTTTTGGTGCTGAAGTCCAACGTCGTATCTTGATCGGCACTTATGCCCTTTCTGCGGGTTACTACGATGCCTACTATGTCAAAGCACAAAAAGTACGTCGTTTGATCCAGCAAGACTTCCTCAAAGCATTTGAAAATGTTGATGTAATTGCTGCGCCATCTGCACCAACCACAGCTTACAAAATCGGTGCGAATCTCAGCCCGACTGAAATGTATTTAGGCGATATCTATACCCTTGCTGTGAACTTGGCGGGTCTACCAGCCATCAACGCACCAGTTGGTTTTGATAAAGACAGCTTGCCTGTAGGCTTACAGTTGATTGGTAACTACTGGTCAGAATCACAATTGCTGTCGATTGTGCATCAATATCAACAAAACACAGACTGGCATAGCAAACGTGCGGCAATTGCTGAGGAGAATGCATAATGGCTGAAGCTCAAAAGTTAAAGTTAATTGACGGTTGGGAAGTCGTTATCGGGATCGAGATCCATACTCAGCTTGCAACCAAATCTAAAATCTTCTCCGGTTCATCGACTGAATTTGGTCAAGACCCAAATACACAAGCCAGCCTTGTTGATTTAGCCATGCCGGGTGTATTACCTGTGTTGAATGCCGAAGTAGTTGATCTTGCGATCCGCTTTGGTTTGGGGATTGATGCGTATATCGACCAAGCCTCTGTATTTGCGCGTAAGAACTACTTCTACCCAGATTCGCCAAAAGGCTACCAGATCAGCCAGATGGACAATCCGATTGTGGGCTTGGGTCATATCGATATCCAGCTTGAAGATGGCACTGTGAAGCGTATTGGCGTGACTCGTGCCCATCTTGAAGAAGATGCCGGTAAATCGATTCATGACCAGTTCGAAGGTATGTCTGGTATCGACTTAAACCGTGCGGGTACACCATTGCTTGAAATCGTATCTGAGCCGGATATGCGTTCAGTTGAAGAAGCGGTTGCCTATATCAAGTCAATTCACACGCTCGTGCGTTGGTTGGGTATTTCTGATGGTAACATGGCAGAAGGTTCATTCCGTGCCGACTGTAACGTGTCGTTGCGTCGCCCGGGTCAACCATTTGGTACGCGTTGCGAGTTGAAAAACCTCAACTCATTCCGTTTCATTGAGCAAGCGATTAATGTTGAAATTGAACGCCAAATGGAAATTCTGGAATACGGCGGCGAGATTGATCAGGAAACCCGTTTGTTCGATCCGAACAAGATGGAAACCCGTTCAATGCGTTCGAAAGAAGAAGCGAACGACTATCGCTACTTCCCGGATCCAGACTTGTTGCCAGTGATCATTGCTGACGAGCAAATCGAAGCGGCACGCGCTGCCCTTCCAGAATTGCCTAAAGCACGCCGTGCACGCTTTATTGCTGACTTCGGTGTGACTGAGTACGATGCGCACGTATTGACGCTATCACGCGAAATGGCTGACTTCTACGAAGCAGTTGTAGTCGCTGCAGGCGGTGCGAAGCAAGGTAAAGTATCAGCAAACTGGGTAATGGGTGAATTCTCAGGCGCTTTAAACAAAGCTGGCCTAGAATTGGCGGACTCTCCTGTTTCTGCTGAGCAATTGGGCGGCATGATTGCACGTATTGTCGACAATACCATTAACGGCAAAATCGCGAAGCAAGTGTTTGGCTTTATGTGGGAAGCAGAAGGAAAATCTGCGGATGACATTATTGCTGAGAAAGGCTTAAAGCAAGAAACCGATACCGGTGCGATTGAAGCGATTATCAAAGAAGTGCTTGCAGCCAATGAAAAAATGGTTGAAGAGTACAAGTCTGGTAAGGAAAAAGCCTTTAACGGTTTGGTTGGTCAAGTCATGAAAGCTGCAAAAGGTAAAGCCAACCCAGCTCAAGTAAATGAATTAATGAAAAAATTGATTGGTTAAACTGATTTAATTTCAAAAGAAAACCCGCTTTAGAGCGGGTTTTCTTTCAGGCAACTTGAACTGGCGTAGATGGCTCTAAAAGAGTGACAGTATATGGATGTAAAAACTCATATATCGGCTTTACATAATCATTCCATTTAGTAGTCTTTGATAATAGACGAATGATACGACTTAATCCTGCATCCCTACTTTCACCTAATTGTGTAATCAAATCATTGATAAAACCATGATTTTCTGAGGGCAAAGGTAACTGTCTAAGTAGATCTAATATTTCCTGCTCCTCTTCATCTACCTGATAACTATCAAATGTATCATCTAATAATGTTTGATAAATAAACTTTTCAGGCGAAGTAAGGGGAGGTAAATTATATTGGAATATAGATTGTAAACTCGCTTGTTGAAGCTGAACCATCAATGGATCATCTCCTACTAGTTTTTTTCTAATTTCACTTTTTTTGTCTTCCTCGGACACATATACATCACCATCTAAAACAAAATAATGAGATATTAAATTATGATTATTTAGAAACATACCAGCTGCAATAGTAAAGCAATTTGATGCAGCACCAAAACGATCTACTTGAATATGTTTCTTTAACTTTAGCTTAGAAGCAACTTGATTAATAATAGTTTTAGAGAGATCATCCTCTACAAATATATTTATTGATCTAATTGGTCCTCCAATTAAGCGAGTGACAGCATCTGGTTTAGTTTCATTCAAACAATAGGTTTTTTCATTTGAACTATAAATATGCCTTATATTAATATCAGTGCGTTCAACAACACTTTCTCTATGGGTTGTAAAAATAACTTGTATTTTTTTTGAATTTGCTCTTTCAACAATGACTTCAATCAACTTCTGCAAAGCTAAATCATGTAGCAACAAATCTAGTTCATCAATTAGTATTAGTGAATATTTGCTAGCTTCATATACAGTTCTCAAAATATGGAAAACTTTTTGCTCACCTGCACTCATGCTTAGAGCAGAATATTTTAACCCCCCAACCTCAACACCAATAAACTCTTTTGATGAAGATTTGTGTGTATTATAACGAGTATAAGTTTTATTAAGAACATACGAAGCTTTAGATAAGACATTTTCAATTTCTGATGTATTAACATTAATAGTCGAATAATTAACACGTGACTGTTTTTTTTCAGACTCAATCATTGGTACACATTTATCAATACCTATATAATAAATCTCTCTTTTATGTCTATTTACATAACGAGGACTCCAACGATCAGCATTCTTTTGATAATTTCTATTGACAATATGTTCATTTTGCTTATCTTTAAAAGAATAATTTATAGTTAAACTAGAGTTATTCCAAAGAGCATCGGTATTTGGCAAGAAAAAATCACTGAATTTATACTCCTCCCCTTTGTCATTATTCAATGATGAATAGGCACATGCCAAAGCGTGTAAAATTGTAGACTTCCCATTGCCATTAGGACCTAAAATTGCAGTGACATTGTGACCTAAAAAATTAATATCCAATTTTTTTAAATTTTTAAGATTTTCAACTTGCATGCTTAAAATTTTATGTTCACTAATATTGCTCATAATGGTACTAATTTTTAATATATCAATACTTATATATTAACTAGTAATAGTGAAATTTCAACCATAAAAATTCATTAATCAAAAATAGATTGTACTTAGATAGAAAGCCCTTTTTTTATGTGACTTTCCCTCTAATCTATAAGAGAGTAAAACTACCTGACAATACCCAACTTATTCCAGATATCAGGTGTTAAAAAAGTCGTCACTAATTTATTTAAATCGATATAACGCAAGGTACCTTGCAACTGCTGTCTGACCGCTGGGTCTTTGACAATATCCTGTCCCGCACTCTGACCTAACTGCTGAAAAGCCTGACCGACTGCCTGAATTCCTTCGGCTTTAATCACGGCTTTGGTCTGCGTCGAACACTGCTCTACAATCACACGCTGTAACACCTGCGCCAGCTTCTGATCCAGCTGGGTTTTCTGCTCAGGCGTGACATTGCTAAATGCCTTTAAATCAGGATGCGCAGCTAAAGCACTAAACGTCCATTGCAACACCGTGGTCTTATCCGCTGCCGTCGTGGCTTTTACTAAACAGTCACTCAGTTGATCGACTGTTGGCCCTGCCGTTACCATTTGGGTTGTACCCAACACAGCCGCAGCCATCAAGACCGAACGACTCAGATGAGAAAATTTACGGCGGGTAGAAGAATAAACGCGAGACATAAGCACAGTTCCAGATTGCAATCTTTCACTTTGTACCATGTACAAGGCAAATCATCTGTTATGACGCTGTAAATTGCGTAAGCCCACACCTTTGAAGCTTTGGCAAAGTGTAAAATAATCCTCTACAACAATCCTATATTCCTGCATGCGCATTTATTCCATACCGGCATAATCCCATGATGCGGGTATATTTGGCTGCCGCGGGGCTTTATTTAAATTAATATTCAGGTTACGACTGCCCTTAAATGATTTCTCGCCCGAATCTGATGCAGGTGACACATCCAGACTGTAGCGATAACGGAATTGCCAAAGCATCGGTTTGATCGGACGAATATCCAGACTCAGGCCATCTTCATCATGACAGTTACCCTTAGAACGTTCATAATCCTGTTCCGAGAAACAGGCCCGAATCATGCGATAAAAATGAAAAGGATAATTTTCAATAAAGCGATGCGTCTGACCAGAATCCTTTAACTCATAAAAGCTGGCCCGTTCAATTCCTGCCCCGCCACCTGAATACATTTCAGAAAAAGTATCAATCACGGCAACGGCATAACGATTCTGATCCATGGGAAATAGCTTAGGGAAAATATACTGTCCTGATCGTGCCATTTCTTCCGCCGATGCCAATGGAATATGCCACTGTTTCAATAGTTTAAAACCTGTGGTTGAAATACCAAACCGAGCAATATTGCCCTCAGATAATAGCCATAGACCTTGATCAGGTGTTTTCAAGCTTAGCAATTTTGGTTTGTTCTGACATAGGTCTGTGACCTGTTCACAAAGTTGCGTCTGTTCGGTTGAACTCAGTTGTCCCTTTTTAAATTCCAGAATCTGTAAAGGGGCAGCAAAAATAGTTGCACTAAAACAGGTGGATGTGCCCAGCAGAATCATTGCAGACCAAACATTTTTATCCTTTAGCATGATATTTCCTTAGGCTATTTTTTATGTTCAATACATTATTTAACGATGGCTTCGATCTGATCAAGATCCCACACCCCACCTGCGGCTAGTCCTTTACACATTCCTGTCCAGCGATCTTGAGTATGCACAAACTTCTGTCCATCCCATACCCATTCATCACTTGTCCAACAATCTCCGATACCACGACCTTTTTGTGAGCTACTCAAAATACCGTTATAAAACTCGGAAGCCTGTTCAGTCACAAAGTTTGCCTTGTTGACAAGTGAATCATCCAGCACCCATGCGCCATAACCTTCGTTATAGGCACCGCGCCAACACAAGGTCATCGCCAATACTTTTTTATTGGTCAGTTTATACAGCTCGATCGCTTGGGGCTTTGTTTCACCATCCTCATACATCCCTTCACAAAAGCCCTCCTGTTTTGGTGTCGGCTGAGCTGCGATCAAATTACGATATAACGCTGCATAGCGTTTGTTATTTGGCTGCAAGGTTAGATAAGGTTTACTGGAGGTTTTGATCTGTTTGACCGTAAATCGGGGTTGAGCTGCCAATACCTTTGACTCATCCGCTTGGCCCTTTTTAATCAAAGCGCCGACCGTACCAATACGCTTCTGGAAATCATCCATTTTTAGCAAGACTGCAGTCATGCCTGCATCTGAAATGTTCCATTGCAGCTGCGCATTTTTAAACACGATCTCGGTCTGTTGTCGGGACTGCTGTAATAAAGCATTCACTTGATTTGCCGAGAGTTTACCCATCAGTGGAAATTCAGTCCCCTCAAACGAGACTACGCCCAAATCTTTGCCATTGATATAAAAATGAATATTTTTAAGCTTGGTGGTCGGAAAAGACGCCTCTTCATAACGTGCCAGTGCGAATTCTACCTGTACAGGCTGCCGTGCTCCCGCCTGACGGGTCAATAATAATGAAGCAGGCTCATTGCGCTCCGCTTCATTTTGATAACCCGCAGCCCGACAAGTACCCATATTGCTACAGTAGATTTCCCAATCCTGATGCGAGAAAGAAATGCCCTTAATGTCTTGGGCAAAAGCACTCGAACTCAACGCAATAAAACCACAGACTGTAAAGATCTTGTTCATAGGGATTATGTCTCAATGCAATTTATTTATTATTCGTTGAAATATTCTAATGCGAATGCATAGAACAGGTTGTAGGTTCTTGTATTGCAGAATATATTCATTTGAACTCAAATCTAAAATACTTAATTAAAAAATGAAAACCTTTATCGCTCTTTCTACTGTTTTACTGATTTTATCAGTGACTTCGGCTCATGCAGAAGTTCGTAGCTTTAAACCCATTTTTCCCCAATTTTCAAATACAGTCCAACAGCGCAAAGCTGACAATCAAATCTATGCCTTGGGTGAAGTATCCTTTGCCAACGATGTCCGCGTTCCCTTTTATGGCGTTACCGTACTCAATCCAGTCGATGATGGCTTATTAAAAGACTTTAAACGCTGTACAGCCAAAAGCTGCCATTTTGACTTTAAGCTGAATGCATCTCAGGCCAAGCAGCTTAAACTTGTTGCACTCCCAGAAATTGGTGCCGTGCTGATCCCGAAAGATTGGCACGATGTGGAGGCAAGTGCAGGTGCAAATGGTACCGGTTCAGCTTTGCTGATGAGCCCAAATCAAAAACAGGCGATTGAATTATACGACTCATCCGTTTGTGTGGGCTGCGGTATGCCCTATGCCACGCTTTATTTTCCTAATCTGTTAAAAGAAAGTATTGAAAATGAATATGGCGGCTATAAAGATCCGCAGAAATTAATCAATGTAGTGCATCCTTCGAAACAAGTGGCTTTCTTTAGTTATCAAATTCCAAATTTGAATAATAAAACTCATGGTGTGGCTAAATATATTGATGAAGGTGACTTTAACTTCAGGGTCATTAAAGTGACGCTGGATCAATCACAACAGCCCTTGGTTGGGCCGATTTTAAATTTTTATCACTTTAACCATTGAACCGTTTCAAACCGCCTGACTGGCTTTGAGTAAACTCAAGAAATGCTCGACCCGAACACTATTGCCTTGGGTACGACAAATTGCATAAATCGGGGCGATACAAGGTTTTTTAGCTTCTAAAGCTTTATAGATGATCTGCTTGTTCCAGAAGTCCTGAATTGACGCAGGGACAATAGACAGTCCAATACCAGCGGCAATCAGATTAAGGCTCGAGGTTAAGCGAGGGGCCTCTTGAACAATATTGGGACTAAAACCGGCCTGATAACAGTTTGCCAGAATATTATCGAACAGGTCCTGTCCCGCGATACGGCGATACAACACAAACTCATACGGCTCCAAGTCGACTAAGCGGATTGCTCCCGCTTGCCCAGCCAAAGGATGATTACTCGGCAACGCGACAATTAAAGGCTCATCCAGTACGTGAATACTTTGGACTTCGGTATGAATCGGTGCCGGTTTGCGTAGAAACACGATATCCAGTTTTTCATTGATGACTGCATCCGTTAAAGCTGTGCTGCTATCCTCTTCCAGATGAATCGCTACCGCAGGAAACTGTTCCCTAAACTGACGCAATACCGCTGGCAAAAAAGGATGTAAGCCTGCTGAGTTGGTAAAGCCAATATTGATCTGACCTTCCAGTCCCTGGGCAATGTTTTTTACCCGTTTCGGAATCGACTGGGCATGCGCCAGAATGGTAATCGCTTCCTGATACAAAGCCTTACCGGCTTCCGTGACCTCGACACCACGAGGCAGACGTTTCAGCAAAGCCGTATCTAGTTCTTGTTCCAGACTTTTGATCAATCGGGTCAATGGCGGCTGTTGCATATGCAGTCTGACCGCTGCTTTGGAAATATTGCTTTCTTCCACCACAGCCACGAATGCATTGAGCTTATGAATATCGATCATACATACCTTAAAAGTATAGATAATGGCAAAAATAGCATTTGTGAATATACCATAAATCTTTCATGCTATAGCTCACAAGGTTGAACAGAAAGGTAATCCAATGAAAGCCCAAGTCCTATCAATAGAGCGTGAACCATTAACGACTGCTCCTGATTGTAAGGCACTTTTTACGGGGTTTATGAAATTGGGATTGATGGGTTTCGGTGGCGTGCTGCCACTGGCACATCGCATTATCGTTGAAGAACATAAATGGATTGATGCTGGCAAATTTACCGACTTACTTGGCGTGTGCCAGTTATTACCGGGCGGTAACATCATCAATATGGCGGTTGCCATTGGAATGGAATTCCAAGGCGTGAAAGGTGCGATCAGTTCAGTCCTCGGTTTGATCTCCGCCCCCACAGCAATTGTGCTGATGATCTATCAGGTCTATGAGCATTTTCAATATCTGCCTGCCGTCAAACACATGATCCAGGGTTTGGCCGCCGCAGCAGCAGGCTTGCTGTTTGCCACAGGCTTTAAGATGCTCAAACCCATCTTGAAAAGTTATCTGACCCTTTTTACCATCGGCCTGACCTTCGTGTTCATGATCTGGATCAAGCTGCCGTTGGCACTGACTTTAGCGATTCTACTGGCCATTAACATGCTGGTATTGGGAGTGAAAAAATCATGATCTTAGTCACCCTTGCCGTGGTTTTTACTCAGCTTTCATTGTTGGCTTTTGGCGGTGGTAACGCCATCCTGCCTGAAATGCAGCATCAGGTGGTAACCGTGCATCAATGGATGAGTGCAGAGCAGTTTAGCTCGCTATTTGCCATGGCGCAGGCAGCACCCGGACCGAATATGATGATTGTGCCTTTGGTCGGCTGGCATGTGGCAGGCCCAGCAGGTTTACTGGTCACTTCATTGGCGAAGTTTGGTCCATCTTCCATCATTACCATTTATGCGCTGAAATTTTGGGAACGCTTTAAAGCCAATCCGTTACGGGCACGTTTTGAAAAAGCCTTGAAACCGATTACTGTTGGCTTGGTCCTGGTCAGTGCCTGGATGATTGCCGATGCTTCCGCACAAAACCTGCTCTTGGTCATTATCGTAGTTGTTACTGCAGTGCTCGGGATGTTTAAAAAGATCCATCCACTTTGGGTGATGGCCGCAGGCGCAGGACTAGGAATCGCCTTCCTTTAAATAGAGCCAATAAAAAAAACCTGCATGATGCAGGTTTTTTATTGAATTCTGGATTACCAGATGCTGACCCGCTTTTCAGGGGCCAAATACATTTTGTCCCCGGCTTTAATCTTGAAGGCGTCATAAAAAGGTGCCTGATTGACTAAAGCACCATTAGCCCGGACTTTATCGGGCGCATGTGGATCTGTTTTTAAATATACAATCGCTTGTGCTTCACGGGTTTTGGCACGCCAGACTTGCGCCCAGCCCATATAGAAACGCTGCTCCCCCGTACGCCCTTCAATCACAGGCGCAGGCTTGCCTGCCAAGGACAATTGATACGCTTTGTAGGCAATCGATAATCCTGAGTTATCGGCAATATTTTCACCCAGCGTCAGCTCACCATTGACGTGATACCCTGCAATCGGTTCATAGGCATTGTACTGTGCAATCAAAGCCTGTGTTTTGGCTTTAAACTTTTGATGATCTTGCTTGGTCCACCAGTTACGCATATTGCCCAATTCATCGAACTGGCTGCCCTGATCATCAAAACCATGACTGATCTCATGCCCAATCACACTTCCAATCCCGCCATAATTAACCGCATCATCGGCTTCAATATTAAAGAAAGGTGGTTGTAAGATGGCAGCCGGGAATACAATTTCATTGGAGGATGGATTGTAATACGCATTGACCGTTTGCGGTGACATAAACCATTCATCACGATCCACAGGTTTACCGAGCTTATCCAGTTCTTCCTGATGCTCAAACTCGCTGGCACGAATCACGTTGCCAATGAGGTCACCGTCTTTAATGTCCAATGCTGAATAATCACGCCATTTCTTCGGGTAACCGACTTTAATGGATAGGCTAGCCAGTTTCTTTTTGGCTTGTACTTTGGTTGCAGGACTCATCCAGTCCAGCTGGCTAATACTTTGATCATAAGCCCGGATCAGATTCTGAACCAAGGTATCCATGCGCTGTTTTTTATCCGCAGAAAAATGTTTTTCTACATAGATTTTACCCAGACCGTCACCAAGCACACCGTTTACCGTTTGTACGCCACGTTTCCAGCGCACTTCCTGTTCAGCCACATCACGCAAACTTTTACCATAAAAAGCGAAACTTTCATCAACAAGAGCTTTATTCAGATAAGGAGCGAAACTGCTGATCAGGTTCCATTTAAAATAGGCCTTCCACACCTCTAAAGGAGTTTTATTCAGCACTGGATCAAGCGCCTTAAAATAACTGAGCTGATGTACCTGAATGGTCTGGATTTTATCCTTTACCCCAACCGTCTTCAGGTAACTATTCCAATCAAAGTTACGACTTAACTGATTCAAATCTTTAAGCGGGTAAATATTGTAACGCTTGGATAAATCACGATTTTGAACATTACTCCACTGAATCTTGGCCAGTTCCGTTTCCAGCTGGAGGATTTGTTTGGCATGCTGGGCGGCTTGCTGATCGCCAGAAAGCTGCAGCATCTTTTCAATATGCTTGAGATATTTTGCACGCGTTTCCACAAACTTCTGATCATCTTTCAAATAATAGTCACGATCTGGCAGGCCCAATCGACGCTGTGCCAAACCTGCAATCATCACATCAGAGCGTTTCATGTCCTGATCAATACTGATATCAAATGGCGTTCTGACGCCGATACGCGAGAAATGCCCCATTAATCGAGCGAAGTCCTGTTTATTTTGAATTGCATCAACCTGTGCCAGTTCCGGCTGTAAAGGTTGAAGGCCTTGTGCTTCGATAGCTTTTTCATCCATAAAGCTGGCGTACAGACTGGCAATCTTTTGCTCTACGCTGCCTGCTGCCCATTTTTGGGCACTCAGTTGTTCAACAATGGCATGCAACTGGTTGGTCGATAATTCATGTAACTCGTTAAATGCGCCCCAACGTGACTTATCTGCGGGAATTTCAGTATCTTTTAACCATTTTCCATTTACATGATCGTAAAAGTCATGCTGGGCAGACACGGTTTGATCAATAAATTGCTGGTCAATGCCTGATTTTTTTTGAGTTGGGGAGGATTTAATTGCTGGGTCTGCCCATACATTTGCAGTAAAAGCAGTCAGTGCAAGCGCTAATGCACTTTTGAGCCATACAGGTTTCATGATTTATCCTATTTATTTAGGTTCTAAGTTATATAAGAGCAAAATGAGAGATCATTAATTTTATCAACAGACTATAGTGAAACACTTTTGCTGAATAAAGTCATTTTCCCAGCAATATATATTCACTTTTCACATAAAAACTAATACACAAAAAAATCATTACCAATAAAAAAGCCTTAGTGTTGAACTAAGGCTTTGCTGTACAAATGACTGAACTAATCCAAGATTTTTTCAAAAGCTTTAAGACGTTTATGAATCGAAAGTAACTCTACAATTGTTTTCCAAGAAGTAATCAGATATTGAAAGGATTCTCGTACTTTATCGAAAATATTACCTATCTGGTTAATTAGACCCAAAGTCATCTTACCTGAAGCGATTGCTGGGAATAGAACCATCAAACTATAGAGAATATCGAGCTGTTTGTACCAAATTGCGACTAGATTGAAATAAGCATAATGAAAATATAGGCGGAAATAGTTTTTCCGTACACCTGAAAATAATTCTTTTAATGTCAGTGGATCAGCACGATCAGCATGATCCTCACCATATACCAACTCTTTACGATAAGCTGCTTCGACTTTCTGGTTATTGAATTGTAGTCCAGGTAATTTAACACCTACAACCATCAATAACACAGTACCAAAAATCGCCCATACTATCGCAGCCCAAACTAAAGAGTGGCTAATTTCCCCTACAACAGGAAGCTCTGGGACATGTTTTGAAAACTCAAATAATAAAGGTAAAAATGCAATTAAGACCATAACAGCTTTAATCAACTCTACCCCTAAATCTTCAAGTATCGTGGCAAAACGCATCGTGTCTTCCTGCACACGTTGAGCAGCACCTTCAATATGACGTAATTGTTCCCAATGAGCGGTATAATACTCATTCATGGCAGTCCGCCAACGAAATACATAATGGCTAGTAAAGAAAGAGTTCACAACCACTAAAGTCACAGCAACCATTGCTATATATAGGAATGTTAATGTTCCCATATAAAGTTCTTTAATGTCTCCGCCACCATTCGCAAGCATTTTTTGAATCAGATCCCAAAATGGACCATACCAAGCATTGATTGCAACACTCACCTGCACGCCGAACCAGATATTAAACAGGATAAAAGCTGAGCCCCAGATCGACCACTTCTGCCATTTATGATCTGAAAAAATACGCCAAAAACACGCAAACAAAGCTGTAGCGATGAAGAACCAGCAATAAAACCAGATAAATGAAGGCGCCCAAAAGCGACTGACATCAATCGGTAATTCTGCATTAGCATAGCCTTTAGGAAAACCCAGATATTCGCCCCAGCTATGACCACCGCTGTACCAGAGCAGCATATTAAGTGCGAGCCAGACAACAACAGAAATAAAGAATAGACGCGGGTTCGGAAAGAAAGACTTAAACATCTGTTTAACAATCCTTGTTATGAAACAATTTATTTGGTGAGGTCATCCTATGACCTAAAACTTAAAACTCTCTGATAGAAAAGTTTTATGATTTGTAGTTATTTACTATTTTTCTACGCTTTTTAATAGCTTTTTGTAGAATATTTATAAGCTGTTTTTATAAAAAATGAATTTTAGCAAATAGACTCAAACACTTAAGTCCATCTATAAATCTGAACAATATTCAATCATCGTAGCAAAGCTGAATTTTGCTTGACCGCCATATTCTGCTGATCCGCTCTAGAGGGCTTGCTTTTATTTTGGATAGCCCATTGTATATCGGCCAGTTTATCATTTGCTGCATCAATGCCTGCCTGCATGGTCTGCTCTCGGCCTTTTACATCAAAAATATGTGCTTTCTCACGTAGGTCAGGTTGAATCACAATATCTGCTTCTTTCAGTTCCTCTTCAGCCAGACGACCTTGCATGATATTGATATTCTGGTTAAACAGGCCCCAGACATTGGTAGTTTCGGTATGGATTGGCTGAGCCAGAATATCCACTGCAATCACCACATCTGCGCCGAGCTCACGTGCCACCTGCACAGGTACCGGACTGACCAGCCCCCCATCGACATATTCCACATCATGAATCATGGTTGGTACAAACATACTTGGAATCGAAGCGGAAGCACGAACCGCCTGTCCGGTATTGCCATAGTTAAATACGGTTTTTGACCCGTCCTTTAACTCGGTCGCCACCACATACAGCGGGATTTTCAACTTTTGTAAGGGCGTATTATGGACTTGCTGGTTGATATAGTCTTCCACCTTCTTGCCATCAAAAAAGCCTTTTAGACTCAGATTGACATCACGGACATCAGTGGCTTTTAGCTTTAAGGCAATATCACGCAGTTCAGCAGCACTTTTACCGCTGGCATAGATTGAACCGACAATACTGCCCGCACTGGTTCCAACAATAAAGTCAGGGCGAATGCCTTGTTGTTCTAGCACTTCGATCACACCGATATGAGCATAACCCCGTGCCCCGCCACTGCCCAGCACCAACGCCACCACAGGTCGCTTTTGTTGCTGTTTGATATAACTAAAAGGTTGCGAAACAGTATGTGCCTGAGCATCTTCCACAGCAGGGCTTACATGCGCTGTAGTTTGGCAACCTGCCAAGAGCATGATTGAAAGACCAAGGGCCCAGAATTTAAGCTGTTTCATACGCAGTGTTGCCATATTGTCTGTTTTTCTGTGTCGGATTTTAGCGTCAGCACATCTGAAAAGATGTATCAATTTCTTTGCATATGTCATGAAATCTGCATAAAAAAAGTCCCTCGCAAGGGACTTTTTTTATACATTCAAGGCGTTATTCAAATCACTTACCAGATATCAGAATCAACTTTTTTCTTCAGTTCCGGATAGTTATCAATCTTGAACTCAGGCTCTTTAATGCCTTTCTTCAACTGTGCGGTATAGTCTTTCAGTAAGGTACGCGCCATTGGGGTTAACAATAAGATTGCCACCAGGTTAATGGTTGCCATGATTCCCATGAACAAGTCAGCCATCGACCAAACCAGTGGAACACTGCCAATTGCACCAAAGTACACCATCACCAACACAAAAACCCGGAAGATGAACATGACTTTTGGATTGTTATTGATGAACTGTACATTACTTTCCGCATAGGCATAGTTACCTAACACGGCAGAATAACAGAACAGGAACAAAAGAATCGCAAGGAAGTCACCACCCCAGCTACCCACTTGTGTCTCTAACGCACGCTGGGTTAATTCAACCCCGACGAAACCGGCATCGTGATAAACACCAGAAATCAGGATAATCATCGCGGTACTGGTACACACAATAAAGGTATCGACGAATACACCCAGCATCTGAACCAAACCTTGGTTCACCGGATGCTTCACATCAGAAGCTGCGGCAGCATTCGGCGCCGAACCCATACCTGCTTCGTTTGAGAACAGGCCACGCTTGATCCCTTGCATCATCGCCATGGAAATCATGGCACCAAAGAAACCGCCCGCTGCAGCATTAAACTGGAATGCTTCGGTAAAGATCAATTTGAAAATGCCAGGCAAAAGTTCGTAGTTGCTTAAGGCGATATATAAAGCAACAGCCAAGTATAGACCTGCTTTTAATGGCACAAACATCTCGGCAAATTTAGCGATACGTTTAATACCACCAAAAATTGCCAATGCAACTAACACAACCAGGACCAGACCAACCCATGAGATTTCCAGATCAACACCGCCCAGGTGCGCAATCATATTGGCCTTATCCCAGCCCCACGCATGTGAAGAAGCATTGGCAATCGCATTGATCTGAACCGAGTTAAATACGAAACCATAAGTGAAGATCAATGCTAGCGCGAAGATCACACCAAAGGTTTTGCTACGTAAGCCCTGAGTAATATAGTAAGCTGGTCCACCCCGAAACTGCTTACTATTACTGTCTCTTACTTTAAATAACTGAGCAAGCGAAGACTCAATAAAAGCCGAGCTCATCCCCAGTAATGCAGTAAACCACATCCAGAACACGGCACCAGGGCCACCAATCGCAATCGCAATCGCAACACCTGCAATATTACCCACACCCACACGACTGGCTAAGCCAGTTACGAATGCCTGGAAGGGTGTTAATCCGTGTGAATCTTTCTCTTCGCCTTTGCTACGGCTGCCCTTCATCACTTTGATACTGTGAAAGAACATTCTGATCTGCACAGCTTTGGTCGCAATGGTATAGAAGATACCCACTGCCAGAAGGAAAATAACCAGAAAGTCCCATAAAGGATCATTGAAAAAACTTACCCAAGCCATCAGGGTGTCATTTAATTTTTCATTCATCACTTATTCGCTTTTAAAGATTTTATGTACATACGTACATATACGATAACAATGGATGAATCAAAAAAGCCCCTTTAGGGGCTTTTGATCCGACTTAGGCAAAGAATTTCAAAATTAATTGAATTACTGTTGCGTTAATTAAATCAACAAAGAACGCACCACAAAGCGGAACGATCAGGAACGCTTTATGAGAAGGTCCATACATATTGGTGATGGCCTGCATGTTGGCAACCGCAGTTGGTGTTGCCCCCATACCAAAACCACAGTGACCTGCAGCCAATACAGCCGCATCGTAGTTTTTACCCATCACACGGAAAGTAATGAATGCTGCATACAATGCCATGGTAATGGTTTGCGCACCTAAAATGACAACGAGCGGTCCAGCAAGATCAGCCAGCTGCCATAATTTGAGCGACAGCAATGCCATTGCCAGATAAAGTGACAATGATGCATTACCAAACACGTCAATAGCACGATCAAAGATATCTACCTTTAACACGCTTTCGAGGATGTTACGTAAAATCACACCGCCGCCAAGTGCCCAGACAAAGGTTGGTAGCTCGAACCATGTGCCCTTACTGAAACCGGTCATGAACTCTGCAAATGCAAGACAAGCAGCAAACATACCCAAAGTGGTAATGGCATTATCAGCAGTGATTAAACGGACTTGATGTGGATTTTCAAATGGTGCCAGCTCGTCAGGATGCTGATCTAGATGCGTATCACGGTTTTTGATCTCAGCTGGTGTTTGCGCTTGAGCAAGGCTATAACGGTTAATTAACAATTTCGCCAATGGACCACCGATAATACCCCCGATGATCAGACCAAAAGTTGCACTCGCCATACCTAAAGCTAAAGCACCTTGAATCCCGTGCTGGGTTTCAAGAATTTCGCCCCATGCCCCTGCTGTACCATGACCACCGGTCAGGGTGATTGAACCTGCAATCAGGCCCACCAGCGGATCAATACCGAGCAAGGTTGCCAGACTCATACCGACCGCGTTCTGTACCACAATGAAAGATGCAACACAGACCAGGAAGATCACCAAACCGATACCGCCTTCTCTAAGCTTCAGGAAATTGGCACTTAAACCAATCGAAGCAAAGAAGATCAACATAAAACTGGTTTGTAACTCGCTACTAAAGACAATGCTATAACCCCAAAGCGAATGCACCAGTAGTGAAACTACGGCCGCAACCAGACCACCAGCAACCGGCTCGGGAATGTTATAGCGTCTTAAGAAATCAATTTTATTAACGAGCAAACGCCCTAATAACAACACGATAACGGCTGAAATCAGGGTATAAAAACCATTAAAAGTAAATTCCATATCTTCTTCCGTTTATCTTGGTAGTTCATCTGACGGCGGGTAGCCCCTTTCAAACTGCCAAAATAGTAACTCTAAAAATGAGTGAAAACTCAATCAACTTTATAAAAAGCATACAGTTCAATGTGAGAACCTTTGCAAGTTATGGTGATTCAGTTTTCACGGATGATTTGCATCAGCGGGTTGAAATGGCTTAGAAATTATAGCGAGCCATTGCTCCTACACGATTATCTTTACCTTTTTGCCCGTCAAAGGTTTTACGCTCACCGTAGATATATTCCAGACCGAACGTAATCGGTGTTACTGGTGAATACATGATATTCCACCAGCCCTGTTGCAGGGTTTTGTTCTGGGCGGTGTCTTTTGCAACCACGGCCTGTTTTGCAAAGTCATTGCTGTCATCTGCAAACATGGCGCCATAGGCCAAAGTACTACGTAATTTCGGGTTAATCTGATAGGTTGTACCGACTGTCACTGCATCAAATTCATTCAGATTCAAATCAAAATTATTTGGATTTACATTGAAGGCATTGTTGGTATACAACAGGAATTTGCTATCGCCTTTGACATGCGAATAGTCAATCATGGCCTGTAATGAATCGGTGAATTTATATTTTGTACCCACAGCAACACCCCAACCCAGTTCAGCTTCGCCTGAATTGGTGCGGTTATTGTTGTTGTCGTAGGTCGCTTTACTGCGTGCTTCTGTCAACAAGGCACGTGCAGAGGTGGTTCCTTTGCCTTCTGCAAAATCATATTTTACTTTTGAGGTTAAGGATGGCGCACGGTTATCGTCATTGCCTTTTTCTAAAGCAACCGCATAGCTGGTTTCTGGTGTGAACTTGCCGCTATAACGAACCATAGGCGTACGGTAGGTACCAATTCCCAGTGGCGAGTTAAAGTCCAGCATTTCCGGTTGCAAATCTGTGGCCAGGAAGGTCGATGTGGTTTGACCAAATAGCCAGTCGTTATAAGTCATATAAGCATGACGGATACGAATGGTGTCATTGCTGCTACCACCACGGAAGTCCACTTCTAACTTACCGCCAACGTCAGCGCCTTCAACCGGTGCTTTAAAATCAAGACCAAGACGGGTCACGGTTGCAGTGCTATAGAAACGGTCACTGTTCTTTTCAGCGCCTTCCAGATCAACCTTATTGATGCGGTTAAAAATACCGTCACCACCTTTTGCCTGATAAGACGCGTCACCACGCAAGAAACCGTACAGTTTTACTTCCGCACCAGAAGCAGTGCTAAAACTTAATGGAGATTTTTTCGGGGCAGCGGTTGTGACTACTGCTGCTGTATTTTGATTATTGGTTGCAGCCACTGCAGTCGCAGGGGCGACAGCAACTTGAGCAGCATCATTTTGTTGTTTTGCCTGGGGAACATATTGCTGTAATAAAGCTCTTAATTCCTTGACTTCATCGCGAAGTTGCTGAATCTGTTCTTGCTCGCTGGCAGCGTGTGTACTGTTCATCATTAAGGCAGCAACTGTGATTGCTAATCCTTGCATTACGAACGGCTTACGGATGAGAGATAAACTCATGAGAAGCTCCTTGTATATAGTGTATATTTCAACATTTCCCACAGAGATTGAATTGGATAAATTCAAGCTGTCTTTAAAATAGAAAATTCCCCCTTAGCCATTCAGCAAGGAAAGTCTAATCATTTTTAAAAAGGGCGTATTATGCATAAATTTCGGATATTGTGTGTACTTTTTATTTAAAGAGTTTTATTGATTCCATTGAGTAGGCATAAATATTATTTCGATTTCATTATGTTACTTATAGAATTATTTTTCACACAAACCTAACAAAAGATAGAAAACTCACAACAATTAGTGTTAATCCTCTAATTTTTTTGCGTATTTTTTATGCAACCCTATATTTATACCTGAAAAACCCGCAACAAAAAACATTTATTGATTTATATTCTCCTGTCATTAAAAGATCAAAAGGTTAAGGAGTTTTCATGAACACGGAACAAGTCCGCCTGGTGGACGAGGCCATCACCTCTCGTCATTCGGTACGTGCGTTTTTAGATACCCCTGTTGACACCCAAACCATTAAAGATATCCTGACTGTCGCCAGCCGTGCCCCTTCTGGGACCAACGTCCAGCCTTGGAAAGTCTATGTGGTCACTGGACAAAAACGTGCCGAAATGATTGACCGTGTCTGCGCTGCACAAATCGAACTTCTACAAAAACCAGAACTGGCCGCACAATATCAGGAGACCTTTGCCTACTATCCTGAAACCTGGATTTCACCATTTATCGATCGTCGTCGTGCCAATGGCTGGGGTCTCTATGGCTTGCTGGGCATTCAGAAAGGGGAAAAAGAGAAAATGGCAGCGCAACAATTGCGTAACTTCCAGTTATTTGATGCGCCGGTCGCCCTGTATTTTACCGTGAATAAAATCATGGGTATTGGTTCAAAAATGGATATTTCCATGATGTTGCAGAATGTCATGGTCGCCGCCAAAGCCCGTGGTCTGGATACCTGCCCGCAAGCAGCCTGGAATCATTTCCACCCGATCGTTCTGGATATTCTGGGCGCGCCAGAAGATGAAGAACTGGTGTGTACCATTGCCTTGGGTTATGCCGACCCTGACCATATCGTCAACACCTTCATTACCCCGCGTGAACCGGTTGAAAACTTTACCGTATTTCTAGATTAAACCATCCGAGATGCAGCAGTATTTCTTTAACCAGAGATACTGCTTTGTTGTTTACCGACTTTTAAGATGGCAAAGAAACCGACACTGGTAAATAACAACATCATGATGCCCATATTCAGCGATGCTTTCCAGAACAGGAAATTCAGGATAATCCCGGCCAGCAGACCACAGGCAAATTGCATACTGCCCATAATTGCACTGGCTGTACCTGCACGCGCGCCCTGTTGAGACATGGCCAAAGCCATGGCATTCGGCCCGGTTAAACCAATCCCGGAGACCACTAAAAACAAGCCCGGCATCAGTAAGGCTAGAGGTGCATCTGCCATCAGCCCTGCGCCTAGTACAATCAAGGCTCCAAAACACTGAATCGCGCCTCCCAGTTTTAAACGCTGGTAAATGCCCATACGAGTATTCAGGTGTTTATTAATCGAGGACATCAGCATGATGCCTGCTGCATTTAAGGCAAAGGCATAAGAGAAATGTTGCTGAGATAAGCCATACTGTCCCATAAAAACCGCAGAAGCCGAGCTGATATAACAGAATAAGGCCGCACCGGTTAAGCAGCCTGCAAACATCGGCACACGGAAACTCTCATCTTTTAAGATCGCTGCATATAGCGTGGTCACCTGATAGACCGATAATTTTAAACGGCGCTCAACCGGCAAAGATTCTTTAAAGAAGAAATGTACACAGAGCCAGCACATTACCCCGATCAGCGCTAAGGTAATGAAAATCGCTTGCCACGGAAAAAAGTTGAGAATCCATGCTCCAAAGATGGGTGCCAGAATGGGCGCCAGTCCCATCACAATCATCATGCTGGAAAATGCCTGTGCAGAACCCTGCATATCCAGACGGTCACGGATTGCAGCACGCGCCATTACAACCCCGACACAGCCGCCCAAAGCCTGGAAAATACGGGCTGCGATCAAGGCCCATTCATTGCTTGCAAAGACACACGCCAGACTGGCGATGGCATATAGTGCCAAGCCAAAATAAAGCGGCTTTTTACGCCCAATCCGGTCACTGACCGGACCATAAATCAGTTGACCCATCGCCAGACCCAAGAAATAGGCAGGCAAGGTATTGGCAACCATTTGTGTACTTACCCCAAATTCATCGGCCATTTGCGGCAATGCGGGTAAATACATATCAATCGATAACGGCCCTAACGCAGTTAACAAAGCAAGCAACATAATCCATGCTGTTGAATATTGACGTTGATTGGTTTGCTCGACCTGCATACTGCCCCACTTTAACAAATTTTGGAATATTCTAAGCTTAGCATCCCCATCAGTTTTGTGCATAATATTAACGTCTGCGAACACGTTAACCCTGTGAACAGCCACGATGAAAATTCAATTGTAGAATACAAGAAGGACAACCCTTGAATCCTTGGTTCGGACGTTTAAAACAAACAACCTATAACACCACGTTGATGTATAACGTGCGTATGCTGATTGCCTTTACCGGGACAGCTTTCGTTCCTTATTTACTCGATTATCAACTCGCCACCATTCCCTTAACCCTCGGTGTGGTTGCTGCCGCAATTAGTGATATTGATGACCGCTTTTCTGTGCGCATCATGAATCTGATTTATACCTATATCGGATTTTTTATCACCGCTGCATCGGTTCAACTGTTATTCCCTTATCCGGTTGCCTTTGCAATCGGCCTGATTGCTTCCTGTATCGGCTGGATCTTGCTTGGCTCGCTGGGACGACGTTATGCCACCATTGCGTATGGCTGTCTGGTGACTTCCGTCTATACCATGCTAGGCGTACATTTATTTGAGCAATGGTATGTTCAACCCGCGCTTCTGGTTGCGGGTGCGGCCTGGTATGGCCTACTCTCTACCATCAGTTTCCTGCTGTTCCCGGTACGAAAAGTCCGGGATCAGCTTTCGGCATCTTATTCGGCGCTGGGAAGTTTCCTGTTTGCCAAGTCCAACCTGTTTGATGTTGACATGACCCCGTCCAGCTATCAACAAAGCATGATTGATATTGCCATGGAAAATGGCAAGCTGGTGGCGATCTTTAATGATCTGCGCATGTCCTTGTTAACCCGACTCAAAGGTGACCGCGGTCAAAAAGATACCCGACGCAGCCTGCAATATTATTTTGTGGCGCAAGATATTCATGAACGTGCCGATTCAGCGCATATTGATTATCAGAAACTGGCCAAAGTGTTCCAGCATAGCGACATCCTGTTCCGCTTCCAGCGCATCCTGTCGATTCAGGGTAAAGCCTGTCAGGATCTGTCTCAATCGATTTTAAGTCGTACCCGTTATGTGCATAACAAACGCTTTAAGCATAGTTTTGAAAATTTACGCACCTCTCTGGAAAAGTTGCGGCAAGATGGACATTATGATCAGGTGCGGATTAATGCCCTGTTTGCGCTGTATCAGAATCTGAAATCGATTGATGCGCAATTACAGAATCTGGAAACCGAACGCAATCTGCAAAAGATCAATGCCCAGCATGCAGAAAGCCAGCTGAAAGATGATGATCTCAAAGGCTGGAATGACATTATTGTCCGTGTAAAACAGCATCTTTCTCCTGAATCGGTATTGTTCCGTCATGCTGTACGTTTATCCATTGTGCTATTTATTGGCTATGTGTTTATCCAGATGACCGATATCGCATACGGTTACTGGATCATGTTAACGGCGCTGTTCGTCTGCCAGCCGAATTTTAACGCCACCAAACGCCGCCTCTATTTACGGATTATCGGTACATTGGTTGGTATTATTGTCGGTCTTGCGATTATCTACTTTATTCCTTCCATTGAAGGACAACTGGTCATGCTGGTGCTGAGCGGGGTGCTATTTTTAGAACTGCGCAGTAAGCAATATGCACAAGCCACGGCCTTTATTACCATTCTGGCGCTCATCAATTTCAATCTGGATGGCTCTGCCTTTGCAGCAGGTTTTCCCCGCTTTATTGATACCGTGCTCGGTTGTGCGCTGGCCTGGTTTGGTGTGAGTTTTATCTGGCCGGACTGGAAGTTCCGTAGACTGCCCCGCTCGATCCGCCGTTCTCTACAAGCCCAATGTCAATACCTGAGTGAAGTGGTCGAGCAATATCATCATGGTCGTAATAATGCCCTGAATTATCGGGTGGTACGTCGGGCGGCCCATAATACCGATGCAGAAGTGGCATCACTGATTTCGACCATTGCCACCGAACCGAATATTGATGTTAACCAGAAAAGTCTGGCCTTCGAATTTCTCTGTCTCAGCCATACCTTTTTAAGTTATATCGCTGCCTTGGGTGCGCACCGTGAAAAAATTCAGGATCAGGAAGTGCTGTCCTTACTGGATCAGGCACTGGATGATATTCAGGGTGCGTTACTCAGAGACGAGGTGCCTGATTTATCCGCACAGAATATGATGCAAGCCATCCGTGACCGTTTAAGCCGCAATGAGGAAAATGAACAGAATTCATTGATTATCTTGCAACAACTATCACTGATGCTGGGCGTACTCACCCGTTTGAGTATGCTGAAACAAAGCCTGAGTCATGAACCCCATGAAGACGGCACCGAGTATGCATCGCTCTAATCATTCGCCATTGGCATAATATCTTTGCATGCCAATAGGTGTTAAACTTAACCCAGTTCTAGACTCATTTTTTACACTATGACCGCCAAAACGCTATACGCTTATACGCTACAACCTGTTCCTTACGAAGTTTCTGAAGCTGAACAACGTCAAGCTCAACTTATGATTTGGCGTAGTACCAACAAATTCAGCCGCAAAGCATGGATGATTATGATTGCACTTGTGGTGCTTTCCTTGGTTGCAGCAGGACTTATTAAATATTACTCAACCTACTCAACCGTACTGTGCTGGGTGGTGATTGTAGGGGTGGTGCTGTTTTATCTGATCAAGAAATTTGGTCTGGAATGGTACGTGAAACGCAAGATGACCGAATTCCCTGTTCAGGAAATTAAAGGCTTACGTTTAGGTGTACAACCACACGGGATCGTGATGCGCCAAAAAATGGGCCTACAAGAAGGTACTGCTACCATTGGCTGGAAAGATATCTATGAATGGTATAGCTCTCCTGACTTTATCCTGGTGAACTTCAAGGTAAAAACACCTAAAGGTGAACAACAACAAGGGGCTTATATCTTGCCAAAGCGTATGGATTCAAAGAACTTTTCTTTTAATACCGTTCGCAAGCACTTAAATGAAACTGTAGGCGCGCCTAAATCGATTTAAGACACGGATGAACAAGAACCTCTCGCCATGAGAGGTTTTTTATTGCCCATAAAATAAATGAGAATCAAAATCAATATTACCTGCAAAATCCACATTGTATTCTTATTCTTGAGTTATAATTTTTTACATGAATTCCACTCTATTTACATTTTTTGACCATGTTTAAAAAAGTTTTCTTCCAGATACACTGGTTTTTAGGGATCACCGCGGGGCTTATTCTCTCTTTGATGGGAGTTACAGGGGCGATTTACTCATATGAACCACAAATCCTTAAATGGATCAATCAGGACAGCTATGTTGTTGAAGTGGCTCAATCACCCAAATTAACTCCGGCCCAGCTCTACCAACATTTCAATCAACAACAACCAGAAATTGAAATTAACAGTATTACCATCGCTGCTGATCCCGCTGCGTCCTCCACCGTCAATATCAAAAAAGAAGGTGCGCGCCGTGGCTATAACATGATGGTCAATCCCTACACAGCGGAAGTTTTACCTGATATTAAAGGTCGCGATACGTTGCAATTTATTCAACGTTTACACCGTAATTTAACGGCAGGGGAATTTGGGGGGCAGATTACTGGCGCCTCTACCCTGATGCTGATTTTCTTTGTATTGAGTGGTCTGTATTTACGCTTTCCCAAGAAGCATAGCTTTAAACAATGGTTCTTCATTAAACCCAAGTTAAAAGGCCGTAATTTTATCTGGGATTTACATGCCGTTGTCGGCACATGGGTGGTGATCTTCTATCTGCTGTTTGCTTGCACAGGCCTATACTGGTCCTATGACTGGTGGCGTGCGGGGATGTTCAAAGTCATGGGGGTTGAACAACCGCAACGTAACCAACAGCACAATGAATCTGGAAATAGAAAACATAAACAACAAGCTTTATCGACCGAGCAGGTCAATCGCATCCTGACCCAGAGCTGGACGGGCGTCAATGCTCAAATAGGACGCGAATATTCAAGCCTGACCTTAACTGTTCCAAAGCGTGACGATGCCAAAGTTGAAGTGTCTTTTGTCGATGCGATTCCGCAACATGAGCGTGCACGTAACCAAGCCATCTATAATTACCAAGATCAACAGTTTGAAAAACTTGAACTGTATGAAGATAAAAAGCTCAATGAAAAAATCATGAGCAGTATGCTGCCTGTACACCGTGGCAGTTTCTTTGGTTCGACCTATCAATTTATTGCCATGCTGGCGTCACTCAGCATGCCGCTGTTTTTTGTGACCGGCTGGATGTTGTATTTAAAACGCCGTAAACAGAAGAAGCTGACTCAGGCCGCACGTCAATCCCTCAGCACTCAACAGATTGATCCGAATGCACAACCCTGGCTGATCACTTATGCGTCTCAAACCGGTGTAGCAGAGCAACTGGCATGGCGTACAGCGACGAGCCTGCAAGAAGCACAACAACCAACGACCGTAAAACCGATCCAGCAACTGACTGAACAGGACCTGCTACAGGCAGCACAGGTTTTATTTGTGATCAGTACCTATGGGACTGGTGAAGCACCCGATCTCGCCTCAGGTTTTAGCAAAAAACTGATGCAGCAAAAGCCTGATCTCAGCCAGATGCAATATGCCGTGCTTGCGCTGGGCTCCAAAGAATATCCAGAAAGTTATTGCAGCTTCGGTTATGCGGTCGATGCATGGTTAAAACAATGTCAGGCACAGCCATTCTTTGATCTCATTGAAGTAGATAATGCCAATGCGCATGATATTCAGCGCTGGAACCAAGCCCTTTCAGTAGTGACCCAGTATGAATTACATGCCATGAATATAGAGAAAGTCTTTGATCAATGGACGTTAAGTGCGCGTACGCTGCTCAACCCAAATAGTGTAGGTCAAGCGGCTTATAATATTGAACTGACCTCTGCTTCGGATATGACTTGGCATGCCGGTGATATTGCTGAAATTCAGCCAGCAAATAGCCCAATAGCGATCCAAAACTTTTTAGCCAAATACCAGATTGCAGCACAGACTGTTGTGCAATCGCTCAACCAGACGATTGAACAGGTACTGTGGGATAAAAACCTGCGTATTGAAACTCAACCTTTCAATAGCATCGAAGAGTTACTGGCGCAGCTTCCAACCTTGCCAACGCGTGAGTATTCAATTGCCAGTATCCCGTCCCAACAGTTGTTAAGACTGGTAGTGCGTCAACAATATGATGATAACCATCAACTCGGTTTGGGTTCTGGCTGGTTAACCGAGTATGCGCCGCTCAAACAACCGATTGCTCTACGTATCCGTACCAATGAATCGTTCCATTTGATTGATGATAACCGTCCAATTATCTGTATTGGTAATGGTACCGGTATTGCGGGTTTAATGAGCCTGTTACAGCAGCGTAACCGCCAAAATTACACCGCCAACTGGCTGATCTTTGGTGAACGTCAACGCGAACATGATTTCTTCTATCAGGAAACTATTGAAGCGTGGAAAAATATGGGCACATTGCAACGACTTGATCTGGCCTTCTCTCGTGATCAGCAACAGCGTATCTATGTACAAGATATTCTGCGCAATAATGCCGACGAGTTAGTAAAATGGGTCGAGCAAGGTGCGGTGATTTATGTCTGTGGTAGCATCGAAGGCATGGCCTCAGGTGTAGACCAAGCTTTAACAGATATTCTCGGTGAACAAAAACTGGATGAATTACGTCAAGCAGGCCGTTATCGTCGAGATGTGTATTAAGCCTTCTCATTAAAAAAAACGAGTGCCAGTCACTCATTTTTTTATAAGACAATCGCAGTGTTGCCTTTCTTTTAATTTTGCATACACTTAGCACGGTTCAAATCGACACAATTAAGATTATGCAAATAAGTTTATGGATTCGTCTTGCTTTAGCCCTTATCGGTTCAGTTCTGTTCTTAGATGGCGCAATTCTGATTGCCTTTAAAAAGATTCATATTGGTACTGTACTCCCGCTACTGCTCGGACTGTTTTTCTGTCTTTATGCCTATTTTTATTATCATGTTGAACGTTTCTTTTTCTACCACTTCCGTCTGCATAGCCTCTGGCGTTTTGGCTGGCTGTGTTTCTGGGCATGGTTGGTCAGCTTAGGCTATTTCTTTGATTACCTTGCGGATAATCGTACGGAAACACAACCTGTTGCACCGGTAAAAGCCATTATTGTTTTGGGCAGTGGCGTAGAAAATGGACAACCTTCTGCGACGCTGGCAAAACGATTGGATCGTGCGGCTCCTGTAGCTTTAGCGCAGCCTGATGCAAAACTGGTGCTGACAGGTGGGATAGATTATGGTGAAACCGAAAGCGAAGCTGTGGTGATGTCTGGTTATTTACAGCAGCACTACCATATTCCTAAGTCACAAATCATTCTGGAAGATAAAAGCACCAGCACTGAACTAAACCTTAAAAATAGTCAAACTTTATTACAAGCCCAACACATCAATATCCAGCAACCGATTGCAATTGTCACCAGTGATTTCCACACCTTAAGAGCTGCTGCCATTGCTAGAAAACAAGGCTATCGTAATATTACCCTGCTCGGAGCGACTACACCATTGGCAACACGCTATAACGCCTGGTTAAGAGAATATTTTGCTTATGCCAGTGGCTGGCTGCTGAATGAATATTGATTGAGCCCTTTACTATTCCAATGAGGATGAAGCTGGCTGATGTAAACGAATATCACGCGGTAACGGCAGTTTTAACTCAGCAAATACATCGGGTCGTTGTAAGTAAATCTGGTATAAAAAGTTCTTAATATCTAATAATAAAGCATCGGGGCTAACCAGCAGGTTATTCCCTTCAGGGGTTAAATCCAAAGATAAGATGGTATTATTTTCTTTTAAAAATGGAATCATCTTCTCAATAAAAGCCAACAAGGGTACTTCCTGAATTTCGTATTGTGCCCAATTGTCTTTAATCAGTAATTTCGCCAAGCTTTTATTTTGCCATACCGATAATGCATGCTGACCTGATGGTGTTGAACATAAAGCCCAGCCGTCATGATAGAGCGCTATCACGTGACGTTGCATAATAATGTTTTGAATAAACTGACGGTAAGTGTCTTTAAGTGAAGAATTGGCAGATGTAGCTTGAGATTTCGACGCAGCCTTGCGTTGATAAGGATTTCTCATAAAGTACTTCGTATTAGAATCATTATTGATGCTAATCATAAAATAACTTTGTATTGATTACAATGATATGAGATTGGGGAAGATATATGGTGGGCGCTGACGGGATCGAACCGCCGACATTCTGCTTGTAAGGCAGACGCTCTACCAACTGAGCTAAGCGCCCTGAGGAATAAAAATTGATTGAATATCAATTTTTATGACGCAAGACAAACGGAGTGCGTAGTGTCTTACATTATCACCCTCTTGAACAGGGAATCAAGAGAATGGCGCAGCGGACGGGGCTCGAACCCGCGACCCTCGGCGTGACAGGCCGATATTCTAACCAACTGAACTACCGCTGCACTGTATTACTTCCATAGAGAAGTAAATGTCACAAATTATGGTGGGCGCTGACGGGATCGAACCGCCGACATTCTGCTTGTAAGGCAGACGCTCTACCAACTGAGCTAAGCGCCCTGAGCGAGGTAACAAATCTAAAGCATCGCTTTAAAACTTGTTTAAATATAAAAGAAATAAATTCTAATCTATTTAACTCTAGCTATTCTTGCAATCTTAAAGTGGCGCAGCGGACGGGGCTCGAACCCGCGACCCTCGGCGTGACAGGCCGATATTCTAACCAACTGAACTACCGCTGCACTGTATTACTTCCATAGAGAAGTAAATGTCACAAATTATGGTGGGCGCTGACGGGATCGAACCGCCGACATTCTGCTTGTAAGGCAGACGCTCTACCAACTGAGCTAAGCGCCCTTAACGTCTTCATCGTTTGTGAGGTGCATTATAGAGAATCTTTACAGCCTGTCAAACGCTTTTGCCATTCTTTTCTGAAAAAACCGTACGAATGATTAAAAAATAAGTGATTCCATGCAAAAACTGATATTTTCGTATTTTATTTAAGCACTTATTTGCATTTTCACATATCGTTTTCCAAGGCTTGTTCGGATATATACACCAGCGCCTGTTCGGAAACGAGTTCAAATAGCTCGATAATTTCATCATTTTTCATTCGAATACAACCATGCGACATCGGAACACCCATTGGCTCTGTATCCGGCGTACCATGAATATAGATATAACGCTTAAAGGTATCGTGCCCTTCCCCATGATTGAAGCCTTCTTCAAGACCATCCAGCCATAAAATCCGCGACAAGATCCAGTCTCGTTGAGGAAATTGCTGGGCTAATTGTAGGTCATACACCTCACCCGTCGGTTGGCGTGCAATAAATACAGCATTCT